>CAJXRQ010000001.1 GCA_913060505.1 uncultured Desulfovibrio sp.
GAGAGGATTCGAACCTCTGACCTACGGATTCGTAGTCCGGCACTCTATCCAGCTGAGCTACGGGCGCGCAACGAAGGATGTTTTTATGCTTTGCACGTTTCAGCGTCAAGCACTTTTTTTATCTTTTTTTTATCAGTTTTGCCCGAGGTCGATAAAGTGCTGCTGATCCAGACCTGCCAACAGCAGGAAACTGTTTGCCCTCAACGTGATTACCGTGGTGTCGCCTCGCTCGGCAAAGTCTTGCATGTGAGGCATATATGAAATGAAACGTTCCTTGAGCACCATCAGCTCGCCCCGGCTGGACGGCGGAATGTATGTTGCGGAAACAGTCAGGGCCATGGCCCTGTCCCGATGGTCGGGCAAATGTTGCTCACGGGTATCGATCAGTAGGCTGGCATGAGGATTGGCTCGTAGATTGCGCATTTTGCGCGTGCTCATGCTCGATATCAGCCAGAAGAATTGAGCGTCCTTATCGGCGGCGTAGGCCATGAGTGACGTATGCGGCAAGTCTCCGTTGGAGGTGCCCAGAACGCAAATGTCCTTGGATTTTACAAGCGTCTTGATTGTTTCCAGCATGTTTTCTCCTTGCGCAGGCATGATACACGGCGTGTGGTGGGCTTGCAATGGAGCGATGAGCCGTGCACAGTGCGCTTCATGATCACGTTGGAAGAGAAAATTGAATCCTCGGAGAGCCTGTTGCTTTCCTTGCTGGAAACGCAGAGGGCATCGGATATTCGCGTTGCATGGACTGGAGGCAAGGATTCCACGGTCGTTATGTTTTTGTGGAAAACGATCCTTGAACATCTGGAAAAAGGGCCGGTTTGCGCAATTTCTTTGGACACCGGATGCAAGTTTCCGGAGGTTTTGGCGTACCGGGATAAAATGACTGCATTGTGGAACGTGGACTTGTTCGTGGCCAGGCCAGACATGGCCCTGCAAGGCTACCCGCTCGCCAAAGACCCTGTTAATTGTTGCCGTGATCTCAAGATTCTTCCTCTTAAAAAGGCTATCGGCCTGACAGGCACAAAAACGCTCATCACCGGCATCCGGCGTGATGAACATCCCGATAGGGCCGGCCGTTCTCCTCTTGAAAATCGCGATGCCTTGAGTGGCTGGCCTGCGCATCAGGTCTGCAACCCCCTGCTGGATTGGACAGAGACCGACATATGGGCCTTCCATGCCCAGTTCGGCCTGGAACACTGTTCTTTGTATGATCAGGGCTACCGTTCGTTGGGGTGTGTGCCCTGCACGGCAAAAGGCAGTGGCGGCGAGCGCTCCGGGCGTTCTGCGGCCAAAGAAGCACATATGGCGCAGTTATCCAGTCTTGGATATTTTTAAGTATAGTATTTTTTCTGCACTAAATCCTACCATAGCGTTCGGAATGATGCATTCCAAACATCTCATGCGCTTTTTCTCTGTAGTGATGTTTTGATGCATGCAAAATGCATGGTGTTCTCTTTTTGTGGTGTTATTGTATCAAGTTGATTGATCAATCAATTTTTTTAAAAAAGAGCTTTTGCCGTTCATTTACGTGAAGAAAAAGCATTTTTAACCGCTTGTGAAAAAAGAAACTATTGACCTGATTCCGAATTTTTCTTAATAACACGTTTACCTCGGTAAAGGTTTGCGGTTTAAGGGGGTTACGGCTGTACGGGGGTGCGGCCGCCCCTTCGCAAGGCAGGCAACCATTCAAAAGGGGTGTTCATGTCTAACCTGCTACTGCTTCTCATCGTGTTACCGGTGGCAGCGGGGACCGCCTGTTATTTTCTCAGGTCCGGTTCCTTGCGCACCGCCATTGTCACGGTGACAGGCGCGATACTGGCTGTCGCGTCGCTCGGCCTTCTGCAACAGGGGGCTTTTGCCTTTCAGCCCGGTTCCTTTCTCGGAATAGGGTGGGGCAGCATTGTCACCGTTCTGGACTTCGCACTATTGTTTGTAGTGCTTTACTTCGGTTTCAAGCTCCAGAACCTCCTCATCAAACTTTTTACTGTAGCGCAGATCGCCCTGCTCGGTTTTTTCGAGTTGTTCATGGTTGAACACGGTGCAGGCGGACCGGCCCTTGTGGCGGACAACCTGTCACTGATCATGGTGCTCGTGATTTCCATCGTGGGATCGCTGATCTGTATTTTCGGGCTCCCTTACATGAAGGAGCACGAAGCACATCTCAAGCTCAAGAAAAGCCGCCAGCCGCAGTTTTTCCTGTATCTGGTATTGTTCTTGGGCGCCATGAACGGCTTGGTTCTGGCAAACAACATTCTGTGGCTTTACTTCTTCTTTGAAGTAACAACGTTTTGTTCCTTCATGCTGATCGGGCATGACAAAACCGATGTCGCTGTAAGGAACGCGACACGCGCTCTGTGGATGAACAGCCTCGGCGGTTTGGCTTTCCTTGTTGGTATGGTGTGGGCATACGCCCAGACCGGAACGCTGGACGTATCCGCCATGCTGGCAGCCGGTCCGGCCACCGGCGGACTGCTGGTGGCGGTCGGATTTCTCTGTCTGGCCGGGTTCGTCAAGGCCGCGCAGTTACCGTTCCAGAGTTGGTTGTTGGGGGCCATGGTCGCTCCCACTCCGGTTTCTGCGCTGCTTCACTCGTCCACCATGGTCAAGGCTGGCGTGTATATCGTATTGCGGTTTGCCCCCATGTTTCGCGGTACGTTCGTCAGCGATGGCATTGCCCTTTGCGGTGCATTCACGTTTCTTGCCTGTGCCGCCCTGGCTATCGGCCAGAGCAACGGCAAGAAGATTCTCGCGTATTCCACTGTCAGCAATCTCGGCCTGATTATCGCCTGTGCCGGCCTGAATACGCCGTTGGCTCTCAGTGCCGCAATTTTGCTGATCATTTTTCACGCAATCTCCAAATCCCTGTTGTTCCTTTGCGTCGGCACTATTGAGCAGGCCATCGGTTCCCGGGACATCGAAGACATGCGTGGACTGTTCAAGACCATGCCGCGCACAGCGGCTATCGCCATTGTAGGCATCCTGACCATGCTGCTGCCGCCGTTCGGCGTGTTGCTGTGCAAGTGGATGGCCATCGAGGCTGCATCCGGGCATTTGTTCGTTGTGGTCATGATGGCATTGGGAAGCGCCCTGACAGTGCTTTACTGGGCACGTTGGGCCGGGTTGCTGATGGGTGGCCACAAGATCGGCGGTCCTTCGGAGCGCCAGCCCCTGTTTACCTCCTTCCCGTTGAAGCTGCTGTGCCTTGGCGCCATGGTTTTCGGTTTCCTTGCTCCGCTCATTTATTCGGAGTTGTTGGCTCCGCTCATGAGTTCTGCAGCCATGACCGTGGATAACGGCATCATAGCAACCGCCACGGGCGGTTTTGCCATCTATCCGCTTTTTTTGCTGATAGGTGTTGCATCGCTCTTTGCATTGAATCGGGCCATGCGTTCCAGAGACGTTCGGGAGGTTGCTCCCTACGTGGGAGGCGCCAACGTCACGGATGAGGGCGCGTTCAACGGTCCCATGGATACGGTAGTGCCGTATTCCGCCAGCAACTACTACCTCGGCGAATTCTTCGGCGAGGCCCGGTTGACGCTGGGGGCCAACATTGCGGCGGTCGGCCTGATCGTTTTGATGATGGGAGGGGCGCTGTAATGCAAGGTCTTATTTTCGCAATAATCGCTGTTGTTTTTGCCCCAGTCGCGGGCGGCCTGCTGGCTGGTCTCGACCGTCGGGTCACTGCCTGGATGCAGTCCCGGCAAGGTCCACCGATCATGCAGGCCATCTATGACGCGGCAAAATTGTTCGGCAAGGAAAAGCTGGTGGTCAACCGCTGGCAGATTCTCTGTGCGTGGGTTTACCTCATTGCCGCGGCCATGTCCGTGGGATTGTTCTTTGCCCAGGCCGACCTGCTGATCATATTCTTCGTGCAGGCTGCCGGAGCAGTGTTTCTGGTCATGGGAGCGCTTTCCGCGCGCAGTCCATACAGCCAGATCGGCGCACAGCGCGAACTCATTCAGATACTGACATACGAACCCATGCTCATTCTCGTGTTCGTGTCCATGTATCTTGTGGTGGGCAGCTTCAACGTTTCGGACATTCTCGCCTACGAGAGTCCGCTGATCGCCAAGCTTCCGCTCATGTTCATCGTTCTCGGCTACGCATTGACCATCAAGCTGCGCAAGTCGCCTTTCGACTTCTCCACCTCCCATCACGGGCATCAGGAGCTGGTCAAGGGCGTGCTCACCGAATATTCGGGGCCGTTCCTTGCGCTCATTGAGGTGGCCCACTGGTACGAAACCGTGCTCATTCTTGGCGTTACGGCACTCTTCTGGGCCACAAGCTGGTACTGGATGCTGCTTTTGCTGGTATGCGTCTATTTTGCCGAACTGCTCATCGACAACACCATGGCTCGCATGACCTGGCGTTGGATGCTCAGGTACGTCTGGGGTATCGGCCTTGCGCTGTCGTTCATCAACTTCATTTGGCTCTATGCGAGGTAAGCCATGTTCAAGGGATTCATAGATAAATCTCGCGCCAAATCTCCGTGGATCATGCATTTTGACTGCGGAAGCTGTAACGGCTGCGATATCGAGACTCTGGCCTGCCTGACACCGCTTTACGACGTGGAGCGATTCGGCATCATCAACGTGGGCAACCCCAAGCATGCGGACGTGCTGCTTGTTACGGGCTGCGTCAATCATCGCAACAAGAGCGTGCTCAGGAACATCTATGAGCAGATGCCAAGCCCCAAGGCCGTCATCGCCATCGGCGCATGCGGACTGACGGGCGGCATTTTCCGCGATTGCTATAACGTGGTGGGTGGCGTGGACAAAGTCATACCCGTAGACGTGTATGTCCCCGGTTGTCCGGCTCGGCCCGAGGCCATTATCGATGGTGTTGTCGAGGCCCTGAACCTCTTCCAGCAAAAGCAAGCGGGCTAACTCCCGCATGAGGATATTGACGTGATAGACGCAACCCCAGTCACATCCGAAACCGTGATCAGTGAAGTCATGCGGATGAAGAATGAGGGCTACAGGTTCGTGACCATGTCCAGCGCTCCGGTGAAGGACGGGTTCATGGATATACTGTACCATTTCGACAAGGATATGGAGCTTCGGAACTTTCGTCTTCCGATCAGGGAAGGCGAGGCCATCCCCAGTATTTCCGGCGTGTATTTTTGCGCCATGCTGGCGGAAAACGAGCTGCAGGATCTCGCCGGGCTGAAGTTCGACGGCCTTGTGCTCGATTACAATCGGACCTTGCTGCACGATTCGGAGGTCACCTGCGTGCCTCTGGTGAACAAGTGCAAGGTCGCGGAAAGGAAATAAGGAGCGCTCATGTCCAAGAGAACAATAATACCTTTCGGCCCCCAGCATCCGGTTCTTCCGGAGCCGGTGCACGTGAAGCTGGTGGTGGAGGACGAGATCGTCAAGGAGGCGGTCCCGGCTTTGGGCTATGTGCACCGCGGTCTGGAAATGCTGGCCTCTGTTCGCGATTATCATCAGATGATCAACGTCTGCGAACGTGTGTGCGGCATATGTTCCATGATCCACGCAACATGCTATTGCCAGACCATAGAAAAGATGATGGGCGTCGAGGTAACCTCGCGCGCTGAATATCTCCGCGTGATCTGGTCCGAGCTGCATCGCATGCATTCCCATTTGCTCTGGCTCGGGCTTTTTGCCGATGCGTTCGGTTTCGAGTCCCTGTTCATGCAGTTCTGGAAGGTGCGCGAGCGTGTGATGGATATCAACGAAGCCACCGCAGGCAACCGCGTGATCGTTTCGGTCAACGTGGTGGGCGGTGTGCGTGCCGACCTTTCCGGCGAACAGCTCCGATGGATTCTTGACGAACTGGTCATTATGGAAAAGGAACTCAAGGAGATGGAGAAAACCATCCTCAACGACTATACGGTCAAATCCCGCACCGTCGGCAAAGGCGTCATGACCCATGATCAGGCTCTGGAGCTTGGTGCGGCCGGACCGACCCTCCGGGGATCGGGTGTTGAGCAGGATATGCGTATGCTCGGCTACGGCGCATACAAACATCTGGACTTCGCTCCTGTCGTACACCCGGACGGCGATTGCTTTGCCCGTTCCTGGGTTCGCTTTCAGGAAGTCTACCAGTCCATTCGGTTGGTTCGACAGGCCATAGCCGACCTGCCGGAAGGGGATCTTGCCGTTAAGGTCAAGGGCAATCCCGAAGGCGAGGAAGTCACGCGTGTTGAACAGCCGCGCGGCGAATGCCTCTATTATATCAAGGGCAACGGAACAAAGAATCTGGACAGGTTGCGTATCCGCACGCCGACCTTTGCGAACATTCCGCCGCTGCTGGCCATGCTGCCGGAATGTGAACTGGCCGACGTGCCTGTTATCATCCTGTCCATCGACCCGTGCATCAGCTGCACGGAACGCTAGGGAGGACGGAGTATGTTTACGTTCACCCCGACCATCTTGAAGAATTTGGTCAACAGGCCGGCTACGCGGAAATATCCGTTCGTAAAACGGGCCCCGTTCGAAAAGTATCGCGGCGAGCTTTACAGCAACGTGGACGATTGCATTTTTTGCGGCCTTTGCGCTCGTAAGTGCCCGTCGGTGTGCATTACCGTGGACAAGAAAACCTGCCTTTGGGAATGTGATCCCTTTGCCTGCGTCTACTGCGGCATTTGCGTGGACACCTGTCCCACGAAATGCCTGCATTTTCATGACGTGCACCGTTCTCCTGCAACGGAGCAAAGCCTGTTGACGATGCATGGTGCTCCGAAGCCGAAGCGAAAGGCTCCTCCCAAGGCCGGGGATGCCCCGGAAAAAGAAGCTGCTCCAAAAGAGACTGAAAGCAAAAAAGACGCCCCGGACAAGAAAAAAGCTGCAACAGAAAAAAAGGCGAAAACCAAGAAATAACTGAAAGGGAAACGAATCGATTTTGGGAGGTCCTGTTTTGCAGGGCCTCCTTTTCTTATTCCAAACAGCGATAATAATGCCTGCCATTGGGACATTGGCTTATATTTTGGCATGGTATCCGTTGTGCGTATAATGCTTGTGCTTTTTGTCAGTACATTGTTGCCATGGTGGTCCGGCCCGGTGTACGCCTTGGAGCGTGTCCGTCTGACCAGTGGCGAATGGCCGCCGTACATGTCCGCAAGATTGCCTCATTATGGTCTTGTTTCGCATATTGTCACCCGAGCTTTTGCCCTTGAGGGCGTTACCGTCGATTATGGATTTTTCCCATGGATGCGATCCATGGAACTTGCCCGGACGACTTCCTGGGATGGGGCCGTTGTCTGGCTTCGGACTTCTGAACGTGAGAAAGACTTTTTGTTCAGTGATACGGTCTCGTTTACCCGTCAGGCTTTTTTCCATCGCAAGGACAAACCCTTTGACTGGAAAGTGCTTGATGATCTGCGAGGTTTGAAGATCGGATCGACCTTGGGGTGTTCCCATGGAGAAGATTTCGACAGAATGTCTGAAAACGGGGAATTGTCCGTGGATTACGTCGCCACGGACCGAATGAATTTGAAGAAGTTGCTTTCCGGCCGGATCGATGTATTCGTCGCCAATGTGGAGATCGGCTACTATTTGTTGAGGTCTTGTCTCGGGGAAGAGGCGGCAGGCAGCATCGCGCATCACCCGTGCCTGCTGTTGAAAAATAAGCCCTTGCATCTGATTGTCCCGCAGGGGAGGCCCCGGTCTGAAATCGTGTTGGAAGTGTTCAACCGAGGCTTGAAAGCTTTGCGTGAGAGCGGTGAGTATGATTTGTTGATCAAGCGTTGGCGCGATGGGGATTTTCTGAGGGGGAAAACTGACAATTGACATGGGCTGGCCGTGTGCTAAAGCCGTGGCTTCCACAGTGATCCCCCAAAGCCCATGCAAGAGGAAGCCCCAATGCTCGACAATCTGTCCGTTATTCTGTTTCACCCCAAATACCCGGAAAATATCGGCTCAGTGGCGCGAGCCTGCCTGAATATGGGGTGTGAGGACATCGTCCTCGTGGCTCCCCGGAATTTCAACATGGAAAAGGCGTTGCCTCTGGCGACGGCACATGCCCGGCATTTGCTGGAACGGACACGGATTGTGGAAACGTTGGAAGAAGCCGTAAACGGGTTCAATGCCGTGTACGGAACCACCGCACGGACCGGAGGGTGGCGCAAGGGCATCATGGCACCGACGACCATGGCTGCCGCTGCTGACGAAAAGATGCGGGACGGGGGCAGGGTCGCGGTGTTGTTCGGACCGGAAGATCGCGGACTGACGAACGAGGAAACCAAGATTTGCACCGGATTGGTGACAATTCCGACCAGCTGGGACGATACGTCCCTGAACTTGTCGCAAGCTGTGCTCATTATACTCTATGAATGCTTCAAGCGTTCGCTGGACAAGCCGTTTACTCCTGCCGGGCCACCCGAAGAGCGTCTTACCACTGTGGAAGAACAGGAGGTATTGTTTGAGAATCTTCGCGAGGTGTTGTTGGATATCGACTATCTTCGCGATACCAATACGGAATACTGGATGCTTCCTGTGCGCCGTTTTATGTCTCGCATCAATCTGAAGCGCAACGAGTTCAATCTGCTGATGGGCATATGTCGCCAGATTCGTTGGGCAACCGGGAAAAAATGATCCATATGTCTTTTGGGTCAAATAGCATTGTCCCCTTGCCCCCGCTCATTGATTTTTCGGTGTAGTAATGGCACTCTCCTGTACGAATATCGGGAGAGGTTTGTTCATGAAGGGCGTACTGAATCACATTACAGATTCCTGTTTGAATTCATTTATTTTTTTGCCGTGGTGTGCATCGGGTTGTTTCTGCTGTGAAACCCGCATGCCTGCGGCGTGTTGCGAACATGCCCCTCCCCGACGGCCAGTGGTTCCTGCCGGGGCGAATGCCAAGGGGCCTGAATGCACATAAATTCCATCCCCCGCCTCTTCCACAAACCGTTGCTGTTCATGGTCGCCGTTTTTGCGATCATGAGCACCGTTATTGCCTATACTTCAAGTCGTTCGTTGGAGAAAGAGCTTCGTATTCAATATCAGGACAAGGCTGAATCGCTGGCGACCAGCATGGCGGAGTCCGATCTGGGGACCATGCTGGACGGCGACGCCGTGGCCTTGCAGGACAGAATAGATCATTACCGTTCCATACAGGGTGTTTCCTATGTGCTGGTGTCCGACTCGTCGGGCAAGGTGCTCGCACAGTCCTTTGCCAGGGACGTGTCGGCCATGTTTACCTCCCATGTGCATGATTCACTTTTGCCGGGCAGTAAGGGAACACGGACCATATCTGTCGGCGAAACGGAAATGTTGCATGTCGCCAGTCCCATTCTCGGCAATTCCCAAGGCACTGTATATGTGGGCATGGACCTTTCCCCCATTCAGGGCCAGATGCATGAAGCCATGGTGCAGCAGTTGGGGCTGACGTTTCTTGTTTTTCTCGTCAGCGTGGCTACCGCCTATATTTTCTTCCTGAGTCTTTCGAGACCGTTGGCTGTTCTGGCGGAATATGCCCAGCGTGTTGCGAAACATGATTTTTCCCATGATATCAAGGTGGTTTCCAACGACGAAATTGGTGAATTGGGCCGGGCCATGAAGTCCATGGCCAACGATATTTCCGACTTCGTCATTACGCTGGAAGAGCGTGTCTATGACAAGACGTTGCAGCTTCAGGAAGCCAAGGACGAGCTTGAGCAAAAGGTTGAGGAAAGGACCGAAGAGCTTACGCGTACCAATGTCCAGCTCAAGATTGAAGTGGCCGAGCGCCGCGTCATCGGTGAAGCCTTGCGCAAGGCGGAGCAGAAATATCGCACCATCTTTGAAAATGCGGTCGAAGGCATCTATCAGATGAGCCCCAGCGGCCGGTATATCAGCGCCAACCCGGCTCTGGCCCGGCTGTTTGGTTATTCCACGCCGGGAGAGCTCATGAGTTCGGTATACGACAGCCGGACGCAGCTGTATCTGGATTCGCGGACGCGGAAAAACTTTGAAGATATGCTGTTGAAACATGGGGAAGTAAAGAATTTCGAATCCCAGGTGCGGCGCAAGGATGGCAAGATCATCTGGATTTCCGAAAGTGCACGCCGGGTGGACGATGAACAGGGCGAACCCCTCTATTTCGAAGGGTCCATTGAAGATGTGACTCTGCGCAAGAAGGCTGAGGCTCAGCTCAAGCGACAGGCTTTTCACGATCCCTTGACCATGTTGCCCAACCGGGCCCTTTTTCATGACCATTTGCGGATGGCCATGGAACGCGGCAAGCGGGGCAATACGAGATTTGCGATTCTGTACCTCGATTTGGATCGTTTCAAGGTTATCAACGACAGCCTCGGGCATGATGTGGGCGATGAATTGCTCAAGGCCGTGGCGGGAGTGCTCAAAAGTTGCGCCCGTTCCATGGATACGGTGGCCCGGTTCGGCGGTGACGAATTCGCCATTCTGCTCGAAGATCTGGAAGCGCCCCGCGACGCTACCCGCATCGCCAAGCGTATCCTGTCCGGGATTCGCCAGCCGTTTTCCCTGCGCGGCAACGAAGTGTTTACCTCGGCAAGCATCGGCATCGTACTTCATACGCAGGAATATGAGCGGCCAGAGCAGTTGCTTCGCGACGCGGACACGGCCATGTACCGCGCCAAGGAACAGGGAAAGTCCCGTTTCAAGGTGTTTAACCAGAAGATGCATGACAACGTGTTGCGCCTTATGGAAATGGAAAACGATTTACGGCGGGCGCTTGAACACGGCGAATTGACCGTTGCCTATCAACCCATCGTTCATTTGCCGACCCGGCGGATAGCAGGCTTTGAGGCGCTGGTTCGCTGGCGGCATCCTGAGCGGGGACTTGTGAATCCTGTGGATTTCGTACCGCTGGCCGAGGATACGGGCCTGATTTACCCCGTCGACTATCAAGTCATGGAGCAGGCTTGTGCGCAAGTGCAGCAATGGCAAAAGCGCTTCAGTAACAATGGGCATCCTCCCCTGACTCTGAACGTGAACATTTCCGGCAAACATTTCGGGCGCCCCCAACTGCTGCGCCATATGGGGGAACTTATTGCCGAATCCGGGGTAGACCCTGCCTGCCTGAATATAGAACTGACTGAAAGCGCTCTCGTGGATTATCCGGCCATGGCCGAGGAGTTGCTCTCGCAACTCAAGGCGTGCGGCGTCAACATCTGCATCGACGATTTCGGAACCGGGTATTCGTCATTGTCCTATCTCCAGAAATTCCCCATCGACGTGGTCAAGGTGGACCAGACTTTTGTTTCTCAGGTACAAAACGACCGGGACAGCCGGGCCATTGTTTCCACCATATTCAGCCTTGGCTCCAGCATGGATCTCAAGGTTGTGGCTGAAGGCGTCGAGACTCAGGGACAGCTTGATTTTCTTGAGCAGTCGGGTTGCCACTACGTACAGGGTTATCTATTCTACAAGCCTATGTTTGCCGACGAAGTCGAAGCCATGCTGGAGAGCAATTCCCAGACCTGTTCCTCGGCCTGATTTCGAGCTTGCGGGCCTTGCCCCGCATGTCTGTGCACCTGTACCCGAAACCCGGAGAGAACACAGTGATGCAACAGTCCTCCATAGCCGACTCAAATCACATCGAGAGGCTTCTGCTCCCATTTCAGGAATTTTTTGACACGGCCGCGTCGGGCGGCATCGTACTCATGGTTTGTGCCGTACTGGCATTGTCATGGGCGAACTCTCCCTGGTACGAAAGTTACCACCATCTTTGGGAGACACCTGTTTCCATCAGCATTGGCCATGCTGTCATGAATCATTCGCTGCACTGGTGGATTAACGATGGTCTCATGGCGGTCTTTTTTTTCGTGGTGGGGCTTGAGATCAAACGTGAATTGCTGGTAGGCGAGTTGTCGTCCGTGCGGCAGGCCCTGTTGCCGTTGCTGGCTGCCATGGGCGGGATGATTGTCCCGGCCCTGTGCTATGTTGCGGTTAATGCGGGAGACTCGGGAATCCGGGGGTGGGGAGCTCCCATGGCCACGGATATCGCTTTTGCTCTCGGCGTGTTGGCCCTGTTGGGAGACAGGATTCCCCCCAGATTGAAGATATTGCTCGCAGCCGTAGCCATTGTGGACGACATTGGTGCCGTGCTGGTCATAGCCCTGTTTTATACGTCCCATATCGGAGTGACCTATCTGCTGCTGGCCGGAGGCCTGCTGTTGATTGTGCTGGGCGGAAACATCATGGGCATTCGCAATCCCCTGTTTTATGCCTGCCTCGGGATTCTGGTCTGGCTGGCCTTTCTGAGATCGGGGGTGCATTCCACCGTTGCCGGTGTGCTTTTGGCAATGCTTATTCCGGCACGGACAAAATATGATGCAGACAAATTCGAGAAGCTTGCAGGCAGCCAACTTGAGGAGTTCAGAAAGGCGCGCCGTTCCGGCGAGGGCATTCTGACCAACCACGCCAAGCATGCGGCGCTTTTGTCCCTGCAAAGCACCACTGCATACGCGGAAACTCCGTTGCAGCGGCTGGAACATGCACTGGTGCCCTGGGTGGATTATGCCATCATGCCATTGTTCGCCCTGGCCAACGCTGGTGTGCGTATTGACGGAAGCATTGCCACGGCGCTTGCCGACCCTGTTTCCGTGGGCATTCTGATCGGTCTTTTTGTGGGCAAGCAGGCGGGTATTCTTGGGGCGGTCACCCTGCTTGTGAAAAGCGGCATAACCCGTTTGCCGCCGGGACTTTGTCTGCGCCATGTCCATGGGGTTTCCCTTTTGGCCGGTATAGGATTTACCATGTCCCTGTTTATCGGCGCTCTGGCGTTTGATGATCCTGCCCAACTGGCATCGGCAAAACTGGCCGTGATTGTGGCGTCATTCGTATCCGGCGTGGCGGGGTGGCTGGTGCTTCGCGGGATGCCCCAAATTACATGTGGTGAACGTTAATCTTTTTGCGTGATATGTCGGGCTTTGCATTGGCGTTCTTCCGGTATACAATTTAAAGGCTTCATACACGTTTTACCTGCAACCATACGAGATATAATTCATGAATATGAGCAATATGGACGCCGAGAAGGATATTGAAGGCGTTTTTTCCATAGAAAAAACCGTGAAAATCGGAACCGGGACGACCTCCCGGCGCGTCAAGCAGCAGGCCTATTATTATGCCAAGCAGCAGCCTGACGGAATGGTTCGGATTCAGGGGCTGAACGTAGAGAACGTTCCTTTCGGCCCTTCGGAAGATATTACCAAGGATATGTTGCTCACCGAGTATCTGCCTGTCCCCGAGAAATATAATGAAGTCATGGCCAAGCTGCGCGAAATCCAGAAGGCGGTGGCTCGAGGCGACAAATTCCGAAAGCGCGGAGAGACGTTCACGGCCGAATACGAGTACAATAAAGCCCTTTCCCTTGATGAACAGAATGTGCGGGCCAATTTTGGCGTTGGTATTTGTTATATGGCCCGAGGTGAGGAGGAAAAGGCTCGCGAGGTGTTCGAGCGTGTTCTTCATATCGACGCGGCCTTTGAAGACGAGCACAAGCATCTGTTCAACGAGTATGGAATACGTTTGCGCAAGGCCGGGATGATTGCCGAATCCGTGGATTTTTATAACAGGGCTTTGGAACTGACCGTGGATGATGAAAATCTCTACTACAATCTTGCCCGTGCCGAAATGGAACGGAAAAACATGGATGCCGTCAAAGATGCGTTGGCTCGTTGCATCCAGCTTAACCCCGAACATGCCGAAGCTCTCAAGGTTTTGGCGTTCCTGAAAAAGAAAAATCTCATATGACCCGCGAGAGTGTTCCATGCACATAACCCGCACCTGCCTCATAGCCGGAACCCACAGCGGTTGCGGCAAGACGTCGGTGTCGTTGGGACTCATGCGTTCGTTCTCGCGTCTTGGTCTTGCGGTTCAGCCCTTCAAATGCGGACCGGATTTCATTGATCCGGGCCATCATGCGCAGGCTGCGGGAAGAACCGGCCACAATCTGGACGGTTGGATGCTGTCCCCGAAAAACAACGCTGATATTTTTTCCCGCCATGCCTACGGCGCGGATGTAGCTGTTGTCGAAGGCGTCATGGGGCTGCATGATGGTTTTTCCGGACGTTCCAATGCCGGTAGCAGTGCACAGATGGCACGCATGTTGGATTTGCCGGTGATTCTGGTCGTGGATGCGCGATCCATGGCCCGGTCTGCCGCAGCACTGGTAAGCGGGTATGTGCAGTTTGATCCGAACGTTTGTTTCGCCGGCGTGATTTTCAATCGTGTGGGCAGTGCCAACCATGCGGAATTGTTACGTGAGGCCATGGAGGCTCTGCCGGATGTTCCGGTTCTGGGCTGCTTGCCGCGCAATCCTGACATCTCCCTGCCTTCCCGCCATTTGGGATTGCATATGCCGGAAGGACCGGGGGTACCCAAAGGCGGACCAAACGTCTATGACCAGCTTGCAGACTGGATTGAAAGTGCCATTGATCCTCAGGAACTGATGGAATCCATTGCCGCGCGCGATATTGTTTTGCCAAACGATCCAACCCCGGAGAGTCCACGGGTGCGCATGGGCGTGGCGCGTGATGATGCCTTTTGTTTTTATTATGAGGAAAATCTTCGTCTGTTGCGGCAACACGGTGCGGAAATAGTCTTTTTCTCCCCCGTGAAGGATAAGGATCTGCCAGACGATCTTGATGTCCTATATCTGGGAGGGGGCTACCCTGAATTGCACGCCTTCGAATTGGCGCAGAACGCTCGCATGCGCAAACAGATTCGCGCTTTTCATGAGTCCGGGCGTCCCATTTATGCCGAATGTGGCGGTTTCATGTACCTTATGGAAGACATTGTCAGCGAGGACAGGGGGCGGTTCACCATGTGCGGGATTTTTCCTGTTCGCGCCCGGATGGGAAAAAGGTTTCGGGCGTTGGGATACCGTTCCGTTTGCACCAATGCCGATTCGCAACTTGGTGTGAAGGGTGTCATGGCTCGCGGCCATGAGTTTCATTATTCGGCCATGGAAGGTGATGTTACCGAAAATGGAAACGTTGAATCTCTATATTCAATAAGTGACCGGAAAGGACCGATGGACAGCGTAGAGGGTTTTCGGTGCGGCAATACGCTGGGTTCCTATGTTCATTTGCATTTCGGGAGCGGTACCGTTGCCGAGGCCATGGTCGAGCATGCTGCCCGGATCAGGGTTTCCGGCTAGAAAGGTTCGAGTATCGTGCAGCAGTGGATCATGCATATCGACATGGATGCTTTTTTTGCGTCCGTCGAGCAACTGGACAACCCGGAGTTGCGGGGCAAGCCCGTGGCCGTGGGAGGCACCAGTGAGCGGGGCGTGATATCTGCGGCATCCTATGAAATCAGGAAGTTCGGTGTGCGCTCGGCCATGAGCGCGGTCAAGGCCCGTCAACTCTGTCCGCACGGCATCTTCCTGCCGGGGCGGATGTCTCGCTACAGAGAACTATCCAAACAGATCATGGCTGTCTTGCGGGATTTCTCTCCGCTGGTGGAGCAGGCGAGCGTGGATGAAGCCTATCTGGACGCAACAGGATTGGAACGGCTGTTCGGGCCTGTGGATCAAATGGCGATGGCCATCAAGAGCCGGGTGCTGGAAACCGTTGGCCTCAAATGCTCGGTGGGTGTGGCTCCTGTTCGGTTTCTGGCCAAGATCGCTTCCGACTTGGATAAGCCGGACGGATTGAGCATTATTTATCCGCATCAGGTGGAATCGTTTTTGTGCAATATGGACATCCGCAAGATTCCGGGTGTCGGCAAAACAATGCAGGCCACGTTGAAGCGGCTTGGGGTCCGCAAAGGCGGCGACATGCTTGCCCACCCCCGGGAATACTGGTTGGAACGTCTTGGCAAGCATGGTGGAGCCCTGTTCGACAAGGCCAGAGGTATTGATCCTTCCGGTGTGCAGCCGAGCGAAGGCGCCAAGTCATGCAGTGCGGAAAATACCTTTGCCGAAGACCTTTCGGACCGCGAAGACCTGCGTACATGGTTGCTGGCCCAGTCCGAACGGGTGGGCGAGGACTTGCGGGAACACGGGTATCGGGGCCGGACCGTGACTCTCAAGATCAAGTTTGCGGATTTCAGGCAAATTACGCGCAGCCGCAGTTTGGACGCGCCCACGTGCGAAACTTCCACGATCTTCAGGACCGCGGTTGAGCTTCTGGATGATGTAACCCTGCGTCGCCCCGTACGACTTATCGGTGTTGGCGTTTCCAATTTTCATGCGAAAGCCAGACAATTGTCATTGTTGGAAAAGCCTGCCGTCGAGAATTCCCCCGAGTTGGACAGGGCTGTGGACGCAATCCGAAAACGTTTCGGCCGCAAGGCACTTTCACGTGCCGATCTCTTGAAATTTACCCGAAAATAACTTCGCGCCGATAAAAATACATGGCATGGAAAAGGGGCGACAGGCAGTGATCGTGTGCTGTTTTGGCGAAAAAGCCTTGCCAATATAGCCTTGCAATGCCTATTGAACAGCCTTGGCGCTTGATGGGTATCGTCAGGCGATATGCAATTTATTCAGAACAGGAATTTTGATGAGAGTAAATACGATATTTGTCCGTTTCAGGAACGCCGCGATGCTGCTGGCTGTTTTCATGATGTTTGCAGTTCCGGTCGTGGACGTACCTTCGGCTTCTGCCAAACCCCGGGAAGTGAAGGTCAAAAGAGATGGAGACCCTCTTGCCCCGGAAATCGAAAACAGTTTTGCCTATCTTTTTGAGTTGATTCATAATCGCGGTGGTGCGTTCGACCCATCCCGTGTAGCTCCCATGATCGATTTTGTTGATAATTGCGACGAGAGTCCCAAGGATTTGGAGCCGAAGCGGCGTGGTGGCCGTGGCGCCATCCTGCGGATGGATATCAACTGCGGTCTTGAGCGTGTCCTCAAATATCTTTATAACCCCGATATCCCCAACTATGTAATCGTGCCCAGCGTTTTGCGGCTGAGCGGTTGGGAAAAGGGTAGCGACATCCTTTCCCTCAAGGAAGGGTTGTGGGACAGTCTGGGGGCGCTGGATCAGCCCGTGTTGCTGTGGGGCAAGGAATTTGAGAGCAATACGCCCGATTCCTTTGCCGGAGCCTACTATCTCTACGACTTGAACCGGCTGGTCATCCTGCTGAAGCATAACGGAAAGAATGTGCTGATTTCGGTTACCGATCAGGACGGTGAATCGGATGTGGGCCGCAAGGGCGCCATCGTCAACGATGCGACCTGGACCTATTTTTATTCCGGCATTGAAGGGCTTGACCGCGGATTGCTCAGCTGGATGGATACTTACATGTATTCCTCCTGCTCGATTCAGGTCTTTGTGGAAAAAGACAATGGCCACACCCGAGACGTATTGTTCAAGTGGCTCAAGGCTGGATGGAGCGGGTTGAACGTGGTCATGCGCAAGCATATCTACGAGGGGGCCGTTCGTTTTTCCGAGAGCTTCAAAGCTGTTCTGGAATCCGATCGCCTGCCGCCGAGCGAAGAGCTTGCATCCATGGTTCGGGGTATTGAAGCCATGCCGGAAGATATCGTGAACGACAAGATTCGGGTTTATGCCCGGACGTTCGAACTCATGAACAAAAATGCCGAAGTCCTCAAGAAAAAGGAATTCGCCAAGGTGCTTCAGGACGGTGGATACGCCAATGTTTTGAACCACCGTGAACGGGTCGGCGTTTTGGTACTGCAAAAACTCAAGTGCCTTCTGGGCATGAAGACCTATGTGGATATGTGCGGGTTGGATGTTGAATCGGCTGCCGCAGACCAGTCTGTGGAACAACCCGCAACCCCATCGACGGAACAGCCGGTGATCGAGCCTGCGGAGCAGACGGCTGAGCCCTCGGCTCCGGCAGCTTCGGTTGAGGAAGAGGCCCCCATCGGCGGCTAGACACTGTCTGCAATATTGCTACAATTCACGGCGTGCCGGATTCCGGTGCGCCGTTTTTCATTCAACTGTATGGAGGTTCCCCATGATCCTTTCCGAAGGCGAAGCCCGGTTCAAGTTCTGTCCCCTGCTCAAAACCAGCGACGACAAGATGAAAACCTGTCTGGTGACGCAGTGTATGTTCTGGCGTTGGCTGGATGACGCGAAAACAGAGGGCTACTGTGGTATGGCCGGACCTGTGAACCCTCAGGGATGACTTGCCCGTAATGCCGGTTCATGGCATTGATCATTTATGAAGCCGTTTCGTTTCAAACTTGAAAAAGTGCTGGATTATCGCTCCCAGCTTGAGGAGCAGGCGCGTCTGGCCCTGAACCGTGCTCAGGCTGAGCATGCGGAACAGGAAGAGCTGGTACGTACTGTTGCTGGGCGTCTTAATGCCCATATGGTCAAGCAGGGCGAGGCCTCCAAGAGTCCGGGAGACATGTGGCTTTGGCGCCAGTATCGAGAGGCGCTTGAGCACGATTTGGCTGCAGGACGTGTACGACTTCGGAGATTGGCCTCCAAATTGCAAAAGGCTCGGGAGGAAGCGGTCCGGCGATCCCGAGATCGAAAGCTGTTGGAAAAGCTCAAGGAAAATCAGGCAAGGAAGCATAATGAAGAAGCAAGCTACCGGGAACAAAAAGAAAACGACGAAATGGCAACGCTTCGGTACGAACGTGAAGATATCTAGAATCCTGCTGAGTCTGGTTTTTCTGGCCCTGTTGAAGCTTGCCGTATTCGGCATGTTGAGCGTCGATTCCGTGACACTGGAAGTGGCGCAATCCGTTTTGCCTGATTCCGCCATTGAGCTGGCCTCTCCTGCCGAAGCCTTGGCTCAGGATGACAAGAGTGCGGAAAAAAACGAGCCCAAGAAAGAAGAAACAGCCCAAAAGTCCGCCGCATCCAAGGACTCTGCCCAAAAGCCCGGCACGGAAGATTTGCCTGATGACTGGAAAGCCCTCAAGAAATTGCAGGAGCAGGTGGCCATAGAACGGCGCAACAACGAGGAACTCAAGGCGTTCATTGAAGCCGAGACCAAACGATTGACCAAGCTGCGCGACGAGATCAAGAAAATGCTCGTCGAGGCCAAGAGTACCAAGGACAAGAAGGTCAAGCAGCTTATTGATATGCTTTCCAGCACCAAGGCCAAACAAGCCGCCAAGATTTTGGAAAGCATGGATCAGGATTTGGCCGTCAAGGTTTTGTCAGGTATGCGCGGCAGGACTGCCGGTGAAATCCTGACATTTGTCGAGGCCAAGAGAGCCGCCAAATTCTCCGAAGCTTTGACCAAGCTTCAAGTTCCCTTTCAGGACAAGTAGGACGTGACTCGAATACGTCTGCGCGTTGCTTACGACGGAACCGATTTTTGCGGCTGGCAAATCCAGCCCGCCCAGCGCACAGTGCAGGGTGTGCTGGAAGAGGCCCTTTCGCGGATTGCAGGCGGCTTTGTCCGGGTGCATGGCTCGGGCCGGACGGACAGCGGTGTTCATGCCCTGTGTCAGATTTGCCATTTCGATGTAGCGGAAAGCAGGACGCACATTCCATGGCAACGAGCCTTGAACGCGCTTTTGCCGGATGATGTTTCCGTTCTTGAGGCCGGTCTTGCCGCTTCGGATTTTCATTCCCGCTATTCCGCCCTTTCCAAGACGTATGCCTATACCCTGTGGCTTGCGCCAGATTTTCTTTTGCCCCAACGCCGCAAATATGTATGGGCCTGTGGCCCGGTAGACGCTGCTGCAATGGCCACAGCTGCGGAAGAGTTGTTGGGGACGCATGATTTTGCCTGCTTTCAGAATACGGGAACCCCGGTTTCCGATACCGTGCGCACAATGACCCTCGCCCGTTCCCATGCTGGGGGTTGCGAGCATGAAGTCGTCTGGCGTTTTTCCGCCGACGGTTTTCTCAAGCAGATGGTTCGCAACATCATGGGCTGCCTTGTGGCGGTGGGCCGTGGTAAAGTTTCTCCCTCCGATGTCCGATCAATAATAAAGGGAAAGGACAGAACCGTTGCTCCGGGAACCGCCCCGGCGCAGGGGCTCTGTCTTGAGCTCGTCCGGTATCCTGATTCGGATGCCGCCAACGAGGTCGAACGCGGGGTGGAGAACAGGGGTGAGCGACTGGAAGATAAATACGAATCAGGCGCTGGGCCTTCCCGACACGGGTGACATCAGGCTGTCCCTGACGTCCGGTCTTGCCTCTGCCCAGCAGAGCGGATGGGGGGAACGGTTCGCCAACGCCCGATTGGACGCACTGTTTCGCCGCACAAGCACTTCGCTTTCCTTTCAGTTGAAAACCGGCCTTGAATCGTTTCGAAATTCCCTTGAATCCTTTGCCTGGCCTGTAGACAATCCTGTTTTTAATGGCCGCTTGGTAACCTCGGACAACGACAGCCTTTCCGAATATGCGGACGTGAATATCCGGGCGCAGGGCGATGCCGTTCGTTATTACAAGTTCTTTTCCCGCGGCTGGGACGAGAATGCGCCCGTAGGCTTGGATGCGGACGAATACAGCTTTGATGTTGAGTTGGGCGATTCCTCGGAGTCCTTTTCCCTGACTGTGGGCGCGGATTGGACCGAAGGCGATTTGCTCACAGCCATTGCCGACGCCCTGAATAACAGCGAACTCCATGTGCAGGCCGAGGTCGTGAAACAGAACACGGCCGGTGTCGTTGTGCCGGATCTCCGTGCCACCGGGACATCCCTGCTTATAGCCGTCAATGCAGGCAGCGCTGCGCAGGACTTGAAACTTCGTGATACGCAGGGGCACATGCTGAGCCATGTCGATCTTGAAGCAGTCAATGTGCCGACCGACCCGGCTTCCGAGCAGGATTATACGTTTTTTTCAGGACGGCCAGGAAAACCCACCGTTTTTGTGTCCTCCACGTTTGATCCCGGGGCCACGACGACGATTTCGGCTGGTTCGCATACGATAAACTGGTCCATGGGTACGGACTCCGGGAGTTTTACCTTTGCCATTACTGAAGGAGACACGTGGGAAGACGTGCTGGACAAGGTCGCCAATGCTGCGGGCGGTTCTGCCCAGAATCGCTTTAGTGCCGAAGTCCGAACTTATGAGATGCCTTCCGAATTGGTAGCCGGAGAAACCATTGAGGGTATCGGGCTGTATTTTGAAGCATTGTCACCCAAGTTGGGGGACAGGTTGTCCTTTACTGCTGGAGATTCCGGCGGCGCCATGGGAACGCTGGGATTTGCGACTGCCCAGCCCGGTTCGGATTCAAGCCTGCATGTGGGCGGGGATCGTTATGAGCGTGCCGCCGGGCCGATATCGCTGGATTACGGACGGGTTTCCGTAGAGGTGAAACAATCCTTTGCCGAGACCATCCCGATGTCGGTGGTGCAGCCTTTGGAGCAAATGCAGCAAGCGCTATCCGACGTAGTCACCTCGTTCAATTCAGTGTATTCACTGATGCTCGATAACGCCGAATTATTGCGGGAAGGGCTGAGTGAGCAATGGTGGGAACCGTATGCGGAAGATCGTGTTGACGCCGACTTCGCAGGTATCAAGGAAGGCGCCGGTGATTTTCTCTGGTTGTCGCACGACGATTTCTACACGGCCCTTGGCTCTGACTCGGAGCGTGTCCAGTCCACGTTGCTGGATGAAGAGGAAGGGCTTTTGCCAAAGTGGCAACGCCTGGCCTCGGATACACTGGATGCAGGCGTCTCCTCGCTGCTTATTAATCAGGAATCCATAACCGATCCCATCTACGGCAAGCCTTCGTCACGAACGGAGCTGGAACTGGAACGGAGTAATCAGTTGTTGGATGTGGTGGAAAGCACCGGGAGCGGTATGGATGATTTTCTGGGCGGTGGCGGGCTGGTGAACAGAAAAGGTTGATCGACAAAAAAATGGCGCATGCCGTTCGGCATGCGCCTTTCACTGATTCAGCCTAGATGTTGGCTTCGATCCATTCTTCAAGGCTCATGGGACGATGATCGTCACGTGGGCCGGGGCCGCCTTTGAAGTCCGGGCCAGGCTGGTGGCGGGGGCCACGTTCTTCAAGGCCCGGTTTGGGGCCACGTTTCGGACGGGGACCATTCGCCTGCATGTCCTGCATGCACTGCATGCGCATTTCCATCAGGGAATCCATGTCCTTGAGCTGTTCGGGTGTAAGTTCACCACGGATTTTGTTCATGAGGCGGGCTCGGTCAAGATCCATCTGTTCCCGTTTTTTGTTCATGGCATGGCTGAGCTTGGTAACCTTTTTTTCATCCCCTTTGAGGATGGCGAGCTGCATTGCCTGCATGTCGTCGCCCATGGGCTTGAACTGCTTTTTATGCTTTTCAAGATCGGATTTGAGCAACATGGCGATTTTTGATTTCTGTACTTTGGTCAGGTCCAGTCGTTCCAGTGTTTGAACGAGCAACATGGGGCCTCCGAAATGCGGATGCGGGGCCATGGGACCAGCCGGACGGGCTTGCGCCAATCCGCTGAGGCCGAGGATCAGAATCGAAGCAACTGCTGCGATATAATACTTTTTCATTGTGAACTCCTGTTTTTGCTTTATTACGATCGCTTACAAACAAGGTCGATCAGGGGGGGGGATTCGGTTACAAAAAAAAGGAGTCATGCGGAAGTATCGAGCGATGGCCGAGAATTGAACTTTTGACCGAAAAAAAGGTGAGCCCCGCCGGGAAAGCGGGGCTGCGGGGAAGAAGGGATTAGGGTGGGTTCGTGAACGGCGTTAGGGTTCGCCGCTCTCAAACTGACGTCGTTACCATACATGAAAGCGTTACACCTGCGAGCTGACTTGATAAATCATGATATTTCTTAATGGTGCAAGAGAAAATGCTGGGAGAGGCAACATTCGTGTTGCATAGTATGGAAAACGGCCGGGCTTCATGCGGAGCATGCGGCTTTTGGACAGGGATATGCCTGTTTCCCGGATAGGAGACGTGAAAGCAAAAAAAAGACCCGGCTGCATGGCACGCGCCTTGCGGCAACATGCCCGGCGTCCGGGCTTGGGAAGACCGTTATTCTACTGGATGATCCGGCGGAGGTGGTCTCCGGAATTTTTTGCGATGCCTTTCAAAACGCTTGTGCATTTTTGTGAATTCCTTTTGCTGGTCCGGGTTCAGAACACTCATGATTTTTTCGTATTGTTCCTGTATGTTGGCGGCCATTTGCGGTTCAATCTGGTCCATGATCACACGCCCTTTTTCCATGGCTTCCTGAACGAATTTTGAAATGGCTTCATATTGGTCCTGGCGAAGGTTCAACTTTGTGCGCATGCGTTCAAGGACCTGGTCGTACGCATGTTGTGGAGAATCCGGCGGACGCATGAAGTGGTGAGTTTCAAAAAAGTAATAGCGCGCGCCGCTCGCACCCACGAGCATACCCGCAAGGAAGAGCAGCACCACCGCTGTCCAGAGTTTCCAACCGTATTTCAGGCGCATTGCATCCTCCGGCCTACATTCCGAAATTGGCAAGAGTTAATAATCCGTTGGGGTCGCCCATGGCGTAGTTCATCAGTAAACTGTCCGATCCGTGCAGTGAAGTGGAACTCACGGCAAAAAGCACAGCCGCAGCGGCACAGGCCACAGCCGAAACCGGCAGGGCAAGGCGCAGGAACTGCCTGTCGAACGGGATCCCCAATCCCCTGACCGCCGCCATGATCGAGCCTGTCAGCCATGGATCAAGTTCGGGTTCGGGGCGGAGCCGATGGATGACTCGTAAAACTTGCATCAAATTTCCTGTTTGAAACTTCATGGTCTCCCCTCCATTCAGTTTGCCTGTTCTATGATTTTTTTCAATCGTTTGCGGGCGCGGTGCGCCCGGACTTTGACGTTCACGCTGGTCCAACCCAGCAGTTCCGCAGCCTCGGCCACGGATTTTTCTTCCAGCGCCGTGAGGGTCACAACCATGCGGTCCTCCGGCGAAAGTTGATCCAGTGCCCAATCCAGAATCTGGACCGCTTCGGCATGATTGCTTTGGGCTTCAAAAATTTCTTCCGCGCGTCCTGTGCCCAGATGTTCCAGGAGGTCGTGCGACTCCTTGCCCAGCGAACTGACCGGAGTTTCCCGGCACCGATATTCATCGCGCCAGAAGTCGTAGCAACATCGAACGCTTATCCGTGAAAGCCAATTTTGAAAGGGGCGGTCGCCACGGTAGGTCTTGAGCGAGCGGAAAGCATTGATAAAAACGGTTTGCACTACCTCGGAAACGCGTGCGTGGGGCACATGATTGCCGACGATGCGGGCCGTGTGGTTTTGGTATTTGCGCACAAGAAGCTCGAAGGCATTCACGTCGCCATCCAGAACCCGCCGAATCGTTTGATCATCGTCCCGGGTTTTGTGCTTCCCCGTCATCCCTTCTCGCTTCAATTGGTGTTTTCGCCGTAAACAACATTACCCTTTCTTGATAATTTGTCGTTACAAACGAAGTCCAGGTTACAGAAAAACCGAAAAAACATGGGTATTCCTTATAATGATCCAAAGCTGATTTTGCGTTCTTCCATGTTCCAGTAAACTTGCGTCCGGTCCATGTTTTTTTTGACGTGTAGAGACTGCCCGCCCATCTTGATGACCACGCCCGCATGTATGGTCCGCATGACCTGAATTTTAACCCCGGCCAGTTCCTGTCTGCGCATGTCCGCCTTTTCGGTCAGTTCCTCGGTCACGTTCCGATAGCGTTTTGCCACGTTAATACGGTGTTTGATGATTTTTACCACGGCTTCGCGTTTGTTTGCCGGTGTGCGTGTAAGAATATCGCGAGGATCGCCTTTGCCCAGAATTTTGTCTATTTTATTCAGTTCACCCATGAGCCGCTTGCGCTCATTGATCAGGTCCAGGTCGTCCTCGGTGCTCAGGTTGACGCCCACCACTGTTTTTACTCCAAGGTCGGAGCCCAGCTCGTTGACGATCATGCCTCGTGAGCACAGCGCTTTCCCTCCCTGAATTATTCCCTTGCCCTTTTCCGCAATGATTTTTCCAAATGCCTGGATGTTGGAGTTCGTGATTCCGTTTTTGAATACGATATTGCCGTGGGCCAGCACCCGGCCGTTGTTCATATATGAAGTGGTGATGTTCTCTCCGGCCTCGACAATGCCGCCGTCCGGCATGAGGATGCCGCCGGAAACCTCGATATTTCCGCCGACAACCACCTTGGCGCTCTCAATGGACCCGCCGACGATGACGTGCCGCGGAGCTCGGACTTCAAAACCGGCCTGCACATTGCCTTGAATTTTTACGGAACCGGTGTCCACGCGCACATTGCCGGTGTTCATGTCCACATGGCCGGAGATCACCAGACATTCCGTTACGGAAAGAATCTTGCGATCCATGGCCAGAATGCCCCGTGCCGTGGATTGGTACGTGATTTCGTCATCCAGCAGAATGATGTTTTCTCCCAGATGCACATGCAGCGAACGCCCCTCGTTTGCGGGTACGGTCTTGCCATAGATGTCGATTCCGCCTTGTCCTTTGGTAGGCGGGTGCAACCGGGCCACGGTCTGGTTTTCCTCCACGGAAGGATAGGCGCCGCGGTTCTTGAAATCAAGTCGGCCGGATTCATCTTCCGTGCCTGTGCTTTCCCGGGTGCTGACCAGATATTCCAGCCAGCCGTCCTTGCCGTTGACGGGGTGCCGACCTCGGACAACGGACACATCCTGAACAGGAACACTGCCGATGCTGGCTTTGCGCAGTGCGCGGTCTATTCCTTCCACTTCAATGTCAATGACCACACCCAAATCGATCAGTTCCTTTTCGATTTGGGAAACCGTGATGGGATTGCCGGAAAAATCCTGATGAAAAAGGGTACAGGATACGGTGATATTGTCCTTGTCGATCCGCAGCAACGGGTCTACTCGAATCTCATTTTCCCCGACTCGTGGCATGCCGAATACCGTGGCTACAAACGAACCGTCGATCGGGTCGAATTCGCATCCTTCACCGGCGGCAATCGTCAGATCATTTGGTTTCTTGCTGGATTTTGGCTTGGTGACCACTCCATTGATGGCCTGGCCGTTTCGGGCTTCCTGCGGCGGTGTTTTTCTGGCAAAACGGTCACCCGGAAAAACCGGAAATGAGAGGTCGCCAAGCTCTTCGAATGAAGCGTCCTGCGGTTCCTGAACTTCAATGCCGTGGACGATCGCAATACCGGTTATCTCTTCGTCCCCATTAAGGTGGTCCAACACCTTTTGTGCCGCTTCTTCGTCTACGGGGAGCGTTACGCCAGCTTCGGCAACTTGTTGTTTGATGAGTTCCAGGCTGGGGGGAGCGCCATCTTCCTTGGGTGGTCGATAACGGCTGATGCCGAGCTTCATGGCGTCTTCGGACATGCAGAAACGGAAGCGTGCGTCCGCTGATGCGTCGCGTTCTGGCGTGCCCTCAATGGGCGAACACGTGTCGTCTGCCATGAAACCCCCAAATCAACCGGCATTTTCCACAAGAATTGTCATTTTGTTGAAAACTTTGTGGAGTGCCTGTTTATATCTCCCCGGGCAAAGCGTGAATATTATTTCACTAAAAGGTTTGTATCATGGCTTCACCACAATGCGCAACCAAGTCAAAAGATGGGGAAAAGCATTAGGGTCTACCCTGAAGTTTCCAGTGTAGCGTCTCCAGGGTTTCCACGATGTCGCTATAGATGCCGCCCGGCATAGTGGGTTTTCCAAACAGGGCGGCGCGTTGTTCCGCAAGTACGTTCGGCGCAAGGCCGGTTGGCCCGGAATGGTATACGGTCATGGCCAGCCGTTCGGCCAGAAGATACCCTGTTACGCCTTGCTGCAACAGGGTGACCGCCTGTTCAAACTGTCCTGATATCTTTTCCCAGAATTGTTCTGCCTGTGATGTCGGCAAGTGTGCCTGCGCTTCGCAGATCATGGAATAGAGGCTGTTGATTGCTGCGCCGGGGATGCCTCTGCGCCAACCCAGCAGCCATGGGGTGCGCCAGAAAAGCAGGAAATGTTGCTGCCCTGTTTCAATAATCGATTCAAGCTGGCGTCGGGCCTGTGCGAGTGTTTCGTTTTCCCATAGCACAGGTCGGCAAGCCACGTCCCATGCGGGAATAGCAGACGTCGGAAGTGTTTGCCCCAGCAGGGAGCCGAGCAGCTGCGCCAGCCAGAGGTTGGCTTGTGGGGAGGCAGGCGTTTCCAGGTGTGCATAACTCAGAATATATTCGCCCTTGCCATAATGGCCGTTCACAACG
Source organism: uncultured Desulfovibrio sp. (assembly GCA_913060505.1). Lineage (GTDB taxonomy): Bacteria > Desulfobacterota > Desulfovibrionia > Desulfovibrionales > Desulfovibrionaceae > Pseudodesulfovibrio. Next base: position 26,984 of record CAJXRQ010000001.1, read on the forward strand.
CAGGGCGTGCCTTGCAGGAAATCGGGCTTCAGGCGGATGCCGTAAAGATTTTCCCAATCCGTGAGCGTTCCTCTGGGCAGGGTCTTGAGACAGAGGTCCGCTACCCAGAAGTCCGGTCCCGGCTCACGGTATGCAGCCAGAACAGTAACTTCGTTGTCCTGTTGGTCAAACTGTCCGGGCCACCAGACAGGAATCAGGGCCTGTTCGCCGAGTTCGTCAGGGACTCGCTTGTTTTCCCGGTTGAGCGCAACATGCATGTGGCCGGAAAGAAAATGCTGGAGGCGATCGGAAAATGATTTGCGGTGCCACGGACACAGGCCGAGATTTTCGCTCAGGGCAAGGCCTGCACCACCACAGAAGCCCATGTAGGTGCCGCCGTTTTGCACATAGTCCTGAATCGCCTTGATCCCGGCCACACCGAGCCTGTCACGTTTGCCTCGGGCACGGCCTCCGGGAACCATGAGCACGTGCGGTACTTCCGAGTCGAGCTTGCCAGCCAACACGCCTTGAGCTATCTCTTCGGCGCGTACCAGCCGATGAGGGATGCCCCAATGTTGCAGTGCTCGTTGGACCATGAGGCCCCAGAAGTGTGACTCGTCCCAATATATATGGATGCTTGACATATCGTGATCTCTCAAAGAGGGTATTCGGCACGCTAACAAGGGCTGCCCAGAGAGGCAAGCGCAACCCGGAAATACTGAACGCCATTTTTGAATGAAAAGGCGTTCTTATGGATATTTGCAAGGAGAAACGAATGAGCCGACCGACGCTGGCCAAGGGCTACGAGCCTTGGGACGTTGAAGAAAAATGGGAAAAGCACTGGGAAGAAGACAAAACGTTCACTCCCGATGTCAACGACGGAAAAGACCCTTATTCCATAGTCATTCCGCCGCCCAACGTGACGGGTGTACTGCATATGGGGCATGCGCTGAACCTGACGATTCAGGACGTACTCTGCCGTTTCAACCGTCAGCAGGGCAAGAGCGTACTTTGGGTGCCCGGCATGGACCATGCAGGCATAGCCACCCAGAATGTGGTCGAACGCCAGCTCAAGGCGGAGGGCAAAACCCGCGACGACCTCGGTCGTGAGAAGTTCATTGAACGAGTCTGGGAATGGAAAGAAGAAAAGGGTGGTCATATCCTGAGCCAGATCAGGCGACTTGGCGCTTCGGTCGATTGGTCCCGCGAGGCCTTCACTTTCGATGACCAGCGCGCCAAAGCCGTACGCAAGGTCTTTGTCGAGCTGTACAAGAAAGGGCTTATCTACAAGGGCGACTACATCATCAACTGGTGCAACCGCTGCCACACGGCACTTGCCGATGACGAAGTGGAGCACGAGGACAAGCCCGGCCATCTCTGGCACATCAAGTATCCTCTGGCTGACGGATCCGGTCATCTGATCATCGCCACAACCCGTCCCGAAACGTTGCTGGGAGACACGGCCGTGGCCGTGAACCCGGATGACGACCGGTTCAATAAATATATCGGCACCAAAGTCATTTTGCCGCTGGTAGGGCGCGAATTGCCGGTTATCGGCGACAGGTACGTGGACATCGAATTCGGTACCGGCTGTTTGAAGGTGACCCCGGCGCATGACATGAACGACTGGGAACTGGGCCGCAAACATGACCTGAAAGTCATTCCCGTTTTGGACGAACAGGGCAATGTAAACGAGAACGCCCCGGAAAAATATCGCGGCATGCACAAGGACGAGGCCCGCAAGGCCGTTGTGGCGGATCTTGAGGAGCAGGGACTTCTTGTGGAAGTGGCCGAACATGCCCATAAGGTGGGCGTGTGCTATCGCTGCAAGTCCGTGATTGAGCCGCATGTGTCCACCCAGTGGTTCGTTTCCATGAAACCGCTGGCGGAAAAGGCCCGTGCAGCCGTTCCTGCCAAAACACAGATTTTCCCGGAACAGTGGGCCAAAACCTACTACAACTGGCTGGATGAAATCCGCGACTGGTGCATCTCCCGTCAGATTTGGTGGGGGCACCGCATTCCGGCCTGGACCTGCGAAGACTGCGGCGAGATCGTCGTGGAGATGGAAGATCCGACCACCTGCCCCAAGTGTGGCAGCTCGCATCTTTTGCAGGATGAGGATGTACTTGATACCTGGTTCTCCTCCGCATTGTGGCCGTTTTCCACCATGGGATGGCCCGACAACACTGAAGATCTGGCCAAGTACTATCCAACATCCTGCCTGCTCACCGGTTTCGACATATTGTTCTTCTGGGTGGCGCGCATGATGATGATGGGGCTGGAGTTCATGGGCGAGATTCCGTTCCACCATGTGTATATTCATGCGTTGGTTCGCGACGAGCATGGCAAGAAGATGTCCAAGTCCACGGGCAACGTCATTGACCCGCTGGATATGGTTGCCAAATATGGTGCCGACGCACTGCGGTTCACTCTGGCTTCGTTTGCTGCCATGGGCAGGGACATCAAGCTTTCCGAACAGCGTATCGAAGGCTACCGCCATTTCATGAACAAGATTTGGAATGCGGCCCGGTTCGCCCTCATGAATTTGCCGGAAACCATTCCTTCCACCGACATATCCAAGGCTGAAACCCTTGCGGACAAGTGGATTCTGCATCGTTTGGAAGAGGTCAAGGAGCAGGTTGTTCGTGCCACGCAGGAATACCGGTTCAATGAAATTGCCCAAACCTTGTATAAATTCATCTGGTCTGAATTCTGCGACTGGTATCTGGAGATGATCAAGCCTTCGCTGTATGGCGAGGACGAACAGGCCAAGGCCATGACGCAGAAGGTTCTTTGGACCGTGCTCTCCGAAACCATGGTCATGTTGCATCCGGTCACGCCGTTCATTACCCAGGAAATCTGGTCGGCACTGCCGCGGCCCGAAGGGGATGATCGTTCCGAAGACATTGCTACGTTGCCATACCCGGACATGCGCCCCGGTTTGCGCAACCCCAAGGCCATGGCCGAGATGGAACTGTTCATGGGCGTTGTTTCCGGTGTGCGCAACATCCGCACCGAGTTGGTCATCGAACCGGCCCGCAAGTTGAATCTGCTGGTCAAGACCGCAAACGACACGGACAAGGCCATTTTGGATGCCAACGTCGATCTCATCAAATCCCTGGCGCGTTTGGAAAACGTGGAACTTGGTGATGATGTTCGAGGCCCCAAGGCGTCCGGTTCCACCGTGGTCAAAGGCAACGAGATTTATGTGCCTTTGGAAGGTGTTGTCGACTTCGATGCCGAGCTTGGCCGTTTGGACAAGGAAATGGCCAAGATCGACAAGGGACTTGTTGGCGTGACCAAGAAGCTCGCCAACCCCGGATTCGTGAACAATGCGCCTGCCGAAGTCGTGGAAAAGGAAAAGGGCAAGCAGGCCGAGATGGAAGAAAAGAAATCCAAGCTCAGGGAGTTGCAGGAGCGGCTCAAGAGCGTCATGGGATAAAGGCATTACAGGAGCCGGGGAGGGAGCCTTTTATGAAAGGTTTCATCCCCGGACCTTTCCCCCGGCAATTTTTATGAAAACCGTGTAGCGGTGGGGGAACCACGGGTACATGGCACCGAAGGTGCCCGACAAAACGTTTTGGAGGTTCTCAGGAACCTTTTTCACAAGGCCCCTGAGCCACCGGAGGCAAACATATGTCCAAAGTTTTTCTCGTTGGAGCCGGACCGGGCGATCCCGGTCTTCTGACCCTTCGCGCCAAGCAGGTCATCGAGACCTGTGATGTGATGATCTACGACTATCTTGCCAACAAGGATTTCCTGAGATGGTGCAAAGCGGACTGTGAAGTCCTCTATGTAGGCAAGAAGGGCGGCGATCATACTTTGCCCCAGGACAAGATTAACGAGTTGATCATCGAAAAGGCCCGTGAGGGCAAGGATATTTGTCGGCTCAAAGGCGGCGACCCCTATGTTTTCGGCCGCGGCGGCGAAGAAGCCGAGGAATTGGTGGAAGCCGGAATCGATTTTGAGGTCGTGCCGGGCATTACCGCCGGTGTTGCCGCGCCTGCCTATGCCGGAATTCCTGTCACGCATCGTGACCACACGACCTCCGTCTGTTTCATTACCGGGCATGAAGACCCCACCAAGGAAAAGTCCGGCCATAACTGGTCCGTATACGGACAATCCAACTCCACACTGGTTTTCTACATGGGGGTCAGGAATCTGCCCATGATCGCCAGGAATCTCATGGACAACGGCCGAGCCCCGGAAACTCCGGTTGCCCTGGTTCGCTGGGGCACTCGTTGCACCCAGCAGAGCATGCTTTCCACGCTGGAGAACGTGGCTGCCGATGCCGCCGAGCGCGGATTCAAGGCCCCTTCCATTATCGTGGTGGGCGGTGTGTGTTCCCTGCACGACAAGCTTGCATGGTTCGAAAAAAAACCGTTACTGGGCAAAGGCGTTGTTGTCACTCGAGCACGGGAACAGGCCAGTGGCCTAGTAGACATACTTGGCTCCAAGGGCGCTTGCGTATACGAGTTCCCCACCATTTCCGTTGAGCACATCGGTGACTACGCGGACGTGGAAGTGGCCATTCTCGGTTTGGCTGGCTATGACTGGTTGGTGTTCACTTCGGTCAACGGCGTGAAGTTCTTCTGGGAACAGTTGGAAATCATCGGGCTGGACACCCGCATCCTTGGCGGTATTCAGGTGGCGGCCATTGGTCCTGCGACTGCGGACGCCCTGCGGCAAAAAGGTGTGAACCCTGACTTCATTCCGGAAAAGTACGTTGCCGAACATGTTGTGGACGGCCTGCTGAAAAAAGGTATTCAAGGCAGCAAGGTGCTTATTCCGCGCGCTCGCGTTGCCCGTGAAGTACTCCCGGAAAAATTGCGCGAGGCCGGTTGCGACGTGCAGGTTTTGCCCGTGTATGAAACCCGTCTGGCCGGTTCGGACGTGGAAGAAGTGCGCGCGGCCATGAAGGCTGGCAAAGTCCAGTACGTGACCTTCACTTCTTCATCGACCGTGCAGAATTTCTTTGAACTGATGCCTCCCGAGGAGTTCAAGACCTATGTGGGCGTGAAGATCGCCTCGATAGGGCCGGTTACTTCCACCACAATTCACGAATACGGGTTCACCGTTGATGTGCGCCCTGAGGAATATACCATCCCGGGGCTGGTGGACGAGCTGCTCAAGGACAAATAGGGAGCGGTATCGGATTTTCCCGATAGCATGAGCGCCTTCCGGTCCGACCCGGTAGGCGCTCTCTTTTTGCTCCACGGTTTTCCAAAAATACTTGGAAAGGGCTGGCAATATAAAATCATACACGCTGGCCCTTGTTTGCTGCCGGTGTTATAGTGGTTGCATATCGTCAATCAAAACCATGCGAGGTTGCCATGAATTATACGGAGATACTCGTGGCGTGGAGCAGGCGCAAGCGGTCGGCGCGTTTCAGGTTTCTGACGTTGCTGCTGGGCGCAATATTCTTTTTGGTAATTTTTGCCTGGCTTGTGGTCTGGGCGTCGAATTGGCTGGTGCAGACCTGCCGTGCCGTGTTCGTAACCCCGCTTCCCGTTGTGGGTTGGTTTTTGGCTCTAATCGGCCTTGCTCTTGCCGTGTGGACAGTACTGGTCATGTGGTTTGCTGCAGATGGGACTCCTGCTCCTACGGCGCCGACGCAACGGCTGATAACGCATGGTCCGTTCCGCTATTGCCGCAATCCGTTGCAGCTTGCGGTCATGGTTTATCTTCTTGGATTGGGGACGGCATTGTTTTCCCTGATTACCGGCATTGTCGCCCTTGCCGTTATTGCCGTGCTGGGAGGAGCGTATTATCATTTTGTGGAGGAAAGAGAGCTGCGTGCCCGGTTTGGAGAAGAGTACGAAGAGTACCGACAGACGACTCCCTTTGTCATTCCCCGGTTTGGAAAACGAAAAGACAATGGCACAGAAGAATAACTGTTTCATTGTTTTTTGATAGTTGTAATGTGTTGATATGAAAAAAAATCGTTTCTTTTTGCTTGGTGCATTGGTGCTGTTGTGCGGCTGCCTGCCGGCCACGGTGGGTGATATTGTCGTGTTCGATGCTTCTCGCGGATTTCCTGGGAGCTGGCTTGGGAAGTACGACTACATTCCGTCCAAGGGCGAACGGTTTGACAAGACCGGGATGCCAGTCTTGACGCTTTCCGCAACTTCGGAGGCGGATTCCGGAGGATTGCAAGCCGTGCTTCGGCGTGGCGGGGAGTCCTATGGCGGCCAATGCGTCGCGTCCCGGATTCCGGATACGGAACTGTATGTGCTGGGATTCCAAGATTTTTTTCTGGAGGCTGACGGGCACAGGGAAAAAGTCGAGCGGGTATTTTTCATTGTCCGGCGGGTTGGCGAAGTGTTCTATATCTGGGATTTGCTGGCCGGAACGCTCGGTCCTGCTCCATGGAATGTGGACAAGGTCAAAAACTTCCTGCAAAAGAAGCCGAACGTATTTGACATCACCAAGCCGGGATTGCGGTTCAGGGCCGCATCCTGACGTATCAAGGAGCATACATGTCGCTGCCTATAGCCGTATTGCTTTCCGGTGGAGGTTCCAACCTTCAATCCATTATCGACAAGATAGAGGAAGGCGTTCTGGACGCCGAGATCAAATTGGTCATATCCAACCGTGCGCGGGCTTTCGGGCTTGAACGCGCCCGGAACCACGGGATTCCCACACAGGTTCTCTCGCACAAGGACTATCGTAGCCGTGAAGATTTTGATCGCGCCATGGTGGAGGCCATGCACGACCACGGCGTGAGTGCTCCTGAAGGGGCTGTAATCATGGCCGGTTTTATGCGCATGGTTACGCACGAGTTGCTTGGAGCATTCCCGAACCGCGTGTTGAACATTCATCCTGCCTTGCTGCCCAGTTTTCCTGGGGTTCATGGGCAAGCGGATGCAGCGGATTATGGTGTGAAAATTTCCGGTTGCACCGTACATTTCGTGGACGAGGAAATGGACCACGGGCCGGTCATTATTCAGGCTGCCGTGCCGTGCAATGCCGGCGACGACGGCGAGAGCCTCGGACCGCGTATTCTCAAATTGGAGCATCGCGTTTTTCCGCAGGCCATTCAGTGGCTTTCACGCGAGCGGCTTGAGATTCAGGATCGCCATGTGCATTTGAAGTTTGCCGGAGTTCCGTTGGCTGAAACGCCTCGGGTGAGCGTGGAGCCTCCCTGTAACGCTCTTGTCTGGCCTCCTTTGGAGGATGGGTTTTAAATAGGGTGTAGGGATTGCCGTTGGCGACTTGTGAACCTTTTCAAAAGAGTTCACAGGGCCCTCAAGAAAGAATGAACGCTGTGCCCGTCCTGCCTTGCAGGATGGGCACAGCTATTTCAGCAGGCAATGGCAATGGAAGAGGGGGGAAGAGGCGTATTCCTCGCGGACATCTTCTTTTCAGGATAGTCCGGCAACAGGGTGTACTCATCTTCAGGAAGTTTTGATAGAACATCGGCATGACACAAGTATATTTCATAGGGGCTGGGCCGGGCGATCCCGAATTGATCACCGTGCGCGGACAACGGCTGGTGGCCGAGGCCGATCTGGTGCTCTACGCCGGTTCGCTGGTGCCGAAGGATGTGGTGGCCTGTGCCAAAAAGGGCGCGCGCGTGGAGAATTCCGCCCCCCTGAATTTGCAGGAAACCCATGCCCTGATCATGGAAACCGTCAGGGATGGCGGCATGGTGGCGCGGGTGCATACGGGCGATCCTGCCCTGTATGGCGCCGTGCGTGAACAGGCGGCATTGCTGGACGAGGATCATGTCTTATGGGAAATCGTCCCCGGTGTCACGGCCGGGTTTGCGGCTGCAGCGGCCGCTGGTCGGTCATTTACTGTGCCGGAAGTGACCCAAACTCTGATATTTTCACGTCTTGAGGGCAGAACCCCCGTGCCGGAACGTGAACACTTGCGGGAGTTGGCGCGGAGCCGTTCGGCCATGTGCATTTATCTTTCGGCAGGCGATCCCGAGGGAGTGCAAACTGCATTGCTTGAAGGCGGCATGCCCGGATCGACGCTTGTACTTGCCGCGAATCGCGTCGGATGGCCGGAACAACGCATTGCCGAAACAACCCTGGATCATCTGGCAGGCACCGCACGGGAGCATGGCTTCACGCGGCAGACCGTTTTCCTGATCCTGCCCGGTCAGGGAAGCGAGGATTTCGGCTCGGCCAAGTCACTGCTTTATGACCCAAAATTTCGACATATGTGTCGGGGATAGTTGCGATAAAAAGTAAAGGGGAGGAATCATGGAAGTCTTGCAGATTCAGACGCACAGCCGCGAGGAAATGGTTGATATCACGGGACAGGTACAGGCCCTGTTGGAATCATGCGGCGTTGAGGATGGTGCTGTTTTGCTTTACTGCCCACATACGACCGGTGCGGTAACTGTCAATGAAGGTGCGGACCCGGACGTGGTGCGCGATATTATGGTCAACATGCGCAAACTGGTTCCGCATCGCGGCGATTACCAACATGCCGAGGGCAATTCGGACGCTCATATCAAGACCAGCATGTTCGGACCGGATCAACTGGTCATCGTGGAACAGGGTCGCTTGCAACTCGGCACATGGCAGCGGATTTTCTTTTGCGAGTTCGACGGGCCTCGTTCCCGGAAATTGTGGGTCAAGTTTTTGTATGCATGATTGCGCCCTCACAGCCCAACGTTGCGAATTCCTTCAGCCGCGGGCGTGAGACCTCAGCATTTTTCCCTGTCTATTCGTACCCACCAAGTTTGTCTGCCTGAATGTATTGTAAGATTGCTACATGGTACCATATAATTCTGTACTTCTGTTCGGCTGTTTTGTATGTGGTGGCAATATTTTTTAACCAATGTTGTGTGAATGCATGGCGGAAACACGACCATACGTTTTTCAGGTGGGGATTATTGGTATGAAGGTTTCAGTTCTTTGGAGTGCCGCGCTGATTTCATTGTTGGCGTTGAGTGGATGTATCGGGGCCCAGTCTCACCGTCAGGCTGTTCGGGATGATTCCGTAAATAAATTAACAGCAGGCACGGTTCAGAGGGAAATTCGTGTCGGTATGTCCGCTGCCGAGGTAGTGAGTGTATTGGGCTCCCCCAATATGGTGATGACCGATTCCAAGCGCAGGGAAGTGTGGACATATGACAAGGTTGCCACAGAGCGGGTCTACTCCCATTCTTCAGGTGGTGTGAGCATTCTGGGCCTTGTTGTGGGAAATTCTGCCGGGGGCGCTGGCGGTTTGGGCGGCTCTGCCGCAAGTGGGGCTTCAAGTACAAACCAGCGTACGCTGACCATCATTATCAAGTATGATGAGAACAATCTTGTGCGTGACTTCCAGTACATGCAATCGAGCTTCTAGCCATGCGCATGGTTCTACGATTCATTCTTTTGTCGGTTGTTCTTGCCGTGGTGGGATGCGCCCCGAAAATTCCCAAAACGGCCCTGCAGCTTTCTCCTGAATCATTGGCCAATAGACAGCTGCAAACCCGCCAGTTTCAGACAGGCAATGAGGCCGCAGTTCTTGTCGCGGCCAACGCCGTCCTCCAGGATCTCGGTTTCAACCTTGATGAAACTTCTGTTGAATTGGGTGTCGTTGTCGGGTCCAAGCATCGCGATGCCACCGATAATGGTCAGATTTTCATGCTGGCTGTTATGGGAGGACTTTTGCAGAACCCTTCCATGGCAAATTCCGCTGATGCTACTCAGTGGGTCAGGGCTTCCGTGGTGGTCCGTGCTCTTGATACGGAAGAACGCTCCAAAAGTGATTTGTCCCCGGAGCAGATTTCTGGGATCAGACAAAAGGTTTTCAACGACGTTTATAGCGGATTGGTAGGAAATTATTCACAGGATGCCTCTAAGCGTATAGCGCAATTCCTGGCGGATGGAACCGCGGATTCGCTTACCAATAATATGCATTTGCTTCTTGGTGTCAATGACATTCCCGGGGTGACTGCGGTGCGGGTAACTTTCCAGCGGGAGGTGTTTAACCAGCTTGGACAGCTCAGTTATCAACAACAGATCAACGATGTTGATATCTATAAGGAGTTTTTCGCGAAACTTTCCAAGTCAATTTTTCTTGAGGCTAATCAGATATGAAAAAATATAGTTTGATTCTTTGTATTATTGTTTTGGGTTTGTTGGCCGGCTGCCAGACAGCCAAGAAGAATATTCTGGATAGCGATGCTGGGTCACAAGTTAAAATGCGTGCAATGCAAACTCGCTATTTTGATACGGGCGACAAAAAGAAGACATTGCAAACTGTGATTGCGACATTACAGGATTTGGGTTTTGTCATCGATAAAGCCTCGTTTCAACTGGGCTCTGTTTCCGCCACCAAGTTCAGCGGAGCAAGGATCCGCATGACCGTTGTCGCCATCCCGAGAGGGGAAAAACAGACGACGATTCGCGCCAACGCCCAGTATGGACTCTCTCCCATCAACGATCCTGATATTTACCAAAGCTTTTTCCAGGCATTGTCAAAATCCATGTTTCTTGCCGCGCATACGGAATAAGAGCATTTAAGCAGAGCTGCCAAAGCTCCAATCGGAGCTTTGGCAGCTTTTGTTTATCCATAGAAGGCTGTTTGCCGGCCATCCGTGTCAGCTTTTGGCCTGCATGTTTCCGGCCTTGCTGCAATGGCGGTCGATGATTCGCTGGACAGTTCCTTCCTGAATCAGATTTTTCAGCGTCAGATTGAAATCATCAAGCAGAGTCGAGTATGGGGAGTTTTTTGAGAGCACGAGGTAGACGGGCTTTTTTTTGACGTGGATGTACTCGGCCTTGACTATTTTGCCGCTCAATCCCGACTGCTTGATGGTCCAATCTCCTGCCACCTCCGTTTCCACAAAGGTATCGATGTGTCCGTGCAGGAGTTTGGTTGGATTTTGCAACTCAGCCATGACGGGTTTTTTATCCAATCTCGTGTCCTTATCAAAGCGCGGGAAATACAAGATGCCTTTGATGGTACCGATTCGCAGGCGTAACAGATCTTCATATCGGCGTATCCGTTTTTCCTCGCCTTTGGGAACATAGAATGCAACCCGGCTTTCGCGCCGATAGGGCGGTGCCAGAAAATGAACGAATTTTTCCCGTTCCGCGGATTTGAACATGTTGGACAGCATGTCCACCTCACCGGTCTTGAGCATGTATACCGCCCGGTGCCACGTCATTTCCTGAAAAACGACAGGTAACTCAAGCCGTTTGGCAATTTCCCGGATAAGTTCGATATCTATCCCTCCGAACGTGCCATCTTCATGGATGATCTTCCACGGCGGATATTCCGGGCATGCCACGATAAGTGGACGTTGCGCCTGTGCCGGCAGCGACATGAGTATTGCCGCGAATGTGAAGGTGAGTATTGTTGTTACAATCTGTTTTTTTTGCATTGATAAGGCTGTTCAATTTGTGTTTGAAGGGGACTTCCTACTGTCCGGCAAAACCTATTTTCCCATGCTTGTCAAATGTAATTCAGCATGAAGGCGGACGGAATGCCGAGCTTGCAAGAGAGCGAGTCCATGCATATTCTGCTTCCGCATGATGGAAGTGAAACCGCCATGAAATCATGGCATACTGTTGGCCGGTTTCCGAATTTCCTGCAATATGGAGAAAAACAAGGAGTGCGTTATGCCTATTGAAATCAATGTGGACCGTATAGCCATTCTCAAGCGATTTCTGATCACGCTGGTCTGCCTGCTGGTATTCGAATTGGTACGAATTCTGGTTCAGGCCTCGGTGCTGTTCCAGTTCGTATATATGCTCATCGCGCGCAAGAACAGCGAACCCTTGCGCCGGTTTTCCAACCGCCTTTCATGCTTTGCTTACCGGCTGTTGCGCTACTCCACATTGAACGAGAATACGAAACCGTTCCCGTTCAATGAATTTCCCAAGGCCGGCGAGTGCGAACGGCCATCATCGTCCATAAATTTCGACTAGCCGGACTACAGTATTCATGAGTAACAGCTATCGTTTTTTCAGTAACAGGGAGTGCAAGTATTTCCCCTGCCATGAAGGCGCAGACCCGGAAACGTTCAATTGCCTTTTCTGTTTCTGCCCGTTGTATTTTCTGGATCACTGTGGCGGCCAACCCCGCCGCACCAAGGACGGCGTCAAGGACTGCACCTATTGCACGGTTCCTCATTCTCCCGGAGGCTATGAGCATGTCATGGATCGATTGCGCCGCGAATTTTCGGATATCAGAAGCCGCAACAAGGGAAGGAAAGAATAGTCAGCCGAAGTGCTTGGCCAGATAGTCGTCTATTTCTCGTTTCAATTGGCTGTGCTCGCGTTCTGCCCTGCGTTTGCGTTCTTCCTCGTCCAGCGAGTCGTCCTGAAAGCGTGAAAGGCTGACAAAGCAGCGCCGGATGCGGGCCAACTCTTCGTATTGGTTGTTGCGGTTAAAGCAGTAGGCCATGATCTTGGCCGCACTTTTTACGCGATCCTTTTCGCAGGGAAGGGAATGCATTTCGCGCAAGGACGTGGATTCGTCTTCCACCATGGGCAGAACCTTCATGATGATCTCTCTGGATGCGTTCACGGTTTCCGGATTCACGCGCATGACCTTGCGTTTGTTTTTCCTGGTCATGATTGTGCGGATAATGAGCAGAACTCCCATCAGTGCGAACAGCCCGATCCAGATATCGTATTCCATGAAGCGCTTCCTCTTTTCAAAATGCCGTTGGTCCGTTTTCTCGGTTTAGCCTTTTTCTTCCTGCTGTGGCAAATCCTTATGTGCAATGAAGTAGGGGCGCAGGTTGACCTTGTGTTGGGCCGGGTCTGCGCATTCCATGATTTTCAAGGCATTGCCGTTGTCGGGAATGGCCAGGTCGACCAGTTGTGCCGGTATGGGGTGCAAATCCTCGTCCAGAATCACTTTTATCTTCGGCAGCAAAGGCTTTTCCGGGTTGCTTTCGAACACGACTCCATAATCGCCCGTATTCAGTCGAACCAGACTGCCCGAGGGGAAGATACCCAGACATTTGATGAACATCTGGACTTCCCGGGCACAAAAATCCTGATCACGCATGCCGTACATGATGGCTAGCGCCTTGTTCGGCAGGATGGCGTGTTTGTAGGAACGGTCACTGGTCAGTGCGTCGTAAACGTCGGCCATGCTCAAGATACGCCCGAACACGCTGATGTCGTCTTTTGTCAGCCCGTGCGGATACCCCGTTCCATTGTATTTCTCATGGTGTTCCTCCACTGCCCGGAGCACGGACATGGGGATGTCATCCGATTTTTGCAGGATATTCAGCCCGTATACCGGGTGTTTCTTGATCTGCTCAAATTCGCTGCGGGTCAGTCTGCCGCGTTTGTTGATGATTCTGTTGGATATGGCTGTTTTGCCCAGGTCATGCATCATGCCCGCGACCCCGAGCGTGGTGAGTTCCGCGCGGGAAAGGCCGATGTATTCGCCGAAAACAACGGAGATTGCAGCCACATTGATGCTATGGGAATACGTGTAGGAATCGTACCTTGAGAGCTTGGACAGGCAGATGATGGTGTCCGAGTTCTGCATTGCGGTTTCTATCACGCCTTCAAGGGCCGCGGCGGACGAGATGTAATCCACCTGCCGTCCCATCTTCACGTCATTGATGATCCGCTTGGTCTGTGCAAGAGCTTCCGTGTATGCTTTTCGGGCGTTTTCTATTGTCTGGGCGAACGGTTTGCGTGGTTTGCGGCGGGGATCTCCCTCGCGGATGTTGACGAGTTTTTCGGGCCGCTCCTCGTCGGAGAGCCCTTCGTTTTCCGGGGACGGGGCAAGACGGATGAACGTTTGCAGAAAGCCTTTGGCGCGAATACGCCGTATCTCGGCTTCATCCTTGATGATGCCGGGCTTGGCATAAAGATAGGGCAGCTGGTGCCATACGTCTGCACTGAGCTGCACGATCTCCATTCCCGGAGCAAGTTCGTCCACGGATATTTTTTTAATCATTCCGAGCCCCCATGGGGTGCTACAGGCTGAGCCTTTCTATCTTCTCCACGTATCTGATGAGCAGCGACCGTTCTTCATCGCTGATGTCCAGAAACATCGAACCGAACCGGACCGTTCCCTTTTCCTTGGATATATTTTTAATGGCGATGGGCAGCTTGATGGTACCAAGGCTTCCCAACTGCATGGCCACGAGCATATCGTCGTCCACATCCACGTTGTTGAGAGGATCGCGTGCATTGGCGGATGCGGCTACCATGCACCCTGTTTCGCTGACGTTGAGCACAAGGCAGTCATAGCCTTTGCCTTCCATGGTATATATTGTTCCGTCTATGTTGCAGTTGAAACGGGAAGCCCTGCGCAAATCCAGCTTCTCGATGCTGTTCGGGTAGGTGAAAAAAACGAGTGGAGCGGGGCGTGTAACGTGGTTGAGGATATTGGAGCGGAAGCCGTATACGGTTCCTTCGTTCAGGTATTTGACGATGATTTCATCCCGGTAGGATAAGGAACTGCGGATCGCCTGAGGCATCCGGACGTTGGCAACAATATATTCATAGGCGTCAAATCCTATGATCGAACCGCGGTAGCCTCCCGGACGGCCCGGCAGCATGACCACCAGTTCGTTTCCCATAGTCAGCTCAAGGTTGACGCCCGCCAGTTTCGCGACTTTCTTGTCGGAATGATTTGCGGATTGTGTTGAATCAATGTTTTTTGCCGATTGCAAGTTTGCCCCCGTTCCTGCCTTTTCCCCAAAAAAAGGTATTTCCCGAGGTGGCACAGGGGAAAAGGCTGTAAGAATATATTTCGTTTATAACGAAATTTATACAGTGGCAAAATGATTATTTATCCGAAGAACTAGAAAACAACGGCTTCGAACCAGAACAGGGTGGAACCGACCTTGTTCCATGCATCCGCAGGCAGCCCGGCCTTGGCACAGGTATGGGCAAGAAATGTTTCCCGGTCCCATCCGTATTCCGTTGCCACCTGAGGCAGCAGCAGGCCGCTATGGGTTCCCCGGGAAACGATCAACCCGTGGACGCCGACCTCTATCTGGTGCGGCGAGTGGCATTCCCTGATGGGACCGAGGATGGAGACTTCAACATCTATGCGCTCCAGTTCTTCCTGTGTAAGTGACGGGAAACGCGGGTCATGAAAAGCCGCCGCACGGGCCATTTCCCATATGGTGGTATACAGTTCGCCCGTCCCCTGCACGTTGCCGATACATCCGCGAAGGTGCCCATCGATCTTCAGGGTCACGAAGGCACCAAGCTCGCGTTGAAGCGTATGGGATTCGGGTGCCTCAGGCATATCGTTTTTGCCCTCGAATTTATCGGAGATCGAGCGCATCACCAGTTCCTTGAGATATTTTTTTTCTTCGTCGTTCAGAAAAAGATGGAAATCAGGCATTGTCGTCCCTCCCTGGAACGGTGTTGTTTGTATTTTTTACGCGGGGCACAAAAGTCATGAGTGCAAGACCCGTGGCAAAAAAGGCGATAACCGCGGTCAAGCCTATGCGTTGGCTGCCGGAGGCAAGCGTCAGCCAGCCTACGAACAGCGGCCCGGCAAAACTTGTCAACTTGCCGGAAAGCGCGAACAGACCGAACATTTGTGCCCGCAGTTCGGGCGGGGCCGCATGGGCCAGCCACGTGCGGCTGGAAGCCTGTGCCGGGCCAACGAATATACCGAGCAACAGTCCGAAAATCCAGAACATCGATTTGGTCTTTACCGTGAGCATGGCGAGTCCGCAACCTGTCAAGCCCAGTAGCGCCCCCATAATAACGGTCTTGGGCCCGGTTTTGTCGTCGATCCATGCAAAAAAGGCCGCTCCCAATCCGGCCGTTACATTCAGGCCGATTCCGAAAAGGATGACCTCGTCCGGTTGCATGCCGAAGGTTCCGGCCGCATAAATGCCGCCGAATGCGAACATGGTGGTCAGCCCGTCATTGTATAGCATGCGTGCCAGCAGGAAAATCGCAATGGATTTGTATTGCCGTATTCGGACAAGGGACTGGTACAGTTGCCGTATGGCATTCTTTACGGCCTGGCGAGGGCTGCGTCCGGTGTGCGGGGTGTCCGGTGTCCTGAAAAAAAGCGGCAGGCTGAATCCCATATACCAGATTGCGGAAAGAAGCATTGTGGCGCGAACATGTTCGGCATTTGTTCTCGGAAGGGAGAAAAAAGCGTTCCGGTCCACAAATCCATACAAGGCCAGAAGGAGGCACATTAATCCTCCTGCGTATCCCATGCCCCATCCCCACCCGGACCAGCGCCCCATACGCGAACGTTCGGTCAGGTCCGGAAGCATGGCATTGTAGAAAATGTTGGCATATTCGGAACCGATGGTGCCGACGCATACCAGTATCAGTGCGGGAAGGATGAAATTCGTGGAAGGCTGGATGAACCAGAGCAGGGCAGTTGCCGTGATGCAGAGCATAGTGAAGGCTCCGATCCACGGTTTGCGTCGGCCGGAAGCATCCGCCAAGGCTCCCATGAGTGGCCCGCCGATGCCGATAAACAGTCCGGCAATGCCCATGGTATTGCCCCACAGTGCCGTGCCCGAGGCCTGATCCGCTGCAACGGAACGGGTGAAATAGGCCGCGAATACAAATGTTTGCACCAATGTGCAGAAGCCGGCATTCGCCCAATCATATACGGCCCATGCCCAAAGTCCGCGTTCCCCGGTTGCAGGTTTCATACGAATGACTGTGACCTGTGAGGCGCGCAAAGGCAAGAGGCCGTTGTTTTGTTCATAAAAGTTTCTTCCATACTGTAGCGTAACATTGTAGAACGGATCATGTTCTTCAATGAACCCGTATTGGTGCTGGGCATGCGCCCCGGCGATTTATCCCTCACGCACGAGGTCCGGGAGATGTTACAGTCCGCTGCTTTGTTGGTGGGCGGACACAGGCTTCTGGACGCCTGCCCGCGGCAATGGTGCCCCGAGGCTGATCGTCTGGCCGTTACGTCGCCGCTTTCGGCCGTATTGGACACGGTCCGGTCTGTGGCGGAAAACGGAAGGCGCGTTGTGGTCCTGGCTGACGGCGACCCGTTATTTTTCGGTATCGGCAAGGCGCTTGCCCGAGAGCTGGGACGTGAAAATCTGCGTGTGCTGCCATCCCTGACCACGGTGCAACTTGCAGCGGCCCGTCTTGGCGTGAGTTGGGAAAAGACGGCGTTCGTGTCATTGCATGGCCGTAACGACTATACTCCGCTTTTTTCTTCTCTGGTCCATTCGGATACCATCGCCGTATTTACGGATCAGGACAACGGACCTGCCGAGGTCGCCCGGGCCATGCTGGAACGCGGGGCGGACGGTTTCAGCATGACCGTGCTTGAAGATTTGGGCACCGAACGCGAACGGGTACGTCAACTGGGGCTTCAGGAAACATGGGGTATGGAATTCTCGCCCCTGAATCTTGTGTTTCTGGAGCGTGAATATCCACCGGAACTTTCGCTTCATCTTGGTATTCCCGATCATTTCTACCTTCATCAGCGTGGTTTGATCACCAAGCTGCCTGTTCGGGCTGCGGGGCTTTCCCTGTTGGCCGTCGAACCGAGTTCCGTGGTTTGGGATTTGGGCGCCGGGTGCGGTTCCGTGGCTATCGAGGCGTCACATCTGGCGCGTTCCGGACACGTCTATGCCGTGGAGCGGGACAAGACCCGCGCTGCCATGATTCGTGAAAACCAGCGCCGGACCGGGGCATGGATGGTGGAAGTCGTTCATGGTTCCATGCCCGAATGTCTGCAAGCAATGCCCGACCCTGATCGAATTTTCATTGGCGGCGGGCTTGGCGGGGAATCCAATCAGGGAGCAGGTCTGTTGCATGATGCCTGCGAACGCCTTAAATCCAGCGGCCGCATGGTCCTGCATTGTATTCTGCTGGATACGCTGCTGGAAGCCCGCGCCACAATGGAGCAGCTGGGCTGGCAGTTCGGGGTCACCCAATTGCAAGCCAATGCCTCGGACCGTCTTGCCGGAGATTTGCGGTTCAAGGCCCAGAATCCCGTATTTATCCTTTGGGCGGAAAAGCCCTGACTCGCCGAGCGGACTTTTCAAACAGAGACGGAACGGCGAACTTTGTCCGAAGGGTTGCTTCGACGGCTGTGCCTTGCCAGACGTCCCGCGTCCGGGTAGTCTTCCCCGGAAATTTCACCCCAAATCAGGAGAACCGATTTTATGAAGATAGCAGTGCTTGGCGCAGGAGCCTGGGGAACCGCTCTTGCAAGCATGCTGGCCGGAGCCGGGCGTGAAACCATGCTTTGGGCACGCGAGCCTGATGTGGTTGCCGAGATCCGGGAATCCGGCATGAACAGCTCATATCTCCCGGGTATGGCTTTGAGCAGGAAGCTGGCTGTAACCAGTGACCCGAAAGAAGCGTTTGCCGGGGCCGGCGTCTTTCTGGTGGTTATTCCAAGCCAGTTCATCCGGGTATCTCTTGAGCGGTTTCGTGAGCTGATGGGGCACAGGCCGGTGGTCGTCTGCGCGAGCAAGGGAATAGAGCTGGACACGCTCTCGCCCATGTCTGTTGTGATTGAAGATGCCCTGCGGGGTTCCGATCCGCAATATGCGGTCCTTTCCGGCCCGTCCTTTGCGGCCGAAGTCGCGCGCGCCATGCCCACTTCAGTGTCATTGGGGTGCAAGGATCCGGAACTCGGCCGCGAACTTCGCGAGCTGTTTTCCAATTCGTTTTTCCGCGTCTATTCCACTCCCGACTATCGCGGCGTGGAATTGGGAGGAGCCATGAAAAACGTCATGGCCATCGCCACAGGCATCGCGGACGGACTTGAGTTCGGTCTGGACGCCAGAGCTGCGCTTATTACACGCGGACTGGCGGAAATGAGTCGTCTGGGGCAGGCCATGGGCGCGAACGCAAAAACGTTCATGGGCCTTTCCGGCATGGGAGATCTGGTGCTGACCTGTACTGGCGATCTTTCCCGCAACCGGCAGGTGGGCCTCAAATTGGGGCGCGGCATGAGCCTTGAAGCCATTACCGGCGAGATGAAAGCCGTGGCCGAAGGCGTGAAGACCACCAAGTCCCTTTACGATCTGTCCCGTGCCAAGGGTGTTGAACTGCCCATTACCGAGCAGGTCTATAAAATCATTTACGAAGGTAAGGAAGCCGGTCAGGCTGTTAAAGAGTTGATGAGTAGGGAGCTGAAAGAAGAATGAGCGGAAAACAATTTTTCATCCCGGTTGCTTTGCTGGGCATGTTTTTGCTTTTGAGCGCATGCCGGACAACGGATTGGGTTCATCCCAATATTGCAGATCCTCGCAAGCAGGACAGGGCTTTTGAGGAAGATTCGACTCGCTGCACGCAGGAATTGAACGAAACCTACTCAGATAGTTCCGGCAATGCCGAGGCCCGGACGGATCTGTTTGAAAAGTGTATGAAAGCAAAGGGATGGGAACAACAAGACTGGTGGTAGGTCACTATGAAGCGTGGAAAACGGATTCTGGTTCTCGGTTCCACCGGCTATGTGGGCGGCCGTCTCGTGCCGCGGCTTTTGGAAAAGGGGATTTCTGTCCGCGCTGCCGGGCGTTCCGTAGAAAAAATAATGGCCCGTCCCTGGGGGAATCACCCCAATCTTGAGGCCGTTCAGGCCGACCTTTTTGATCCTTCCTCCATAATGCGTGCCGTTCAGGAATGTGACACGGCATTTTATCTTGTTCATTCCATGACCCGGCTGCATGGCGATTTTTCCGACATGGACCGCCGGGCCGCTTACAACATGGTCGAAGCGGCCAACGAGATGGGGCTGCGCCGGATTATTTATCTCAGTGGTCTGGGAGAAGATCAGGAAGGCAAGCCGCTCAGCGCGCACCTTCGTTCACGGGCGGAGGTCGGGCGGATTCTGGCTCTGGGGCAGGCTCGCTGCACCACGCTTCGTGCAGCCATGATTCTGGGGTCTGGCAGCGCTTCCTTCGAAATACTTCGATACCTGTGCGATCGTCTTCCCGTCATGCTGACGCCCCGTTGGGTCAATACGCTTTGTCAACCGATTTCCATCCTCAACGTGCTCGGGTATCTGGAAGGGTGCCTTGAAAACGAGGATACTGCCGGTCAAATACTGGATATCGGCGGCCCGGACGTACTGACATACGCCGAGCTGTTTTCTCTGTATGCGCAGGAAGCCGGTATCCGCAGGCCGAAGCTTATTGCTGTGCCTTTTGTATCTCCGCGTCTCTCGTCCTATTGGGTCAATCTGGTCACGCCCATCCCTGTGGGTCTGGTGCGTCCCTTGGTTGACGGCTTGCGTAATGAGGTTATTTGCAGGGATGAGCGTATCCGGTCCATGGTGCCGCAGGAGCTTGTATCCTGCCGTGTGGCCATTCGACGCGCCGTGCAGAAGACGGAACGAATGGCCGTGGACTCCAATTGTTTCGACGTGGGGGACGCCTGTATTCCTGAATGGGCTGCCCATCACGATGCCTCGTATGCGGGCGGCACTGTCAAGAAGGTCTGTTTTGCGGCCCGTTTTCAGGGGGACGTCGGACATGTCTGGAAGACCGTGGAACGTATTGGCGGGGAGCACGGCTGGTATTACGGCGATCCGCTCTGGCGCTTGCGCGGCTGGCTGGACCGTTTGATGACCGGGCCGGGAACATCGCGGGGGCGGCGTGATCCGGACAAGGCCCGAGTCGGTGATGCGCTCGATTTCTGGCGTGTGGTGGATGTGGATGAAAACCGCCGTCTGTTGCTGCGGGCCGAAATGCGGCTGCCGGGCGAGGCTGTGCTGGAATTCCGCCTGACACCCCAATGGGAGAACATGGTGGAATTGCGCATGGAGGCCAGCTTCATGCCGCGCGGCCTGTTCGGACTGGCGTACTGGTATGGCCTGTATCCTTTGCACATGGTGCTGTTCACCAACATGATAGAAAATATTGTTTCCGCAGCTGGCGTATTTTTGTATGAACACCCCAAGCGGGTTGAGCCGCTGTAGCAATGTTGCGGCCTTGCCGTTTTCCTTTCAATTTCAAGAATCATTCGTATGGCTTCAAACACGCCTTTGCGCAACGGATACACCACGGGAACATCCGCCTCGGCTGCGGCCAAGGCCGGTGTTCGCTATCTTCTTACCGGTCATATACCGACCGAAGTTGATACCCCCTTGCCGGACGGCAATCGTTTGGTTGTTCCGGTGCATGCCGTTGTACCGGAGAACGGCGCAGTGCGCGTGACTGTGATCAAGGATGGCGGCGACGACCCCGATGTAACGCATGGTTGTGAAATCCAGGCCGTTGTTTCGTTGCGGCAGGGGGCGGATATTGACGGATTGCATGTCAGGGTGAGCGGAGGCAAGGGCGTCGGTCGGGTAACCCTGCCGGGGTTGCCTGTTGCGGTTGGTCGAGCTGCCATCAATCCGGCACCGCGGGAACAGATTGCCGGTGCCGCCCTTGAAGAGGCGGAAGGACTGGAAACAGGTCGTATCGCCGTGCGGGTTGAGGTACCGGAAGGGGAGCGACTTGCCCGAAAGACCATGAATCCTCGTCTGGGCATTGTCGGCGGCATTTCCATTCTCGGTACACACGGCATCGTGCGTCCCTATTCACACGATTCGTGGAAGGCTTCCATTGCCGAGGCTCTGGATGTTGCCCGTGCCCAAGGGCTGGAAAGCGTGGTTTTTACCACTGGCCGCCGGAGTGAACGATTTTACCGTGAGTTGTATCCCCAAGTCCCGGAGCTGGCCATGGTGCAGGCTGCGGATTTTTTTTCTTTTTCCATGCAGGCTGCGTTTGAGCGTGGTTTTGCCAGTGTTTCCTGGGCCATTTTTTTTGGCAAACTGGTGAAACATGCGCAAGGGCTGGAATACACACACGCCAAGACGCATCCTGTGGATTTCACCATGCTCGCGGAGATGTGTGACCGGGCCGGTATCGCTCGGGCTTTGGTTCGGCAGGCCGCAACGGCAAATACGGCCCGACAGGTGCTGGATTCCATCAGCGCCGATCCTGCGCGTAATGCCTTGTTGGCTCTGTTGGTACAAAAGGCGGCGGATGCCGCCAGCGGATTTGGCGGGAATATGCCTGTCGGCTATACCGTGTTTGACTTTGATGCCAGCCTGCTCTTCGACGGATTCCCTTCCTATGCATGAACGAGATTCTGTTTGATCCGGTTGTTTTTGGCAGCAAGGTGTCGCCTTTGCCGGGATGCTTCTGATCAAACGACTCGTTTTACGTATTGTCTCCAAACTTCAGTTTTTTATTTTTGCGTTACATGAACGCCTTGGATTTGTAACCTCTTCGGGAGCCTAATTCCAGTCCGTCCTGCTAGTTGCTGTTTCTGACGGAGCGGTGTCCCGTAACGGGATACATGGGGCGTTCCGTTGTCGAGGATAAGGAAACGGGCATGTTTTTTTGCAATTCGTTCTGTCTTGCAACTATTTTATCTTTTCAATAGCGCCTGCAATAGCGGCGCATGACGTAGCCGTGCCTGGCTGCATGGAGGGGTGGGGAATATTAGAAGGATATCCATGCCTACAAATAGTAACGATGACTATTGTCAATTAATTGCAGACACGAGGATTTTATGCTCAAGAACATGAAGATTTCATTGAAGCTGTGGCTGGGATTCGGCATTGCGCTGTTCTTGTTGGTACTCGTTGGTGGCGTATCCTATCACGGCTTGCGGGCAGGCTTGGACAACTTCACGCAATACCGGAAACTGGCCGTGGATTCGGTCCTGCTCGGCAGGGTGCAATCCCACATGCTAATGGCACGCATGAGCATGAAGGATTTTCTCCAGACAGGAAGCGAAGCAAGCAAACGGGATTTTGACAATTACTATGCACATACGACGGATTTTTTTTCGCAAATTCAGCAGCGTATTCATAAACCGGAACGTGTCAAAATGCTTGGGAAGGCTCTTGATGAGTTTGTTCAATACGGCAAATCGTTTTCCGCGTTGGTCCAAGTGCGTGACCGGCGCAACAAACAGGTTCATGACATTCTTGGTGTTCATGGTGTGGCCATGGAAGAAAATCTTACCCGGATCATGGAATCCACTCGGGCAGACGGGCGTGCGGACGTGGTGTATCACGTGTCGTCGGCCATGCGGAATCTATTGATGTTTCGTCTTTATACGGCCAGATTTTTGGAGTCCAATGAAGTGCCGGTGCTTGCCAAGGCCAGGGAAGAGATGGTTGCTTGCGGAAATATGTTGGACACGCTGGAAATGGAACTGAAGCAGCCGGAGCGTATTACTCTGCTGAACAAGGTGCGGGAAGGTCTGCGCATGTATACCTCCGGCGTACAGGAAGTCTCCTCACTGATCTTTCATCAAAATAGAGATATTGTTGCCAATTCCCTTAATGTTTTGGGGCCGGGCATTGCCGAGGCCGTGGAAGAGGTCAAGCTGTCCATCAAGGCCGATCAGGATGCTCTTGGACCTCTGGTGCAGGAGG
The DNA here is from genome assembly GCA_913060505.1 of uncultured Desulfovibrio sp. Lineage (GTDB taxonomy): Bacteria > Desulfobacterota > Desulfovibrionia > Desulfovibrionales > Desulfovibrionaceae > Pseudodesulfovibrio. Next base: position 50,240 of record CAJXRQ010000001.1, read on the forward strand.
AAAGCGCTCAGGCTGTACTGCTTATCGTAGTGCTTTCCGTGGCCGCACTTGTTATCGGAATTGCCACGGCTCTGCTTATTTCCAAAGGCATTTCAGGGCCATTGGCGAAAGGGGTTGATTATGCGGAGGCTGTTTCACAAGGAGACCTGACCCGTACGCTCGACGTGGACCAGAAAGACGAGGTCGGTATTCTGTGTTCGTCCCTGTCCGGCATGGTGAGGCGTTTGGGGCGTATTGTTTCCGACATCCAGGCCGCTGGGGGGAATGTTTCCTCCGGAAGTGAGGAGCTGGCTGCCACCGCCGGGAGCCTTTCCGAAGGCGCAACCGAACAGGCTGCTTCCGTTGAGCAGGTGTCCGCAGCCGTTCAGCAGATTGTGGGCAGCACAGTGCAGAATACGGATCTGGCTACTGAAACGGAGATTATTGCGGACAGGGCTGCCAACGATGCCGAGCAAAGTGGGCGTATTGTCCGTAAGTCCGTATCGGCCATGCGTGACATAGCCGAGCAGATTGGCGTTATTGAGGAAATCGCGCGGCAGACCAATTTGTTGGCCTTGAATGCCGCCATTGAGGCTGCTCGGGCAGGAGAACATGGCAAGGGCTTTGCCGTCGTCGCTGCCGAGGTCCGCAAACTTGCGGAAAAAAGCGGTGAGTCCGCAATGGAAATTGGAGAATTGTCCTCGGCAAGCGTCCAGGTGGCCGAGCGTGCCGGAGCCATGCTGGACAATCTGGTTCCGGATATCCGCAAAACCGCAGACCTTGTTCAGGGAATTTCCGGGGCCAGTGCCGAGCAGAAAGCCAGCGCGGAGCAAATAGGCAAGGCCGTGGAACAGCTTGATCAGATCGTACAGAACAATGCTTCCGCAGCCGAGGAAATGGCGGCCACGACCGAGGAATTGGCCGGGCAGGCCATGGCCATGCAACGGACGTTGGAGTTCTTTCGCTTGAACGGGAATGGCAACAACGTCCCAACCCGTTCAACCTCGATCAGGGCTGACGTGTCCAACTATGGTGTTGCTCCGTTTCCCAAGGCTTTAGGCACAGGGTTGAACGGCGCTGTTATTGATTTTGCCGCAGAAAAAAAAGAACAATACGCGCAGCTTTGATCCTTTCAAACACATCGTTTGGAATAAGAGCCTTCTTTTCACCGAAAAGAAGGCTCATTTCTGTTCGCATTACGCGTTGGCTGCTTGGCTTTCGATGGCGAATGCAGTATCATCCCCAACCTTATGGAACGCAGGAAAACCCGAAGCATCTCCGTAGGCAATGTTGGCATTGGCGGGGATAATCCAGTCCGTGTGCAGAGCATGTGCAATACGGATACTCGCGATAAACACGCAACCGTGGCTCAGGTCCGGCAGCTGGCCGAAGCCGGATGTGAAATCGTGCGCCTTGCCGTGCCGGACATGAAGGCCGCCAAAGCGCTCGAATCCATTCGCTCCCTGTCGCCGGTGCCGCTTATTGCAGACATTCATTTTGACTACCGTCTGGCCTTGGCGGCGCTGGATTCCGGTATGGACGGATTGCGCATCAATCCCGGGAATATCGGAGGAGAAAACAAGGTGGATGCAGTTGTCCGCGCAGCCTCTGAATGCGGGGCCCCTATCCGTATCGGCGTGAACGGTGGTTCATTAAGCAAGACGCTGCTGGCCAAATATGGAGGCCCGACCCCCGAAGCCATGGTGGAAAGTGCCATGGAGCACGTTGCCCTGCTGGAAGCGCGCGACTTCTTTCAAACCAAGATATCTCTCAAATCCTCGTCCGTGCTGACCACGGTCAGGGCCTATGAGCTGTTGGCCCAAAAAGTGGATTATCCCCTGCATATCGGCATCACAGAAGCCGGAACCCTTGTGCGCGGAGCAGTGAAGTCCTCTGTCGGGCTGGGGATTCTGCTGTGGCAGGGATTGGGCGATACCTTGCGGGTGAGCCTGACCCACGATCCTGTTGCCGAACCGGGTGTGGCGTGGGAAATTCTGCGGTCTCTGGGATTGCGGCAACGTGGCCCGGAGATTGTTTCCTGCCCCACATGCGGACGCACGGAGATCAATCTCATCGATCTTGCCAGTCGGGTAGAGGATGCCCTGCGCGGCGTGGACGAGGTGTTTACCGTGGCGGTCATGGGATGTGTGGTCAATGGCCCGGGAGAAGCGCGCGAAGCCGACATAGGCATCGCTGGCGGCCGCGGATTGGGCATGATTTTCAGGAAGGGCGAGGTTATTCGCAAGGTCAAGGGCGATGAAAATTTGCTTCCGGAATTTATGAAGGAAATACAAGAGTTTTTGCAAGAAAGGAGAAACACCGGATGAAGTTGTCCCGATACTATATTCCCACCCTGAAAGAGGCCCCGTCCGAGGCCGAGGTGGTTTCCCACAAACTGTTGATCCGTGCGGGCATGATCCGCAAGCTTACCAGCGGCATTTACAACTACCTGCCACTCGGCCTGCGCAGTATCAACAAGGTGGCCGACATCGTACGCCGGGAAATGGATCGGGCCGGTGCGTTGGAAGTGCTCATGCCTTCGGTCCAGCCTGCGGACCTCTGGAAGGAAACGGGCCGCTGGGACTACTACGGCAAGGAGCTGCTGCGCTTCAATGACCGTCATGGCCGTGACTATTGCCTCGGCCCCACGCATGAGGAAGTCATTACCGACCTCGTTCGCGGCGAAGTGCGTTCCTACAAGCAACTGCCGTTGAATCTCTATCAGGTACAGACCAAGTTCCGCGACGAAATTCGCCCCCGGTTCGGGCTCATGCGTGGCCGCGAGTTCATCATGAAGGACGCCTACTCCTTTGACAGGGATGATGCCGGAGCCGAAAAATCCTATCGGGCCATGTTCGAGGCTTACAAGAAGGCCTTTGCCCGTATCGGGTTGCGTTTCAAGCCGGTACAGGCGGACTCCGGCGCTATTGGTGGCGATTTTTCCCATGAGTTCATGGTACTTGCAGAAACCGGTGAAGATACCATTGCTTCCTGTACGGCCTGTGACTATGCGGCCAACCTTGAAAAGGCCAAGGTAGTGGCTTCGGGTGATGTTTGCGATGCCGCCTGTCCCGAGTTGGAAGAGGTGGATACCCCAAACAGACACACCGTGGAAGAAGTCTGCGAATTTTTGGGCATTGCAGCCTCGGCGCTGATCAAGACCCTGCTGTTTGTCGTGGACGGCGAACCGGTTGCTGCCTTGGTTCGCGGTGATCGCGAAGTCAATGACGCCAAATTGCGCAACCTGTTGGGTGGCAACGAAATCGACATGGCGGACGAAGCCACCGTTCGAGATCTGACCGGTGCGCCCGTAGGGTTTGCCGGACCGCACGGCCTCAGGAAGGGCGTGCGTATTGTGGCCGATAGCGAATTGCAGTGCGCCACGGATTGGGTTGCCGGCGGCAACAAGGCGGATACCCACGTACGCCACTTGTCCCTTTCCCGCGATTGTGAAGTGGAACAATACGTCGACCTGCGGGTCATCACCGAGACTGATCCCTGCCCGGAATGTGGCGCAGCCATTGAATTCACCAAGGGGATCGAAGTGGGCCACGTGTTCAAGCTCGGAGCAAAATATTCCGAAAAGATGGGCGCAACCTTCCTTGATGAAAACGGCAAGGATCAGGTTCTTGTCATGGGCTGTTACGGCATCGGAATTTCGCGCATCGTGGCTTCCGCCATTGAGCAGAACTACGATGAAAACGGTTGCATTTTTCCACCGTCCATCGCTCCGTTCGAGGTTTGCCTCATTTCTCTTGGCGGCAAGGACGAAGCCGTGAATGAAAAGGCTCTGGAACTGTATGAAGCCATTCAGGACATGGACGTGGACATTTGTTACGATGACCGCAAGGAACGTCCGGGCGTCAAGTTTGCGGACGCCGACCTCATCGGCTACCCCATGCAGCTGGTTCTTGGTGGCAAGGGACTCAAGAACGGTATTGTCGAAGCCAAGGATCGCAAGACCGGAGAACGCATCGAGTTGCCTCTGGACGGTTTTGCCGAAGCGTTTGCCAAGTGGAGGGAGTCCATCTGGCAGGCCTGGGGATTGAAATAACAAAACAGAACGGGGAACTTCTTTTCCCATAAGAAGTTCCCCATAATTCGCTTATAAAAACTTCTGACGGCATTGTATTTGGCGCAATGCGACGGGACAAGGAATATGACCATTGAAAGCGCTGTCGGGTTGGTCGTGGCCTCATTTCTGTTTGCATTGCTTCCAGGACCGGGAGTAACCGCGCTTATTGCCCAGAGTCTGTCCCGTGGATTCGGTACGGGAGTCTTTTGGGGAGCCGGGCTGGTTACAGGAGATTTCGTCTATCTCATGCTGGCCATGTTCGGTATGGGATGGATTGCTTCCACCATGGGGGAGGCTTTCGTTGTTCTCAAAATCGCCGGTGCGGCCTACCTTGTGTATCTGGGTATACGTTGTTGGCTGGCCAAGCCACAGGCTGGCGACGATGCAAACCCCATGGCACCTGCTCACAAAAGCTATGCCCGAACCCTGTTGGGCGGCATGTGCGTGAGCCTCAGCAACCCCAAGGTCATAGCTTTCTATTGTGGTTTTCTGCCCGGTTTTGTAAACATGGCTCAACTTGACGGCGCGGACATGGCTCTTGTGGCTTGTCTGATTTTGCCAACGGTGCTTTCCACCATGGTGGGCTATGCGTGGCTCGCCAGCAAGGGAGGGCGTGTCGCCTGTTCAACGCGGCTGTGGAAGATAGTCAACCGCAGTGCGGGGGCAGTCATGATCGGCGCCGGTGTGGCTGTGGTGACGGAGTAAGGGCATTTTTTGGGAGCCCCTTCCCGAATGCCCTGGCGTTTCTTCGAACCGGCGAGCGCTTGGGGCAACAGGTTTATCGTTGCCCCCGGGGCAGCTTCATGAGCCGACATAACGTCTGATCCCACGGCTTCCTTTTAACGAGGAGGCCGAGGTGCCGGAGGCCAGTCTTGCCCGCCATCCTGTCCGTTTCCGAATTGACCCGCGCAGTGAAAGATCTGCTGGAGGCGGAGTTTCCCTTTGTCTGGGTCCGGGGGCAAATCAGCAACCTTGCCCGTCCGGCCAGCGGACATATCTATTTTTCCCTCACAGACGGCGACGCTGTACTGGGCACGGTCTGGTTCAGGGGCGCACAGCGTGCATCGGAGCCGCAGGCCCGTGGTGACGAAACAATCAATCCTTTGACCGGCGAGATAGAGGAATCCGTAGGGCCAGCCTTGAACCAACGGCTTGAGGACGGCATGGAAGTGCTTTGTGCCGGGCGTCTCAACGTGTTCGAGCCGCGCGGCCAATATCAGCTTGTGGCCGAACTGGTACAGGAGCAGGGCGTGGGCGATCTGCGCATGGCCTTTGAAGCGCTCAAAAAAAAGCTGTCGGACAAGGGCTATTTCGATGAAGCCCGAAAAATGGCCGTTCCGTCCAACCCTGCCCGGGTTGCGGTGGTCACTTCACCACATGGCGCGGCCATTCGCGATTTTTTGCGCTTGTCCGAAGTCCGTGGAACCGGATCGGAAATTCGCATCTACCCGACGCTTGTACAAGGGGACAGGGCGCCGGAACAGATTGCCCAAGCCTTGGACATGGTGAGCGAAGAGCAGTGGGCCGAAGTTGCCGTGCTCATTCGCGGCGGCGGTTCGCTGGAGGATTTGTGGGCCTTCAATACCGAGCCTGTGGCAGACGCGATTTTTCGCTCACAGATTCCGGTGGTATGCGGGGTCGGTCATGAGCCGGATGTGTCCATTGCGGATTTTGTGGCTGATCATCGAGTGGCTACTCCGAGCCATGCCGCACAGGAACTCTGGCCCAGGCGTGAGACCCTGTCGCAACAGGTGGACCGGCTTGAAATCGCGCTTGCCCGGGCGTACCATTCCATGCTGCGGGACCGGGAGGCTGATTTTTCTCAGCTGCGGCGGGCTCTTGTTTTGCTTTCCCCCGAACGCAGGCTTGCGCAGCAGGCCGAGACGTTCCATTCGCTGGCGGAGCGTTTGCAGAGTGCCGCAAATCGTATGGTACGGGACAATGTGGACAGAACCGTATCGTTGACCAGAAGATTGGTCCGGGCGCACGGCGTTGAGGCCATCAATCAAAAAGGGCGAACCGTACAGAGCTTGGGACACGGGCTGCAAGTAGCCATGGAGCGTCTGCTGGAACGTTCTTCCGCCGGATTTGAAACCGCCGCGGCCTCGCTTAATGCCTTGAACCCGGAGCGCCCTCTTGAACAGGGGTATGGCCTGGTTCGTGTGCGCAAGAATGGTAAATTTCTCAGGAGTCCCGACGAAGTGACGCCGGGTGATGTCCTTGATATCCGTGTGCGGGACGGTTCGGTGCTGGCGCGGGTCATGAATGAAGCCGAGGAGAATAAATGATCAATAGGCATGTTTTGGCCGTATGTCTGGCCGTGTTCATGGTTTTATGTGCAGGGTCGGCCTTTGCGCAATTCGGGCTACAGGATGGGGATGACGTCACCCTGTCCACGGACGTGAATGCAACGGCGGCAGCGCCGCAACTGTTTTTTGCCGCGCCGAAGACTGTGGACATCGGGGAGCCGTTCCTTGTGCGTTTGACCTCTTCGAAAGTGCTGGAAGAAGTGGTCGTCTATTGGCAGGGTAAGGAAGTCATGCCCGGTATTTCCGTCTGGAACAACAAGCACATTGCCATGGCCATGCTGGGAACCGATGTGCTGAACGCCAAGCCCGGACCGATGGAACTGGTGGTAACGGCCAGTGTTGACGGTGTGCGGCGGACTTTCAAAAAGAACGTGAACGTGGCGGCCAAGACGTTTCCTCGTCAGGATTTGACTCTGCCCAAGAAAATGGTAACCCCTCCCAAGAAAGTCTACGATCGCATAGCTTCAGAGCGAAAAGTCATCGCCAAGGCTAAAAATACCATTTCTCCCGTACGCCGTTGGAGCCTGCCACTCCTGCGCCCGGTTGAAGGCAAGGTGACAAGCGTCTACGGGTTGCGACGTTTTCTGAACAAGAAACCAAAGAACCCGCATCGGGGCATGGATTTCAGCGCACCCAAGGGAACGCCCATCAAATGCGTTGCCGACGGAAAGGTCATCCTTGTGGGCAATCATTACTATGCCGGAAATTCCGTGTATGTGGACCACGGTAACGGTGTTGTTTCCATGTATTTTCATATGTCCGAGGTCAAAATCAAAGTGGGTGACACCGTGCAGCGTGGACAAATTCTTGGCCTCTCCGGTTCCACAGGCCGCGCAACCGGTGCGCACCTGCATTTGAGCATCGGCGTACTGGGTAAGCTGGTGGACCCGGCTCCCCTGTTTTCCCATACGGCTGATCAATTTCTGGAATAAGCATCCTGAAACTTCATAATCCATTACGAGTTGTTAACATGATTCATATTCGCACTGCGTTTCTCTCGCTTGTTCTCGTCCTGTTGTCTGCTCTTCCTGCCTTTTCTCAGGAGAACGTGGAAATTTTCGTCCCGCAGAAAGTGGGCGTGGGGCAGCCTTTTCTGGCTCAAATCGTTTCCCGTGCCAAGGTTGAAGATTTGAATCTGCACTGGAACGGAGCCGTGGTGAAGCCTGAGCTGGAGCAAAACGGTGAGCTGACTTCTTCCATAGCAATGCTCGGCACAAGCCTCAGGGCCAAGACCGGAGTGTATGCTCTGGAAGCAGAATTGGTTGTCGACGGTCATAAACGCCGGTTTCGCAAGATGGTGCGTGTCGTTGATCATAAATATGACACGGAAAAGTTGACCGTGGCCCCCGGCATGGTCAAGCCGCCAGCAAAGGTCTTGAAACGCATCAAGGCGGAAAAAGCTCTGGTTCGTGAGGCCAAGGCTTCCAGCGGAGCCGTCCGCCTGTGGCATCTTCCGTTCCGTCTTCCGGTCAAAGGGAAAAAACTCAGCCGTTTCGGGCTTCGCCGTACATTCAATGGTGACACCAAACGACGTCATTGGGGGCTGGATTTCCGAGCCTATGCAGGAACTCCCATTCACGCGATAGAGGCCGGAAAGGTCGTTTTGACCGGTCATTTCTATTTCGCGGGCAATTGCGCCTATATTGATCACGGAAATGGTGTAATTTCCATGTACTGTCATATGTCCAAGTTGTTGGTAAAAAAAGGCGATGAAGTGGAGCGGGGCCAGAAGATCGGCCTTTCCGGAGCTACCGGACGAGTCACCGGCGCGCATTTGCACCTGACTGTGTATGCGCAGGGTGTTCCGATTGATCCCGAGCCGCTTTTTTCCATGGATGAAAATCAGCCGGACACAAAAAACGCGATCAATTAGATGCAGCCTCATTCAATACCCTATCTCAGGATATTCCTCGGCACGGTCGTTCCTGTCCTGCTGTATGCCGTTGGCGGTTGGTACGGCTTGATGATGCCTGGGGCCATTTTGGCCTCGGCGTGGTCCCTGCTCGTCCTGGCCTTTGTATACTGGCGGCTGCGGGTCTGGGACTCCTTTTCAACAGTCGGCGCCATCTACGGAGCAGCCGAACTGGTGACAGTCATATTCACGGTCAATCCTGATTGGTATTTATACTCTCCTATTGTTTTTGGCGGATGTTTCGGGCTTTTTTTCCTGTTTTCGGTTGCCGTACGCAGGCCGATTCTGCGATATTTTGCCGAGCAGGCCGTAGGCGTCGAAGCTTTCCCTGAAGAGATTCGCGCCAGTAGGCATTATATGGCTGCGTGGGACAGAACCACTTGTTTATGGGGCTTGGCCTATCTGCTGAAAGCCGGAGTGCTGGGAGCTTTGCTGGCCTATTCGTCCATGGATAATTTTCTTATCGGGCGGGTTGGTTTGGGATTCCCGGTTGTCGTCGGTTTGATTTTTTTCAGTTATTGGTATCCCCGGCATTATTGGGAAAGCGTTTTTGCGCCAGCCCCGGCTGAATAGAACAGATATCTCCATCGCGCCAATGGTGCGGTGAAATACTATATGGAAGAAAACATGTTCATTATATCTCTGACATATGTGAAGCCGCTCGATGCCGTGGATGCCGAGCTTGAACAGCATATCGCCTATCCGGACAAATATTACGCAGCAAACAAATCCATTTGTTCGGGCCGGAAGAATCCGCGCGTGGGTAGTGCTATTCTGTGCAATGCGAAGACTCGCGACGAGGTCGACCAAATCATCGGGGAGGACCCGTTTTGCAGGGCTGGTGTTGCGGAATATGAGATCACGAAATTTGAACCGACCAAATATGCGCAGGGATTCGAAAAATTTATCGCATAACGGAGGCTGTCGCCCATGAGCGAGCAGACATTCGAACAGAAATTGGAACGCCTCAGAAGCATTGTGACCCGCCTGGAAAGCGGGGACTTGCCGCTTGAAGAAGGCGTGGCCCTGTATCGGGAAGGACTCGAACTGACCAAGGCCTGCGGAGCGCAGTTGGAATCCGCACGGCATGACGTCAAGGTGCTTGGTGACGGCCTGCTCAAGGAGTTCGACGCGCTTGAAGCCGGAGAACAGGGGCTCGATGCCGAAGCGGAGGAAGACTGAATGACTGCCAAGCAGATGTTGGCGCAACGGGCGGAAGCCGTAGAGAGCTATCTTGCCAAATGCCTTGATGGACGCGGTATTCCGGAACGGTTGCTGGATTCCATGCGGTACAGCCTGCTGGCGGGAGGCAAGCGCTTGCGGCCGGTCTTGGTTCTCTCATGGTGTAGCTTGCTGGGTGGCGATGCCAATGCCGCCATGCCTTTTGCTGCCAGCTTGGAATGTATTCATACCTATTCGCTTATTCACGACGACCTTCCTGCCATGGATGATGACGATTTGAGACGGGGCCGTCCCTCCAACCACAAGCAGTTCGATGAAGCCACAGCCATACTGGCCGGGGACGGGCTGCTTTCCGAAGCGTTTGTGCTCATGACCGAGGCTGCCGTCCAAAACGGCCTTCCGGCCGAGCGGGTTCTGAAGGCCGTAAATGTGCTGGGCCGGGCTGCCGGATCGGGCGGCATGGTGGGCGGCCAGACCGTTGACATGGAGTTCACCGGACGGGAAGGACAGGTTCCCCTTGAAGAATTGCAGAAGATGCACGCCATGAAAACGGGAGCACTGATTACCGCTGCCTGTGAGTGCGGAGCCATTCTTTCCGGTGCGCCGGAAGAGGATGTGCGCAATGCCCGTAAATTCGGGCGTGCCGTGGGCGTTGCGTTTCAGATTGTGGATGATGTTTTGGACGTGGTGGGTGACGAGGCCACGCTGGGCAAACCGGTGGGCAGCGATGCCGAACAGGGCAAGAGTACCTATCCCGCATTGGTGGGGCTGGAGAAAAGCCGCCAGCTGGCGCGTGACCATGTGGACGGCGCCGTGGGCTATCTTGCCCGGTACAATGGCCCTGAAAACGAATTTTTGACTCTTCTTGCACGCTACATTGTGGACAGGGTCTACTGATTGACCTACTCTGGGCGTCTTATGAGTACGAAAGATGAATCAAAGGAGCTGCTACCCGGCATCCAGTGTCCTGCCGATGTGCGGGCTTTGGATTCCAAGCAGCTTCAGTCTTTGGCCGAAGAATTGCGGCAGACGATAATACGACAGGTTTCCGGGAGCGGGGGACACCTCGCGCCTTCTCTTGGGGTTGTCGAGCTGACCCTGGCTCTGTTCAAGGCATATGACTTCGAACAGGACAAGATCGTTTGGGACGTGGGCCATCAGGCATACGCCCACAAGCTGCTTACCGGCCGGGCCAACCGCTTTTCGACCCTGCGCCAGATGGACGGCATCAGCGGCTTTCCCCGAATGGCGGAAAACAAGTACGACCATTTCGGAGTAGGCCATTCGTCTACCTCCATTTCCGCCGCGCTCGGCATGGCTACGGCCCGGGATTTGGCTGGCAAGGACCATGAGGTCGTGGCCATTATCGGCGACGGCTCCATGACGGCCGGTTTGGCCTTTGAAGGCTTGAACCAGGCTGGCGGCATGGGACGGAAGATGGTGGTCGTGCTGAACGATAACGAAATGTCCATCTCCAAGAACGTGGGCGCGCTTTCCTCGTTCCTGAGCCGCAAACTGACCGCTCCGCTTTTGCAGCGCCTCAAGGGCGACGTGGAAAACTGGGTGTCCAATGTGCCGGGGATCGGCGGCGATCTGGCTACCTATGTCAAACGTTCCGGGGATTCTCTCAAGTCGTTCTTCACACCCGGCATGTTGTTTGAGGCATTTCAGTTTACGTATGTCGGTCCCATCGACGGGCATAACATTGATGAGATGGTCAAGGTTTTCGAGCAGGTGCGCCGCATAGACAAACCTGTGCTTGTGCACGTGCTGACCAAAAAGGGCAAGGGATATGAGCCTGCGGAGAACAATCCGACCTATTTCCACGGCGTGGGGCGCTTCGAGCCGGAAACCGGTCTTGCCCGCAAGTTCGTGGGTGGGGCGAAATATCCTTCCTATACTGACATTTTCGGCAGCATGCTCTGTCGCATTGCTGACCACGACAAAAAGGTCGTGGCCATTACTGCCGCCATGCCCGAGGGCACAGGTACGGACTGTTTCCGGGAGCGCCATCCCGAACGTTTTGTGGATGTGGGAATCTGTGAACAGCATGCCGTTACCTATGCTGCCGGTTTGGCTTCGCAGGGATTCAAGCCTGCGGTGGCCATCTATTCCACGTTCCTGCAACGGTCCTATGACCAGATCGTTCACGACGTGTGCCTGCAAAATCTGAACGTAAAGTTCTTTCTTGATCGCGGGGGGCTGGTTGGCGAGGACGGCGCCACACACCATGGCGCGTTCGATATGAGCTACCTGCGCCATATTCCGAATTTGCGTTTCATGGCTCCCAAGGATGAAGCCGAGCTGGCAAGGATGATGGTCACGGCTTTCGAGCTTGAAGGGCCTGTGGCTGTGCGATATCCGCGTGGAACCGGCGTGGGGGCGGATGTTGATCCTGATCCGAAGCCCATTCCCGTAGGGGAAGGCGAAATTTTGCGCACCGGCAAGGACGTTCTTGTGGTCGCACTGGGATCACGGGTTTACCCGAGCATGGAGGCGGCTCTCGAATTGGCCGAGGAAGGTATTGAGGCCGCCATATTCAATGCGCGGTTCATCAAGCCCTTGCCGGAAAAGCAACTCCGGGCGCTTGTAGCCGAGTATGACCGCATCCTGATTGTTGAAGAGAATTCACTGGCTGGCGGTTTCGGTTCCGCTGTTCTGGAATTCCTGAGCGACAATCACCTCCTGGACGGCCTTACAGTCAATCGGCTTGGCCTTCCCGATTCTTTTGTGGAGCATGGTACACAGGTGCAGCTCCGCGCTCTGGTTGGTGTTGACAAGCAGGGGATAAAAGAAGCTGTCGAGGAACTTGCCAAAGCATAGTTTGTTATTCATGCACAAAAAAGCCGTGCACTCCCATGAGTGCACGGCTTTTTTGTGTGTATTGTTCAGCCTTGCGTTAGCGGCCGCAGCACTTCTTGTATTTTTTGCCGGAACCGCAGGGGCATGGTTCATTGCGGCCTATCTTGGTCTCGTTTCGCACCGTGACTGGAGGGAGCATGTAGCCCTCGACATAGTACCACTTGCCGTCCTGCTTGCGGAACGTCGAATGTTCACGGTGTTCCTGTATCATATTTTTCTGCTTGAACTTGGCAGCAAAGGAAACTTCTCCTTCGTCGTCGTCCTCGGTGCCCTTGCGGGTGTCCATGATGGTCAGGCCAAGCCATTCCGAATTCTCGGCCCAGGAACGTATGGCATCATCGTCGTGTTCGGACAGCTTTTCCGGAATCAGTGTGGATTTGAGATATTCAAGACTATTGATTGCATAAGCCGTGTAGCGGGAACGCATCAGGGCTTCCGCAGTCGGGGCCGGGGTGGTTCCATCGATATGGGGGCCGCAACAGGCGTCAAGGGCTTTGCCGGACCCGCAGGGACATTGAGACATGATCTGACTCCTTGCAGTATTTGCGCGGACAGTACTCAAACATACACACTTGTCAACGGAAAAAGCGGGTTGCCGTTTCGGGGCCTGGCGTGGCATCATGTCAATATGAGTGAAATGATTCAAATAAATGAAAGGGTTTCCATTCCTGCAAAGGAGCTGACGTTCAAGTTCAGCCGGTCGCCGGGACCGGGAGGACAGCACGTAAATACCACGGCTACCAAAGTGACGGTTTTTTTTGATATCGAGAAAACCCGGAGCCTGACGGAATTGCAAAAAATGGTTGTTAAGGGAAAATTGCGCAGACGCATCGACAAAAGCGGCGTTCTGCGTATCAGTGTGCATGACTTCCGTTCGCAGAAAAGAAACCGGCAACTGGCTGTGGACCGGTTTGTGGAACTGATGGACCAGGCTTTGGAAACCGTGGCAAAGCGTAAACCGTCCATGCCGTCGCTTGGTTCATTGTATCGGGACAGGCGCGTAAAACAGCGCCGAAGCCAGGTAAAACGCATGCGGCGCAAGCCTTCCTTGGATGATTGATTCGTACTGGTGGGATATGTTGGACAAAAAAACGATCGAAGGCCGAAGCTTTCGATCGTTTATGGATTGCTTTCTGTAGTTTCTGATTTGTTAGCCATCTCCAAGGTCTCCGGATACGGCTTGAACAAGATTTCCATTGGCATTGTAAGTCGCCGTAGCTTCGATCCTGACAAGTTGCCGTGCAAGTCCGGGGTTTTCAAAAACTTTACGGCGTAGCCTCAGCTTCCTGATGTTCTTCATCTCCTGCGACAGGTCAGACCTGTCTTGGGTGGGACGGACTCCTGATAATTCCATCATCACAAACCTCCTTGTTTGTTTAACGTATTATCTTTATCGACAAAAACGCAAAAAACTTTAGGCTTGTTGTTTATTGATGGGATACAGATGTTTATTAATCCTTGTCTTTCCAGTTCCACCATTTGCAGCGCTCAGGGTCTTTTTCGTCGTTGGTAACGAAATTTACGGCGCAACGGAATACATAGAGCACACATCGATCCACGTGGCATCCTTCAAGCGCCATGAGGCTGCGGTATATGGCTTCGGGGTCTTTGTCGCGCAGGTCTTCCCTTGAGCGGAATCCCAAACGGTATAAATCGTCCGCAAGGCTCGGTCCGACTCCCGGAATATGTTGGAAGTCTTCAATTGCGGCATCACGATCCGGCATGGCTATTTAACCCCTTCCCGCTGATACACGTCCCGAAGAATTTCGTCGCCGCCTGCGGCCAGCACGTCCTTGGCAAGGCCCATGCCCAGTTCCCAGGCATCGTCGACACCGCCGACCACTTCAAGGCGGATAGGGCGCGAACCGTCCGTGTCCGCTACAAAGCCTGTCAGTCTCAGCGTATTGCCTTCGATTTCGGACCATGCCGCGATGGGAACCTGGCATCCGCCGTCAAGCCCGGTAAGAAAGCCGCGTTCTGCCAGAACCTGATGCTTGGTATGATCATGGTTGAGGAAGGCCAGCATATCCATGACTTCTTCATCCTCGACGCGGTATTCGATGCCCAGTGCGCCTTGTGCCACTGCGGGCAGGAAGTCGGGCGGGGCGAGGATTGTCTGCTTGGGAGCGGAAAGTCCCAGACGCCGTAATCCCGCCGTGGCAACGACAATGGCGTCGAACTGGCCGTCCAGCAGTTTATTGACTCGGGTGTCCAGATTGCCACGGAGTGATTCTATTTTCAGGTCAGGACGCAGCATGGCCAGTTGGGACTGACGGCGCAGGCTGGAAGTTCCCACGACAGCTCCTTCCGGCAGGCCTTCCAATCCGCTGTATTTGACGGAGAGCAGGGTGTCGGTCGGTTCCTCGCGTTCTGGAATGACTCCTACTTCAAGGCCGTTCGGCAGTTCAGTCGGTACATCCTTCATGGAATGAACCGCAATATCTGCCCGGCCATCCAGCAGGGCTTCCTCGATTTCCTTGACGAAGAGGCCCTTCCCCCCGACCTTTGCCAGTGGCACGTCGAGGATTTTATCACCCTTTGTTTTTATTTTCAGCAGTTCGACCGCAAGGCCCGGATATTCCTTTTTCAGGCACGCGGAAATATGTTCGGCTTGCCACAGGGCGAGCTTGCTGCCGCGTGTGGCAATGACGATGGTTTCCTTCATGAATGATCCTCTATGGGGTCGGAGTGTGTTCGGATATCAGCTGCCGCAACTGGAGCAATCGCCGCCCGAGCAACCCGAGCACGGGGAACTGCTGCTGAAGCTTGGCCCGGAATCCGCATCGCCTCCGCCCGCAGAGGGAGCTCCCGTCGCTCCGGCGCCGAATTTGGCACGGCATGCGGACATGAGTTTTTCCGTTTTAGCGGATGAACATTTGGGGCATGCTGGGCACTCGTCACGATCGAACACTAATTCTTCGAATTCGTTGCCGCATTCATTGCAGCGGTATTCAAAAATGGGCATGAAACAACTCCGAATTTTTTTTGCCCCACGACAGACGGAAGTCGGAACAGGGCCGCATTGACATAGCGAAAAACAGACTCTCTTGCAACGATGGCTGGGCATTGAATTTTCCGCTATACTCAATAAGATTTACAATCCTGTGAACAGTCGTGTTTAACGGTAGTCTTTTGCCTGTAAATCAGATATATTGAACAATAACCTAAACATGTCTATATGTTGAAGCGACAGATGGGAAAAGCACGACAGCAAGAGGCTGAAGAACCTGACTTCGGATGTCGGGGAATCGACAACGACCTGGAGATGCTTCAGTGCGTTTTTTCATCCAGACGCGAAATCAAGGTTGGCACAGGAACCACTCAGAAAAAGCATGAAACCCGCGTCCTGTGGTACGTTGAACAGATCGACGAACATTCTTACTCCATAAAAAAAATAAATCCTCATTTCGTGCCTGTTGGCGAAGCCTCCGTCATATCCTTTGACGAGCTTATGTCCGGATATTGCCCCGAGGTGGAATTGCATATGGGCAAGGTCGGACCGGCCATGCGTGAATTGCACGAAACCCTGGAACGCGGCGATTCGAACCGGGAAGACGGAGCGCTGAACAAGGCGGAATTGGAATATGGGCAAGCCCTGATTGTTGACGAACAGAACGTTCGTGCCATATTCGGCTTGGGCCTCGTTTATGCGGACCGCAAGGACCGGGAGAACGCCGCTGCCGTTTTCCGCCAACTCGTGGAAATGGAAGCCCCGTTTCAGGAGGAACACAAGCACCTTTTCAACGAATTCGGCATTGCCCTGCGCAAAGCCGACCTGCTTGACGAGGCTGTGGAGTACTATTCCAAGGCGCTGGGGGTTTCGGGCGATGACGACGATCATTTGTATTACAACATTGCCCGGGCACATTATGAACGCCATGACTGGGCGCAATGCCTGCAATCAATGACCCGCGCGCTTGAGATAAATGGAAAACTTGATGCTGCCCTGGATTTGTGCGAACTCATCAACGCCCTTGCTGAGAATGACGCCCTGCGCGAAAAATATCGAAAACCGCCGATTTCAAAGGAATCAGGGGCGCAGGTCGCCGATCTTTTGAAGACACATGGCCGGGACTCATCTTCCTGATCACAGATTTTTTTCAGACCGGCCAATATCCGGTGGCAAACTGCTGAATAATAAATGTTACAAGAGTATATGCGATGAAATTGGAAATTTCCCTGCTTGGAGAGTATTACATTCTGGGCCTTATCCATCTGGATCGGGTAACCATCAAGAACGGGATGCGCGTTTATGGCTCCCGGGATTGGGCAGACGTACTCATGCGCCTTTCGGGCAGTGACGACTCCTCGGAAGTGGTGGCCGAGATAGAGAAAAAGACCGGAAGAAATATTCGCCGTGTCTATGGCAACTCCGGAGTCATCATGGGCGGCGATCATTTCAGCTTTGAAGTCTTCATGGATGGTGCGCCGCAGGATTTTGACGAAGTGCGGGAAAAATGTTCACCCATAAAGCTTGGCAAAGTTACCAGAAATATGAGGGCAAGAGAGATTCTCGGTGTGTGCCGGGCAACGGGCATTGGCGGTATGACACTCTGCTGGGACGGGATTGAGAGTTTCGACCAGACCGAAATGCTGTTGGAGTGCCATGAACTGTCACAGGTGCTCAACGAACCGGAACCTTTCAATCTGGTGTTCAACATTTCCTATGCAGGAAAAAGTCCCGATTACCAGAAGCGGGAACAGCGGGAATCCCTTACTCCGCTCAAACATTTCTTCCACATATTATAAACAATGCATGAGGCTGGACAGCAGTCTCGGCATTGCCGGTGTTTTGAAATGAAAAAGCCCTGATCCGGGAAATGGATCAGGGCTTTCTGTTTTTCTGAATTGTGTTGGTGTTTATTTGGCTTTTGCCAGCGGCCAGACTTCTTCCACCCGCTCCACGGTGACAATTTTGATTTTCTTCCGCAGTTCCGCAGGAATTTCATCAAGATCCTGTTTGTTTTGGGAAGGAATGATGACTTTTTTCATGTTTCGGGAAACTGCCGCAAGAATTTTTTCCTTGATGCCGCCAACGGGCAGAACCCGACCACGCAGGCTGATTTCTCCGGTCATGGCCACGTCCGGGTCCACCGGGGTGTTGGACAGGGCAGATATCAGGGCCGTGACCAGCGTTACACCCGCGGATGGTCCATCTTTGGGGGTTGCCCCTGCAGGCACGTGTACGTGGATATCGAATTTTTCGGCGAAATCCGGATCAATGCCGTACACATCCGCCTTGGCACGGGCCATGGAAAGGGCCGCCTGTGCGGATTCCTTCATGACATCGCCCAGTTTGCCGGTAAGTATGAGTTTGCCTTTGCCGGGCATGGAACTCACTTCCACATGCAGCATTTCGCCGCCGACAGGAGTCCAGGCCAATCCCATGGCCACGCCGGCAGGCAATGTCTTTTCCTTTTCATCGTCAATGAAACGGGGAGGGCCAAGCAGCTTGGAAAGGTTCTTGGCCGTAACCTTGAACGGTCCCTTTTCGCCTTCGGCTTTTTTTCTGGCCATTTTACGGCATACCGTGCCGATTTCCCGCTCCACATTACGCAGTCCGGCTTCCCGGGTATATTCACGAATAATACGCGCTACCAAGGCGTCGCTGATGGTCATCTCCCCATCCTTGAGACCGTTTTCACGGGTTTGACGGGGGATGATATAGCGCTTGGTAATCTCGCTTTTTTCCTGTGCGGTATATCCCGGGATGCGAATGGTCTCCATGCGGTCGCGCAGCGGACCGGGAATGGTGTCCAGCACATTTGCCGTGCAGATGAACATGACCTTGGAAAGGTCAAAGGGCACGTTCAGGTAGTGGTCCGTGAATCCGAAGTTCTGCTCCGGGTCCAGTACTTCCAGAAGGGCCGAAGATGGATCACCCCGGAAGTCCGAGCCGAGCTTGTCGATTTCGTCCAGCATGATGACCGGGTTTCGCGTGCCGCATTGCTTGATGGCCTGAATGATGCGGCCGGGCATGGAGCCGATGTACGTTCTGCGGTGACCGCGAATTTCGGCTTCATCACGCATGCCGCCAAGGGACATGCGATGGAACTTGCGTCCGAGGCTGCGCGCAATGGAACGTCCCAGCGAGGTTTTACCCACACCCGGAGGGCCTACAAAACAGAGAATGGGGCCTTTCATCTTGGGATTGAGCTTGCGCACGGAAAGGTATTCCAGAATGCGTTCCTTGACCTTGTCCAGATCAAAGTGATCTTCGTCCAGAATGGTCTTGGCTTTTTTGATGTCCAGCCGGTCCCGGGAAATTTTTTTCCACGGCAGTTCGGTCATCCAGTCCAGATAGGTGCGGATGACCGTGGCTTCGGACGACTCGGAGTGCATGGACTCCAGTCGGCGCAATTGCTTGAACGCCTCTTTCATGACATCTTTGGGCATGCCGGAGGACTCAATTCCCTTGCGGAAATCTTCGATGTCTTCGTTGTCGTCATGCTCGTCGCCCAGTTCCCGTTTGATGGCTTTGAGTTGCTCCCGAAGGAAGAAATCGCGTTGAGCCTTGTCCATGCCTTCCTTGGCGGAAGCCTGAATTTTGTTCTGCATGGAGGCCACTTCCACTTCCTTGACGAGTTGGTCGTTGACCTTCTCCAGCCGGACAATGGGATCGTAGCTTTCGAGAATTTCCTGGGCGTCGGCAACCTTGATGCGCAGGTTGGATGCGATGAGATCGGCCAGTCTGCCGGGATCGTTCACGTTGTTAAGAACGCTCATGATGTCGCTGGAGGAGATGCCCCGCAGCCCCAATATCGTTTCGCTCTGTTCCCGTGAGGAGCGCATCAACGCTTCGTGTTCGGGAGTCATCTCGATGCTTTCCTGCTCCAGCAGAGGTTCCGCTTCCACAATGTGGTAGGGATCGTGGGAGGTGAACCGGCGCACTTTTGCCCGGGCCAAGCCCTGTACCAGAACCTTGAGCCTGCCGTCCGGCATTTTCAGCATACGCATGATCATGCCGACCGTACCCACCTGATACAGGTCGTCCGGTCCGGGGTCGTCCACAGACTCGTCCTTTTGGGTCAGGATGAGGATATATCTGTCGCCGGAAAGAGCTGCGTCCACGGCCTTCACGGATTTTTCGCGTCCTACGAACAGGGGCAGGATCATGTAATTGAACACCACGATGTCCCTCACGGCCAGAACCGGAAGTTCGGAGGGAAGATCGAGAGACTGCACGCCGTTTCCATCCTCACTGTCGTGGAAGATCGCGCTGCCCCCCGGGCCGGCTGTCAAGGCCTCGATGAGATCCGGCAGTCCTTGGGAAGCCTTGTCTGCAGGCTTGCCTTGAGCCTTTTTTACGGGCTGCTTTTGTTGTGTCTCTCCGCCTTGGTGCTGTTTTTTACGCAGTTTGAGCGGTTTTATCGGAGTCTTTTTTTTCTTTTTCAAGGTGATGGACCTCGTTTTCAGCGTGATTTAATGTCAATCTTCTATCATAAGGCCACATTTCCTGTTGGCAAGAGGCCATGAAGCGGTTTTTTTCAGTATTTGACGGAAAATTTGTCGAATTTTTCTTTCGCAACTCCATGTTCTGCGTCAACCCGGGATACGCGCGCTAAAACCGGCCCTTCCCGCAAGAGTTCAATGAGTTTCTTCAGTGATGTATCCTTTCCCTGCGCCAGAATTTCCACACTGCCATCCGGGGTGTTGCGTACCCAGCCCTTCAAATCAAGGCGCGCGGCAAGATCCATGGTCCAAGCCCGAAAGCACACTCCCTGTACCATTCCTTGCACTGACACCAGTACCTGATTCATGCAGCCTCCATGCCTGCCGGGGTCAAAGCAGGCCATGTTCGTGAAAACTGTAATATCCCGTATCCGCTACCACGACGTGGTCTCTGACCAGTATCTCCAGCGTATCCGCAACGCGGGCTACACCCAGCGTCAGAATCTTGTCCTCCTCGGAAGGCGTCGGGTCGCCGCCCGGGTGGTTATGGACGAGGATCAAAGAACGTGCCTGCCGTTTCAAGGCGAGGGCCAGAATCTCTCGCGGATAAGCGTCCACCCTGTCCACGGTTCCGGCGCTGACCCTGTCCCATTCGATGACCCTGTTGCTGCTGTCCAGCAGGGCTACCCAGAATTCTTCGGTGCGTTTGGAGCCTAATCTGGCCATGCCTGCCCGGGCCACCGCTTCCACCGTTGAAAGCACTTCCGCCTGTCCCAGCATGGATTCGGCAAGCCTTGCCTGTATTTCCTGCAACAGGTGCCAGTGGGCCGTTACTGCCTGTCCCACTCCCTTGTATTCCGCCAGCTCTTCGGGCGGTGCGGCCAGAGCCGCCGCAAGCGAGGCGTATCGTTCAATCAGTTGCTTGGCCAACGGTTTCGTGTCTCTGCGCGGCAACACCGAAGCCAACACCAGTTCCAGAATTTCATAGTCGGCCAGCGAACGCGGGTCGCGCACCAATCGTTGCCTGAGCCGCTGCCGATGTCCTGCGTAGTGCGGTGTTTCACTCATAAGGTAGTGGGACGGTCGTAGGTTTGGAATGATTTCCGTAAGATTCTAATACCGGTCTCATGCACGTCCCGGCGGACGGAAGAGACTGATTAGCCCGGCGACCAGGAAATCAAGGACTTCCTCGGGGTTTCGTGTGCCGGTCTTAATGCTCAGTTCAGCGTCCAGCGCCAAATCTATCATCCGGGCCACGCCTTCCCGCCCAAGGCGGCGAGCCACCGGGGTCTTGATTTTTTTGACGTATGGATGGGCCTTGACCTTTGATTCCTCGCCGCTCATGAGCATCCAGTACATTCGGGCCTGACTGGCCAGATAGCCGATAAGGTTGAAGATCATGCGGTCCGATGATTTTTTGAGGTGATCCTCAAGCACGCGTTTCCATACGGCGGCTTCGGCGCCCTGCTTGCCCAATGCGTCCATAAGTTCGAAGAATTCCATTTCTCCGGAAGGAGCCACCAACTCCGCGTGCTGCCGGGTGACTGTTTCTCCCGGTTCCACGGCAAGCTCCAGCTTTTGCAGCTCAAGTCGGGCTGCCACGGCATCCGTGGGCAGGGCTGAAGCCAACGCCTGCAACACGCCCCTGTCCAGCGTCAGGTTGTTTCGCTTTGCCCATTCGTCGACAAAACTGCGCAGGTCTTTTTCGTCAAGGCCCGGATATTCCCATACCCATCCGGATTTTGATGCGTGCTTGAAAATGTCCAGCCGTTTCACATGGGCCGGGACAGGTGGTGTTTTGCCGCGCCACGCACCTTCAAGGCAGAAAAAAGGCCAGACGTCGGAACCGACCGTGCGTAATGCCTGATTGAGTTTTTTCCATTGTTCGGCTTTGAGCTTGTGGGCGCGGCGAACAACCAGAGCCTTGGGCTGTGAGAAAAGTCCCTTGATGGTCAGTTCCTGCCAGAAGCTTTGCGGCAACGGGTCGTCATCATCACCCCAGAATGCTTTCCGTTTCCAGTCGGATGTGCCGGATCCATCCAGCGATTTTGCGATGGTGTTGGAAAGCATCTGCGGGTCCGGGCAGATGAAAAATGAATACCGGGGGCGAGCCATGAGATCTCCGTCAATAGTTCTGTGAAAGTTGGCGGGCCAGGCGTTGGATAGCCAAGGCCGTTACTTCCATGTCGGCTTCTTCCTCTTCGCCGCCATAGTAGGGCCATGATTCACTGATGGTCCCGGAACTCCAGATCACATGGCCGTCCGCTGGAGAAATGATAGTTGCCGACATTTTGATGCTGGCCTCGGAACGCAGGGTTTCGTCCGAATTGCCTGTTACGGCGGCCTGCCTGTAGTACCGCTCAACGTCGATATTAATCCATGCCCGGGCGTTTTTTTTGGATGTCCACGTCACCCAGTCCCGGCGGTTGAGTTCGTCGCGCAGGAGTGAGCGGAGCCGTGGTTCAAGCCAGGATTGGAGAGTGGGGTGCTCGACCTTGTTGATGGCCAGAGACCTGTATTGATCCGGGAGGCTGGAAGTCGAGCCGTCCGGGAATGAATATCCGCAGCCTGCAAGAACTATAAAAAAAAGAAAAAGACACAGTGTTCGAATGATTTTCATGTATTCTCCGGGGAAAAGCATATGTTGGGAGATGATATCGGGAAAAGCTGCAGGAGTAAATGCGCGTTGGTCACAGGAGAAAACCTCGATTTTCTGGAAATATGCAAGAATGTGGGGTTGGCAGGAACGGATTGTGCGGTTCTGTTCGCATGTAGTGTGCGTAAAGGAATCCCCCTTGCACCATTACAAGCAAGGGGGTTTTCATTTATTTGCTGAAGCTGTTTTCAAAAATGCTGATGACTTCGTCGCGGGACAGTTTGTAGGGATCAAGTGTGAACAGGAATCCCATGGCGTCCATGGCATTGTCCGCCAGTGCCGGAGCCTCGGACTTCTCAACGCCGTATTCCTCAAGGGTCATTTCGCCCAACCCGATATCTTCGATCAGTTTTTCCAAGGCGGGAACAAAAGCCGAGGCCTGCTGGTTTGCGGGCAAGGCGTTTACGTCCACGCCCATTGCTTGAGCCATGGCCGGGAAACGTTCAGGACATTTCTCTGCCATGAACGAGAAATAGGCGCGTGAAAGCAGTACCAGTCCTGCTCCGTGCGGAAGGTCCGGGTGAAATGCGCTCAAGGCGTGTTCCATGGAGTGTTCGGACGTGCAACTGGAGGTTGATTCCACCAGACCGGACTGGGTGCTGGCCCAGGCCAGGGCGCTCCGCGCTTCCATGTCCGTGCCGTTCTTGACGGCTCTGGGCAGGTATTCATTGATGATGCGCATGCTTTCAAGGGCGAACGCATCGCTGGCTGGCTGACTGCATGTGGCGATATACCCCTCTGCCGAATGGAAAAAGGCATCCATGCCCTGGAAGGCGGTGAGACGCGGAGGAACCGTGGACATGAGTTCCGGGTCCACGATGGAAAATACCGGGAAGGTTTCCGGCGTCAGGCCGAAACCGACTTTTTCCTGCGTTTTCGTGTTCGTGATGACAGTCCACGGATCAGCTTCGGTTCCCGTGCCTGCCGTAGTAGGAATCGCCACGATGGGAAGCGCTCCGTTTTCAACCGGTTTCCCGCCCCCGGTGCCGCTGTTGATGTAGTCCCAGTATTCACCGTGGTTTACGGCCATGATGGCAATGCTTTTGGCTGAGTCTATGGAACTGCCGCCACCAAGTCCGACCACGAAATCGCAGTTTTCCCTGCGGGCAAGCTTTGCGCCTTCGGCAACGTGGTCGTTGATCGGGTTGGGCAGGATCTTGTCGAAGAGCACGGTCTCTGCTCCGGCCTTGTGCAAGCCGTCGAGAACGGTATCCAGGTATCCGTTTGCTTTCATGGATTTCCCGGCGCTGATAACAACGAGAGCTTTTTTGCCCGGCATTTTCATGGTTGCCAGTTCCCGAATTTTGCCGGGGCCAAAAAGTACCTGGGTGGGAATGAAGAAAGTGAAATCGTTATTCATGAAAGACTCCTTGAAAGTTTGCATTTCCATAGTGTGCAAGGGGCAAATTGACAGCCTTGGTCAGGCCCGGTCGCCCTCTCTGGAAATCGAGCATACGCCGTCCACGGATTTTAAACCAATATTTTTCAAAATCTCTTTTCTCCAAAGAGAAGGGTATTTCCCCGACAGTCATTGTCAGAGATCCTAAAAAATAATCCCCGGCATGAAAAACATGCCAGGGATTATGATCTTTTTGTAATCGTGACGGGTTATCCGACCACGATGTTCACCAGCTTGTTAGGGATGACAATGACCTTGCGGATTGTCTTGCCCTCCAGGTGTTTGGCGACATTTTCCTGCTCCATGGCGATTCTTTCGGTTTCGTCCTTGGGCGTGTTGTTGGCAACGGTTATTTTGCCGCGCACTTTGCCGTTGACCTGGATGACAACGGTAACTTCGTCCTTGACCAGAGCGGATTCGTCATATTCGGGCCAGGCTTGGGACACCAGCATCTTGTCATGCCCGAGTGCCGACCACAGTTCTTCACAAACGTGCGGCGTGACCGGGGAGAGCA
The DNA here is from genome assembly GCA_913060505.1 of uncultured Desulfovibrio sp. Lineage (GTDB taxonomy): Bacteria > Desulfobacterota > Desulfovibrionia > Desulfovibrionales > Desulfovibrionaceae > Pseudodesulfovibrio. The sequence goes on from CAJXRQ010000001.1 coordinate 74,520, forward strand.
GAGTCAGCGTCGTGGCTACCGCGGAACTCAGGGCAGCCGGTTCACTGTTCCGAAGCTTGTCCTTGCAGCCGTATATCTCATTGACCAGCTCCATGATTGCAGCAATGGCCGTGTTGAACTGGAATTCGTTTTCGATGTCGCGGGTGACGCGGCGAACCGTGTCATGCTCCTTGCGACGCAGGTTTTTGGCTTCGTCGGACTTGGGGTCGGTGAAGGAACACGGTTCCACAGCCGAGAGAACCGGTTCCAGATCCTCAGCCAGCCGCCACAGGCGGTTCACGAAGCGGAACGAACCTTCAATGCCGCGATCCGACCATTCCAGTTCCTTGGCGGGCGGAGCCGCGAAAAGGATGAACAGCCGGGTGGCGTCCGCGCCATACTTGGCGATCATCTCGCCGGGACCGACCACATTGCCTTTGGACTTGGACATCTTGGCCCCGTCCTTGAGCACCATGCCCTGTGTCAACAGGTTGGCGAACGGTTCTCCCTTGGTTACGTAGCCGAGGTCGCGCAGCAGCTTGGTGAAGAAGCGTGCGTACAAAAGGTGCAGGATGGCGTGTTCAATGCCGCCGATGTATTGGTCCACCTGCATCCAGTAGTCCAGTTTTTTCTTGTCCCACGGCGCCTCGCTGTTGCGGGCGTCGCAGTAACGCAGGAAATACCAGCTGGACTCGAAAAAGGTGTCCAGCGTGTCGGTTTCGCGTTTTGCCGGACCGCCGCATTTGGGGCAGGTGGTGTTCACGAATTCGTCCATGAGCGGCAAGGGCGAGCGGCCGTCCTTGCGCACCTGGGCATTTTCGGGAAGCTTGACCGGCAGCTGGCCTTCGGGAACGGGGACAACACCGCAGGATTCACAGTACATGACCGGAATGGGCGCGCCCCAGAAGCGCTGGCGTGAAACATTCCAGTCACGCAGGCGATAGTTGATGGCCATTTTGCCAAGGCCGGACTTGTCCAGATGTTCAACCACGGCCTTTTTGGCAGGCTCGTTGTCCATGCCGTCAAACTGGCCGGAGTTCACCAGAACGCCGGGGGCTGTGTAGGCTTCCGTCATATCCTCCAGCTTGAGGACTTCACCTTTTCTGTGCAACTCGGGCGGATTGATGACCACCTGCATGGGCAGGTCGTACTTGGTGGCGAATTCATAATCGCGCTGGTCATGCGCGGGAACGGCCATGACCGCGCCCGTTCCATAACCCATGAGTACGAAGTTTGCCACGTACACAGGCATTTCCCTGCCCGTGACCGGGTTGATTACATACGCGCCGGTAAAAATTCCTTCCTTTTCAAGGTCGTCGGCGCCACGTTTGATGCGGTCCATGTTACGGACGTGCGAGCAGAATTCGCGCACTTCATCAGCCTTTTCGTACCCTTCAATGAGTTTGTCCACCAAGGGGTGCTCGGCGGCAAGACTCATGAACGTTGCACCGAAAAGGGTGTCCGGCCTTGTGGTGAAGACCGTGACGGTTTCGTCGGAGTCCTTGAATTTGAAGGTGAGTTCCGAACCGTAACTCTTGCCGATCCAGTTGCGCTGCATGGTCAGCACCCGTTCGGGCCAGCCGCCTTCCAACGAGTCGAGATCAGCGAGCAATTCCTCGGCATAGTCGGTGATCCGCAGGAACCACTGTTCCATGTCTTTTTGTTCGACTTCGGCATCACAACGCCAGCACAAACCTTCTTCCACCTGCTCGTTGGCCAGCACCGTGTTGCAGCCTGGGCACCAGTTCACAGGGGAGTTCTTGCGGTAGACAAGACCTTTTTCAAGGAATTTCAGGAAGAAAAGTTGCTCCCATTTGTAATATTCCGGACGGCAGGTAGCCATCTCGCGCCGCCAGTCATAGGAATAGCCGAGGCGTTTGATCTGCTCACCCATTTCGGAAATGTTCTGATACGTCCAGTCCGCCGGATGGGAGTCGTTCTTTATTGCAGCGTTTTCCGCTGGTAGTCCGAAAGCGTCCCAACCCATGGGGTGCAGGACGTTGAAGCCGCGCATGGACTTGAAACGCGCCACCACGTCGCCGATGGAGTAGTTGCGCACGTGGCCCATGTGAATTTTGCCGGACGGGTAAGGGAACATTTCCAATACATAGTATTTGTCCCTTCCCGGTTCGGCTTCAACTTCAAAACAGCGGGATTCTTCCCAGGCTTTCTGCCACTTTTTTTCCAGTACTTCCGGTTCGTATGTGCCGATGGCCATTGTCTTGATCCTTGGAATTGCAGTGTTCGCGTGTAACCGTTTGCCGCAGGGGGGCTATTTGCCCATGCCTCTTGCTGCGGCGTCGAGAATACCGTTGATGAAGTTCTTGGAGTTCTCGTCGCCAAAGCCTTTGGCCAACTCGATGGCTTCGTTGATGGCAGCCTTGTGCGGAATATCCGTAAACATCATTTCATAGAGGCATAGCCGCAGGATGGCCAATTCTACCTTGGCTATGCGGTTGAGTTTCCAGTGTTGAGAATGCTCGTCAATGACAGCGTCTAAGGTTTCCCGGTTGGAAACCACGCCCAACACCAGATTTTCGGCAAATTCAATCGCCGAAATCGACTCCTGGTCCACCACTGCGGGGTTGAACTGGATCCAACGCTTGAGCGCTTCGGTATCAGGCGCTTTTACAAAAGATTGCCCGTAGAGCACCTGAAATGCACAGGTGCGTCCCACACGGCGAATTCCGGGCCTGTTGCCCTTCTTCTTATTGCTCATGAACTACAATTGCTCCAGAACGCGGACGGTTTCCAGCATGGCGGAAGCAGCCTCAACACCTTTGTTGCCGCCCTTGGAACCGGACCGTTCGATGGCCTGTTCCAGGGTGTCGCAAGTCAGGATGCCGAATCCGATGGGAACTCCGGATTCCATGCTGATTTGGGCTATGCCTTTTGCGCATTCGTTGCACACGAAATCGAAGTGTGGTGTGGCGCCGCGAATGACCGCTCCCAGGCAGACAATGCCGTCGTATTTGCCGGAGGCGGCCAGTTTTTTGGCCACCACGGGCATTTCGAATGCTCCGGGAATTTTGGTCAGCACGATGTCTTCGCGCTCCATGCCATGGCGAACAAGGTAGTCAACGGCGCCGCCCACGAGTTTGTCCACGACGAAATCGTTGAAACGGGCGGCCACCAGGGCGACCTTGATGCCTTTGGCGTCCAGTTTGCCTTCGATGGTTTGCAAGTGCAGCATGGAAATATCCTCCGCGTCAGTTATTGGTGACGTTAGTTTTCATCCAGATGGAGTATGTGCCCCATTTTTTCCTTTTTCGTCCTCAGGTAATCCATGTTCACGTCGCACGCACCGGATTCGATGGGCACGCGTTCGGTAACCTTGAGGCCATATCCTTCCAACCCGACCATTTTCTTGGGGTTGTTGGTCATCAGGCGCATTTGGGAAATGCCCAGTTCCACGAGAATCTGCGCGCCCACGCCGTAGTCACGCATATCCGGCGGAAAGCCGAGCTTAACGTTGGCTTCCACCGTGTCATAGCCCTGATCCTGAAGATGGTATGCCTTGATTTTGTTGTCCAGTCCGATTCCGCGGCCTTCCTGCCGCATGTAGAGCAGAACCCCGCTGCCTTCGTTGCGGATCATGCACAAGGCGTCGGCCAGCTGGTTGCCGCAGTCGCAGCGCAGGGAACCGAAAACGTCACCGGTCAGGCATTCGGAGTGAACGCGGACCAGCGTAGGCTTCGTGGGATCGATGTCGCCCATGGTCAGGGCAATGTGGGTCTTGCCGTCCGTGGATGAGTTGAAGGCCGCACTTTTGAAATGCCCGTAACGGGTCGGCAATTCCGCCTCGGCCACCTTGGTGACCGACGTGTCGCCGAATTTCATGCGATATGCAATGATATCCGCTACCGAGCAGATTTTAAGATCATGCTTTTCGGCAAAGGGAATCAGATCCGGCATGCGGGCCATTTGCCCGTCTTCGCGCATGATTTCGCAGATGACGCCAGCGGGTTTCATGCCTGCAAGCCGTGCAAGATCCACGGAACCTTCGGTCTGTCCTGTGCGGACCAGCACGCCACCGTCTTTGGCGCGCAAGGGGAAAACGTGCCCCGGTGTGACGATGTCGTGCGGTGTGACGTCGTCGGCAACGGCCGTGAGAACGGTCTTGGCACGGTCAAAGGCCGATATGCCGGTGGTAACGCCTTCGCGGGCTTCAATGGAAACCGTGAAGTTCGTACCGAATTGGGACTCGTTGCTCTGCGCCATGAGCGGCAGTTGCAGACGGTCGATCATGGTTCCGTCCATGGCCAGGCAGATCAGCCCGCGTCCGTGGGTCGCCATGAAGTTGATGATCTCGGGGGTTGTCGATTCCGCCGCGCAAACAAGATCCCCCTCGTTTTCACGGTCTTCATCGTCAACCATAATGACCATTTTACCCTTGCGGATATCTTCGATGGCTTCTTCAATGGTGCATAACGGCATATATGGTACCTCACATAAAGAACAAAATATTTGTCGGGCAGGCCGCGACAGTGTTCGTGGAACCCCCCTACTTACCTTAAAAGCGTATAATGGTGAAATGGAAAATTGGCTGCCTGATTTTACAATTAAATCAATGCGTTGATTGTTTTGGGGTGCGAAATGCGTTTAGGGGAAAACGAACAGGCAGGGTTAACCCATGGCATGAATCTCCGCATGCCGGAAACAGGAGGCCAAGTGGTCGTTGACCAACCCTGCGGCCTGCATATGGGCATAAACGGTTGTGGGGCCGAGGAAGCTGAAGCCTCGTTGCTTGAGGTCTTTTGCCACAGTTTCGGAAAGTGGCGTCGTTGCCGGAACCTGATTCGTGGTCTCCCATTGATTTTGAATGGGTCTGCCGCTCACAAAGTCCCATATGTAGTCGCAAAAACTGCCGAATTGCTTCTGAATGGCCAGAAATGCCTGCGCATTTTTAATGGTGGACTCGATTTTTTTGCGATTGCGGATGATGCCTTTGTCCTGCATCAGCTTTTCCACGTGTGCCGGGTTGAAATTTGCCACTATTTCCGGGTCGAAATCGGCAAAGGCTGCACGATAGTTCTCTCGGCGTTTGAGGATTGTCAGCCAACTCAAGCCAGCCTGTGCGGATTCGAGGGTCAGGAATTCGAACTGTTTTTTGTCGTCACGGACCGGTACTCCCCATTCCTTGTCATGATATTCGATTTCAAGGGGATGTTTGGCCCACGTGCAGCGTTGTGGCGGCATGGCAGGTTCCTTTGCGGTTGATGATGCGAAGGCATAAAAAACATCGGCATGATATGCCGTGAAGAGGGCTCCTGCAAGGAACGGTGGAAAAGCTTAGAAGTTGAAAGCCGGACGGGCACTTTCTGCAGATTTGTCCATGGTCCTGCGCGCTGCGCAAAGGTTGTCCAGCATTATTTGTTGGCGTTGGGAAAGGGCCGCGTGGTCCATGCTTCGTCCGTAGTCATATACGCCCACCATGGCGTCGATGACGGCAATGCTTTTGGCACGGCGATGCCAGTCCCGCAGGTTGAGGAAGGCGGAATCGTGTTTTTCCTGATAATTCCAGCCGCTGCAACGGTCGGCCACCAGCTCCCGATTCACGCAGACGCAAAGGGGGTCAATGTTCTCGGGGTGAATAATGGATTTTTCGTCGAACAATGGGATGCACGGTTCCTCTGATATCAGCTGCGTGTCTATGCGGCCGATGACCAATTCCGTCTCGAAATGTTTGAGGTACAGGCGCAAGGCGTTTGGCTTGAGGATGTTGTCGTCATCCAGAAAGATGAGTTTTCTTCCTTTGGCAATACGGACGAGCATATTACGGATACTGTTGCCACGCCTGTTGTCCGGGGGGAAGTTGATGCTTCGCATGGGAAGCGTTGATTCCGGTGGCGTAAACCTGAAGCCTCCGAACCCGATGAGCAGTTCCATTTCCCGTGGGCTCAGCCTGGCATGGCGCACGGCAGATTCCACGCTTTGCACTGCTTTTTGCAGTGCGCGCGGTCTGTTGCCCGTGCTCGGGGTAATTATGGTGAACAGCGTATTGCCATCCATGGCCATTGCGTCCCTCTCCCGTTTTCCGCTTCCGTGCGGAGCCTTGAACGAAGCACTTTTTTCGTGGCTTCAGTCCGCTTATCGGACGAAATTGAGGGAACTTTAGAGGGAGAATAAAAAAAAAGAGTAAGGTGTTGGCTGTTTTTACTGAATTATGCCACTCGGCTCTGCCGAGAATTTCCAGATCACAGCCTACGATTACATCCAGATTGCGGGTGACTTTTTCGGGGGACCAGTCCCACCATGCGATCTCCGGCAGTCGTGCGATCACGTCTGCTTCGAACCACGGTCGAATCAGTCTGACCGGGTTCCCCGCAATGATGCTGTAAGGCGGGAAATCTTTGGTCACAACGGATTTTGCTCCGTCAACACACCCGTGGCCAATAGGGCCACCGGGAAGTATTGTTGCATCATATCCGATCCAGACGTCATTGCCGATTCGGGTGTCTTTTATCTTGGAGGAGAGATCGGAAGAAGGTTGGCCTTTTCCCCAGCCGGAACCGAAAATGAAGAACAGGTATGTTGAAAAAGAATGCAGCGCGTGATTGCCGCCGTTCATGATGAACGTTGTTCTTCTGGCTATTGAACAATACGCCCGATGATGAGCCTGTCTCCGATAAAATCGAAGTGATAGAGAGTGTTTTCAAAAAAACGTTCGGGGCCTTCGGGATCGTCATAATACGTGTGATCACCGATCGTGACGTTGGGATTGGTGCAATAATTCCTGATAAAGGAAATCTGGGGGGAACCCGTCCATGGGATGCTTTTTGTCAGGCCGTGGGCCGCTCATTTGCATGTGAGTGTCCTTGACCAAAATTTTTTGTCCCGAAAAAGTGGTTGCCGCCTCTGGCTCCGTCAGCTCTGTGGCTGGCCTTTTGAAGTGCGGGTTTCGTATTTGGGAGAAAGTTATGGAAAGGAATGGGATCAGACTGCACGGACGCTTTTGATGTTCACGAATTCCCGCAGGCCGTATTCGGCCAGTTCCCGGCCATAGCCGGAGGCACGGGTGCCGCCGAAGGGCAGGAACGGGTCGCTGTGCACCAGAGCGTTGACGGACACGGAGCCTGCCCGGATGCGCGAGGCAATGGAAAGCCCGTGTTCCCGGTTCGCAGTCCATACTGCGCCGCCCAATCCGAATTCCGTGCCGTTGGCAAGTGTCACGGCTTCGTCTTCATCGGCAGCGCGGAATACCAATGCCACCGGACCGAACAATTCCTCTTGGGCAACTGGCGCGTTTGCCGGAACATCCGTGATGATCGTAGGCGGATAAAAGGCTCCTGCGCCGGGCAGCGGAGAACCTCCCAAAAGAATTTTCCCTCCGGCTTTAACGCAGCGGTCAACCTGTTTCTGCAACCTGTCTCGCTGGCTCCGTGAGGCCAGTGGTCCCATTGCCGTGTCTGGGTTGAGAGGGTCGCCTACCTGTACGGCTTTCATTCCAGTTGTCAGCCGTTGGAGAAACCCGTCATAAACCGCCTGATGGATAATGAACCGTTTGGCCGCGATACAGGCTTGGCCGGCATTTCGACATCGCGAGGCCACGGCCACGGAAGCAGCCTTTACAAGATCCGCGTCCGGCAGCACGATGAACGGGTCGCTGCCACCCAGTTCCAGAACGCACTTTTTGAGATGGCGGCCAGCGGCTGCAGCAACGCTGCGGCCTGCCCGACAGCTTCCGGTAAGGCTGACTCCGGTTACGCCGCGGTGGGCCATGACGGAATCCACCTGATCCACGTCAATGAACAGGGACCGGAACACGTTTTCCGGCAAACCGGCAGCAAGAAATATGTCTTCTATGATTTCCGCACAGCCCGGCACGTTGGGCGCGTGTTTGAGAGCTACGCCGTTCCCGGCCAGCAGCGAAGGGGCTGCAATGCGGAAGACCTGCCAGAACGGGAAGTTCCATGGCATCACGGCCAATACTATTCCTTGTGGTTCAAAGACCACGGTGGCGTCCTGCGGCGCTCCGGCAGGACGGAAGGGAGCCATTTGTTGCGGTCCGTGCTGTGCGTAGTGCTCGCAGATCATGGCGCATTTTTCGATCTCAAGGCGCGCTTCCGCAAGTGGCTTGCCCATTTCATGCGTCACCAAAAGGGCTAACGGCTGTAATCTGGCACGGATTTCAAGGGCCGCGTCGCGGAGCATGCGAATTCGTTGCGGCATTGGAGATGCCGCCCAGTGAGTCCAGGCTTCGGCCATGTTGTCCAGCACGGCTCCGGTCATAGCCGGGGGCCAGCTCTCAAAGGTGTTTTCCACTTGGTCAGTGGCGGGATTGACGCTTTGTAGGATCATCTGGGGGTAGTCTCCGAAAAAAAACAGTGCGGACGTGTGGGTGTTGCTAACGTCAGCGCGATTCGGGCGTACCGCATTTCATGCGCGAGGTCCATAGTTCTGGAGGAGGGTTTTTCGATTTGCCCGGAAAAACATGTCCGCCCTCTTGCCTTTGGCTGTTAATGCATTACCTTTTTGCGCATGGAACATTCTTGGGCCATAGGCAATGGACAACTGGTGATCCAACTGGGCGATCTGACCACCATGGATACGGACGCCATAGTCAACGCGGCCAACTCGAAATTGGCCGGGGGCGGCGGGGTTGACGGAGCCATCCATTGCGCGGCCGGGGTGGACCGATTGCAAAACGCCTGTCGCGAAATCATTTCGCAGATCGGCAGGCTGCCTGCCGGACAAGCCGTGATCACTCCCGGCTTCAATCTTTCGGCACGCCACATCATTCATACAGTCGGCCCCATTTGGCGTGGCGGTTCCAATGACGAACCGGCGCTTTTGCGGCAGGCTTATCAAAACAGTCTTGAACTGGCCCGACAGTATGGACTGGAAAGCATAGCCTTTCCTGCCATCAGCTGCGGTGTCTACGGATATCCCATGGTCGAGGGCGCCCGGATTGCCCTTGGCGCACTGAAACATGGGCTTGAAGCCGGACTCGTGCGTAAAGCTTTCATGATCCTGCGGACGCAGGACACGCTCGACCTCTGGCTTCGCGAGGCAGACGCCACTCTTTAGGAACTCACGAAAAAGGACTAACCATGGAACTTAGGGGAACCACCATTCTGGCGGTCAAGGATGAAAAGGGAACGGCCATGGCCGGTGACGGCCAAGTGACCCTCGGTCAGAGCATTGCCATGAAGCATACAGCCCGCAAGGTCCGGCGAATCTACAAGGATAAGGTTACCATCGGTTTTGCCGGGGCCACTGCAGATGCCTTTACCCTGACCGAACGCTTTGAAAAGAAGCTGGAAAGTTATTCCGGCAATCTGGTCCGGGCGGCCGTGGAGCTGGCCAAGGACTGGCGTACGGACAAATACCTGCGCAAGCTGGAAGCCATGCTGCTGGCTGCCGACGGCGAACACTTGCTGATCATTTCCGGAACCGGCGACGTGATCGAGCCTGATGACGGGCTTGCGGCTATCGGTTCAGGCGGGGCATATGCGCTTTCCGCAGCACGCGCCCTGGCGCAGAATACCGATTTGCCAGCCCGTGAGATCGTGGAAAAAGCGATGCACGTTGCTGCTGAAATCTGCGTTTACACCAACGGAAATCTGACAATCGAAACACAGGAAAAATAGATGAGTACGCTCACTCCCCGTGAAATAGTATCGGAACTGGATCGTTATATTATCGGACAAAAGGCGGCCAAACGCATGGTCGCCGTGGCCATGCGCAACCGCTGGCGCAGGCAGCAGCTTGACCCGGATCTGCGCGACGAGATCGCGCCCAAGAACATAATTCTTATGGGCCCCACAGGCGTGGGCAAGACGGAAATCGCCCGCAGGCTGGCGCGGCTTACCGGCTGCCCGTTCCACAAGGTGGAAGCCACCAAGTTCACGGAAGTGGGCTATGTGGGCCGCGATGTCGAGTCCATGATCCGTGACCTCATGGAGATAGGTATCAATCTGGTGCACAAGGAAGAAACCGAAAAGGTTCACATCCGGGCCGAACGCAATGCGGAGGAACGTGTGCTGGACCTGCTGCTTCCTCCTTCCGGTTCTCGCAGCAATGGCGCCGGGTTTGTTATGTCCTCTCCGGGAGACGACGATCCTAAGCGGTCCAAAGATGACAGCACGCGCGAAAAATTCCGCCAGATGTTTCGTTCCGGCCAGCTGGACGAGCGGGAAGTCGAAGTGGAGGTGAGCATGCAGGGTGGGCCGCAAATGGAAATCATGGCCATGCCGGGCATGGAAGACATGGGCATGCAGATGCAGGATGTCCTCGGCCGCATGTTTCCCAAAAAGAAAACCAGCAAAAAAATGAAAATCCGTGACGCTTATCAGGTACTCATTGACGAGGAAGCCGAAAAGCTCATCGACATGGACAAGGTTACGGAAATGGCTCGTGAGCGCGTGGAGCAAACCGGTATCATTTTCATCGACGAAATGGACAAGATTGCCGCCCGCCAGGAACAGGGAGGCGGAACGGACGTTTCGCGAGAGGGCGTCCAGCGCGATCTTTTGCCCATCGTTGAAGGTTCGGTGGTCAACACCAAGTACGGCATGATCAAAACAGACCATATCCTGTTCATTGCCGCGGGGGCATTCCATTTTGCCAAGCCTTCTGACCTGATTCCCGAATTGCAGGGACGTTTCCCACTGCGTGAGGAATTGCAGGCTCTGGGTAAGGAAGAATTCTACCGTATCCTCACGGAGCCCAAGAATGCCCTGACCGTCCAGTACAAGGCCCTGCTGGAAACCGAGGGGATCTCTCTTGATTTTTCCCGCGAGGCTTTGGAGGAAGTGGCCGGATTTGCGCAGACCGTGAATGAAGAAACCGAAAATATCGGTGCACGCAGGCTTTACACCATCATGGAAAAGATTCTGGCGGATCTTTCCTTTGAAGCACCGGACAAAGGCGGCCAATCCATTACCGTGGACCGTGAGTATGTGCAGTCCGCGCTGGCTGACGTAACCGAGGACCGGGATCTGTCCCGTTACATTTTGTAAGATCGCATCATATATGTTTCTATTGGGCCGTCCTTTGGGGCGGCTTTTTTTGTGAATCCGTGTCATTTCTCAAGCCCTGTTACAGCGTGCTGTTTTCTGGTACATAAAAACTGTCACGCCAATAACGGAGCATGCAGATGAAAATAGGATTCATGGGGCTGGGCATCATGGGAGTGCCCATGTGCCGCAATATTCTGGCCCGGGGACATGAACTTGTCGTTTTCAACCGGACCGCGTCCAAGGCTGAACCGCTAAGCAAGGCCGGGGCCATTGTGGCAAAAACGCCGGAAGAATTGGCGCAATCCTCTGAAATCGCCGTAGCCATGGTTTCGGACCATGAAGCCGTGGAAGGGCTATTGCATGGCAGTATAGGAGCCCTGCGTGGCAAGACTTTTGTGAATATGAGCACTGTGCTTCCTGCGTATTCGCGTCTGTTGGCGGCTAAACTGGAGGAGCATGGCGCGGAATTCGTGGATGCGCCGGTTTCCGGTTCAAGCACTGCCGCGGAAAAGGGCGAACTTGTTATTCTTGCGGGAGGCAAGCCGGAAGTCGTGAAGGGACTCGCTCCGCTGTTCGAAACCGTAGGTTGCAAGACCGTTTATTGCGGGGAGGCCGGGCAGGGATCGGTCATGAAATTGACCAACAATCTGGTACTTTCGGTCATGCTGCAAGGCATAAGCGAGGGCATGCGCTTCGGTCTGGAAGGCAATCTGGATCGCAAGGCCATCATGGAAGTACTTCTTTCTGGCCCCATGGCCAGCCAGTTGATTGAACTCAAGAAAAATATGCTGATCAACGCCGATTTTCCGGCCCAATTCCCGCTCAAGGATATGGCCAAGGATCTCAATCTCGTGGCAGAAGCCATCGGTTGCCTGCCGCTGGAATTTCCCTGTGCCACGGCTGCCGGCGTCCAGTTCAACCATGCGGTGTCGCTCGGTCACGGCGACGAGGACTGCATGGCCGTCTTCAAACTGCTATAGCGCATCGACTCTGAAAGGGCTTGCAGGCATTGACTCCGGAAGCTTCCGGCTCTATCCTTGCGTCCATATTTCATTTTCACGTTTTGTATTTCAAGGAGTTGCGCCCATGGCGGACCGCTGTAAGGAAAACCCCATGAAGGACATGCCTTTACCGGAAATGACCTTCACCACGTTTATCTACTCGTTAAGTTCCTCGGCCATGGTGGCTCTGGGCGAAGCCCCGGACCCCAGCACCGGCAAGGTTGAATTTGCTCCGCATCTGGCACGGCACACCATCGATGTGCTCGGCATGTTGCAGGACAAGATCGAAAATGGCCTGACCGAAGAGGAAAGCAAGTTGCTTTGCGACATCCTGTACAACCTGCGCATGGCCTACGTGAACAAGGCCGGAAAATAAGCGGAGAATATTCCATGTCCCAGACGATTAGGGCCGGACTCGTGGGCGTCACGGGTTACACCGGCATGGAACTGGCGCGTCTCATGGCCCAGCATCCGTCAATGGAATTGGTGCGGGTCACATCCCGTTCCGAGGCGGGCAAGCCTCTGTCGGCCATATATCCGTTTCTTCAGTCCATCCCGGTGGGCGAACTGGAAATAAGCATGCCCGATCCCGTTGATCTGGCTCAGGCGTGTGACGTCGTATTTCTGGCCGTACCGCATAAGACCGCCATGGAAATTTCGGCCCAATTGCTGGAACACGGTGTGCGTGTGGTGGATCTTTCCGCAGATTTCCGGCTCAATGACAAGGACGTGTATGAGCAGTGGTATGCTGTCGAACATACACGGCCCGAGTTGCTGAAAACCGCCGTGTATGGCCTGCCCGAACTGTATGCCGACCAGATTGCCGGTGCGCAGCTCATTGCCAATCCGGGCTGCTATCCCACATCCGCAATTCTTGGTCTTGCTCCGGCATTGTCCAATTCAATGGTCGCCACGGACGGCATTGTTGTGGATTCCAAGTCCGGTACATCCGGCGCCGGGCGCGGGGCCAAGGTCGGCACGTTGTTTTGCGAGGTGCATGATTCATTCAAGGCCTATGGGCTGGGAACGCACAGGCATACTCCGGAGATCGAACAGGAAGTATCCAAGCTCGCGGGCACACCCATGACCGTATCCTTCAATACGCATCTGTTGCCAATAGACCGCGGTATTTTGTCCACCATCTATACGCAGCTCAGGGACGGCTTTGATCTGGCCGCTGTGCGGGCCGCTTACGATAAATTTTACGCAGGGAAACCATATGTCCGGGTATTGCCAGAAGGCCAGTTGCCCGAGACTCGCTATGTGCGCGGAACCATGTTTTGCGACATTGGCCTTGTGGTGGATTCCCGTACCGGACGTTTGATTATCGTTTCGGCCATTGACAACCTGTGCCGTGGCGCATCCGGGCAAGCGTTGGCCAATGCCAACCTCATGAGTGGATTGCCGCTGGAAACCGGATTGCCCAAGGCTCCGATGATGCCGTAGTCGACTTAAAAACGGCTATCTTCCACGGAATACTTTTGTCCCGTATCCTTTGGATGCGGGATTTCTTTATGGCACCTGCAAAATATTCCGTTATTAGTCGCAATCCCAAAAAAATAAAAAAACGGACACCTTTTTCAAGGTGTCCGTTTGCATTGTTTAGTCGTGAAGTGATTTATGCGGCCGGTTGAAAGGGGGACAACACCTTGCCGTCGTGCAGGGCGATAAAGTTGTCGGCCTCTTGCTTGCCCATGAAGCGGCGCAGTATTTTGGGAGCTGTTTCAGTAAGATTCACAAGGATCAGGCCGTCCATGCAGTTTCCGAAATCCGGGTCCACGTTGAAGCCAAGCAGTTTGCCGCCGAGTTTGAGGTACTGCTTGAGCAGCACGGGAATGGATTTTCCGGCCTCCACGTCGGTGACGAGGTCGTTGATGTCCGCAGGGTCGCTGAAGGCCAGTTCGGGGACATCGATGTCCAGCCTTTTGAGGCGTTTCTTTCTTGGCGGGAGTTTGGGGTGCACCTGTTTGGCCAGCCCCTTCAAAGAACAGTGGCGTTCGAGGAAGCTCACGATGAGTTCGTGGGAAAGCAGCGAATAATCACCGGAAACGCTGACGCAGCCAAAGAGCTTTGTATACTGCGGATTGCGTGTCACATAGGCGGCGATGCCTTTCCAGAGCAGCAGCAGCGGTTGGTAGCTGCGCTGGTATTTTTCGGTGATGAACGAGCGGCCCATCTCCAGAGCTGGTTGCACGTTTTCAATCACACCCGGCTCAAAATCGAACAGGGAGGCGCAATAGAGTCCGCGTACACCGTATTCTTTGATGACTTCGTCAGCCCGTGCAAACCTGTATGCACCCGCAATTTCGCGTTCTTCGTTGTTCCAGAGCACGAGGTGCAGATAATAGTCGTCGTAGTCATCTATATCCATGGGCTTGCCCGTGCCTTCGCCCACGGCGCGGAAGGTTTTTTCGCGCAGTACGCCTATTTCGCGCATGATGCGGGGAATACGCTTTGCGCGGGCGGCAAAGACGGTGAACTTGCCGGAAGTGAGCAGTATGTTTTCGTCGGGCAGGGCGGCCACTTCACTGGCCAGAATGTGACGGGGCCTTGAGTTGGCCAGCGGTTCGAGGTGGCGTATCGCCTCCTTGATCGCAGTATGTTTTTTGGCCGGACGTTTGCGCAACAGGTGGGTTCTGAAACGCAGATAACGTACCGCTTTTTCATCATTTTCAAAACTGTTCAGTTTTTCCGGAGGAATAATGCCGCCCACAGTCACCTGCACAGGATGTTTGGAGTGCTTGAGGTTTTCGTGGGGGATCAGCACGGTGCGCAGGCGGGGGTGGAACATGCCAGCCGCCTGGAACAATGCGCTGTTGCGACCCTGGAAAAAGATGGGCAGCACGGAGGCGCCGGTTTTGCGGGCTATTCCCGCGACAGTGGGGCTCCATACCGGATCGGCCACCATGCGTTTGCGTACTCTCAGGCTGGAGACTTCCCCGGCCGGGAAAACACCCAGCAGACCGCCTTTTTTGAGCCAGCGCATGGACTCCTTGAGCCCGGAAATGTTTGATTTGACGGAACCGCTGGTGCCGAAAGGATCGACAGCAATAAGGTGTTCGCGCATCTCGGGAATCATTCCCAGCATGTAGTTGGCCATGATGCGTACGTCTGGTCGGGCCTGACGTAGCAGTTTTACCAGCAACAGTCCTTCCACCGCGCCGAACGGGTGGTTGGCGACCACCATCAGGGGACCATTTGCCGGAATGCGGGACAGGGGCTGGCCGCCCAGCTCATATTGAATACCGATGGTGTCCAGAGCGCGGTCTATGAAATCGCCTTCCTTTTCGCCTGCCTTGGCGTACATGGAGTTGAGTGTCTTGAGCCGGAGAACCTTGGAAAGCGGTTTGCTGACCATGGAAAAAAGCGCGGAACGCCAGGGATCTCCAAAGGGAGAGTCGATGCGGAAAATTTCTTCCTGCTGTTGCATGAGTCCTCCATTAATTGATTGCCGTGCATTCTACTTTCCTATTGCAACGGACTCGTCGCCACTTTGTGACAAGTGGTTAAACGCTCGTTACTCACTGTTACGCATTGTTGCAAGTCTGATAAAATAGGTTTTTCGAAGTGCAATTGATGTATTGTATGTGCAAAATTGTATCCCTCTTGTCGGTGAAGTTCGGAGACAAAGGCTGCTTTCCGTGCCTCTTTTACAGGTCTTTGAGGCTGAAATTTCGTTGCAAATGTCGAGCACAGTTTTTTTATATGATTCAGGCCGCAAAAAAAGTTGATTCCTGCAAAATGCATGAAAAAAAGTTCACTGGTCGGCTTGACACCCGCAAGGCGGTGGTTATGTATTGTCGAGCTTTCCGGCGGAGGCCGATCGGCATTGCCTGTTGGGCCTGCCGCTGTTCTGGTTGTGCCGCTTTTTGGGCGGTGTTGCTGGTAAAACTTAAAATAGAGTCATTCTGGAGGTATAGAGGAATGAAACTGAAACCGTTGAATGATCGTGTGTTGGTCAAGCGTCTTGAGGTCGAAGAAATGACCGCAGGTGGTATCATCATCCCGGATTCTGCGAAGGAAAAGCCTATGAAGGGTGAAGTCGTGGCTGCCGGGGAAGGCAAGCTGGACGAAAGCGGCAAGCGCGTTGCCATGACGGTCAAGGCTGGCGACGTGGTGCTTTTTGCCAAGTATGCCGGAACCGAAATCAAAATCGACGGTGTCGAGCATCTGGTGATGCGTGAAGACGACATTCTGGCCGTTGTCGAATAACGACAATCGAACCTGCAGTACTCGATAATCAAGACTATACGACTTTCAATCCAACCCCATAAGGAGATCAGACCATGGCTAAAGAAATTCTTTTCGACGCCAAAGCTCGCGAAAAATTGAAAAGTGGCGTGGACAAGCTGGCCAACGCCGTCAAGGTTACTCTCGGACCCAAGGGCCGCAACGTCGTCATGGAGAAGTCTTTCGGCTCTCCGGTCATCACCAAGGACGGCGTGAGCGTCGCCAAGGAAATCGAACTGGAAGACAAGTTCGAGAACATGGGCGCACAGATGGTCAAGGAAGTTGCTTCCAAGACTTCCGACGTCGCCGGTGACGGTACCACTACCGCTACCGTGCTGGCTCAGTCCGTTTTCACCGAAGGCGTGAAACTCGTGGCTGCCGGCCGCAACCCCATGGCCATCAAGCGCGGCATCGACAAGGCTGTTGAAGCCATTGCCGAAGAATTGGGCAAGCTGACCAAAGATACCCGCGACCAGAAAGAAATCGCTCAGGTCGGAACCATCTCCGCCAACAACGACGCCACCATCGGTAACATCATTGCCGAAGCCATGAACAAAGTGGGCAAGGAAGGCGTCATCACCGTTGAGGAAGCCAAAGGTCTGGAAACCACTCTGGATGTCGTTGAAGGCATGCAGTTCGACCGCGGCTATCTCTCTCCCTACTTCGTGACCAACCCGGATCGCATGACCTGCGAAATGGAAGAGCCCCTGATCCTCATCAACGAGAAGAAGATTTCCAACATGAAGGAACTTCTGCCCGTTCTGGAACAGGTTGCCAAAATGTCCAAGCCGCTGTTGATCATCGCCGAAGACATCGAAGGCGAAGCTCTGGCTACTCTGGTTGTCAACAAACTGCGCGGCACCCTGAACGTTTCCGCTGTCAAGGCTCCGGGCTTCGGCGAACGCCGTAAGGCCATGCTCAAGGACATCGCCGTTCTGACCGGTGGTCAGGTTGTTTCCGAAGACCTGGGCATCAAGATGGAAAACATGACTGTCAACGACCTGGGTTCCGCCAAGCGAGTGGTCATCGACAAGGACAACACCACCGTTGTTGACGGTGCCGGTAATGCTGAAGACATCAAGGGCCGTATCAAGCAGATCCGCGCCGAGATCGCCGAATCTTCTTCCGACTACGATCGTGAAAAGCTGCAGGAACGTCTGGCCAAGATCGTTGGCGGCGTAGCTGTCATTCATGTCGGTGCCGCTACCGAAACCGAAATGAAGGAAAAGAAAGCCCGCGTGGAAGACGCTCTGAACGCTACCCGCGCTGCCGTGGAAGAGGGCATTGTTCCCGGCGGTGGTGTGGCTCTGGCCCGTGCTTCCAAAGTTCTGGACAAGATCAAGGCCGTTGACGACGACGAAGCTGCTGGTATCGCCATCATCGCTCGCGCCGTTGAAGAGCCCCTGCGCCAGATCGCCGGCAACGCCGGTTTTGAAGGTTCCGTAGTGGTTGAAAAGGTCAAGAACGGCAAGGACGGCTTCGGCTTCAACGCTGCCACCTCCGAGTACGAAGACCTGATCAAGGCCGGTGTCATTGATCCCAAGAAGGTAACCCGCACCGCGCTGCAGAACGCCGCTTCCGTGGCTGGTCTGTTGCTGACCACCGAGTGCGCCATTGCCGACAAGCCCGAACCCAAGGATGCTGCTGCTCCGGCTATGCCCGGCGGCATGGGCGGCATGGGCGGAATGGGCGGCATGTACTAGGCCACCTTCGCTTACATCGCGAAATAATAAACGCCCCCGGTCAAATGATCGGGGGCGTTTTCATTTACTGCTCAAAAGAGCAGGGCGCTGCCCTGCACCCGCAAGGGACACGTCCCTTGACCCTATTGCGCTTCCCATTCTGCGAATGGGGAGCGGGTGGTGTGAAAAGGCGGGGCTACTAATTATTTCTCATGTAGCTACGCAGAGCGTTGTTCCGAATATTTTTGGAGATTCCAAAGAACCTTTTTCCCAAAAGGTTTTTTGGCCGCCGGAGACTTTTACGCTGCGCCCAAAAAAATCCCGCACAGCCAAGGCCGTGCGGGATGGAATGTCCGAAACGTAACCGAACGCTACCAGGCGTAAAGCGGGAATTCGCGAGCGAAGTCTTCCACTTCCTTGCTGATCTCGGTCAGGATCTTGTCGTCCTTGTAGTTCTCCAGCGCGGCAACAATGGCCTCGCCAACCACGACCATGTCTTCTTCGATCATGCCTCGGGTGGTCAGGGCCGGAGTACCCAGACGGATACCGGAAGTCACGAACGGAGAGCGGGTTTCGAACGGAACCGTGTTCTTGTTCACGGTGATGCCTGCCTTGTCCAGTGCCTGCTCGGCGTCCTTGCCGGTGATATCCTTGTTGGTCAGGTCCATGAGGATCAGATGGTTGTCCGTACCTCCGGAAACCAGCTCGAATCCGGCTTCGGTCAGGGAGTTGGCCAGCACCTTGGCGTTCTTCACAACCTGAGATTGGTATTCCTTGAAGCCGAGGGTCAGGGCCTCGCCAAGGGCAACGGCCTTGGCTGCGATGACATGCATGAGCGGTCCGCCCTGAATTCCGGGGAATATCTGGGAGTTGAGCACTTTTTCCTGATCTTCCGTGGAGAGGATCAAGCCGCCGCGCGGACCACGGAGGGTCTTGTGCGTGGTGGTCGTGGTGAAGTGCGCATACTCAATGCAGCTGGGATGTTCGCCTGCTGCGATGAGACCTGCGATGTGGGCCATGTCCACCATGAGCTTGGCACCTACTTCATCCGCAATCTCACGGAAGCGTTTGAAGTCGATAACACGCGGATAGGCGCTGGCACCGGCGACGATCATGGCCGGTTTGTGCTCTTTGGCCATTTCCAGAACCTGATCGTAATCGATGGTCTTGGTTTCCTTGCTCACGCCGTAGCTGACCACGTTGAAGAGCTTGCCGGAGAAGTTGACCGGGGAGCCGTGGGTCAGGTGACCGCCGTGGGAGAGGTCCATTCCCAGAATGGTATCGCCGGGCTTGCAGCAGCCGAAGTACACGGCCATGTTGGCCTGCGAACCGGAATGGGGCTGAACATTGACGTAGGAAGCGCCAAAGAGTTCCTTGGCGCGTTCACGGGCCAGGTCTTCAGCCACGTCAACGAATTCGCAACCGCCGTAGTAGCGCTTGCCGGGATAGCCCTCCGCGTATTTGTGGGTCATGATGCTGCCCTGCGCCTGACGCACGGCAGTGGACACGAAGTTTTCGCTGGCAATCAGCTCCAGCTTGCTCACCTGCCGGTCGGCTTCCGCTATGATGGCGGCAGCGACTTCGGGATCTTGAATAAGCAGCTCTTCCATGTTCGGTCCTTGTAATTTGTTTATCCCCGGAAACGTTTGAACAGCACACATCCGTTGGTGCCGCCGAATCCGAAGGAGTTGCTTAATGCATATTCGGCCTGCTGCTGTCTGGGGCCGTCGGCGCAATAGTCCAGATCGCAGCCCGGGTCGGGATTTTCGTAGTTTGCTGTGCCGGGAATAACGCCCTCGGCAATGGTCTTGACCGCGAAAACGGCTTCGACGCCGCCGGCACCACCCAAAAGGTGGCCGATTTGCGACTTGTTGCCGCAGATAGCGATTTCCTTGGCATGCCCGCCGAAAATGTTCTTGATTGCGCGGGTTTCACAGAAATCGTTGAGCTTGGTGGATGTGCCGTGCGCGTTGATGTGGTCAATGTCCTCCAGCTTGGCGCCGGATTCGCGCAGGGCGGCACGCATGGCCAGTTCCATGCCGCTTCCGTCTTCGGGCGGGGCGGCCATGTGGTAGGCGTCGCCCGAGGCTCCGGCTCCCACGATTTCGCAGAGGATATTGGCTCCGCGAGCCTGTGCGTGCTCAAGGGACTCAAGCAGCAACAAACCGCACCCCTCACCGATGATGAAACCGTCACGTTCGGCGTCAAAGGGACGGGAAGCGCGTTCCGGCTCGTCATTGCGTGTGGAGAGGGCTTTCATGGCATTGAATCCGCCCACGGCCAACGGGGAAACGGTGGATTCCGCTCCGCCGCAGATCATTGCAGTGGCGCGGCCCAGCTTGATATCCGAGTATGCGGCATAAACGCCGTGAGTACCGGAGGCACAAGCCGTGGTGGGGCAGAGGCAGGGGCCCATGGCTCCTGCTGCGATGGAAACCTGTCCGGCTGCCATGTTGGCAATGATGGTGGGGATGAAGAAGGGGGAGATTCGTCCCGGTCCCTTGTTCAACATTTTCGAATGGGTGCTCTCGATACCTTCGAGGCCGCCCAATCCCACGCCGATAACGCAACCGGTGGTGCCTTTTTCTTCTTCAGGAACGGTCCAACCCGCGTCATCAAGAAGCATCTTTGCGCAGGAAACCGCATACTGCGTGAATTTTTCCATGCGCTTGGCCTGCTTCTTGTCGATGTGCAGGCAGGGATCGAAATCCTTGACTTCAGCCGCAATTTGGGTCTTGAAATCCGAGGGATCAAAGCTCGTGATGCGCGCGATGCCGGACTTGCCTGCCAGCAGGTTTTTCCAGCTGGACTCCACGTCGTTGCCGAGAGGGGTTACGGCTGCAACACTGGTGACGACAACCCTGTTCATATCCTGTATCTCGCTTGTTGATGGGTTCTCAATAACAAACGAGCGCCTTACTCCCCGGGAGGGGCCATAAGACGCTCCTTCATCATCGTGTTTCAATGGCGCGGTTGGCTATTTGTTTTTCTCAATGTAGCCGATGGCGTCCTTGACCTTGAGAATTTTCTGGGCAGCTTCGTCGTCGATTTCGATATCGAACTCTTCTTCCATGGCCATGATCAGTTCGGTAAGGTCCAGGGAATCAGCGCCCAGATCTTCGACAAAGGCGGCCTCTTCAACGACTTCGTCGGCGCTTACACCAAGCTGCTCTACGATAATGTCTTTTACTTTGCTTGCAACGTCGGACATTGTCCCCTCCAGTATGCTGTTTTTTGTTTTTTTTACATGTACATGCCACCGTTCACGGCCAGAACCTGGCCTGTGACGTACCCTGCGCCGGGACCGGCAAGGTAGGATACCGCAGCGGCAATGTCCTCGGCGATGCCGAGGCGGTTCAACGGAATTTGGTTAAGCATGGCTTCCACAACCTTTTCAGGAAGTGCAGCCGTCATTTCAGTCTGGATGAAGCCGGGAGCGACCACATTGACGGTCACGTTCCTGGCAGCCAGCTCGCGGGCAGAGGATTTGGTCAGACCGATAAGTCCGGCCTTGGCGGCACAGTAGTTGGCCTGTCCCGCGTTGCCCATTTGTCCCACGATGGAAGCGATGTTGACGATACGGCCGTCACGCTGCCGGGTCATGATTTTTGCGGCTTCGCGCTGGAACACGAAGCAACCGGTCAGGTTGATGCGAATAACCGTATCCCAGTCTTCGTCCTTCATGCGCATGAGCAGACCGTCGCGGGTGACCCCGGCATTGTTGACCAGCGCGGCGAGGTGCACCTTGCCCTTGATTTCATCCTTGAAAAAGGAACCAATGGCTTCGCTGTCGCCGGAATCGAGTTTGAAAGCCTTGGCCTTGCCGCCTTTTTCGGCAACCGCAGCCACGACTTCTTCCGCCGCTTCCGGACGGCTCACATAGGTGAACCAGACTTCCAGACCGTCCTGCGCCAGACGCTCGACGACCGCACGGCCAATTCCGCGGGAGCCGCCTGTTACCAGCGCAATTTTCGGAAGATCACTCATAACTGTCTGTTTCCTCGTCTGTGGTTTGTACTATCGATGGACTCAGATATACCAAACCGGCCATGACTGCAAATCCATGGCAAATGATTGTTTGAAATTCGTGTTAAAATTTCAGTAGCGCGGACGCCCAGGTGAAGCCGCCGCCAAACGCGGTGAGCATGACAAGATCGCCATCCTGAATGAACTTCGTGCTGTGCGCTTCGGAAAGGGCCAATGGCACGGACGCTGCGGACGTGTTGCCGTAACGTTGCACGTTGGAAAAGACCTTTTCCGCGGGGATTTCGAATTTGCGTCCCACCGCATCGATGATTCTCCAGTTGGCCTGATGGGGAATGAGAACGTCGACATCGGCATTGCTCAATCCGTTGGCCTCGAGAATCTCGTTGCAAATACCTGTCATGGAACGGACCGCGTGTTTGAAAATCTCCCGGCCCTGCATCTGAATGAAATAGTCGTCGCGAACTGCTTCGCCCGGCTTGTAGGTTGAGGCGGAACCGCCGCCGGCAACAGTGAGCAGGTTGCCCAGCTCACCATCGGTGGAGAGCCGCACATCCAAAAGCCTGGGGCCCTCGCCCTTGTTGCTCAGAATGGTGGCACCGGCACCGTCACCGAACAGGACGCATGTGCTGCGGTCCGTAAAATTCGTTCTGTGCGTAACCACTTCCGAACCGATTACCAGCACATTGGCGTCCGGGTGGAGGGCCAGCATGGCTCGGGCGGCTTCCAGACCAAACAGGAATCCCGAGCAGGCTGCGGCGATGTCGAAGGCCACGCGGTGCTTCAGACCGAGCTTTTCTTCCACAATGCAGGCGCAGGAGGGAACAATGTTGTCCGGGGTAAAGGTGGCCACAATGATGTGGGTCAGTTCCTCGGCTTTCATGCCCGCATTTTTGAGGGCCATGCGAGCCGCGGCTGTAGCCAGATCGCTGGAGTATTCGCCTTCGGCTACCACGTGGCGTTCCTTGATTCCGGTACGGGTGGTGATCCACTCGTCCGTGGTTTCCACAATGGATTCAAGGTCGGCATTGGACAGAATTTTCTCGGGAACATAGCGGCCGAGTCCGCGAATAACGATATCGTTGCTCATGATTGGGGTGGGTTTTGAACCGTCGTTGTTCAGGCCGCGGAGCTTTGTTCTCCGCTTGCGGCCCCGTTAGACAGGCTTCGGTGAGCATCCAGGCCGGCAGCAAGGTGTTCGTGAGCCTTGTTGGTCACAAAGGTCGCCGCCATACGGATGGCGTTGGTCATGGCCTTGGGATTGCTTTTGCCGTGGCATACCACTGCCAATCCCTTGAGGCCAAGGAGGGGAGCTCCGCCGTATTCGGCGTAATCCACCACTTTCTTGAACCGCTTGAACGCGCCCAGTGAAAGAGCTGCCCCCAGTTTGGACAGCAGGCTGCTTTTGAGTTCGCGTTTCATGATTTTGTTCATGGACCGGGCAAGGCCTTCAGACAGCTTCAGGGCGATATTGCCGACGAAACCGTCACAGACGATGACGTCCACATCACCGGTAAAGATATCCCGTCCTTCCACGTTTCCGATGAAATTGAGATTGGAACTGCGGAAGAGATCGAAGGATTCCTTGACCGTTGCATTGCCCTTGCCTTCTTCCTCTCCAATGGAGAGCAGGCCGACCGTGGGATTTTCCACGTTCAGCACATCGCGGGCAAGCACATCGGCCATAAGGCCGAACTGCAACAGATGATTGGGTTTGGAATCCACGTTGGCACCCACGTCGATGAGCACCGCTGGATTTTTTTCCGTTGGTATTATGCTGGCCAGCGCAGGGCGTTGCACGCCCTTGATCCTGCCCAGCACGAACATGCCGCAGGCAACGGTTGCCCCGGAATTCCCCGCGCTGACGACTCCATCCGCCTTGCCTTCCCGCACGAGGCGGCAGGCAACCTGAATGGAAGAATCGCGTTTGCGGCGCAGGGCATCCGCAGGTTTGTCTTCCATTTCGACAACCTGCGAGGCATGCACCACCGACACGTCAAGGTCCGCCACAGAGCACAAGGACAGCTCCTTACGGATGCTGTCCTCATCACCAACAAGGGTTATGGAAACACCTTCGCGGGCGGCCTGAACAGCCGCAGGCACGACGATATGGGGGCCAAAATCACCCCCCATGGCGTCGACGGCAATACGGGGATTGTCGTTAGGCATCTTCACGGTTCAGAGCCTGACGGCCCTTGTAGCTGCCGCAGGAGTCGCAGGCGCGATGGGGCAGCACAGGTTCGCCGCATTCGCAGTAAACCACGTTCGGAGTGGCCACATGATCATGGGCGCGGCGATTGCCTTTACGGGAACGGGAAGTCTTTTTCTTGGGGACTGCCATGGTATTTCTCCTTGGGAGTGAATTTTCTTAAATACGTGTATTGTTGCCTCCGCCCTGACGGACGAAGGGGAGTTACTTTATCTTCAAATTGCGGAAGACCGCAAGTCTTGGATCGCTGTCATCCTGGTCGCAAGTGCATTCCTCGGTGTTGAGGTCGCGTCCGCAGCCAGGGCAGAGCCCCTTGCATACTTCGTCGCACAAGGGCTTCACGGGCAGGACGAGTACCAGCTCTTCCCAGAGCAGGGCGCCCATATCCAACTCCAGAGTGCCATCCTTGCGTTTGCGAAGCCTGGGAGCTTCCGCTTCCTGATCCTTCTGCTCGTCATTCAATTCCTCATAGGAATCGAATTGCGTGTTCACCTCAAATTCGAACAGGGTGGCACAGCGATCACATGCAAGCTTGACCGAACCGGACAAAGTACCGCGCACGAGCACGGCATTCTCGCCCTGCATCATGATGGCAGCCTTGGCGCACAGGTCTTCGGCTCCCGGGTGCAGGGCAAGGTCGAATTCTTTCCACCGGTCCTGCCAAACGGCTTGATCGGCAAAAGAAAATTCCCGGCCCTCTGCCGGGATATCGTTGAGTGCAACCCAAAGTTCGGTCATTTTCATTTTGCTCCTGTGCAGATCGCCCTTCATGGGCAACCGGTGATTCCTATATGGGAACTTTTTCTCTTGTCAAGAAAAAAACCCTTGCCTTTTATATGGCGAGGAGCTAAAGAATCTCCTCCCGCCGCCTGAGCAGTGAATATTCGCAATATGGGTGGCCATTACAAAACGAAAAAGTTTTTCTTTCAATACACGAGGAGGTCATCATGTCTCAGGTTTGTGAAATATGCGGAAAGGGTCCGGCCACGGGCAACAACGTGTCCCACTCCCACATCAAGACTCGCCGCCGCTTCATGCCCAACCTGCAAAAGGTTCGTCATCAGCTGGAATCCGGTCAGGTTGTGACCATCAAGGCCTGCACCCGCTGCATCCGTAATGGTGCCGTGGTCAAGCCTGTTGCTTCCAGCAAGTAGCAGTTATTTCGTTTTGGACGTTTCATCGTCCGGAAAAGCCGCCTTTTTTGGGGCGGCTTTTTTCGTTGTGCAAAATCCGGCTGCATTTTGTGCACTGTGCAGTGAATCGGTGCACCTTTTTGCATGGTTCAAAAGGCTTCTTTTCTCTTATTCAAGGTCCGATGCTTACTATGACTGATCTTTTAACGATGGCATAATAAATGCTTTTGCCAAACCGGAACGTGTGAATCGGATTTGTGTCTTGCAAAGATCTATCGACCGAAAAGCAAGTCAAAGCACCTCTCCTTCTTCATTTGTGAAAGCCGCACCTCCCTGCGGCCAACGCGAAAAGGCCCCCATGGTTGCAGGGGGCCTTTTGTTTTGTATTCATGCCACGAAGGGCGGGAACGCTATTTTAGAAAGAGCTGCTGTAGATATCGCTGACCACGGATTCCGTAGCCTTGACCGGTGCACAACTCAACAGTGCGCCAAGCGACGGGGTGTCAAAAGCCAGTCTTGTCAACAGGGGAACCTGATCCTGAGTGAAGCCCACGTCGCCGAGGTGTTCGGTCAGGCCGATGGATTCCAGCCAGGAATGGACTCCGAGAGCCGCTCTTTCCGCTTCTTCCGGCTTGCCGGAAAGGTCGCCGGCAATGGGGGGCAGGATGTCGGCCAGCACTTCGGCGCAATCAGGGTAGATGACTTTGATGATGGACGGCAGCAGAACTCCGAGTCCGATTCCATGTGAAAGGTCCGGGCGGACAGCGCTGAGCGGATGCTCCAGCGCATGGGTGAAATGCAGCAATCCGTTGTCGAAGGATGTTCCTGCCAGCATGGCGGCATAGAGGAGCCAGTAACGAGCCTTGAGGTCGTTGGGATCCTTCAGGGCCGCAGGCAGATGCTCGGCGACCAGCCGGATGGTTTCACGCGCGGTGAGAATGGAGAACGGTGATGCGGCCGTGGTCGTGGCCGCTTCAATGACATGGTTGACCGCATCCACAGAGGTGGCAAGCGTCTGATGCTTTGAGAGGCTGGTCATCAGTGCCGGGTCATCAATGGATATCCAAGGGTATATGCAATCGTATGCGATGGCCGGTTTGTGTTGGGTCTCAAGATCGGTAGCCACGGCAAAGCGGTTGGCTTCGGTGCCCGTACCGTGGGTGAGGTTGATGGCAACAAGCGGCAGGGCTTCGGTCGGTATGAAATCACCGCGGTAGAGCTGCTGGGCCGTCTTGCCGGGATTGGCGAGCAATATGGCGGCGCTTTTTCCCGTATCGATGGGGCTGCCTCCGCCGATGGCCAGAATGGCCTGTGCGCCGGACTCGCGCCCCATGGCAGCGGCATCGTTTACCTGATCCATTGTCGGGTTCGGAGTTGCTCCGTCATAGTGCGCGACTTTCAATCCCTTTTCATCAAAAGCGGCGGAGACGACATCCCAGGCCCCCGTGGCCCGATAGGCATTTCTGCCGGTAATGCACAGCACGGTGCCTATGCCCCGTTGCTTCATCTCTTCAGCAACGTCATGCATCTTGTTGACGGCGCCACATCCGAAGTAGATTCTCGATCCTACCCGAATTTCGCAAACGCGATGTATATCCGTATTACTTTCCCACATTTCGAACTCCTTTAACTCAGTATGAATGTTGCTAACTTTGTCTTTTTAACCCTTCCTGTTTTTTGACATCGCACTGTTTGATTGGATGGTCAATCAATTTGTTATTTATTTCACATTTGGTTACAATGTTACAAATAGACAGATGCTTATGTTGATTTGGTAGTCTTTTGTTGAGAGGCTGGAAACCAAAAGACCGGAAGTGTTTATGTCACACTTCCGGTCTTTTTTTGCGGGAAAGTAATGGTGGGCGAGTCAGGCTCGCGTAGCGGATTACAATTCCACAGCGCGCCTGATGCGTGCCATGGTTTGGTCCTTGCCCAATACAGCCAATGTTTCGAACAGGCCGGGGCTTTTGGTGGTGCCGGTCACGGCCACGCGGGTGGGCTGGGCAACTTCCTTGAACTTGATGCCTTTTTCATCCACAAAGCCGCGCATGACGTTCTCCACACTTTCCTCAGTAAATTCATCCAGTGCGTCCAGCTTTTCCGCCAGCGCTTCCAGCAGGGCCTTGGAATCATCCGTGAGGAACTTGTTAACGGCCTTTTCATCGTAGGCAAGGAATGTCGTGTCCACCATGAAGGGGCGGGCCTGTTCCAGCATGTCCACGATGGACTTTGCACGGGGTTGGAGCAGCGGGGCAACCTTGGCCAACAGAGCATGGCTCACCTTGGCAGCTTCCTCTTCGCCTACCTCTCGGGTCAGGAATTCCTGCATAAGCGTAGCCAGACGTTCGGGGTCGGCCTGTTGCATATATTGACTGTTGACCCATTCGAATTTCTTGAGGTCGAATACCGAGGGAGAATTGCCCAATCCTTCGGGGTGGAACAGCTCGACCAGTTCCTCGCGGGAGAAAAGTTCCTGATCGCCATGGGACCAGCCCAGACGTGCGAGATAGTTGATCACGGCTTCCGGCAGGTAGCCCATTTTTTCATATTCCATGACCGAAAGTGCGCCGTGGCGTTTGGAAAGTTTTTTCTTGTCCGGGCCAAGAATCATGGGCACGTGGCCGAAGTTGGGAACATCCCACCCCATGGCTTTGTAAATGAGGATCTGGCGCGGCGTGTTGTTGACGTGGTCGTCGCCACGCAGCACGCTGGTCACGCCCATGTCATGGTCATCGACAACAACGGCAAGGTTGTAGGTGGGCGTACCGTCCGAACGGCGCAGGATCATGTCGTCCATTTCCGTGTTGTCAATGGATATGGGGCCTTTGACCATATCATTATAGGCAGTGGAGCCTTCCAGCGGAGCCTTGAGGCGGACAACCCGGTCCGGTCCCGGGCCGAGGTCTTTTTCCCGGCAGGAACCGTCGTACTTGGGCTTGCGGCCTTCCTGCCTGGCCTTTTCGCGCATGGCGTCCACCTGTTCCTTGGTACAGTCGCAGTAGTAGGCGTTTCCCGAAGCCACGAGTTGGTCGATGACCTCGTTGTGGCGGTCTGCGCGAGAGGACTGGAAAATGATCTCGCCGTCATGTTCGAGTCCGAGCCATTTCATGGCGTCGATGATGGCGTCGATGGCTTCCTGTGTGCTTCGTTCTCTGTCCGTGTCTTCGATTCGCAGGACAAACTCGCCGCCTTTGCTACGGGCCAGCAGCCATGCGAACAGCGCGGTGCGTGCACCGCCGATGTGCAGGAACCCGGTGGGGCTGGGGGCGAATCGGGATATGGTTTTACCCATGAATAATCTCCACGTTGTTGCCGGTCAAAAAGGGCCGGGTCCGGTTCTTGCGCAAGCCATGACCGAACGCGGCGAAATAAAGTTGTAATGGTAAGGAAGGCTAGACGGCTTCCACGCCTTTAGCTTCGGGAACAAGCTTGAGAACGGTACGCTCGATGCTGTTCTTGAGAGTGAGCTGCGACATGGGGCAGCCTTTGCATGCTCCCTGAAGGCGTACTTGAACTATACCGTTTTCCGTGATGTCGACAAGTTCGACGTCGCCACCGTCTGCCTGAAGCATGGGGCGGACCTTTTCCAGAACTGCTTCGACTTTTTCGCGCATGAAAATCCTCCGTGTGCTTGGTAGTGGAAGGTCAAGTAAGCACTTTGACGTTCCGTGTCAAACCATGGATCAGGATTTCATGAGTACGCTGAAAGCCTCGTCCAGCTCGTCGTCCAGCCCGTCGATCACCTGATTGAGGTGAGCCGGGGTCAGGCCAATGGCTTCCCAAACGACTCTGTTCGGCGGTTGAACAAAATACTCGCCGCCGGAACTCAACCCCAGCCCGGCCACGATGATTTCCGCGCAATGAACCAGTCCCGGTTCGGCTTCTTTCTGCTTTTTTTTGGGAACGTGGTGCTCAAGCACCGCCGAAACCAGCACATAGGGAAAATTCCATTTTCGCAGGAGCATGCCACCGAGTGTGGCATGGTCGAAGCCGAGCCGGGCGTGTTCGGCCTCAAAAAGTTGGGTTTCCATTTTTCGGGAATAGGCGATGACATCCGCACAACGTTCCGGAACGGTCTTGAGCAGGACCAGTTGTCCGATGTCATGCAGCAGTCCGGCCACGAAACTCCGTTCAGGATCACCCTTGCCCAGAATGGAACACAGGCGGCGGGCGATGATGCCCACGGCGATGGAGTGTTTCCAGAACTGTTTCATATTGACCATTTCCGAGGGCACATCATCGAAGAGACTGAGCACCGAAGTGCCCACGGCCAGCGTGTTCAACTGGTTGACGCCCACGACCGTAACAGCCCGGGTAATGGTGTCGATTTGCACGGGCAGGCTGTAGAAAACAGAGTTGACCATGCGCAGCAGAAATGCGGTCAGACTCGGATCCTGGCTGATGATGGCCGCAAGGTCGTCCGAAGACGTCTTGGGCGAGTTGATGGCCTGCTGCAATTCAAGGAATACCTGCGGCAATGCCGGAAGTTGCAATTCACGACGCAAAATATCCAGCGGGTCCAGAGCCTCTATCTCATGGTCCGGCAAAGGCTTGGGCTCGTCCCGGTTTTCCTTTTCCGAATCGTGAGCGGTTACCGTCATCTCGCGGGCCAGTCTCTCCAGCCCCAGCTTGGCGAGCGCTTTCAGCGTATCGTCCTTGTGACGAATGTGCTTGAAGCGGCGTGCAACAAGAGTCTTCGCGCGCTCCACCGTTTCGGACGATGGTTCGGGCTGCGGGGCGGATGTTTGTGTCGTGTCAGTTGCCATGGATACTTCCCTTTATATTGCTCGAAAAAAGCATACGGGAAAACAGATGCGAGCGAAAGCGGGTTATTTTCGAACCTCCATATTTATCTGCGGGTCAATCCATATTTTTTAAGTTTGTACTGCAATGTCCTGCGGCTGATTCCCAGAGCGGATGAAGTGCGTTCCCGGTGGCCTCCATTTTCTTCCAGCGCCCGGATGATGGCCATCTTTTCCGCTTCCTCAAGTGAGGCCGGTGTACTGAACGACGGTTCATTGGACTGAGCCGGTTGATAGGTCGGGTCCGTGCCGTGAAACTGGGGTGGCAACAGCTCGGGACTCAGGGCGTCGGAGCGCGAGAGAATCAAGGCTCGCTCCAGAACGTTTTCCAATTCTCGCACGTTGCCGGGCCAGTCGTAGTGTGAAAGCGTTTCCAGAAATGCGGGCGTGACCGTGCGGATCGCCTTGTGGTTCTTGGAGCCGAGTTTTTTGAGCAGGAAGCTCACCAGCAAGGGGAGGTCATCGCGCCTGTCGCGCAGTGGCGGAATACGAATTTCCAGTACGGCCAGCCGGTAGTAAAGATCCTCACGGAATCGTCCTGCTTCGACTTCGGCCTTGAGGTTGCGGTTTGTGGCCGCGATGATGCGGACATCTGTTTCCACAGGCCGGACGCTGCCCAGCGGCTCCACTATTTTTTCCTGCAATGCCCGCAGCAATTTGGCTTGCAATGCGCCGGGCATTTCGCCGATTTCGTCAAGGAACAGTGTGCCGCCGTTTGCCAGTTGGAAACGTCCGGGCTTGTCCTTGATCGCGCCGGTAAACGCACCTTTTTCATAGCCGAAGAGTTCGCTTTCCAGAAGATCGTCAGGCAGGGCAGCGCAGTTGACCTTGATAAGGGGGCGTTCCGCGCGCGTGCTGGAGCGGTGCAGCCCCTCGGCCACCAGTTCCTTGCCTGTTCCGGATTCTCCCAGAATGAGCACTGTTGCTTCACTGGGACCGGCCTGTGCGATGAGTTCGCGTACATGGGCCACTCCGGAACTGGCTCCGATAAATTCCACGTTAGGGTCGTTGGCCTCCCGGCGCAACCGGGCGTTCTCCATGAGCAGCAACCGGTATTCACGAGCCTTGTGGGTCACGGCTTTGAGTTCTTCGTTGTCCGCAGGCTTGGTCAGATAATCGAACGCTCCCTGTTTCATGGCGTCCACCGCGGAACCTACGCTACCGAATGCGGTGAGCAGAATTACAGGCAATCCCGGCCTGCGGGTCTGCAACTCCCGAAGCAATTCCATGCCGTTCATACCCGGCATTTTCATATCCACCAGAGCCACGTCCGGGGATTCGTTGCTATATTCCGAAGATTCGCGAACCAGTTCTTCCAGCGCCTGTTCCCCTGAATCGGCTTCCAGAACCCGCCATCCCGCATCTTCCAATACGGCCCGCACCATCATGCGATGGCCGGGTTCATCGTCAACAACCAATATGGATTTCGTTTTCGTGTCGTTCATGCCTGGAGTTCCTCCTGAGCGGCGTTGGGGAAGTAAAGCCGGATCGTCGTGCCTTGGTCCGGTGAAGAGTCGATGGATATCTGTCCCTTGTGGGCACGCATGATGTTGTGGACTATGGCCAGTCCCAGCCCCGTACCCTTGGCTTTTGCCGTAAAGAACGGCTCAAGGGCCTGCTGGCTGATGTCCTCGTCCATGCCTGTTCCATTATCCTGAACGCATACCCAGACTCCCCCGTCCTGGGTGTGCGAAGAAATATTGATAATTTTTTCCCCGGATTTCTTGTTCAATGCGTCAAGGCTGTTGGCTGTCAAATTCAACAAAACCTGCCTGATGGCATCCGGGTCGGCCCAGACAACCGGGGCCTCGAAGTCGAAATGTGGCTCCACGTTGCCGTGTTCCATGTCGAAGCGCATGAGTTTTTTCAGGGAATCGCCAACCCTGGCCAGATCCACTTCCACGGGAGCCAATGCTCTGGGGCGTGCGAGGTAAAGCAGATCCGTGACCACGCGGTTGAGGCGGTCCGCCTCCTGCACCATGGTCGTGGCATAGGAGTTGAGCGGTTCCTGCCCCTTGAGTTTTTCCGCAAAAAATTGGGCGAATCCGCGAAGCGAACTGAGCGGGTTGCGGACTTCGTGGGCCACACCGGCAGCGAGGGAGCCTATGGTCGCCAGCCTGCGTGCCTCGTTCAGGTCTTCTTCCAGACGGCGGATGCGGGTGCGGTCTCGTATGAGCACAAGACGCAGTCCCAGCTCCGGTGCAGAATTGTCACCTTCCGGGAAAGGCACGGAAAGAATTTCGAGGTTGCGGCCATGATATTCATGTTGCTGCCATTCATATTCGCCCGCAGCGGGTTCAGCCGGATCAGGCTCGCCTATGGGCAGATCCTTCCAGTTCCTGCCCACGAGGTTGCCGTCACTTTCCCCATCCGGCTGGGCCAGCAGTTTTTTTGCCGATCCGTTGGCGGCCAGAATGGTGCCGTCGGCTCCCACGTTGATGAGACCGTCCGGCATGTTGTCCAGCAACCTGTTCTGGAATTGTTCCAGCCGAACAAGACGATTGCTCTGTTCCCGGCGGCGTATGTACGCAAAAGCGAGGAACCACAGGAATACGGCGGCAAGGAATACGTAGCCGGTTTGCAGCATTGCCGCACGTCGATATTGCTTGAACTGCTGGAGATGGCGGTCCGCATTGAGTCCTATGATGAGATAGGCTCGGTTATCTCCTTGAACCGTATTCCCCTCATGCATGTTTCTGCCGTTTCCATGCTCCCCCATGTGCCCCATATGCCCCTTGCGTCCCGACCCAAGGTCAGGGAACTCTCCGGGGAGGGCATTACGGTTTTTTTCACTGAGCAGGGCGGCAAAGACAGGACGAAGGAGGAGACCGGAAATCAGCGTTTCCCTGTTGTCGTCACTGCGCATCATGTGCCACGTCTGCCCGGAGTCCAGCACTTTGTCTCCAATACGGGAAAAGTCCACGTCCGGCATGTCTTCCGCAGGTTCGGAGCTGACCAGCACTTTTCCGGATTGGTCGAGAATGGCAATGAATCGGAAATCATCCGAGGCGGCCAATTCCTGAAACAGGTCGCGGGACAGGGTAGGGAACATGGGGTAGACGGCCCGGTTCCGTCCCATGCTGCGGACAATGCGCATGAGGTTGGATTCCACGCCACGGGCAATGGAACCGCCTGAAAGAAAAAGATTGTTTTCCACCAACGCACGCTGTCTGGCAATGCTTTTCCACGTCAGGAAGAGGCTGCCGACGCCGAGTACTATCAGCGCGAGCACAAGGGCGACGACGGGGCCCTGTTCATTGTCCCGGTAGCGAACGTCCATGGATTCTACTGGTTGTTGCCGCGCAGGATTTCATACACCTTTTTGGGAGAGGTATTATGTTTTTGCGCGATTTGTTTCAGGGTCATTTCCGGGGTAGCCTCCAATCCGGCCTTGCTCAACCTGCCGATCATTTCCTCCATGGGCAGGGAGTATGCGGAACCAAGGGTTTGCAGGGTCAGCTTGCCTGTCCCTTCCGGCGCTTTGGGAGGCAGCGCCCTGAATATATCATCACCGGAAAACGCATTGCGCAGGGCCAGATAAACATGCTGTGGCGTAACGCCGTTGGCGTGCGCAATGTCCACAAGCTTGGCGGAAGCATTGAGTTTTTTCGTGTAACCGGCCTTTTTGAGGGTGTCCAGGGATTCGGCGAGATCAAATCCCATATGGGCGCAAAATACGCGCAACGGGCTTAACTCGGCATGTCCGTATGGCGGGTTGCCCAGTGTGGCGGTCTGCTTTTCCTTGATGGATTCGCCAAAGTCGAGAACCGCCTGCATGGGCTGGATATGCAAAAGCGTTCCCGCTGTTACCGCGATGACCAGAATCATGCTGAAGACCATGGGGGTGGTCAAAACCACCATCTCACGGGCGCGGTTTTTCAAATATGCGGTAATCGGCTTCCAGTTGAGGAAGATATGCAGCAGGGAAACAATGCAGAAAAGCAGCCCCACGGTGATGTGGATATCTCCCCACTGGGTTTTGCTCAGTCCGAGAAATGTCCAGTCCGACCAGTATGCGACCCTGCCGTGCGGCGTTATGTAGAGCACAACGCTGGTGAACAGGGTTATGAGAAACGAGAGCAGGCTGGTCAGCGAGATTGTTTTTCTGAACATGAAATTATCTCCTCCCGGATGTTTTCTTCAGGATAACATTGCTGCAATTGGTTGCACAACCGTGTAATTGGAGGGCTCCCGACCAGTTTCGCGCGTAAACTGGAAGCGGGACGATCGAGCCAATCCCGACCACCCCGCTTCATTTTCCTGCTTTCCGGGTTTATCCCAAAATATTGACTAGTTATTATAGTAGCACGGAGCGTTTTGCATTCCCATGCGATGGCCGTAGTTTCCGCCGCGATGCATACCCCTGTGGTGCCGCATGCCGTATCTGTTTCCATCGTAGCTGCAGTTCATAGCCTGGAACATCCGCACGCCGGTGGCTTTTTCAATTTCAGCAGCCGTTGCGGTACGTTCAGCATAGATCCTGTTTCTGATGTCGGACATTTCGGCAACCAGACTTTCGATTTCAGCCTTGTCCGCCTTGCCGGATGCAACCAGAGCGTCCAGCGTGGTGCGCTTTGCCCAGATTTTGGTGCGCAGGTCGCGCATGGATGCACGGTGCTGGTTCAGGATTTCCTGCGCAGCAGCCTGCTTTTCCGGGGTCAGGGCGTTGAACTGCGGGCAGTATGTGCCGTCGGCAGAACGGTATCTCGGTCCTGCGTAGGACAGGGCGGACAGGCCGAGTACGGCGACGATTGCCAAAGTTACGATGGTTGTGGTTTTGTTCTTCATGCTAAATCTCCATGATTTGCGGTAACTCTTTCAAGGAGAGCACCTGTGTTGTGCAGTCGTCTTGCAAAAGAAAAGCATCAGCTGTGCCAATATTATAATATTTATATATTTCAAGTAGTTGATTTGTCTTTAGCGGTGAACAAAGAATGGCGTTGCACATAATTTTGTGAGCATAATTGCACTTGCTTGTGCAACGATGTGCAAAGTGTGTGCAGAGCTAAAATATGTATCCGCATGCACCGTATTTACCGTTTCCAAAAGATGTTGATCCCATTGCTGAAAAAACGGTTTGGGAAAGGGGCTGCCGGGTGAGTTTGCTTTCGGGAGCAGGCATGGTAAACAGGCTCTCTGAATCCGACACCGAGACTTTTTTTTACGGAGTATTTCATGCCTCAGAGAATGCCCTGGCCAGAGTATTTCATGAAAATCGCGCATCTCGTGGCGCAACGATCCACTTGCCTGCGACGCGGCGTGGGGGCTATCGCCGTCATGGACAAACGTGTGGTCGCCACCGGATACAACGGCGTGCCGTCCCAGGTTCCTCACTGTGCTGAAGTGGGGTGCATTCGGGAAAAAATGGGCGTGCCTTCCGGCCAACGCCACGAGCTGTGCCGCGGACTACATGCGGAACAGAACGTCATTATACAGGCGGCAACGCATGGCCTTTCCCTGCAGGGGTGCGATATTTTCTGTACCACCCAGCCCTGCCTCATCTGCACCAAGATGCTTATCAATGTAGGTGCCGCCAACATTTATTACGCGGAGCATTACCCGGACGAACTGGCCGAGACGATGCTTGCCGAAGCCGGAGTGAACCATGCCTTGCTTGAAGGCGACTTCCAGCCCTAACGAACGCTTCATGGCCCGGGCTGTTGAGCTGGCCGGATACGGACGCGGAGCAACTGCCCCCAATCCGTGTGTCGGCGCTGTGCTCGTGCATGACGGGCATATTGTGGCGGAAGGATGGCATACCCGATTCGGCAAGCTTCATGCCGAACGGGAATGTCTGGCGCAGGCCCGGGAGCGGAAAGTATTTGAGCAGGTCGATCCTGCGCAGTGTGCCTTGTATGTCACGTTGGAGCCGTGCAACCATTACGGCAAAACGCCTCCCTGCACGGAAGCCATTCTTGAGGCCGGGATCGGAACGGTCATGGTCGGGGCAATGGATCCTAATCCCAAGGCTGCCGGAGGCGTGGAAATCTTGCGCGCTGCTGGCGTGGAAGTGATTACCGGCGTGATGCGGCAGGAGTGTGAAGACCTGATAGCCGATTTTCTTGTCTGGCAACGGACGGACCGTACCTATAATATCCTGAAGATGGCGGCCACGCTGGATGGCAAGATCGCTTCGTCCGAACGGAAGCCCGAGCCGGTCTCCTGCCCCGAATCCTTTGCCCGTGTTCAACGGATGCGCCATTTGGCTGGCGCGGTGATCGTCGGAGGCGGCACATTCCGCGCCGACAATCCCAGCCTGACTTGCCGTATGGAAGATCTCCCTCAGGATTTCGAGCAGCCGTTGGCTGTAGTGGTTACGTCACAATTGCCTGCACCGGGCGCAGACTGCATACTGTTGCGCCAGCGTCCCGAACAGGTTCTTTTCTGGACGTCCGAAGCCATTGCAACATCTCCCAAAGCAAAGGCTTTGCAGGATGCCGGTGTGCGCGTTGTGGGATTGCCTCACAATGGAGCAGGGTTGGATTTTGTTCCGGGTTTTACTTTGCTCCGCAAGGAGTTCGGCTGTCATTACACCCTGTGCGAGGGCGGCGGTAATCTGGCCATGTCGCTTGTGGAACAGGGACTTGCAGATGAGCTGATACATTTCGTTGCCCCGCGTATTCTGGGTGATCATTCCGCACCCTCGGCATATGCCGGCAGGTATGATGTTACCATGGCACAGGCTGTGAACTTTCGCGTTGCAGCCGTGGAGCCATGTGGCGACGACATCATGCTGACACTCCTTTCATAATTTCTCTCCAGGCAAACATGCTCTTGTGGTCTGCCGGGATTTTCACTGAAACAGACGTTTACATTTCCTGTACGCTGCTATAGTGAATTTATTTCATGAGAGGAGGAAAATGTTTTCTACTCGTGCGGCCGTGTCTTGTCCTGTTGGCTGCATGTTTCATTTTTGGGGCTGCAGGCACCGTCTCGTGGGCTGGGCAACACCAACTTCAGTATATCTCCGATGATTGTTACCCTTTCTGCTATTCGGATGAAGGTGTTCCTACCGGTCTTGCTGTCGATTTTTTACATCGCGTGTGGACTGAGCTTGGGGAGCCCCCGTCAAAAATAAGGATACTGCCGTGGGCGCGAGGGCTGGACATGGCGACCCATGTTCCGGACACAGTGCTTGTTGGGGTTGCCAGAACGTCCGAGCGGGAACATTCGTTTAAATGGGCTGGCCCTTTCCTGTCTGCGCGTTTCGTGCTCATGAGCTTGAGAGAACGCCACCTGAACATTCATGACGATAATTATTTGAAGCCGCTGAATATCGGGACAGTGCGGCAAGACGTGCTGAACGGTATGGTAAAAAAAGTGTTTCCCAACGCCAGACGTGCCCCGGTCGCCACGCTTGAGTTGAACATGCGCAAGCTGTTGAACGGCCGGGTGGATGCCGTGGCGCATGTTGAACCCGCCCTGCACATGTTTATCAAACGCCATGGATTATCTCCGGATTTGTTTGAAACTGTCCATGTTTTTTGTTCCAAGCCCGTCTATTTCGCTTTCAATCCCAATATTTCGGATGCCTATGTTGAGCGGTTCAACGCAGCATTGCAGCGGTTGAAAGTTACCGGGGCGTATTCCGAGATCTGGGGCCGCTACGCCGAGGACGCTCCCCCATTTACACCGGCAACCGCTCCTGATAGTGATGCTTGCATCGCAATCACGGAGGAGTAGTCATGTTTACCGGACTTGTTTTGGGTACTGGCCGAATTGAGGGAATTGAATCCCGGGGCGCGGAAACCCGTCTGCGGATTCAGGCGCTTTTTGATTTGGACGCCATCGAACCGGGCGAGTCCATCGCCGTGAACGGTACCTGCCTGACCGTGGAAACGTTTGGCGAGCGGTGGTTTACCGCCTACGCCAGCCGCGAAACCATGTCCGTGACCAGCCTTGGCGATTTGGCTCGAGGCAGTATTTGCAATCTGGAGCGTGCCCTCGCCGTGGGAGATCGCTTGGGCGGGCATATTGTCAGCGGCCATGTGGATTGTGTGGCCTGGGTGGACACGATCCGTCCTGAGGGGGAGTCCAAGATTTATCGCCTTGCCTTTCCTGAAGAGCATGGAAGATACGTGATCGGCAAAGGCTCCGTAGCCTTGGACGGCATCAGTCTGACCGTCAATGCCTGTGGACGGGACTGGCTCGAAGTGAACGTCATTCCCGAGACGCAGAATGCGACCACCATTGCCCAGTGGCGTGCAGGCCGCAAGGTGAACATGGAGACCGACGTTATCGGCAAGTACGTGGAACGTATGGTGGCGCCGTGGAAAGGCGGAGACTCCAACAGCGAAAAGGGTAGTAAGTCCAAATCCGCAATTACTATGGAGTACCTGGCCGAGCACGGTTTTTAAGCCGGATGGTACGCTGTTTTTTCCGATTTCGTAGAATCTAGTAATCTTCCATGCCGCAGCGGCGGCACGCCTCACATTCCCGGCTGGAACACCCCGGTGATTGTTTTGCCTGTTTGGCGAGTTCCCATTCCCTGTACAAATAATCCCGCCGTATCCCTACGTCGATAACTTCCCAAGGGAAGGACTCATTCTTTTTTCGTTCCCGCAGGTACTCATCGGCAGATCCATTCCACTGTTGAAAAGCCTTTTTCCAGCCGCCATGTTCAGCCGCCAGTATGATGAAATCAGCAAGATTTCCGTCACCGCGTGCCAACATTCCCTGCAAACGGGCCTGAAATGGCGAATCGTGCTGTAGGGATATGCCGTGCATGGGCTTGACCATTCTGCGCAGTTTTCTGAGCCTGCGATCCAATGTCGACTCCGAGGGCATGGGAGCCCATTGGAACGGCGTGAACGGCTTGGGTACAAGGCAACTGGCGCTGATGGTTATGCGCATGAAGTGTTTTTTGCTTTCACCGGATTCCTGTTTTCGGATATCGGTGATGCGCCTGAGCAATGCTTCCAACTCATCATAATCTGCGTCTGTCTCGCCGGGCCATCCGACAATGAGATAGATTTTGAGATGGTTGACTCCATGCCGTGCGCAGAATCGAACCGCGTTCAGGAAATTTTCAATGTCCAGTTTTTTACTGGCGACATTGCGCAATCGCTCACTGGCGCCTTCAAGCGCCAGGGTGATTGTTCTGATGCCGCATTTGCGCAGGAATATCATTAACTCTTCGGTTATGCCGTCCGCCCGTAGCGAGGAAAGGGAAAAATTCATCTTGCGGCCATGGAGCCATTTGAGGAAGGGAAGTAATTCCGGCCAGTCAGTGAGGGCGGTTCCCACTAATCCGACCTTTCTTGGGCTGGCCGCTTCCACAAGCTCCTGCATGCGTTGCCGTTGCGAATGTCTTGGTGGGCGATAAATGTAGCCGGCTGCGCAGAAGCGGCAACCGTATGGGCAGCCACGATTGATCTCAAGCAAAAAAGTATCGCGGAACGTAGCGGTGTTGGAAGTGAAGCAGGAAAACGCGGGATCGGGAAGAGTCCGGCCGGGATTGGAAATCACTCTGCGAACCGGAGTGGTGGAGCGGCCGGGGACATAGATGCCGGGGCGGCTTTTTACTGATTCAAGAAAGTCGTTTTTGGTTCCACCCGCAAAAATATGTTGTTTGAGGTCCAGAAATAACGGAAGAGAGTTTTCATTTGCTTCGCCCACCCAGAAAAGATCCACGAATCTGGCGATGGGAGCCGGATTCAGAAATGTGGGCGGACCACCCACCATGATGAGCGGAAAATCCTTTCTGTCTTGGGCGAGCAGGGGGATACCCGCTGCCCCGAGCGCCCTTACAAGGAATAAATACTGTTCCTCGTAAGTGACGCTCAGGGCGATGACAGGGAATGAGGATAACGGGCGTTGGCTTTCCTTGGACGCAGGGGGACCGCCGCTGTCTCCCCGTCCTCGCTTGTCCGGGAAGACCCGTTCCACAGCGAGTTGCGGTTCCTGTGCCAGGATACGGTAAACCGCTTGCCAACCTAGGGTGGATACTGCCAGTCTTTCACCGCCGGGAACGACCAGGGCCGTGGGCAGACGGCCTCCGGGGTCTGGAACCTCAGGTTCCGTCCGGCCGTAAAACAACGGGTGTTTCACGTCAGCATCGGCTCCTCAACCATACGCTGAAGCGCTGGTGGCAGCGACGCCTCGGGCTAATCGCAATTTTTGCGAATGAACGCGGGAACGTCGAAATCGTCTTCCTCGAATATGAACTCTTCCTCGCCGGGGCCTGCAACCGCACGGCTGCTGACCTGCGCTGCCGGCATTTCCTGATCGATGTCGGTCAGTTCATTGCCGTTTTTGCGCAAGTAGGCGGGAATGTTCAGGTTGCCTTCCATGACTCTGCGATGTCCGTTGCGCATGGGCTTTGCCTCGCCAGCGGAACGTTTCATGCCCCGGGGGCCGAGCAGCATGAGTTTTTGCTGGTCAGCCTTGGAAAGCGCGGGTTCGGGTTCTTCCATGGCTTGCTGGATTCCGGTTGCGATGACAGTGATGCGCATTTCATCACCAGCTTCCGGGTCGAATACGGTACCGAAGAAAATTTCGGCTTCGTCGTGGGCTTCCTTGTAGATGATGTCCGCAGCTTCGGAGACTTCGTCGATGAGCATGTCCGGTCCGCAGGTGATGTTGATGAGCACACCCTTGGCGCCTTCGATG
Source organism: uncultured Desulfovibrio sp. (assembly GCA_913060505.1). Taxonomy (GTDB): domain Bacteria; phylum Desulfobacterota; class Desulfovibrionia; order Desulfovibrionales; family Desulfovibrionaceae; genus Pseudodesulfovibrio. Next base: position 115,115 of record CAJXRQ010000001.1, read on the forward strand.
GACACGTCTTCCAGCAACGGGCTGGTGATGGCCTTCATGGCTGCTTCCTTGGCGCGGGATTCGCCGGTGGCGATGCCGGTGCCCATAAGGGCCATTCCCGAGGAACCCATGACGGCTTTGACGTCTGCAAAGTCGAGGTTGATCAGTCCGTGCACGGTGATGAGGTCTGCAATACCCTTGACCGCATAGTAGAGGACTTCATCCGCCTTTTTGAGCATGTCCGCAAAGGATGCCTTTTTGGCGGCAAGTTGCAGGAGCCTGTCGTTGGGGATGGTGATGATGGAGTCCACGGACTCGGAAAGTTCCTTTGTGCCTTGCTCTGCCTGTTGCAGGCGGCGTTTGCCTTCAAAGTAGAAGGGCTTGGTGACGACACCTACGGTGAGTGCGCCCATTTCCTTGGCAATGCGCGCGACAACGGGAGCCGAACCGGTTCCGGTTCCGCCGCCCATGCCTGCGGTGATGAAGACCATGTCCGCGCCTTCCAGAGCCTCACGGATCTGGGCCTCGGATTCAAGGGCCGCGTTACAGCCCACTTCCGGGTTTGCGCCTGCGCCAAGTCCTTTTGTGAGCTGTTCGCCCATCTGGATTTTGTGCTCGGCCATGGATTTGTGAATGTCCTGTGCGTCCGTGTTGGCAACAATGAACTGCACGCCCTTGAGGGACGACATGATCATGTTGTTCACGGCATTTCCGCCGCCGCCACCGCAGCCGACCACTTTGATCTTGGCGCTGGTGTCGTGATCGATTTCAAAGAATTCCATTTGTTACCTCCTGTTCCCTGTCAAGGTTAGGCGATGTCTGTGAACCATTTACGCATTCTGCCCAGAATGCTTTCAAACGGGGAATCGTCCCGAACGCGGAAGGCCTTTTGCCGCGTTGCCCCCGAGCCAGCCTCTTCTTCCGCACCGTGCAGGAGAAGACCGGTTGCCGTGGCATACATGGGACTGCTGACCTCAGCGCTCAAGCCGCCCACCCCCACGGGGGAGCCGATGCGCACCGGGAGATCGAAAATCTGTTCGGCCAGTTCCTGAATGCCGTCAATGAGGCAGGTGCCGCCCGTCAGGACAACGCCCGCCGCAATCATATTCTTGAATCCTGATTTGATCAGTTCCTGATCCACGAGGGCCATGATCTCCTCGCACCGCGGTTCGCATATTTCAGCCAACACGCGTTTGCTCATGGTGCGGGATTCACGTCCGCCAACGCTGGGCACTTCGATGATCTGGTCCGAGGTGATCAGGTCGGCCATGGCGCAGCCGTGTTCGATCTTGATCTGTTCGGCGGAAACCATGGGAGTCCGCAGCCCGTAGGCTATGTCGTTGGTCAGGTTGTGACCGCCAAGTGCCAGCACCGAGGTGTGCTTGATGCTGGCCTTGGAGAAAATTGCCAAATCGGTGGTGCCGCCGCCGATGTCAACCAGAGCCACACCTATCTCGCGTTCCTCGGGGGAGAGTACCGCCTTGCTCGAAGCCAGCGACTCCAGAACGATGTTGGATACATCCAGGCCGGAGCGGTTGCAGGAGCGGATGATGTTCTGGGCCGAGGTCACCGCGCCGGTGACGATGTGCACCTTCACTTCGAGGCGAACACCGGCCATGCCCAGCGGATCGGCGATGCCGCGCTGGTCGTCCACAATGAATTCCTGCGGCAGTGTATGCAGCACTTCGCGATCCATGGGGATGGCGATGGCCCGGGCAGCTTCAATGACGCGATCCAGGTCGCGCTGGGTGACTTCGCCGCCCTTGACCGCGATAACGCCATGGCTGTTGAAGCCCTGAATGTGGCTGCCGGCTATGCCCGCATAGACGCTACGGATGTCGCAGCCAGCCATGAGTTCCGCATCTTCCAGTGCTTTTTTGATGCACTGGACCGTTTTTTCGATGTTGACCACCACGCCGCGGCGCAGGCCCGTGGAAGGGCTCGTACCGATACCGATGATGTCCACACCGCCTTCGTCATTGACCTCGCCGACCACCACGCAGATTTTGGTGGTACCTACGTCGAGTCCGACGATCAGATCGTGTTTGGCCATGAAAATTCTCCTTGATTCCCTGTAACCGTCAATGGGCGCTCGCGCCCTTGTTTACGATGTGGTTTCCCGGCTGCGCCGTTTGACCCATACTTTGTCACCTGTGGCTGCAATCATTGCGGCTTGCGCAAATTGTCCGCGCAGGGCCAGATCGCGCCATACGGTCTTGATCCTGCGGAACTGCCGTTGCCAGCCGTTTAAATCCATGCGCAGAGCCAACTGTTGGCCGTCCAGAAAGATTTCTACCTGTTTTGAACCCAGTACCTTAACCCAGGCGACCTGATTCATTGCAAAGGGGGTTTCCGGTCCCTGGATCATATCCAGCAATGCGGAAAGCCTTGTGTCAGTGCTATCCATGCCGCGGCCATATTCGAGGACGGGCAGGGCGGCGGCTTCTCCCGGCTGTACGGGAGCGATAATTCTTCCATGCCGGTCCGCAAAGTTGAGTTTTGCCCCCTGGCGTACCCAGAATCCGGGAACGCGTTCCGATACTTTGATGACCAGTTTGTCCGGGAACTCCCGGCGAACGGTTGCCGATTTGATCCACGGGTTGGCGGAAAGATTGTTCTCCACTTCCGCGATATTGGTTTCAAGGCAGTTGTCGCCGAGCTTTATTTTTGCCAATCCCAGAATATCACCGTTGGTAAGACGCTTGTTGCCCGAGATGGAGATGTCCTTGAGCGCCAAAGACGGGCTTGCTGTGAGCCAACGGTAGCCATAGAGCAGGCCCACGCTCAATGCGCAAAGCAGAAAGATGCATAGCATGGCTATGAATATTCTGCTGGCAAAGGCCATTACTCCGCTTCCGGATTTTTTTTCACGCCGGGTTTTGGGTGGCTTGCGCATGGTGTTGCCCTTGCGATTGCTTCCCAGTTTGAGGCGGCTTTGTTTTCCTACGGCAAGTGTGCTCACAGAAAAATGACCTCCGTTTCGAGATTCACGTCGAATTGATCACGTACGGCTTCCTGTGCCTGTCGGATCAGTTCCACGGCCTGCGCACTTGTGCCGTTTCCGTGGTTAACCAGAAAATTTGCATGCAGTTCGGAAAAACCCACGCCGCCGAGGTCCTTGCCCCGGAATCCGGCCTTGTCCAGCAACAATCCGGCACTGTGGCCTTCAGGGTTTTTGAATATGCAACCAGCGCTGCGGGCTGTGACCGGTTGCGTTTCCCTTTTTTTGTCGTAAGTCGCTTTCATGGCCTTTTTCACGGCATCGGAAGATGTTTCTTCCAACGCCATTTCCACTTCCCAGATCATGAATTTGCCGAGCGTGATATCCGGGTCGAAGTGCCTGTAACCCCAATGGCATTCGGAAGCGCCTTTCCAGAACAGGCCTTGTGCCGGAGTCCAAAGGCGTACACGGGTGGTGACGTCCTTGATCTCCGTTCCATAGGAGCCTGCATTCATGGCGATTGCACCGCCCACGCTGCCGGGGATTCCCGCCAGATTTTCCAATCCGGAAAGACCGGCTTTTTGTGCCCATCCCAAAACGCCGGGCAAGCTCATGCCGGCTCCGGCCCGGAAAATGAGCCTGCCGTTTTTTTCTTCCACGCGATCAGGAGCCGCAGGAGAAGCAACACGGACCAGCGCCAAGTCATGATGCCCGTCCGGGCAAAGCAGATTGCTGCCACGGCCCAGCATGAAGGGACGCAGTTGTCCGTTCATGAGGACTTTTGCCAGTTCTTCGAGGTCTTCCGGCTTGCGAACCGTGAGTTCAACTTCCGCCGTTCCCCCGAGACCGAGGGTCGTGAGCTTGGCCAAACTTGGCTTATGGCGTTGTTTCAGAGCCATGCGTTTCCTACTTGTCCTTGTCCGTTTCTTCGACATCGTTGATGAAATTTTCGCCCACGCGCCAGATGGAACCTGCACCCAAAGTCAGCAACAAGTCACCGGGCTTGAGAACTCCTTTCAGTTTTTCTTCCAGCACGTCGAAGTCTTCACAGAATTGGACTTCCGTATCGCTGACCTGCTTGATTCCCTGAGCCAGCGACATTCCGTTCACGCCGGGAATCGGAGCTTCGGATGCCGGGTAAATTTCCGTGAGCATGAGGAGGTCCGTGTTTTCAAAAACTTTGCAGAAGTCTCCGAACAGCGCTTTTGTGCGACTGAACCGATGCGGCTGGAAAGCCACCACCAAACGCCGGTCCGGGTAACAGGAGCGAGCTGTTTTCAACGTGGCCCTGATTTCTGCCGGATGGTGTCCATAGTCGTCCACGACCAGCACGCCGGCACGTTCGCCTTTGCGCTCGAAGCGGCGGCCAACACCGCCGAAATTGGAAAGGGCGCGGAGGATATCGTCCTTGCGGAGTCCTGCTTCAATGGCTACGCCGATGGCTCCCAGTGAGTTGAGCACGTTGTGCAGTCCCGGATGAGCCACGGTGACTTCGCCCCAGAATTCTCCGTCCAGATAAACCTTGAAAATGCTGCGCAGATGCGAGCTGACGATTTCACCGCGAAGGCGGTTGTTCACGCCAATGCCGTAGGTCATGCAGGGGCGTTTGATATTGGGCAGCAAACGCTGCACACCTTCATCATCACCGCACACTACATTCATCCCGTAGAAGGGGATCTTGTTCATGAACGAGGTGAATGACTCGTCGATCTGCTCCTGACCGGAGTAGAAGTCCATGTGGTCCTGGTCCACGTTGGTAACCACGGTGACCACCGGTGCGAGGCACAGAAACGAGCCGTCGGATTCGTCAGCCTCAGCAATGAGATAGTCGCCTTCGCCCAGCCTTGCGTTGGCTCCGAAGGTGTTGAGCCTCCCACCAATGATGACGGTCGGGTCGTAACCGGCCTCGGTAAAAATGGTTGCCAGCAGCGATGTTGTGGTCGTTTTGCCATGTGTTCCTGCTACGGCAATGCCCGTGCGCAAGCGCATGAGTTCTGCCAGCATTTCCGCGCGCGGAATGATGGGCACACCCAACTCCTTGGCGCGTTTCAGTTCGGGATTGTCATCGGGAATGGCCGTGGATTTCACCAGAACGTCCACGTCACGCACATTGTCGGCTCCATGGCCGATGTACACTATGGCTCCGAGCTTCTGGAGCCGACGCACGGCTGCTCCGGCCGCAAGGTCGGAACCGGTGACGTTGAAACCCATGTTGATGAGTACTTCGGCTATGCCATTCATGCCCGAGCCACCAATGCCTACCATGTGGATATTGTTCACCCTGGCTCGCATGGCCGGGCAGGAGTCGCCCCTCAGAAGCAGGTTTGGTCCTTGTGCTGCGGTCATTGTTACAATCCTTCCTTATGCGGTTCGTCAGAGCGTTTCCCGGCGAGCCGTTCCAGCTCGTCCGCGATATCCGCTGCCGCAGAGGGCGCGGAAAACTCCACCGCTTTTGCTGCCATGGCTTCGAGCGTTTCGGGTGCGTCGAGCAGGCCGAGCACCGTATTGGTCAGTTCGGTCCGTATGGAATTTTGATCCAGCAACCGAGCCGCGCCCATACGCTCCATGGCCATGGCGTTTTTTGTCTGATGGTCGTGCGTAGCCTGCGGGAACGGTACGAAAATGGCCGGTACGCCCGCTGCTGCGATTTCAAATACTGTGGACGCGCCACTGCGGCACAGGGCCAGGTCTGCCCATGCATAGGCTTCGGCCATGTCGTCCATGAATCCGCGCACGCAATTCGGATCTGCTCCAGCCTTTTCATAGGCCGTGCGAACCGACTGTTCCTCATTCTTTCCTGCCTGATGCCGCAGGCTCACACCTGCTCTGACAAGTTCCGGCAGTATGGCTGAAATAGCTTCGTTTATGGGCCGTGCTCCCTGACTGCCTCCCAGAATGAGCAGATTGCGGCCACAACGGTCGGCCTTTTGGGCCGAGAAAATTTCCTGGCGCACCGGGTTGCCGGTACGCATGGTCTTGGCGGCGGGGAAAGCTGCTGTCGTATCCTCAAATGACAGGAAAATGCGATCCGCGACTTTGCCCAAAAGACGATTGGTCACGCCGGGGACGGAGTTTTGTTCGTGCACGGCGCAGGGGATTCGGCTAAAAGCTGCAGCCAATACCGGACTGAATCCGGCATAGCCGCCGAATCCGGCCACCACTTCAGGGCAGAATGATTTCAGTTCCGAACGCGCCTTGATGATGCCACGCAAGACTTTCATTACGCCTTGAATCTTGCCGCCAATCCCCTTGCCCATGATGCCGTGCGCCGGAAGTTCTCGGAATTCAAGCCCGTTTTTTGTCGCCAGTTCGCGTTCCGGGCCACTGCCGCCCAGAAAACGGATGGAGCAGTCCGGGTTGCGGCGGCGCAGTTCATGCGCCACGGCCAAGGCCGGGAAGATATGTCCACCGGTGCCGCCGGTGGTCAGGACGATGCGTTCAAGCGTCATCGGCCACCTCCGCGTGAAATATTCAGGAGCATGCCGACGCACAGGAAGGACACCAAAAGGTTGGAACCGCCATAGCTCATGAAAGGCATGGCAACTCCCTTGGGCGGCACGGTGCCGAGAACCACGGCCAGGTTGAGCACGAAGCCCAGTGCCAACACCAGAGTCATGCCGAAGGCCGTGAACCGGTCTTGCAGGTTCTCCTGGTCGATGGCTACGCGGAAGGCTCTGAACAGGAAGAAGCCCAACAGTATGAAGAACAGGCTCATGCCGATGAAACCGAGTTCCTCGCCAGCCACGGCCATGATGAAATCGTTGTGCGCTTCTGGCAGGAAAAAGAGTTTTTGCTTACCCGCTCCCAGCCCGGAGCCGAACAGTTTGCCGGACCCGAAAGCATAGAGGGATTGCACCAGTTGGTAGCCTTCGTTCTGGGCGCTGGCAAAGGGATCGAGGAATGCGGTCCACCGTTTGAAGCGGTACGGGGAGGAAGAAATGAGCATCCAGCCCAGTCCGCCGCCGAATATACCAGCCGTAAACAGATACGTAAGCCGGGTTCCGCCAACGGCGCACATGAAGAACAGGATCATGGCAATGAATACGGCACCGCCGAAGTCTGGCTGGAGCATGAGCAGGCCGCACAGTATTCCGGAAACAATGAACGGCGGCAGGAAACCGATGGAAAAATGTTTCACGTTATCCTGCTGCTTGGCAAAGAAATAGGCCAGATAGATGACCAGAGCCGGTTTTGCCAGTTCCAGCGGCTGCACGTTGAAGAAACCGAGAGAAAGCCAACGGGCCGCACCACCGGCATGTACGCCCAGCGGAGTAACGCCGCAGAGTATGAGCAGCACCAGCACAATGAACAGCCACAGGTACGTCAATCCATATATGAACCGGCGCGGCATGCGTGAGCAGACGTACATAAGCAACCCGCCGACAACCGCAAAGATGACCTGCTTTTTGAAGAAATAGTACTTATCCCCGTAGAAACGCTCGGCCATGATGCCGCTGGAAGAGAGCACCATGATCAGGCCGAAACCAGCCAGCAGGACCGTGGCCAGAAGCAGCCAATGGTCCATGGAGCCAACGGGCGCGGATGCGGCCTTGGGGCGTATTCTGCGGTTGTCACTCATTTGCACTCCCCGAAGATGCGGCGGAAGTCTTCGCCGCGGGCCTTGTAGTTGGGGTATTGGTCGAAGCTGGATGTGCCCGGTGAAAGCAGAATCACGTCACCACTTGCCGCCTGGCCAAACAGGCGATGGGCAGCCAACTCCATGGTTTCGTCCCACGTCACCGGGAAATACTGTTTCAAGGGGGCTTCGAAAATTTCGCGGCTGGCCCCGTAAAGTGCCACTTGCGCCACTTTGCCTTCCATGGATTTCGCCAACTTGGATACGTCGCCGCCTTTGTATTTGCCGCCCATCAACAAACGCACAGGACGTTCGTTAAAGCTACGTACTGCGGCTGCAACGGCTTCCAAAGTGGTTGCCTTGGAATCATTGACAAAAGCCACTCCTCCGGTTTCGCCCAACAGTTCGAGGCGGTTCTCCAGCGGACGGAATTCGGCCAGTACCGCTTTTGCGTTGAGAGGAGATACTCCGAACTGTTTTACGGCCAGCCATGCGGCCTGCACGTTGCCCCTGTTGTGCTCTCCCGGAAGATGGGGGGCGTCGAAGTCTTCCGCCGCGGAATACCAAATGGTTTCGGCCCTGGTGAAAGTTCTGTCTGCCAGAACCGGACGCAGACTTTCATGCAACACAGCCACATCGTCTTCTTGCTGCATGGCGAATATGCGCAGTTTGGCGTCGAGGTATTCGTCCATATCCTCATGGTAGTCGAGGTGGTTGGGAGCAATGTTCAGGAACAGGGCCACGTGGGGATGGAAATGTTGGCAATTCTGGAGCTGGAAACTTGAAACCTCAAGTACCACCACGTCCGCCGGTTCCATGTCCAAAACATATTCACACAGCGGGGTGCCGATGTTGCCGCCGACAAATACGGATTTTCCCGCGCCTTTCAGCAGTTCGCCGATGAGCGTGGTTGTCGTGGTTTTCCCATTGGATCCGGTGATGGCTATGATGGGCGCGTTAATGAATCGGGAAGCCAATTCAAGTTCGGCGATGATTTTTTCCGGGGGCAGCGCCTTCATGAATTGCTCAAGACTGCGTGCCGGAACGCCCGGCGAGAGCACGACAAGATCCGCGTCCGCAAATTGTGCGGCGCTATGCGGTCCCGTTTGCAGTTCAGCCACGGACGTGACCGCGTTGATGGCAGTTTCGGACAAGGATTCGTTGGTATCCACCATGCGAACCCGTGCGCCCAGCGCGTGCAGCAGACGTGCGGCGGCAATACCGGATTTTCCGGCTCCCACCACGACGACCCGGCTGTCCTTGAGCCGGTATTTGTCTGCGAATTCCCTGACCACGCGATTCATGCCTCTACCTCAGCTTCAATGTTGAAAGCGCCATGAGCGCCAAAAGTATGGAAAGAATCCAGAACCGGATGATGATTTTCGATTCCGGTATGCCCTTGAGTTCAAAGTGATGGTGCAGGGGGGCCATGCGGAAAATCCGCTTGCCGCCGGTCATGCGGAAGTAACCCACCTGAATGATGACCGAGAGAGTTTCGAAAACGAAAACACCGCCCACAATGACCAACAGGAGTTCCTGCTTGGCGAGAACCGCCACGAATCCCAGTGCACCACCCAGTGCAAGGCTGCCCGTATCGCCCATGAACACTTGGGCGGGATAGGCGTTGAACCACAGGAACCCGAGTCCCGCACCGACCATGGCGCCGCAGAAGACCGTGACTTCGCCGATGCCGGGCAGGGTGGGAACCGAAAGATATTGGGCGATGCCCGTGTGCCCCGAAACATAGGTAAAGATGGCAAAGCAGGCCATGGCGACCACCATGGGACCTATGGCCAATCCGTCCAGCCCGTCCGTCAGGTTGACTGCGTTGCTGGAGCCCACCAGCACCATCAGGGCAAAGGGCAGATAGAACCATCCCAGATTGGGCAGCAAGTTCTTGAAAAACGGTACGGAGAGCATGGTGGAGTAGTTGGGCTCGTGGATCAACACACCGATAGCCGCCGAGGCCACCAGTATCTGGCTGATGAATTTTGCTTTGGAGCTCAGGCCCAAATTCCTTTTTTTGACCACCTTGATGTAGTCGTCCGCAAACCCGACGGCTCCGAACCCGGCAAATACGAACATGGTCAGAAGTACGTAGTGGTTGGTCAGATCAGCCCAGAGCAGGCAGCTCGCAAGCACGCTGAACAGGATCATGAGGCCACCCATGGTCGGGGTGCCCTGTTTCTGCTGATGCGCGGGGCCGTCTTCCCTGATGCACTGGCCGCATTTGAGCCGTTTGAGCCAGCGAATCATCATCGGACCGAAAAGGATGGAGATGATCAGGGCCGTGAGCAATGCCCAGATGGACCGGAACGTGATGTAGCGGAACACATTGAATGCGCCGACTTCGGCGCTCAAGGGATAGAGCAGGTGATAGATCACGAAGCCTCTCCTTGCAGCACGGCCCGGAGGGCCTTGGTGTATTCTTCCATTTTCATGGAGCGGGAGCCCTTGAGCAGCACCACCGCATCATCCAGTTTCATGTCTTTCCAGTTTTCTGCAAATTCTGCTGGTGCAGGCAGCGGCAAAACGTCCGGATATGCGGAACGGACGTCGCCAATATGTTCGCCTTTCCAGAAGACTGCTTCCGGTTTGATCAGGGCCAGGGTTTCGCCCAGCTCGTGATGACGAAGCGCCGATTCTTCGCCGAGCTCGAGCATGTCGCCCAACAAGAGGACCAGCGGCCTGTCTTCTGCAATGGTTCGTGCCGTTTCCACCGAGCGTTTCATGGACAGGGGATTGGCGTTGTATGTGTCGTCAATAACCATGACGCTCCCGGCCGGGCGGCAGCAGAAGCGTTGTGTGTCCGCACTGAATCGGGCTGCCCCCTGAACCACGTCTTGCGGGCCAAGACTCGCAGTGTGCGCGGCAGCGGCAACGGCCGCGAGATTTTCTGCAAAATGTTCACCGCAGAAAGGCGCGTCGAATTCCTTTTCCCCTTTGGGGGTGCGTAGCAGGAAGCGACCGGAACCGTACTGTCCCGGTCCAATGAAACGGCAGAAAAACGGTGCGGACTCATTTGTTGTTGAAAAGCCCACTGGTTCGGCCACGATTTTGCGCGCCGCGTTCCACAGTTGCGGATAATCCATGCTGACTATGGCCACGCCGCCCGGCTGCAGGTAGCGCAGCAGGGAAGCCTTGGCTCTGGCAACGCCTTCGAGGTCTCCCAGACCTTGCAAATGTCCCGGTCCGACATTGGTGATGAGCGCGACGTCCGGGGTAGCTATCGGGCCGAGTTCCGCCATGTCCGAAACAACACTGATGCCCAGTTCCATGACCCAGACACTTTGTTCGGGGCGAGCCTTGAGCATGGACAGGGGGAGGCCTATCTGATTGTTGAAATTCCTGTAATTTTTGGCCACGGGGAAACTGCCGGACAATACCTCGGCCAGCAATTCCTTGACCGTGGTTTTGCCTGCCGTTCCGGTGACCGCGATGAGCTTTGCCTTGCACTGGGAACGGTGACAGGCTGCAAGCTGCCCAAGGGCAACCGTGGTGTCACGAACCATGAATACGGGGACGTCCACCTGAACGATTTTGGAAGTTACGATGCCTGCCGCACCCGCCTGTGCAGCCTGTTCCGCAAATTCATGGCCGTCAAAACGGTCTCCCTCGATGCAAACGAACAGGTCGCCGCCGGTCACGGCACGGCTGTCCGTGCGAACGGCGTTCACGGGGATATCCATGCCGTCGTCGGATACACCGTTCAGGCAGCGTTGTATGTCGGCCAAAGTCATTTTCACCGGTCCAGTTCCTCCATGGCTTTGAGAACAGCTTCGGAATCGGAAAAATGCAGGGTTACGTCGTCCAGAACCTGATAGGTTTCATGGCCTTTGCCAGCGATGAGCACCACGTCGTTCTGGTTCATTTCACGGATTGCCATGTTAATGGCTGTCTGACGATCCGGGTTCTCCAGTACCATTGGGCACCCTTTGAGTCCGGGACGGGCGTCGTCCATGATGGCTTCCGGCTTTTCATTCCGCGGGTTGTCCGATGTCAGCACGGCCACGTCCGCATACTTGGCTACCGCGTGCCCCATGAGCGGGCGTTTGGCCCTGTCCCGGTTTCCGCCGCATCCGAACACGGTGATCAGGCGATCGAAATCAAGGTTTTTAAGTGTCTTCTGAACATTGACCAGCGCATCGGGAGTGTGGGCATAGTCCACGAAAACATGCAGCCCCCGGTCGTTGGGAACCCGTTCGAGTCTGCCGGGAACTCCGGCAAAGTTATTGAGCTTGCGCATGTCCTTGCAGTTCAGGCCAAGGCAAAGGCCCACAGCCTGTGCTGCCAGCAGGTTCATGGCGTTATGCTGTCCGATGAGCGGGGATTCGACCTGCCATGTCTTGCCCTTGAATCCGCATTCAAGGGTCAGCCCTTTGCCGGTGCTGGAAAGGATGCGGCCACGAAGGGAACTTTTGTCGCTTTCACCGGGATCACCCAATCCGTAGGCAATTGCGTTTTCGCATTCATCGATCAGGCGACGGCAGTACGGATCGTCGAAATTGATGACACAGCATTTGTCTTCGGCCGGATATTCGGTGAACAGCTTGGCCTTGGCGCGGAAATATGCCTCCATGTCTCCGTGGTAATCCAGATGATCCTGCGTGAGGTTGGAGATGACAGCGACATCGAAATCCAGCCCGGCCACGCGGTATTGATCCAGCGCGTGAGAAGATACTTCCATGACCACGGCGTCCACATCGGCCTTGTGCATGTTGGCCAACAGTTCATGGATCATCCAGCAGTCCGGGGTGGTCAGCTTGGCATCAACAGAGAAGCCCGGCCAACGATATGTGACCGTGCCGAGAACACCGACCTTGCGTCCTGCTTCGGCCAGCAGGTGCTCAATAATGTAGCTGGTAGTGGTTTTGCCGTTGGTCCCGGTTATGGCCACCAACTTCATGTCCAGCTTGTCCGTGCCGAAATAGGCGCAAGCCAGTTCTCCGAAAGCGCGGGCCGTGTTTTCCACGTAACAAACCACTACTTCGTCTTCGGCCACCGGAGCCACCAGATCGCGCGACTCTTCCGGGGCCACGATGTAGCGTGCGCCGTTGTTGATGGCCATGGGGATGAAGTCGATGCCGCGCACGGCAACGCCGGGCATGGCGACAAAGCATTCTCCCTGCTGGACTGCCCGGGAATCCGTCCGGACCATCAGCCCATCGCGGACAACGTCAAGAAGTTGGTTGAAATCCATTTCACCACAAGTCATGGTTTTTTTCCTGCTAGGAGAGCCAGAGAACAAAAACATCCTTCTTTCCCTCCGTTTTTCCTGCTTCAGGCCACGATTGACCCGCTGCGGGTTTTTGTTTGGTGACGGTGGTTCCCTTTCCCTTGAGGGTGGGGACAACTCCCTTTTTCACCAGAATTTCCAATGCACGCCGCAAGGCCATGCCCCGTAGGTTGGGGATATTGTTGCCCGGCGCACTTTGAGGAGCCGGAGCCAACGTGTCGGCCAATTCGGTTCCCGGTATGGGGTCGGCCAGTTCTTCGGCCATGGCGTCCCCGGCGGCATCGGGTAAATTGCCTCTGTAAGCCAAGGTATCGATCATCACGGAACGCACGACCGGTGCCGCGACCGTTCCCCCGTAGTCATTCCTGGTGGGTTCATCCACCATGCAGATAACGAGATATTCGGGATTGTCGCCCGGAACCATGCCTACGAATGAAGCCAAATATTTGTTGCCGTAGCCACCCTTGCCTGCTTTTTGAGCTGTTCCGGTTTTGCCTGCCACGGTCAGTCCCTGGATGCGCGCATTTCTTCCCGTGCCATCCATCTCCACGACTTCTTCCATCATGGAGAGCACGGAATCCGCGACTTCGGGATCAATGACATGGGTAGGCTTCTTTTCGTCTTCGGGCTTTGTTTTTGGCGAAGAAACGGGATCGGCGATGAGGTGAAGCTGTTTTTTCTCACCCTTGTTGGCAAGATACAGAAAAGCCTGTGCAAGCTGTACAGGAGTAACGCCGATGGATTGCCCGAAGCTGGTGGCTGCAAGGTCCAGCTTGCGCCATTTTTCCGGGGGGCGGACAATGCCGTATGCTTCTCCGGGGAAGTTGATACCGGTGCGCGAACCGAAGCCGAATGCTCGCAGATATTCGTAGAGCTTGTTCGCTCCCATATCCATGCCGATCTTGGCGGAACCGATGTTGCTGGAATACCGCAAGATTTTGCGTACGGGCAACCATGCGGCAGGATGGTGATCCTTGATGGTTTTGCCGGGAAGGCGCCAACGCCCGTTTTCGCAATAGTAAAGCTTGTCCGGGTCGATGATCTTTTCCTGCAGGGCCGATGCGATGACCAGGCATTTCATGGTGGAACCGGGTTCGAAAATGTCCGTGACGGCCCGGTTGCGGCGAACCGATGCCCGCGTTCTGCTGTAGATATTCGGATTGAAGAACGGATAGTTGGCCAGGGCGAGAATGTCACCGGACTTGACTTCCACCACAATGACGACACCGGCTCGGCCATGGTATTCGTCTACGGCTTTGGACAGGGCCTGTTCGGCTGCATTCTGGATATGACGGTCAATGGTCAGGCGCACGTCCTTGCCGTTGATGTCCATTTCCCGCCCTTGTGCGTCAAGATAGAGCCGACGCCCTGAAGCGTCACGCTGGACTACGAATTTGGCCTTGCCCGGAACCATGCGTTTGTCGAAGCGCTTCTCGACGCCTTCCAAACCCTTGCCATCCACGCTGACAAAGCCGAGAACCTGTCCGGCAAGATGCCCGTTGGGATAGAGGCGTGTATATTCAGTAGTAAGATGAACCCCGGGCAGTTTGGTTTTTTCCAGGGCCGATGCCTGTTTGTCCGTGATCTGTCGTTTTATCCAGATGAAATTTCTTTTGGAGTGGAGCCGTTTGCGCAGTGCCGACTTGGAAACACCCAGCACGGAAGAGAGTGAGGCTATGACGGCTTGCTTGTGCTTGGCGGCTTCTCTGGGGCGCAGATATACGCTCTTGGCTTCCACGCTTGTTGCCAGAATTTGCCCCTTGCGATCCAGAATTCTGCCACGTTCCCCGGATTCGAATTCCGCAGCGAGATTTTGGCGGGAGGCCATTTTTTCCAGCCATGCACCTTCGTGCAACTGGACCCAACCGGAACGGACCCACAGAGCGCACAAAGCAACGCCAAAAAAGATCATCACCAGGATGATCTTGGCTTTGCTCAGGTCCGTTTTGCCCTGTTTGGTCTTGCCGGTCATGGCGGAAACCTTCTAGTTGCCGTCCTCGCCGACTCGCCGGATTTGTCCGGGGGTGGCCACGCCCAATCCGTATTTCTCCGCCAGCTTCCTGAGCCTGTACGGAGAAGAAAGATTGTCGCGTTCGACCTCCAGTTTAACGTAAAGGGCAGCCTTGCGGTCGTGCTTCTTTTCCATCTTTCTGAGGTCGTAGGCCAAGTCCATTCGTTCGATGTTCAGCCAGACAGAGGCCAGCCCCAATCCCAACGCTACGGCGAGCGAGGAAAGAAACATGGGGAGCCAATTCCGGTCCATCGAACTCATGCCCGTTGTCCTTCCGGTCCGAGCCGTTCGGCCACTCTGAGCTTTGCGCTGCGGCTGCGGGGATTTCCCTGCATTTCCTCTTCGCTTGCCATGAGCGGCTTTTTGGTCAGCACCTTAATTTTCGGGACGCCGTCACAGGTACAGTGCAGCTGGTGGGGAGGGCACTTGCATGCTTTTGCCGCTTCCCTGAACGCCCATTTCACGGCCCTGTCTTCCAGAGAGTGAAACGAGATGATGGCCAGCCTGCCACCTGGGTTCAAACGTCCGATGATCGAGGAGAGGAAGGTGTCAAGTTCCTCCAATTCCCTGTTCACTGCTATTCGCAATCCCTGAAACGTCCGGGTTGCCGGATGGTTTCTTGCCTGTCTGCGCATTTTGGGCGGGTACGCCCTTTCCACAATGCCTGCCAGGCGCAGCGTGGTCGTGATCGGTTCGGATTCACGTTCACGCAGGATTGCCGATGCTATTTTGCCTGCCATGGGGTCGCCGCCGTACTCTCGAATGATACGTGCGAGTTGCCCGTGGTTGAGGGTGTTGACCAGCGTTTCGGCCGGCTCGAGCTCGCCTGTGCTGTCCATGCGCATGTCCAGCGGCCCGTCGTGCAGAAAGCTGAACCCTCTGTCAGCCTCGTCGAGCTGCATGGACGACACGCCCAGATCGAGCACTGCGCCGTCAACTCCCTCCCAGCCGAGTTCGTCCATAGCATCTTCGAACTCGCTGAAAGGCTGGTGAAAAAGATGGATGTTATCCTTGTGCTCCGCCAAACGGAGCTTTGCCAACCCAAGGGCTTTCTCGTCGCGGTCCAGGCCGAGGAGTTCGGCCCTGCCCAGGGACGCTTCGAGAATGGCCAGGCTGTGTCCACCCATTCCAAGGGTTCCGTCCATGTACCGTTTACCCGGTTCGGGACGAAGCCATTCCACCACTTCATGTAAAAGAACCGTTTTGTGTTTTGACGCCGGGTCTACCACTGTTCGTTCCATTTAGAATGGTATGCTGACGCTATTTTCCGCCAGCTCCTCGGATACGTCGTAATCTTCCTCGAGAAGGCTTTCGAAGCTTTCCGCCGGCCAGATTTCAAAGCGCCTGCCCGCGCCCATGACGACAACTTCCCGTTCCAGTTTTCCGCTTTTCCGAAGATGTGCGGGTAAGGCGATGCGGCCATTCTTGGCCACAACTACCTCTTCGTAGCCGGAATAGAAGATGCGGATGATGTTTTGCATCTGGCGGCTGGGAGCCTTGATCTTTTCAAGCTCTTCCTCCAGCCTGTCCCACTGGGCCGGGGTTATGCCGATGACATGCTTTTCCCAAATGGTCAGCACGAGCTTGCCTTCCGGGACTTCGGACAAGATTTTGTCCTTGAAGTCCGGCGGCAATATGAGCCTGCCTTTTTCATCCAGGCTCCTATGTGCATGACCGCGAAATCGCATTGTAACCCCTTGTGGCAACTTTGTTCCACATTATGACCCAATTAATCTACTTTGTCCCACTTTTTTCCACACGTGTATGAAAAACTGGGGTTTGTCAACTTAAAAAGAAGAAAATACCCGTAAAAAAAGGAGTCTGCGGTTGCTTTTTCAGCAACCGATGCCTAGTATTTCAAACGAAAATCATTGGATTGTTTTTTGTTTTTCCTGTAATTACAGGTGTAAAGCTATTCGATGTTTTTCGAATATGCGTTTTTTGATGAAAAAATCCTTCACACCCGTATTTTTTTAGGGAGGAACCCATGGACAGGCACATCAAAATTATCGCCACATTGGGACCGGCCACCGAAACTGAGGAAGGCATTCGCAAGCTCGTACATTCCGGAGCCAAGATTTTCCGACTCAATTTTTCCCATGGCGGCGAGGAGTTCTTCGAGCGGATGGTCGGGATCATTCGCAAGCTGGAAGAAGAGACCGGGTTCACCCTGACAGTGCTTCAGGATTTATCCGGTCCCAAGGTACGTACTGCCGATGTGGGATTGGGCGCACTTGAGATACAGAAAGGCACGGAGGTTTTGCTCGGTACACGAGAAATGGCCGATAAAACCGATGAACCGTTCATCTGCCTGGATATGCCTGATCTCATCAGCGTTATTCAGGAGGGCGATCCCGTGGCCCTTTCCGACGGGATGTTGCGGTTTACGGCCGTTAAGCGCGAAGGTGAATATCTTGTTCGGCTTCGGGCCATAAACTCGGGGCTTGCCCCGCCGCGCAAGGGTATTTCTTTCCCCGGGAAGACCACTCCACTGGCCGCCCTGACGGAAAAGGACAAGAAGGACCTGGCCTTTGGTATGAAGCTAGGTGTTGATTGCGTTGCCATGAGCTACGTGCAAAAGCCGGAAGACGTCACCCAGTTGCGGAACGAAATGAATCAGTACGGAAGGCGGATTCCCATCATCGCCAAGCTGGAACGTTCAGCAGCTATTGAGGATTTGGACAGAATTCTTGAGGTGACCGATGGTGTCATGGTTGCTCGCGGCGATCTTGGCCTTGAAATGAACCTTGCCGAATTGCCAGCCACCCAGAAGCGTATCATTCGCAAATGCAACAAGCTTGGAAAGCCGGTTATCGTGGCTACGCAAATGCTGCTCTCCATGGTCAACAGCCCCATGGCCACCCGCGCCGAAACCACGGACGTCGCCAACGCCATTCTGGATGGCGCGGATTGCATCATGCTTTCCGAGGAAACAGCCATTGGCCGTTACCCGGACGAAGCCGTGCGGTTCATGCGCACCATCGCTTACGAAATAGAAACCTTTTATTACGAGCAGCGTAGTGACGAAACCTTGCAGTTCGGTGATCTCGACCATCCTGCTACGTATCTGGCCTACGCCGCCGCCATGCTGGCCTCCAAGACAAAGGCCAAGGCTATTGTCTCCCACTCCACATCCGGGGCCACGGCACGCATCCTTTCATCCTGCAGGCCGCAACAGTCCGTATACGCCTTGACATCAGACCCGATTGCACGGCACTTTTGCAACCTGTCGTGGGGGGTTATTCCGGCTGTTCCGGATACGTCGCTGTCCAACCACCAAGAGCGGGCCGAGGAATTCGTGAAGAGTCATCCGGCGTTCGATGCCGGTGACATCGTCATCATTGCTGCTGGCCAGCCTGACCCCGCCAATGACGCGTCCAGAACACAGACCAACGTGGTCAAGCTGTTCGTAAAATAAGCGAGCATGTCCATGAAGCACGAGATCACCGAAGGCCTTAACGAAGAGTACTATCAGATAAACCCTGATATTCTTGGGAGTTTTAATAAGTTCCGGCCGCCTTTGAATATTTACAGGTTCGATGAGGAAGTCGCTCGCATTATTCCTTACTATAAGGTGGGTGGCAGGCTTTCCAACGAACAGATCGAAGAGTTGGCGGAATTGACCAAGGAAGGCGTTATCTTCGTTTCGCGCGATGATCATCCCGTGTACGTCAAACATATCAGCTACCAGCTGGATCTTGTGCTTGTGGACAAGAATCTCAAGGAGCGGGAAATCGGGGACATCTTTACCCAGGCGCTGGCCCGCCGGTGCAAGGAGTTCTTCGAGCAGCCCGTCCCGGTGGTGTTCAGCAAGTTGTGGACCGACATGATGGTCCTGACAGAATACCTCTACAATGATATCCATCGTTCCCGGGCGTTGGCCCGTCGGCTGAACAAGGAATATGCGTTGGAAATCCACGCTGTGAACACGGCTTATATCGGTCTGGCGCTTTTCGGCAGCATGCGCAAGCGGGATTTCGAGGAAGGCGGCGTCAAACGAAAGGCTTTTGACCGCCTTACGGCCGGACTTTTTCTGCATGATCTCGGCATGACCAAAGTTCCTTCCTTCATATTGCAAAAGGACAAGCCGCTGACGGGTGATGAACGGAGCAAGGTCAACCAGCATCCCTCGCAAGGGTATCAGATGCTTTCCAAGCTGGACCTCAAGTATCCTGAAGTTGAGGAGTGTGTGTTGGGACACCATGAGCGCGTGACCGGAAACGGATATCCCCAAAAGCAAAGTGGTGATGCCATGGGCTATTTTGGCAAGCTTTGCGGCTTGGCGGATTCCTTTTGCGCCATGACGTCAAAGCGTCCGTACCGTTCTGAGGCCATGACGGCAGATGAAGCGGCCAACAAGCTGCTCATGGACAAGGGATACGACCAGAACATGACCGGCATGCTTCGCAAGTTGGTGACCGACCTCAAACTCAAATAAAGCAATCAATGCAATGGATGAAGGCCCGCACTCTTTATATATGAGGGAATGCGGGCCTTCATGTTTCCGATTCTGGGGGAATCTAGAAAATTTGCACCATGTCCCGGGTCATTTCCCGGTAAAGGTCCGAAATATAGACAACACCCATGACCTTGCCACCTTCCGCGACAATGGCCCAATGGCATTTGCGTTTCAGAAAACGATCCAGCACCACTAATGCCGCGTCATTGGGTTTGAGGACTGGCACGTCCCGTTCAATGAATTCATCAAGACGGGTTTGGGTACAAATGAGGCAGGCGTCCCGAAATGCCTGATCCCAATCGGTTTCTCCCACCTGCTTCAGGTTTTCATCCTTGAGGACAGACTGTTTGACTGCCGTGAGTATGCTCCGAATGGAAACGACACCCACGAATTTCCCAGCTTTGTTTTTGACCACGACCGCATAGTTTTCCGAGTGCTCCTGCATGGAGTCCCGCATCACTCGAACGGCTTCTGCCAGGCTGGCGTCTTCCTGTACCGAGGCGAATTCGTCGCGCATCATGTCCCAGGCGCGTTTTCTGAGCATCATTGGCGAATCTCCTTTCAAATGGGATGGATTCCAATACGTTGTCTCGCATTGTAACCTAGCTGTTCAGGGTTGTTTTGTCCACTGTCCGGAAGAAAGCAGCACAAGCTTGACAAGCAGGAAGAATCATCCGCAATTTGTCCCATGAAACAATGCACGATCTTTTTTCTTTCTGGTTTTATGGTTCTTGCGGCTTTGCAGATCGCTTCGGCTTCGCCCATGCCGTTTCAGCCCGGTGAAAAATTGGACTACGAAATATACTGGACCGTTGTTCATGCCGGTTCCGCCACTTTGGAAGTGTTGACGGATCGGGATGGAGAGGGGAGGCCGGCGCTTCGTTTTTCGGCCCTTGCCCGTTCCACACCCTTTGTCGACTCTTTTTATAAGGTTCGGGACCGCATTGAATCATGGACCGATGTAACTGTTGAACATTCCTTGCTTTACCGTAAACGGCAACGGGAAGGGGACTACAGCAAGGACGTTGAGCTCCGGTTTGATCAGAAGTCAGGGAACACCATGCGTTATGTGCGAGGCAAGCTTCGGCATACGCTTGAACAGCCGGAAAACGTATTCGATCCACTGGCCATTCTTTTTGCTTTTCGCAAAAATGCCTTATACAAAACCATGCGTTTCAGTAGGCCGGTTACGGATGGAAAGGTCAGCGTAATGGGCGAGGCTACCGTGGAAGACATGGATAAACTCGACACGCCTTTGGGGGAGATGAACTGTTTTCGGGTCAGGATCGATGTGAAGCATCTTTCCGGGGTTTTTCGAAAATCCAGGGATGCCGAATTGCTGGTGTGGTTTTCCGCAGATGAACGTCGCCTTCCTGTCAGGGTGAAATCAAAAGTTGTTGTTGGGCATTTCACTATGGAATTGGTGAAATATGAACCCGGCCAGGAAATCCGCAAAACGCAGACCCCCTGACCGGAAGTTGTTCAGATGTTAGAGCTGCTCAAAGTCGGTGTCCTGCCCGTGCTCCTCGTCTGGAGCAGGAAGAGCGGAAGCTGTTGACTTCACTTTATTAATCTGGCCTTGCGGCAGTGTGCTCGGGGAGGAATGTGCGGTAGTGAACCGTCCTCGTCCTGCGTCTTTGGTCTTGAAGAATTCCATGGTGGCTTGCAGTTGTTCAGCCTGTGCCGTGAATTCCTCTGCCGTAGAGGCCATTTCTTCCGATGCCGATGCGTTTTGCTGAATAACGTTATCCAGCTCCTGAATGGCCTTGTTGATTTCTTCGGCTCCACTGTTTTGTTCGACACTGGCTGTTGCAATTTCCTGCACCAGCTCAGCCGTTTTGCGGATGTCCGGCACCATCTTCGTGAGCATTTCTCCTGCCTGATCTGCCTTGACCAATGTGGAATTGGACAGTTCGCTGATTTCCGTGGCTGCTGTGCCGCTCCGTTCCGCGAGTTTGCGAACCTCGGCCGCAACAACCGCAAAGCCCTTGCCAGCTTCTCCGGCACGCGCCGCTTCGATTGCGGCATTCAGAGCCAGCAGGTTGGTCTGTCTGGCGATTTCTTCAATAATGGATATTTTTTCTGCGATGTGTTTGATGGAAGTCACTGCTTCCATGACCGCATCGCCACCTTGTTGGGCATCTTCAGCTGTACGAGTAGCCATGGCTTCCGTTTGCCGGGCATTTTCTGTGTTGTGCCTGATCTGGTTGATCATTTCCTCCATGGACGAGGACACTTCCTCCACGGATGCGGCCTGGCGGGTGGCACCATCAGCAAGCACCTGAGCAGAACCGCTGATCTGCATTGATCCCGATGCGACACCTTGGGCTCCTTCCTTGACTTGACTGACTATTTCGTCGAGCTGCGCGGTCATGGCTCCCAAAGCCTCGGCCAGTTTTCCAGGTTCATCCGTCTGGCTGGTGTCGATGTCCACATTCAGGTTGCCCGCGGCAACTGTTTGCGCCAACCCCAGAGCTTCGAGCAGCGGTCTTGTTACAGACCGGGCCACAAAGAAGCAGAAGGGCAGGATGACGAGCAGGCAGAGCACCGCACCGACCGAAATGACTGCCCAAAGAAGTCCGGAAACGACATCATTGATGTCGTTGTCGATGGCAGCGGTTTCTTCCTCCACGTTATCGAGGTAGACCCCGGTGCCGATCCACATGTTGGTTCCCGGAATACTTTCTGCGTATGAGAGTTTTGGTTGATCCCCTTTTCCCGGTTTTGGCCATATGTAGGTTATGAATCCGCCCCCCTTTTGGGCAAGTTCATACATGCTTTTAACCAGAGGGACGTTGTTTTTATCCTTGAGGTGTCCCAGATCTTTGCCCTGCAGACTTTTGTTCGTCGGCAAAGCAACGTTGATGGTCTGCCTGTAGACAAAGAAGTAGCCTGATTTGTCTGCTTCGAAACGTATGGAGTCTATCAGGTTGCGGATGATATCAATTTTACCCTCTTCCGTGGGAGCACTCTGGGTCGCTGCCGCAAGCGATATGGCCAGACTGTGCGTCGCGACCTTGAGCTTGTGCCGTTCGCCTTCATTCATGGTCTTGTTGGCCCGGCTGACACCGATTTCCTTGACTTTTTCAACGCCGGACAAAAATGTCCAACCAAAGGCAATAGTCATGAGGAAAATTACCAGAATAAGTATTAACATTCTGGAATTGATAGTTATTTTTCGCAGCATAAATCTCCCCTTTTGTATTGATTTATACAAAGAAATCCTCCACTGCGATATGTGTACTCTTTTTGGGGGGAAAGTGCACCCCCGGTATGTAGGTGGAATGTAAACGTTATTCAGCGAAAGTAACGGTGACGCTAGTGCCGTTTTTCGGATCGGTTTTCATGGCGATGCTTGCCCTGTGTGTTTGGGCGACAAGTGCAGCAAAATACGTTCCCAGGCCTGTGCCATGCTCTTTACCCTGGGTGGTGTACTTTTCGAAGAATCGCGGTTGGATTTCCTTGGGGACTTCGCCGGGGTTCTGGATGGTCAGGCGTTTGCGAACGCCGCTTCGCAAGTATACGGAGACGGTTTCACCCTTGTCCGAAGCTTCTACAGCGTTTTGGATGAGATTGCGGATCATGGCTCGAATAAGCGTGTCGTCTCCGAGTATGGAGAATTCCTCTATGCCGGAGATATTCTTGCCGTCGAGAGACATGTCGAGTGTCACTTGCGTGCTGTTCAACAGTGGCGCGAATTCCTCCTCCAACGCACAGAGCAATTCGACCATGTCCAGATAGTTGTTGCTGAGGCTGTAGATACCTTTTTCCATCTTGAACATGTCCAGATGGTTACGAATCATGTCCAACATCCTGTAGCCGGCGGATTCAATTCGTTTGATGTAGCGCCGCTGCTCCTCGGTCAATCCTTCGGTACCGAGCAGAAGTTCCGGATAGCCGATGACAAGAGTCAGGGAAGACTTGAGATCATGGCGGCTCAACCGCTCCACTTCCTCCCGGATCATTTCCGCTTTTTCGCGTTCGCGTATTTCAACTTGCAGCTGCATGTTGCGGGTTTGGAGTTCCTGTTTCTTTTCACTCAACATTTTGGTGCGGCGCTTGACCGTCTCCTCAAGCACTTCCTGATGACTTTGCAGCCATTGATCCCGTTTGCCGATTTCATCAAGCATGGCATTGAATTCATTGACGAGCGTACCAATTTCATCCGAGCTGTGATGCTGAACGCGCCTTGAATAATCCTGGCTTTGGCTGATGTCCGAAACAACGGTAGTGATTTCTTTGAGCGGAGCCAGCATCCTTCGCCGGAGGAGTGAACCCACGAAGCTACTAAGTAAAAATATGCCCACCAGTGTCGTCAGGGAAAGTATCGCATCCGAAGCGACAATATTCCATTGGCCCTCAAGGGAGGCATGAATGACGAGTTCTCCGGCCGGTTCCGAGTCTGAAAGGATGGGGCGGTGGATTTCACAATCGGTCATTGTCATGACCGTGCCCATGTGTTGGTGATGTTCCGGCGCTGTGCCGAGCGAAGCGAACAGGCTGCCGTCGGCGCGGTATATGGCTGCCCCGGTAATTTCAGGCATGAGTTTCAGGGAGGCGAGGTTTTCATTGGCGGCTTGCGGGTCATTGAAGTCGAGTGCGGCGACGCTGGCGGCCGCCAGGAGTTTGGACGTTCCCTCAAGGCGTTGCTTGAATTCCTGGCGATATCCATGGATCACAGTAAAGATATTCATGGCTTGGGAAAGAACCAGTGCCATGAGTATGGTGCCCAGGATGATGAGCCGCAGTTTGCGGTCAAGGGAGAGTGATTGCCATTGCTTCAAAACAGGCTTCCCCCGCTGCGCCTGTTTTCTCCGGGAATATCTGGGAAAGTCCCGGATGGTTTGTTTCGCGGAATTGATTTGAATTCCTTGGTCGACCCTCTGTAAATATTTGCCAGAGACATAAGGCGGGAACTGATATGCAAACCTGCCTTGCGTACCGCCTCCGGGTTGATTTGTAACCTGAGTCTCCCCTCGGATTCAATGAAATTGATCATGCCGCCCATGGCGGGCAATTCCGGTGCCTGCCCGATGGTCAGGATCGGATCGGAATCGACTTTCCTGATGATGGCGGCAGCTGTTCTCGATGAGACATTGTTGAGAAACAGAATATCGCATTGGTCCACGGGCCATTGGCGAAGAATGAATTTTCTTTTCTGCCCCGTCTTGGAGGCGTCAAAGTAGGGGGCCAGACTTCGGGCGTCCGTTGCGGCAATGACAATAGGACCGGAAGATTTGTTTGGAGGCCATGATACATACTTTGCCATGCGCTTGATGAACATGGTGCGCAGCTTTTCCATCTCCACTTCTGTCTCTCCGGCAAATGTCGGATTCGGAGTGAAAATATGCAGGAGTACAAGTCCGGCCAGGGCGGCAAGTACGAATAAATGCCTCCGGCTCAGAAGTTCCATGTGGCCCTCACGCTGAATCTGGACTCGTCTTCAAGGGGGGAACTTTTATCGTCGTCGTCGAGAATGTTTTGTCCGAGGAGTTCCAGTTTGAGGGATTCAGTGGCCTGCCATGAAAGCGAGGCATCTATGGTGAAGGCCGAATCGAAATTGTCTTCCGATGGGCAGTCCCGGTAGCGCAAGAGTGTATTGAATCCCACCGAAGGTGCGAGGTCTATCATGGAAAAGAGTTTGGCCTCGTAGATGGGAGCGTCCGAAGGGTTATACCGTGTCCACTGTTCATCTCCTTCGCGCATGTTTTGCACGAGGACACTCAAGGAAGGTCTGATTGTTATGGTATTTCTGGGTTTCCAATCAAGAGAAGTTTCCAGACCATAGGCAGTGCCCCACATATCGTTGTTGGTGCTGGCCGTATAGGTGCTTTTATCATAGCTGATATGTGCCATATTGTCGTAATGATTGACATATGTGCTGAGGTCAAATGTTAATTGAGGGGAGAATATTTGGCGGTAGCCTGCTTCAAGGGAGTAGAGTCTTTCGTTTTTCAGCCCTCCTGAGTTGTCCAGTGTGTAGGTATGTCCCTTGTAGTCGAGTTTATACCGTCCGTCTTCGGTCCATCGGTCTGGAGAGCGTTGTGCATGTGACGCGGCAATCCAGAATTCGTGGTCGTCTTTGGTGTACAGGAGCCGGGCTGTAGGTTGCAGCCCGAGAAATCCGGTAGCGCGGTAATCAACCTTGAAACCAAAAATGAGAAACAGGTCATCAGCGTGCAGGGTTATCCTGTCCTGAACGAAGGCGTTGGAGTCAAATCGGCTTTTTTTGTCCTCCGTCATGTGAATATGTTCCGAATTGTCGAACTTGTCCCAGGCAATCCGTCCCCCAATACCCCATGTAAAGCGGTGGGAGCCAGCTTGTTCCATGGCGTACAGCACTTCCATGTCCGCAACATTTACAAGGCCGTCCAGGTCTCCCATGGTGACGCTTTCTGCAGAATAGGAGGTGCGAAACCGTATTCCGGCGTCAAGTCCCGTGGTTCGGTCCCATGTAAATTGCATGAAACCGGCACTGTTGTCGTTGGAACCGCCGCTTGGGTGTTTGGGTTTGATAATCCCGGAGCCGCGCTCCGACTGTGTGGAAGCGACCATGCTTTCAAAGGAGAGCGTGTCCGTAAAGGCATTGTCCCAATCCACGCGGATTCCGCCACTGCCCTGTTTCCATTCCCGTGTGCTGCGGACCGAACCGTGCGGGGAATGCATGTCCATTCCGTCATAATAACTACCCTTGGTAAAGAGGGCTACGTCCGTGGAGTCCCCGACAGGCATTCCATAGCTCAGACTTTGTTCCATGCCGTCGGTACCTACGCGGGTTACGCTGGTACCGCCGTTCATTTCTTTCGCCGTCTTGGTAATGATATTGATGACGCCGTTAAAGGAATCGGAACCCCACAGGCTGGTCCATACCCCGCGAACCACTTCAATGCGTTTGATATTGGACATGGGGACGGACTGGTTGCCCCAGAAAACTCCGGTAAAGGTGGGGGAGGTGATGGGGCGTCCGTTGACCAGTATCAGCTGTTTGTTGCCGAACATGTTGCTGAAGCCGCGGATGCCGATAGCCCATTTGTCCGTATCCTTGCGGGTTACGTGAACCCCGGGCACCAGACGTAAAGCTTCCGGGATAGTGGTGGCGCCCGAACGGGCGATGTCTTCTTCGTCAATGACGGTTACTGCCCCCGCAACCCGGGATAGTCGATCCGGGCGGCGGGACGCGGTTGTAACCTTCACTTCCATGAGTTGGGCGATGTCCATGGCCTCAAGTTGTTCCTGCTCTTCGGCCTTGGCTGGGACCGTTCCCAACGCCAAGACAAGCAACATGAATATCGCGCAACCCCGAAGGATCATTTTAGTGCTCCGTCTCGCCACAGGCAACCATGAGATAGCCGCGCCCGCGAATGGTCTTGATGCGGATGGAACCGCCGAGTTTCTTTCTTAGGTTGCTCATGTGGACGTTAAGAACGTAGTCGTCGATATCCGCTCCCTTGCCTAAAGCCTTTTCCATGAGCACTTCGCGCTCTACAATGGCTCCCATACGCAATCCAAGTTGCTCGAGGATGCTGAATTCCGCGCCGGTCAGGTGGACTTCTTCGCCTTTCATGGTTGCGATTCTGGCAGCAAGATCAATGGTTAAATCCTCTACGACTATTTGTGTTTTTCCCGCCTCCGGGGTGTGGACAGTCATGGTGCCGGAATTTTCGTAGCGGCGAAGCACGGCACGCATGCGGGCCAGTAATTCCCGAAGGGGGAACGGCTTGGACACGTAATCGTCAGCTCCCATTTCAAGACCGACAACCCTGTCGATTTCCTCTCCGCGACCGGTCAGCATTATTACCGGCACCATGGATTCGGCGCGAATCTGTCCCAAGACATTAAAGCCGCTGGTGTCCGGCAACATGATGTCAAGGATGACCAGATCGTATTTGCCGGCCCTGAAGCGATCCAGGCCTTCGGCAGCCGAGTAGTCCGTATCAAGCGTGTACCCCTCTTTGGCCAGATAGGCTGAGAGCATTTCGCCCAATTCGGGATCATCATCAATAAGTAATATAGAGTTCATTATGTTCCCCCTTGATAATCATTATATATGTTTAAGTTAAAAAAGTGAAAAAGAACATCAATAAGTAAGCATAAAGTTTATTAAGAAACATAAAGATATATTAGTATAAACAAAGATGCAACGTCACCTCCGAATGGGAATTTTTTTCCCGGCATGAACGTTATGCAGTTTTGGACCGTATATATTGTGTAGGAAAAGAATTTTCCATGGTGGAAAGTTCGTGTTGCAAGGAAGCAATAGAAACCTATTTACATGGAGGTAATTATGTCCCTGGTAGTCAACAACAACACAATGGCCAACTCTGCCGCTCGTCACCTGAACGATGCTTACTCGGCTCTCCAGTCTTCCACCGACAAGTTGTCTTCCGGCCTTCGGATCAACTCGGCTTCGGATGATGCTGCGGGCCTGGCTGTTCGGGAGCTCATGCGTTCGGACATCTCCACTCTGCAGCAGGGGGTGCGTAATGCCAATGATGGTATTTCCATGATCCAGACCGCAGATGGCGCGCTGTCCGTTACCGATGAAAAGCTCATCCGTATGAAGGAATTGGCTGAGCAGGCCGCTACCGGTACTTACACCGATGAGCAGCGTGCGCTCATTGACGATGAGTACCAAGCCATGGCTTCGGAAATCACCCGAATTGCCTCGGCTACCGATTTTAACGGCATCTATCTGCTCAACGGCAACCTGTCCGGCGATGGCATTACCATCCACTTCGGTACTGGTAACGACGAAGCCGAGGACAAGTACACTGTCCAGATTGGTGATTGCACGGCTTCGGCTCTCGGTGTCGGCTTGCAGAGCGGAACTGGTGCCGGTGCTACCGTTTCCACGCAAACCCAGGCCCAGGAGGCTTTGGATGCACTTGATGCAGCCATCGTTTCCAAGGACACCATCCGTGCGAACCTCGGTTCCATGGAGAACAGGCTGGATGCCACCATCTCCAACCTCGAAATTCAGGCGGAGAACCTGCAAGCTGCAGAATCCCAGATTTCGGACGTGGATGTGGCAACCGAAATGACCGAATATTCGGCACAGCAGATCATCGCGCAGTCCGCAGTTTCCATGCTTTCGCAAGCAAACTCGCTGCCGCAGATGGCTCTGTCTCTCATTCAGTAATAGTTCCATTATATCGGTCGAGGCCCGGTTCGCCGGGCCTTTTTTTTGCCCGCGCAACCGCAACGGTGTTCTTTATGGATTTTCCCTCTCTTTGTAGTCCTGCCTAAGCTTTCTTTGGTTACGTTCGTTCATGTTTTTTCAGCCTTTGCTTCCTCGGGTTTCCTGTCGCCTTCTTTTTGAGCAGGCTTTTTAAATTAAGAAAAATATTTTTCATCAATGAAAATTGATATTGTTACGAGTGTCTTTATGTTTAATATAAAAAGAATACTATTCTTTTTATATTATTAATACTGGTAGGCATCTGCATTGCTTCTCTCTAGTCACGAGGAAAATGATGCAGGTAAAATTAGAATATATAGAATTAGGTAAAGACCTAGATCATGCTGAAATTCTATTTCAGCAGTATTCTAATCTTATATACAAATATATCATTCAGTTTGTTCGTATAAACGGGATCAAGATTGAAATTAATGAATACGATGATATATTTCAGGAAATAGCATTAAAGCTTATAAAAAATGGATATATAGATAGTTTCGATGAAAAAAGAAGCTCAATAAAAACATGGCTTAGTATTATATCAAAAACAAGTGTCATTGATTACATGAGAAAAAGAAATAAACAGTTCAATGAAGTAAATGTAGATATATATGAAAACGAACTGTCATTTGAACACAAGAGTAATGATCTTGATTTGCCAAAAGGGTTGCTCACAGAACGGCAGGAACAAGTGATCAATATGTTTTTTGTAGATGGTTTTGAAGCAAAGGAAATAGCGCAACGTCTGCAAATATCGTCCAAGACGGCTCGCAGCATTAAGCATCAGGCACTTGAGCGGCTTCGCAACCATCTTGGCGTAGCAACAACGGACTCCTCAAGGAGGGCATCATGAGCGTCGACGTCACCAGTTACCTGAACGCCACGTCATCGAGTTCAAGCAGCTCGAGCAGCAGCTCGAGTAGCAGCTCTTCGGGCACGGATATCGATTACAACGATTATCTGACCCTGCTTGCCACGGAATTGCAATATCAGGATCCGACCGAACCCATGGATAACACGGAGATGATCAACCAGTTGACCGAGTATTCCCAACTCGAACAGCTGACCGCCATGACCGAGTCCTTGGACGAGGTGTCGGAAAACATAGAAGACATGATGAATACCACCTCGCTCAATTATCTGGGCAAGGAAGTGCAGGCCGTGGGTAGCTCTGTGGTGGTGGACGACGGCGAGGTCACGCCATTGGGTTATGTCCTCGGGGATGACGCCCAGTCCGTGACATTCAATATTTATGACTCGTCGGGAAGCATCGTCGATACTGTCAAGCTTGGAGAGACCGAGGAAGGCGAGCATCTGCTTCAGTGGGACGGTGAAGATAGCGACGGCAACGATGTGGAAGACGGCACGTACTATGTGTCGGTCACCGCAGTCGATTCCGACGATAACAGCGTCACCACCAGCACGACGGCATCGGGAACGGTCGTTGCGGTAACCCAGTCAAGTTCCGGCGTCATTCTCACATTGGATGATGGCCGCCAAGTCAACATGCTCAACGTGGCGACCACAACCACGCCATCGAGCACGTCCGACGATAGTGAGAGCTAAAAACATTTTTCACAGGAAAAAAAGGAGTCGAAAATGAGCGTCAGCGGTGCAATGTACACAGGCATTTCCGGCATGAAGGCCCAGAGTGAGGCTACTTCTGTAGTCAGTAACAACCTTGCCAACAGTACCACCACGGCATTCAAAAGTTCTTCGGTGCAATTCGAGGACGTATTTTATTCCACGGTGTACGCTGGAGGCAGCGTGGACCAGGTCGGTCACGGTGTAACCACGGCGTCCATCGATACGGACTTCTCCCAGGGTTCCTATGAGAGCACCAACGAAGCCACGGACCTTGCCCTGAACGGTAACGGTTACTTCATCGTGGTGGACCCGGACAACGGCAATACCTATTACACCCGTGCGGGCAACTTCGATTTCAACGAGGAAGGTTTCCTTGTTGATGCGCACGGCAACGTGGTGCAGGGCTGGCAGATGTCGGACGGATC
Organism: uncultured Desulfovibrio sp.; assembly: GCA_913060505.1. Classification (GTDB taxonomy): domain Bacteria; phylum Desulfobacterota; class Desulfovibrionia; order Desulfovibrionales; family Desulfovibrionaceae; genus Pseudodesulfovibrio. Next base: position 145,507 of record CAJXRQ010000001.1, read on the forward strand.
GGCCACCGGTTCTCTTACGGACGTGATGCTGGACAGCTCCCAGTCCCCGCCCAACCCCACCAGCGAAATTACCCTGTCCTTGAACCTGGACGCCTCCAGTGACAACTACAGTGAGGCCACCAACCAGTATACCGCGTTGTTCAACAACTATGACGGTACGGACGATCCTGCTCTGGATGAATCCCGCTACTCCTACAGCACGACCATGACCATCTATGATGAAAACGGCACGTCTCATGACCTGACCGTATACCTGGACCCGGTGGGCGAGGATGACGACGGCGACATGGTTTGGGAATACGTCGTGGCCTGCGATCCCGACGAGGATCAGCGCACCGACCTGGAAGGCACCAGTGGCGCCGGTCTGTTGATGACCGGAACCCTGACATTCAGCTCCAGCGGCCAACTGACCAATATGACCGCGTTCACGTATTCGGACAGCCCTTCCGTAGCGGGTGACCCGACCAACGAAGCTAACTGGGAGTTGGCCGAATTTGATGACAGCGGCTACCCGATCATGAATGTAAACTTTACCGGTTCCAGCACGGATCAAGAGATCACCATGAATTTCGGTCTGACCAACAAGGACGTCAGCGGAACCGGCTGGGATACTTCAGGCGGTATCGACTCTCTTGACGATATCACGTCAACAACGGATGCGGACGATCTGCCCACATTCAATAGTTCTTCCCTCGGTGTCAGCGCCACCACCTGCTATAGCGACAGCTCCTCAGCCACATACAGCAAGTATCAGGACGGCTATGCCACAGGAACTCTTCTGAATGTGGAAGTGAATGAAAACGGCGTGTTGTACGGCATCTATTCCAATGGCGTGGAAAGCGCGCTGTTCCAGGTTGCCGTTGCGGACTTCACCAACGAAGAAGGTTTGAACGCCGAAGGCAGCAACCTGTTCTCCGCCACCACGGAATCCGGCCAGCCGGTCATCGGCACAGCCGGAAGTGCAAGTTTCGGGACCATCGCTTCCAATACTTTGGAAGGTTCCAACGTGGATACGGCAACGGAGATGACCAATCTGATCATCATTCAGTCCGCCTATCAGGCCAACAGTAAGGTCATTACCACGGCAGACGACATGATTCAGATCGCAGTCGGTCTCAAGAGCTAGCACGGGATAAAGTTTCCCGGGAGGCATTAGTATGCTGAATTCTCTCTATTCACTGGCTTTGACCAGTATGACCAATGCGCAGACGTCCATTGCCAATGCGACCAACAATATCGCCAACTCATCCACTGCCGGGTATGCGCGTACCGAGACCGTTTACGAAACTTCGGGATATACCACTTACAACGGCGTAACGGTCGGACTTGGCGCGGACATCACCAGCATAGAATCACAGCTGAACAAGTTTCTCGAGGTCCAGTATCTGAAAGCTTATGCCCAGGTTAACTACTACGATACCAGTCTGAACTATCTGAGCCAGGTCGATTCCCTCTTCGAGCAGGATGAGGAAAATAAAACTGGTCTGAACTATCTGATGTCCCAGAACTGGCTGGCGTGGAGCGAGCTGTCTTCCGACCCCACGTCGTCCTCTGCTCGGGAGGCGCTTCTGGGAGATGCCGAGAACCTGATTTATGAACTCAACAATGCTTCCACCCAACTCGAAAATACCATCGACACCGTGGAAAGCGAGATCTCCGATCAGGTAAGTGAAGCCAATGAACTGATTGACCAGATCGCGGCTTTGAACAAATCCCTTGTGGCGGATCCGGACAATTCCCAGTTTCTGGCTCAGCGCACGCAGGCTTTGCGCGAACTTGACGCATTGGTCGAAGTGGATGTGACATATAAGGATGATGGTTCGGTTACCGTGGATATGGCCAATGGTTCGTATCCGCTTGTGGACGGTGAGGAAACGCACCATCTGAGCTATTCGGCTCCCACGTCTACGGAATCGCTCATTCCTTCATCCACATATGACGGGACACTTAAATACTCGGGTACGTCTTCGGAGGAGATTACCCTTGAATTTGTTACCAGCGGCTCGGATGGTACGGCCCAGTTCAAGGTCTCCTATGACGGCGGACAGACCTGGGAAACGGATGAAAACGGTAACCAGCTCCTTTATACGGCGGACAGTTCCAGCAATTCCGTGGAAGTCAACGGGGTGGAAATCTCGTTTGAAGGCAGCACAACCGATCACTCGGCCGGGGACCGGTATACCATTGTCGCCAAGAGTGGACTTTATTGGGAACGTAGTAACGGAACCCTGGCAAACGTCACGCCTTCAAACAGCATCTCCAATCGGCTGGAAAGCGGTTCCATTGCCGGGTTGTTCGATACCCGTGACGAAACCCTCCAGCCGGTTCTCGACGATCTTGATTCTCTCGCCGAATCGTTGATTTGGGAAACCAACTACGCACATTCGCAGGGAACAGGCACCGAGCATCATACGTCTATCACCGGAACCTATGCGGCCAAGGATTCGTCGGCCACACTCGAAAACAGTGGATTGTACTTTGCAGACAAGATCGAATCCGGCGAACTGACTCTGGTGACCTACGATGCGGACGGCAACGTATCGACACAGGCGACCATCAACGTGGACCCAACGACACAGAGTCTTGACGACATTGTGTCGAGCATCAACTCCGCCTTTGGTTCCGACCTTACCGCCAGTGTCAATGCGGACGGCCAATTGGAATTGAATGCCGCTTCGGACATGAGTTTCGAGGTCGGGCAGGATACCTCCGGCGTTTTGGCGGCCTGCGGAGTCAATACCTTTTATACTGGTACGGACGCCGGCACCATCGCCGTCAACGACTACGTTTCATCCGATTCTTCACACATCAATTGCGGTTGCGTCGACCTGAGTGACGGTACCGTGCCTTCCGGCTCCAACGATACGGCGAATGCCATCTACGCGCTGACATCGGCAACCGTGGGAATTGGTGATGATTCGAGCACTTCCTTTAGCGACTACCTTGCGGCCATTGTCGCGAAAGTGGGAGCGGCCGCTTCTTCGGCTGAAGTCGCGCAGACCAGTGCCGCTTCCAACTCGGACTACTATTACAACCAGCAACAGTCCGCCAGTGGCGTGAATACGGATGAAGAAGTGGTGGATCTGGCCAAGTACCAAAGCCAGTACGAAGCCTGCGCCAAGATTATTGAAATAACTCAAAGTCTTATGGATACAGCCCTCAGCCTTGTCTGATGGAGGAATAGCCATGCGTATCAGCACAGCTCAAATTTACTCGATGTCGCTTTCGCAGATTAACACCACTTTGAACAAAGTCGTGGAACTCGGCGTTATGAACACTTCGCAAAAGCGCATTAATTCGCCGTCCGACGATCCGGCCGGAATGTCGTTGACCATGGAACTGCGTTCCTATGACTCCAGTTTGAGCGGTTACATGGAAAACTGCGATGTAGCTACCAATATGCTCAATCTTCAGGATGAGGAACTCCAATTGGCCAGTGAGAAAATCACTTCCGCCATAGAGTTGGCCGAACAGGGATCTACCGAAACATATACACATACCCAGCTGACGGCCATGGCCGAGGAGGCTGGAGGCTACATCGACAGTATTTTCAACATTGCCAATGCAAAATATGGCGACGATTCGGTTTTTGCCGGCGACGATATCGGCGACGATGCATTTGAGTACGGTGTCGGCCTCAGCATGACCAACGATACCCTGAGCAATGGCAATTTTACCTCGGTAAGCGGAGAAATCGACGGCACCATCTATGTGCGTTTTGACGAAGACGGAACAGTCGGGGGAACCGACGACCTCGACTACAGCTATTCCACTGACGGCGGTAATACCTGGACTTCCGCAACGTTGACGGCCGGGGATACAACCATTGCCATCGGTGACTGCGAAGTCGAGATGGTTTCCGGTACGACCGTGACTGCAGAGGATACTACCAATGGCGTGGAAGGTTCGGAGTTTCTGATTCGCACCGCCATCAACTATACAGGTAGCGGTCAGAATATGGACTTGTACGTGGCTGAAAACGTCCAGATGGATGTAACTTCCGTAGGGAGTGACTATTTCGGTGGGGTAAATTCCACGACAGGAGAAGCCTACGATGATCCCAATCTGTTTGAAACATTATGTGAACTGGAAGCATATTTGACCGTCGGCGATCAGGATGGTGTTTCCAGATGTCTGGAAGAATTGAACGAAGCCCATGAGGATTTGGAAACATGCAACGCGAACGTCGGTGCCAGGCAAAACCGGGCATCTGCCATGAAGCAGAGTCAGGGGCTTGTTCAGGATGTCCTGGATAGCGCCATCAGTTCGGAAGAGGATGCCAGCATCACCCAGCTTACCGTTGAATTGGAGCAGGCCAATACCGTGTATCAGGCTGTGCTTTCTTCCACATCCGACATCATTGGCAAGAGTTTGCTCGACTACATTTAGGAGGTTGTTACCATGAGTTTCGTTTCATCCATCAGCAGCTCGACGTATTCCCCTGTATCAACTTCGGGGAGCATTACTTTTTCCGGTCTTGGCAATGGCACCGACTTTGACGAGATTCGGGAAGCGCAGGTCGAGGCACAAAGCTATCAGCTTGATGCATATAAAGAGGATTTGGAAGAAGCGGAAACCATTGTAGACTTGTTGGAAGACCTCAAAGATGAATTTGAGAATCTTCAAGATACGTTGGCCGAGTATGACGAAACCGACGAATTCATCGAAATGGAAGTGACGACCACGGATGACGATGCGGTGACCGTCGAAGCCACGGGCGAGGCGCGCGAAGGCTCGCACGATCTGCAAATCAACCAGTTGGCACGGTATGACGTGTGGGCCACTAGCGGCTACACCTATGAGTCGACGGATACGGTCATCACGACCACGGATACGCAACTCAGCTTTTCCTACGGCGATGAAACCATCACACTTGATGTTTCTGCAGGGACGACCCTGCAGGGATTGGTGGATGCCATCAACCGTGACTCCGATGCCAGCGATGCGGTCGAGGCTGCGCTGATCAGCGATGGCGATGAGTATTATTTTACCCTGTCCGGTCAGGATACCGGCGCGGACAACGTGATTGTTCTTTCAAACACGGGAACCATTACGGGCTTTGATTTGAGCAACTTCACAAACACGCAGGAAGCCTGCAACGCCCAGATCAAGGTGGACGGATTTCCTCCGGGAACGGACACGTGGCTCGAACGGGATACCAACAAGATCGATGATGTCATAGATGGCCTTGAACTGAATCTGCGGGATACCACGGACGGCAGTACACTGACCATTTCCGTGGAGTACGATGAGGATGCAATCAAGGAAAAAATTTATGACTTCGTGGAGGAGGTCAACCAGATTATTCTGGATATCCAGACGTTGACCGGTCGCCTTGAAGACGCCACCAATGTGGATAACGGTTCGTCCGCGTCGAGCGATGACGACGATGACGATGATGATGACGACGATGATGATACCACCGTTACCGTGGATAACTATGTCACCGACCTGATCTATAGCAGCATCAAGAATGTTTTGTCGACACGGGGAATCGGTACTTACTATGACTATGATTCCGGCGTGGGGGATTATTACAACAGTCTTTCCATGTTGGGTTTCTATACGGATTCCGACGAAGGCTCCGATACGTTCGGGCAGTTGCAGGATGATGAAGATGAACTGGACAAGGCGCTGGATGATGATCCGGGCGCCGTGGCCAGGTTGTTTTCCGCAAATGGGGAAGCTACAACGTATTCCGATGATCTGAGGGTGACTTCATGGGTAGACAGCCTGACCCAGGGTGGCGAGTACGACGTTACCTATACCGTTTCGGGCGGAGTCATTACTTCGGCGTACATTGATGGAAAGGAGGCGACTGTTGACGGAACCACGCTGTTTGCTACCGATTCCGATAGCGGTTCCGTGGGATTGTATCTTCAGGCTACCAACTTGGCGGACGGTGACCATACGGGAACCGTTTACGTGAAGCAGGGCAAGGTCGGCGAGATGATCGACGTACTCAGCGAACTGAGCGCTGGGGATGGCCCTCTTGCCACACAGATCGAATATTACAAGGAATCGGTTACAAGTCTGGAGAGTTCCATCTACGACGAGGAAGAACGTCTGGACAATTTGAATACACGTCTGAAGCAAAAGTATGCGGCTCTGGACAGCATGCTTTCCTATTATACGAATATGCAGTCTGCAATCTCGGCATTGAGCGGCAGCAGTAGCAGCAGCTAGCGGCAGAATGTAGTAGAGACTCAGCTTGGTCCGTCTTCCGGGGAAATTGCCCGGAGGCGGACCTTGTTGCTTCTGGGAAATTCCCTTTTGAGCAATCGTTTTATCAGGGAACGCAGGCCCTTGGCTGATTCCGTGTAATAGGCCTGTTCAAAGCCGTTTTGACTCACGGAAAAATTGTCCGGCCCGGTGCGGATAATCAGAACAGAACGATCTTTTTTGAACGTACAAAGCTCAATGCCGTGCCCCATGGCGAGAGTTTTGGTTCTGGTAAGCACGGTCCCCAATGCTGCGGCCTTGTCGATCATAGCCATGGAACGCCTCAGATCACCTTGCGGACCGAGGGCTGCATGGGATCGTTTTTGTCCAACATATAGACCCGAATCTTGGTGCTTCTGGGAAATTCTTTTTTAAACAATGCCTTGAGCCGTTTTTTGATGGTTGAACCGTCTTCTTCAAAAGAGTTTGTTTCATAGCCGTTCTGAAGGATCATGAACGTGTCCGGGCCGGTTTTGCGGACGAGGATGGCCCGGTTTCGTTTGTACGTGCGAAGGTCCAGGCCACAGCCTGTATCGAGTTTTTCCAGTTTACGCAGAATGGTATTCATTGCGGACGCTTTGTCGATCATGATGTGCGAGGATAGACAGGGCCGGGGAAACCTGTCAAACCACGACCACGGAGAACAACGATGAAACGTGGTGAACTGATCGAATGCGATGTTGAATCCCTGGCTTTTGGCGGCGATGGCATTGCTCGTGTGGACGGCATGGCGGTTTTTGTGGAGTGTGGTTTGCCCGGCCAGCGGGTCCGGGCGCGGCTGAAACTGGTTAAGAAACGTTTTGCCAAGGCTGTAGTGGAGTCTGTTTTGGAACAGACGCCGCACTATGTAGAGCCACGATGCCTGCATTTCGGACAGTGTGGCGGGTGTTCATGGCAGAATCTTTCCTATTCTGAACAGCTTGCCTGGAAATCCCGGCAGGTGGCAGATGCGCTGGTCCGTATTGGCGGCATGACCACGGAAATGCTGGAGCCGCTTCCTTCTCCTTCCCTGTTCGGATATCGCAATAAAATGGAGTTTGCCTTTGCCGGAGGCAGAGGGGAACGGGCAGACGACGGATTGCAGGTCGGCCTGCACGGACGGGCGGAACAAGGCCGAAAGGGACTGACGGCTGTTCTGGATATTGAGGAGTGTCATTTGTGCTCCGAGTTGACCATTTCCACATTGCATGAAGTCCGGCGCATGTGCCGCGAAACTGGTATTGCCGCTTACGATCCGGCCACCGGACAGGGCTATTGGCGTCATCTCATTATCCGCCATACAGGTGCAGGCCGTGTACTGGTCCATTTGATTACGGCCGACGATACCTCCTTGCATGGTAGGGTTGTCCCGCTCGCCAAAGCCTTGCGTGCGACATTTCCCGCCATTGATTCTGTTGTCCATTCCAGCCGCAGGAGCCGCCGTACTTTGGCTTTTGGTGAGCGTGTGCATCATGTTGAAGGCGCGCAATACGTGGAAGAAAATCTCATGCGGAGCAAAGAGCCTGTCCGTTACCGCGTTTCCGCCAACTCTTTTTTTCAGACCAATACGGCAGGTGCTTCTGCCTTGTATGGGGCTGTTTTGGAAATGGGAACATTTTCCCCGGAGCAGACAGTATTGGATTTATATTGCGGCGCCGGGGGGATCGGCCTGTTTCTCGCCCATGCCGTGAAGCGGGTGGTCGGGTTTGAACTGTCACCGGAAGCGGTTCGGGATGCGGAAACAAATGCTCGGCTCAATGGTTTCAGGAATTGCGAATTTCACGCCGGAAGCCTGGAGAAGGGAGTGGGGGATCTGGAACACTTGCCGCGGCCCGATGTTGTTGTTTGTGACCCACCACGGTCCGGCATGCACCAGCCTGTCGTGGACGCGCTGCTCAGGCTGCGACCGGAGTCGATCATGGCTGTCTCCTGCGATCCCGCAACCCTTGCCCGGGATTGTGGCCGTCTTTCTTCTGTTTACGAATTGACTTGCGCCCGTGCCGTGGACCTCTTCCCACATACGCCGCATGTGGAGACCATTGCCTTGCTCAAACGCAACGATTTGGCCTGATTGCCTTTGCCGTCCAAATTCGGCACTCTGTGGCTCTGGCCCTGAATCCCAATCGGAGGAATCATGTCTGTTATTGTCCGGAAAAGTTTGCTGGAACTGGTTTTTACCGGCGCGTTCATGAAACGCTGGAATGACAAGCTACGCCCCATGGAGCTTGTCGAAGTGGACAAACAGGCCCACAAGATGCTGGTGGCTTGGCTGCTGTTCGTCATCAATTCCCGGGATATGGACGTTGCCCGAAGACGGGCCCTGGGCGAGGCCATTGTCGAGGGCGGACTGTTCGACTACCTGTACCGGCTGGTCATTACGGACATCAAGCCTCCGGTCTTCTATAAGATCAAGGAAAATAAGGACGATTATCGGAAGCTTACCGAATGGGTGCTCAGCGAATTGACCCCGCGCATCAGCCCGCTGGGCGAGGACTTTCGGGAGAGGATGACCACCTATCTCATGGAGTCGGAGAGTAAAGGGCTGGCCCGTCGTATTCTGAAGGCGGCCCATCTCTATGCCAGCTATTCCGAGTTCAAACTGCTCAAGGCCATCAACGACATGGACCACGAGCTGATTGAAATCGAGCAAAGCTTTCTGGATAGGTTGGACGAACTTTCCGATGTTGCCGGTGTTCCAGACCTTTTGAACGAAGAAAACTCTGTCTTGGGACGCTTTGCCCGAATGTGCGGACGGCTGCGTTTCCAGAAGCGTTGGTCCCAGACTCCCCGTGTCCCGGAAACCTCGGTTTTGGGGCATATGTACATCGTGGCTGCTTATTCATGGTTTTTCAGCATGGAAGTGGGGGCATGCCGTGCGCGCATGCAGAACAACTTCTTTTCCGGGTTGGTCCATGACTTGCCCGAACTGTTGACCCGCGACATCATCTCGCCGGTAAAAGGTGCTTCCCCGGAAATGGGTGACTTGATCCGCGAGTATGAATTGCGGGAACTTGAGCGTGTCGTGCTCAAGCCTTTGCGTTCCGGCGGCTATGAAGATATTGCCGGGCGCATCGCTTATTTTCTCGGTTTGGAGGTTGGTTCCGAGTTCAAGAGTTCCATCCAGCGCGATGGCCACATCGAAGAGGTTTCCTCTTCCCAGCTGGCCACGGAATTCAACCATGACTCGCTGGATCCCAAGGACGGGGAATTGCTCAAGGTGTGTGACAGCCTGGCTGCCTACATTGAAGCGCATACGGCCTTGCGCAACGGAATATCCTCGGATCAGCTGCATCAGGCTTTGTATCGCATTCGCCAACGATACCACGACAACCCCACGGTAGCTGGAATCCAGATTAGCGCTCTGCTGGCCGATTTCGATTAAATACCCTGATCGTGCAGGGCGACACGTCTTGTTGTCCGCTGGCACATGGTGTATACAAAATGTCATTACGTATACACCATGTGCCGCCGTAATTCCCTGCGGTTTCTGGTGAGAAGGGGAGAAAAAAATGCATATTTCCGAGGGGGTTCTTGCTGCTCCCGTCCTGTTGTCCGGCGCCGGGCTGACGCTGGCCGGAACGGCTATGGGCCTCAAACGTATCGACTATGACCGCATCATGAGTGTGGCCATCCTTTCCGCGGCTTTTTTCGTGGCTTCTCTGGTCCATGTGCCTGTCGGCCCATCCAGTGCTCATCTGATACTCAACGGGCTGATAGGGCTTATTCTCGGCTGGGCAGCGTTTCCTTCGATACTTGTCGCGCTGCTGTTGCAGGCGGTCTTATTTCAATTCGGCGGACTCACTGTTTTGGGGGTGAATACGTTCACCATGGCGGCTCCGGCGGTCCTTTGCCATTACATGTTCCGGCCTTTGCTGCGCAAAGGAAAAGCGTCGATGGGCGCGTTTTTGGTGGGCTTCTGTTCGGTATTGTTAAGCGCGCTGCTTGCTGGCGGAGCATTGGCCCTGTCCGGCGACGCCTTTATTCCGGCGGCAACGGGACTGGTCGTGACCCATATTCCCATCATGATTGTCGAAGGTTTCATTGCTTCATTCGCCTATTCATTTCTTGCCAAGGTCAAGCCTGAAGTCCTGCAAGGAATAACCGCATAATTTTTCGAGGTTTTCATGAGAAAAATGTATCTCTTTCCGTTGGCTCTCTGTTTTGTTTTCTGTCTCTGCGCTCGCGCCGAGGCCCACAAGGTCTATATCTTTGCATATGTGGACGGGAACAAAATTTTTACTTCCAGCGGCTACAGCAAGAAAAATCGGGTTCAGAACGGTACCCTGGAGGTGCAGGACGCTGCTTCGGGCAAAGTGCTGCTTACGGGAACCACCGATGTCAAAGGAGATTTCAATTTTGATATCCCGGAAGAAGCCCGCGCCGGTCATCTTGATTTGAATCTGGTGATTCTGGCTGGAGAAGGTCATAGGGCTGTTTGGAAGCTGCCATATGCCGAATATGCAGCGGATGCCACTGTGGAAAACTCTGCGGAGCCGGCTGTCGAAACAGCTGTTGGGGATGCCGGTGAAACAGTTGACGTTTCCGACCAGCGCCTTGAACGTCTGGTTCGTCGAGCCGTTCATAGTGAGGTAAGCGGACTCAAGCGGATGATTGCTGAAATGCATGATGAAGATCCAGGAATCAAGGAAGTCATTGCCGGCATTGGCTATTTGATCGGCATCGCCGGATTGCTGGCGTATGTTCGCTCTCGCAGATTCAAGGGGTAGCTTCGTCAAAATCGACTTCAGCCCTCTTTGCATAGCCGGTTTTTTCTTGCCAATGAGGATAGGAAAGTATACCTCGTCGGTATGTTTATGTGTGGAATAAATACGTATGAGCATATGGACAAGTAAGCGAAGTATTTGATAAGGCTCTCATCTTGAGGGCAGTGAGGTATACAATATGAGGTTGACGACGAGAAGCAGGTATGGGACTCGCATGGCCTTGGATATCGCCCAGAATGGCGCTACCAGTCCCGTGCGGATCAGTGATATTGCCCAACGTCAGGGTGTATCTGTCAAATACTTGGAAAAACTGATTCGAGAGTTGAAACAGGCGGGGTTTATTCGCAGCAAGCGTGGTCCGCGCGGCGGACACATGCTGGCCAAGGAACCAAGGGAAATATCGGTGGGCGAAATCGTCCGGGTGCTTGAGGGTGATATTTCTCTGGTTGAATGCAAGACAAACGAAGAAAAATGTCCTCGGTTTGAGGACTGCGTGACACGTAATTTATGGGTCACAGCTTCCGATGCCATGTATGAGAGGCTTAATGCCATCACCTTGGCGGATTTGCTCCACGATTTGGAAGAGTGTGCGGATCCTACAAAAAGGAATCCTTCGCTCAAGTAAGTGCCCGAATTCATGAAAAAGGCCCATCTTCGGATGGGCCTTTTTTTTGTGCTGTGGGCTTGAGGTGTTTTGTACTGTGCTGTAGAGATTGCTGTATGAAAATCATGTCTGATTTCACAGGAGTTGTTCGTGTGCGCGGCTGAAAACGAGAACATCGGCCTTGTCTTCGGGGTGGCCGGACTCGTATCCATTGCCGGGTTTCTGCTCGGCTTCGATTTGGGGCTGACGTCAAGCGCATTGACATGGATGACAGGGGCCTTCGGTCTTTCCTCTACCAATGAGGGCCTTACCGGACTGCTGGTGAGCGCCATCTTTTGGGGAGCCCTGCCCGGCGCCGTGCTGGCTGGGACGTTGGCGTCCCGCATGGGCAGGCGGCGCGGCATTGTCCTGTGTGCTGTCCTTTATGGTATGGGTGCTGCGATGGTCGCAGTGGCTCAAGGCTATTGGGTCGCTTTTGTCGGGAAGGTCTTCTTTGGCATGGGTATCGGCATTTCGGCTGTGGTCGTTCCCATGTATGTTTCCGAGATTTCCCCTCCCCGTATTCGAGGCACGGCCCTGTTCTTTTTTCAGGCAGCCATCAGCACCGGATTGCTGGTTTCGTTCGGTTCCTTTTGGCTCATGGGCAGTGGTGAATACTGGCGTGTCATGTGCGGAGTGGAAATCGGGCTTGCCGTGACGCTTGGCCTGGGACTTCTGTTTGCACCGGACAGTCCTCGCATGCTCATGCTTTTCGGAAGGGAAGACGCTGCCCGGAACGTTTTGCAACGCACTTTGGGACGGCATAATGTGCAGTCGGAACTGGATGCCATGCGTGCCTCGTTGGGGCAATCAGGCGTTCGCTGGGCGGAGTTGTTGGACCGCAGGCATTTGGGCTTGGTTATGGTGGGGGTCGGGCTGTTTTTCATGCAGCAGGTTTCAGGCGTTGCTGCCGTAACCTGTTTTGCCGCACAGGTTTTTGCGGCCGCCGGTTTTGTGCAGGAGCATGACGCCTTGTTTGCCGCCACCATGCTGGGAGTCATGACCGTGGCTTCCATCATCCCCGGTTCCCTGCTGATCGACCGGCTTGGCCGCCGAAAGCTGTTGCTTGGAGGCAGTGCCTTGACGGTTTCGTGCCTTTTGGTTTTGGCTGTCACCTATTTTGGCATTTTACCGGAACAATGGAATTTGCGTTGGATTCGGCTTGTTTCGATTCTGGCGTTTGTGTTCTGTTTTACCTGTAGCCTTGGTGGTGTGCCGTGGGTCATGCTTGGAGAAATATACCCGCTGCGCATTCGCGGGGTGGGTATGGCCATGGGCAGTTCGGCCAACTGGGGCATGAACCTCGTGGTGACGAGCACTTACCTGTGGCTTGCCGATATGGTGGGACTTGGTGGTGCCTACCTGCTCTATGCAGCCGGTACTGTGGTCTGCATGGTTATAGCATATCGGCACCTTCCGGAGACCAAGGACCGACCTCTTGAACTGCTGGAGGCCAATCTCTATGCAGGCCGTCCGTTGCGCCGTCTTGGCGAACGAGTGCCATAATTATTTTGTATCGTAAAAAAACACGGCGCACCGGATATTTCCAGTGCGCCGTTTATTTATGATCCCACGGACGACGGCAGGGTGTCGTTCTATTTGATTTTACTCGTTTTGTGCGTCCTCAAATGCCTTGTTTGCGGCAATTGTCCCTGAAGGAGCGTCTTTGCCGAGTTGCAGGGCCAGAACATATTCATTGGGAACGCCCGGATACTCCAATCCCGATAGGGAATGAAATCCGAAATATCCATAAAAGCCAGGATCGCCAACGAGCACGATGCCCTTGGCGTTTTGTTCTCGCATGGTATGAATGGTTTCACGCATCAGGGCCGAGCCGATTCCCTGCTTCTGGTAATGGGGGAGCACTCCGATGGGGCCGAGCAGAAACCAGCCGTCAATATCTTTCCCAACCCGAGCCGGAGACAGCGCAATATGTCCCACCGGGTTGCCGTTCACCTCTGCGACCTGTGAGAGGGAGAGCGCATTCGCGCTTCGCAGGAGCTCCACGATTCTATGCTCGCACGGTTCGCTACCCGGTGCGTGTTGGGGGTGATTCTTGAATGCTTGCTGATGAATGTTGGTGATAATGTCAGTGTCTTCAGCACGTTCATTTCGTATATGCATGTTCTCCCTTTTGATGGATGTTCAATCCCGGTGCAATCACTATTGTACATGGCTGCATGGATGCCGGAATTTTTTGGAATTATGGTCAACAGGGAAGAGGGCTACCGGACAAAGGGCGCAACTAACCATCTCCGTGAACAGAAGAGCGGCGATTCTTTGAGATCATAACTGTGTATTTTGTTCAGGGAGTCCGTTGCCGCTGCCTAATAAACGGCAGCCGAGGTAACAAGATCCATCAAATTCTGGTACAAACAGTTCCTTTTGAACATATGAATATGAAAAAAACGAAATACCCTTATCCAAGGAAATGGTGTTTTGTGTACTGTATGGCTGCAGTGCGGACAGAGAATGAATTTTTCCCTGTTGCCTAATTTGGAAAGTCAGAACCCTGTTGGATTGTCGAAGTTTTTATCAAGAAAGCTGCCTTCAATATTATTTGCCATTTCGATAAACCGGCTTGCAGGCACTGAAAATGATACCATGTCTTCAGGAACGAAGTTTCTGACCATAGGATCCATTAACCCGACAATGCTTTTGGGATTTTTATTGAATTTCTGGCTGTATGGAATTGCGAAGACTGATTGGCAGCCAGAACAATTGGGGATCAGTACATTGTCCATAAGACTTGTGGTGCTGTCGTAGCCTGACAGCGTGACAAGTTTTGTCAGATTGGTGAGATCTGCGGGGAAAAGGTTTACAACTTCAATTTCCTGATCGTTGTCTATCGTTTCAAGTTGTTCCATGTACAGATACTCTTTGGGCGGAGGATGAATAAGCGCTTCAGACTCTTTGTTGTACGCCTGTGAGATTTCGAGATTCTTGAAAAACCGTTCCACCTCTACGAGAAATACACCTCCATCATCTACGAGCTTGGCGAACCCAAAAAATTCTGTGGGCCCGGTGCAGGCCTGACCAATATCTTTCGAGAACCGGATTCGTTTTCCTTTTTTCACTACTATTTTGATATACATGAGCATGCAAGCCCATTTATTTCTTTTGAAGATAAATGAGTCTTCAATAGCTTCCGATGAAAAGTACCAGCCAACAGTGGGATAGTTGAGAGACAAAACCTCTGAAAATTTTTTAGCGCTCTCTTGCACCAATCTTGAATTCATGGCTTTTCCTTACTTTTGGTGTTTGAAGGCTTTTATGGGCAGTGATGAATTTGTCCCGGATTTTCAGGTGGCCATCGGCTTTTTGATAATATCCTAAGTGCTGTGAAGAAAACAGGTCAAGTCCAAATACAATTCAGGACCGATGGTATGGGGGGTATTGAATATGGCTGGCAGCGGCACCCCCTGTGCAAAACGGACTTAAAAGAAAAGACCCCGCCTTGAGAGCGGAGCCTTTTCTTTTAATGGTGTTTATGGGGACTTAGAAGCGTTCGAATTCTTCGCCGTCGTCATCATTGGGATCCATCCCCTCAAGCCGCACTCCCGACTGTGAGGGGGCTGGCTTGGGTGCTGCCTGCGGCAAAGCTGCGGCCGGAGCAGAGGCAGCTCTGGCAGTCGTTTTCGCGGCGGGGCGCCTGTATCCGGCTCCACGCTCTTCGACATGGAAGAATGCCATCTCATGCTGCAACTGCTTTCCTTGCCCAGCCAGCTCTTCGCTTGTGGATGCCATTTCCTCGGAAGCGGAAGCATTCTGCTGGATGACGTTGTCGAGCTGTCCGATAGCCTGATTGATCTGTCGTGCCCCGGAGTCCTGTTCGTTGCATGCTGCAGCGATTTCCTGTACCAGCGAGGCTGTCTTCTCAATGTCCGGAACCAGCGATTGGAGCATGCCACCGGCCTTTTCAGCCACTTCAACGCTAGAGCTCGAAAGCTCGCTGATTTCCGATGCGGCTTCACCGCTCCGTTCGGCCAGCTTGCGGACTTCTGCTGCGACAACGGCAAAACCCTTGCCGTGTTCGCCTGCGCGCGCAGCCTCAATGGCTGCGTTGAGAGCCAGCAGGTTGGTCTGACGGGCGATTTCTTCCACTATGGATATCTTTTCCGCAATGCTGCGCATGGAATCGACGGTCTGCCCCACAGCATTGCCACTTTCCTTGGCATCCCGGGCCGCCTTTGTTGCCAGCGAGTCGGTTTCCTGCGCGTTGGTGGCGTTTTGCCCGATGCTTGAAGTCATTTCTTCCATGGAGGATGTGATCTCTTCAATGGAAGCGGCCTGTTCCGTAGCTCCCTGCGAAACGGTCATGGCAGAGGAAGACAACTCGGCACTGCCCGCTGCCACGCTTTCCGATGCGCCCTTGACTTCAATGACGACTCCCTTGAGCTTTTCGGCCATTTTTCGCAGCGTGTTCGAAAGAACGCCGATTTCATCCTTTTGTGTCACATCTATTTGATTATTGACAAAGTCGCCGCTGGCTATTTTCTCCGTGAAGGCCATGGCCTTCTTGATGGGGGCCACAATTCTGTTTGCAATGAGCAATATTGCCAGGCAGGCAAGGACAGCGATGGCCAGACCTACGCTGATGCCAATGATGGCATTCGTTCTGGAATTTTCCGCCATGACCTGGTTCAGGAGTTTTGCGTCAGCAAAAACGAGATCCCGGTCCACCGTGATCATGATGGCCCAGGGGGTACCCGTCCTACCCAGCTGTACAGGGGCTCCGGCAACGACTTCTTTGGCCTCTTCCGATATGAAGACAAACTGTTTGCCGGTTTTTATGTTTTGTGCAACCGAGCTTGCGTCGCCATGGAAGGTGTCCCTGATGTGTTTGCCAACGTTTTCCGCGTTTGAACTGTCGGCCACCAGAAGTCCCATGTTACTGATGACTTGTACGACAGCCTTGCCGTCATAGAGCGTGCTGGCAACCTGCCTGCTCAGATCCTGAACAAAGTCCAGTCGCAAGTCGGTACCGCCGATACCCAGGAATTTTCCATCCACCTCGATGGGGACGGACATGGTGGTCAGCCATTCACGCTTGCCCTGCACGATGTACGGGAACGGGTCGAGAATGTTTTCCATCCGGCGCTGGCGGGGGAACAAGTACCAGCCGCCCTTGGTGACGCCGTTGGGGTGGAGCGAAGAGTCTTCATAGCCCACGAGAGCCTGACGGGCGATTCTGCCGGCCTTGTCGCGGTTCCAATAAGGAACAAAGCGGCCGGTGTCGTCATGTCCGCTTTCGGTGTCTCCGGCATATCTGGCGTCCTGACCATCAAGAGCATTGGGTTCCCACGCACTGTATGTTCCGAGAAATTCCGGGTTGTTTTTCAGGATCGAGAGCAACATGTCATTAAAGGCTTTTCGTATATCGATACTGGAAGCGAGAGCCTTGTCGGATACAATCGCCTTGAACGAGTCGGCGATGGTCCGAGCCGTATCAATATTGATATTCAGCTTGGCTCCTATGGAATTTGCTTCCCGCTGGGCAACGGCCAAAAGGCGTTGCTCCGTCTGTTGCTCGATAAGTGTGTTTACTTTTTCCGAGACAAACTCTGTTGACTTGTTCTGCGAGTAAATTTGCACAGAGACCAAGACCACGACTGTTGCGAGAAGACAGATGCCCGCCATAAAGACGATCTTGGTTTTGATTGATTTAAACTGCATAGCCCCCCCTCAGTGTTACCATCTGGTTTTTCAATACTAGAATCTCCAACTTTTTCGTTAGCGTACAGGTGTAATTCAGCCATAAGAAGCTTTTTAGCGCTATTATAAACAGATGAAAATGGAAGAGTTTTATAGAACTTTATAATCAAATAGAAAAAACGTTTTAAATGTGGGGATTTAATAGGGCGAATGGGGCGGATATGAAAAAGCGATTTCATGTAACAACATGAAATCGCTTTATTTTTTTATGGTCGGGGCGGAGAGATTTGAACTCCCGGCATCCAGTTCCCAAAACTGGCGCGCTACCAAACTGCGCCACGCCCCGGCGGCTGAACTACCTACGTGAAAAGTTCGAGGATGGCAAGAGCTTCAGGGCAATCCAGTTCCATCAACTTTATTTCCGCAGTGGATACATGTGCCATTCTTGGTATCCGGGGGTGCTGTGGCAAAGCCCATGCGGTCCATGATCACCGCACCACATGTCGGGCAGAGTGTTTTTGCGTATTCGCTGCCCGGAACATTGCCTATGTATACGTAGTGGAGTCCCGCCTCAGTGCCTATGGAACGGGCGGTTTCAAGACTGCCGACCCCGGTTGCGGGACGGTCCCGGAGCAAGTGATCCGGGTGGAAACGTGAAAGATGCCACGGCACGTGGGGACCGAGTTCGTTCGCAATGAAACGGGCCATGGATTTCAGTTCTTCCGTCTCGTCGTTCAGGCCGGGGATAAGCAGGGTGGTTACTTCCAGCCACCAGCCGAGTTTTACGATATGAACGAGGTTTTCCAGCACCGGGCTGAGGCGTGCCGAACATTGGTGTTTGTAGAAATCTTCATTGAAACTTTTGAGATCGATATTGGCCGCATGAATAACAGGGCCAAGTTCGTCCAGACATTCCCGGCTCATGAATCCGTTGGAAACGATGATGTTTTTCAATCCCATGTCCACAGCAAGCCGGGCCGTATCCTGCATGAGTTCAAAAAAAATGGTTGGTTCGGAATAGGTGTATGAAATGCTGTGCGCGCCATGTTCAAGCGCCTGCGAGACCAGCGCGGATGGTGATATGGATTGCCCGTCGGGTGCTCGACCCTCGCGAGGAGGTTGGGACAGGGAGGCGTTTTGGCAGAAAAGGCATCCCATGTTGCAGCCCATGGTAGCCAGTGAAAAGGTGCTGGTGCCGGGATGGAAATGGTAGAGCGGCTTTTTTTCCACCGGGTCCAGACCGAGTGCTGCAACTTTATCGTAATTCAGGGTATGCAGTGTGCCGCCCATATTTTGGCGTACGCCGCACTTGCCACGCTTGCCGGGTTTGATGACACAGAAATGGTTGCACAGCCCGCATTGGACGATATCGTTTTTGAGTGGTTTCCAGAGTCGCGCTCGCATGGGGTGTAATCTAGGGAGTCGTACTGTTCTGGGGCCAGCTTACGTCTGGGTCTACAGTGATGATGACCTTGTCATACCAATCGACTTCTTCTTTCTTTGGACCGGGATCAACGTGAATAACGGTGTCGCCGGTTGCCTCGTCCTTGGAAAAGGTTGTATTGTCGCCGGATTGCCCTCCTGAAGTCCCCCACGTATAATCAGAGCGGTTTTTGGCCGTATCCTTGTTTTTGAATTTCTGTCCGGCGACGGCCATGGGGCACGCCAAAAGAATGGCGGCTGAAAAAAATAACGAAAAGCGTATTATACCAAGCATTTAAATGCCTCCTGAGTCTCGCAGGTTCCTGCTATTGATATACTTATTTCGTACGGGTTAGGCAATGCAAATTACGCACCGCAGGCACTGCTTGAACTTGGAACGGCAAACGCCTATAACCCAAGGCCTGCGCAACGACATACTCAGGAGTAATATAATGACCGACAGCGCCAAGCGTTCCCGCGCCTATACCGAGGCGGGCGTCAACATTGACGAAGCCAACCGTTTTATCGGCCGTATCAAGAATATGGTCGCCAGCACGTTTACCCCGGGCGTGGCCACGGGCATAGGCGGCTTTGGCGGCTTGTTCAAGCCGGACGTGGCTGGCATGGAAGAACCCATGCTGGTGGCCGGTACGGACGGCGTAGGCACCAAACTCAAGCTGGCCTTTCTTTTTGACAAGCACGATACCATTGGCATCGACCTTGTGGCCATGAGCGTTAACGACGTTCTGGTTCAGGGCGCCAAGCCGCTTTTCTTCTTGGATTATTTTGCCACAGGCAAGTTGGAATCCGGGGTTGCCGAACAGGTTGTCAGCGGCGTTGTTGACGGTTGCCGCGAGTCCGAATGTGCCCTCTTGGGCGGCGAGACTGCGGAGATGCCCGGTTTCTACGCGGACGGAGAGTATGATCTTTCCGGTTTTTGCGTCGGCATTGTGGATACGCCCAAAGTCGTTACTGGTGAACGCATGGCATCGGGGGACGTGTTGATCGGCCTTGGAGCCAGCGGGCCTCATTCCAACGGCTATTCGCTGATCCGCAAGATTTTTGATGCGTCCGGGCTTGCCGCGGACGAGACTTTTCCCGGCACCAGCGAGAAGGTCGCCGATGTCCTGATCCGTCCCACACGGTTGTACGTCAAATCCGTCATGGCCCTGCTGGACCGCGTGGACGTCAAGGGTATGGTGCACGTCACGGGCGGCGGCTTTTACGACAACGTTCCCCGTGTGCTTCCGGAAGGTGTTGCTGCCCGATTTGATTTTGGATCATGGGACATGCCTTCGGTATTCACCTGGCTCAAGGAGCAGGGTGACCTGAGCTGGCCGGAGATGTTGCAGATCTTTAACTGCGGCATCGGCTATATCGTGGCTGTTTCCGCGGATCAGGCGGATGAGGCACTTGCCGTGCTCAAGAAACAGGGCGAGCAGGCATGGGTTATTGGTCATACCGAAGCTCATTCCGCGGGTGAGCAGGTCATTATCGACGGCGTGGATTAATACGTTCCTTGGCAGCGGTAGGGCTCAGCCCTGCATCCGCAAAGGCACGTCCCGTACCCCCCGATTCAAGCTCACCATTTTATATAGCAAGTCGCAAAAAATTACGCCCGTTCTGCGAAAGCAGGACGGGCGTAGCGTTTAGAATCTCTTCAACTGTCAAAGGCGGCTGTTCTATCCCAGATAAGGGTTGAAATAGCCATATTTGACCCAAGGCACGGCCTTCTTGAGCCGTTTCCGGAAGTTGTTGAAACCCATGCACGGGCCAAAAGCGAAAGGCCGCATGAGATCCAGATAGATTTCCGGGTCCAGATTAAGGTTGCGTAGCTGGATGAAGTCGTATTTGCATGTTTCGCCCAATTCGATGAGCGCAGCCAATTCTTCTTCAGTGTCCGTGATGCCCGGGAAGTAAAGCAGGTTCAGGGAAACATGCATCCCGACATCGTGCGCTTTGGTAATGGTTTCCCGAACATCATCAAAAGAATACCCGTTCGGGCGGTAGTATGCCTCGTAGGTTTCCTTGCGGGCGCTGTTCAGGCTGACACGAATGGAGTTGACCCCCGCTATCTTGAGAACCGGCATGGTCTGCGGTCGAGAACCGTTGGTGTTTATATTCACGGTTCCGGTGCCGCCTTCGTGCCGGTATGCCCGAACCGCTTCGGCCAGAAGTTCCGCCTCGGTCAGGGGTTCCCCTTCGCAGCCTTGGCCGAAGGAAAAAATGGGCCTGCGTTCACGGGACTCATGACGGCGCATGATGTCCACAATTTCCTTGGGCGTAGGCCGAAAGGAAATGCGGCATTGCGGTGAAGGGAAACCGGATTCATTGGGCTGGTGGGAGATGCAGCCCACACACGCGGCGTTGCAGACCTGCGCCGTGGGCAAGGGACACTCAAATCGTCCCAGGGCGAGGTTTTTGGCTGCGGGGCAGCCATGGGTCAGCGCGCACCCTGCCAAATGGTTCACCAGCCGGTTGCCGGGCAAATCCTGCATGATCTGGTGGGCACCGGCCTCAACTCGGTCCGGGCTGATATTGGTAAAAATTTGCCGTTTGTCGGTATCCACTTTTTTGGCGCAAACCCAGAATTTCCCTTCGGCATATCCTATGGAAGCATAGGACAGCAGGGGAAGCGGTTGCGTTTTTTCGTCGGATTCGTATGCTGCGACGCCTGTTACCGTATGGCCGGGGCAAACAAAGGCGGCGACCGCCAGTTCGTCCATGACCTCGGCTGTTCCGGTTGCAGGATCAAAACCCACGGCATGGCGCCCGGGAAGCATGAAAAATTCGCTTTCCGGCGGGAGCTGAATGAGTTCGTCCGGACGCGGCAAACCGAATTCGGAGCCGCGTCTTGTCATGAGCAACAGGTCGGGGTGGTCGTAAATCTGCCCGTTAGAATCAGAAAAAAGTAGTCGTGGTTGGGGCTTTTTCTTGCTTGGCATGAGGGGGATGATAGGGGCAATGTCGTTTTCTGGCAAGCCGCGTTATCAAGTAATAATAGTGATTGTCAGCACTGCATAATTTTGATTTTTGACAGGCAGGCACAAAAAAGGCCGATATCCATAAGGATACCGGCCCTTGCAATCGAGTTGCGACTCGTCGGCTTAACGCTTGGAGTACTGGAAGCGGGCGCGGGCACCACGCAGACCGTACTTTTTACGCTCTTTCTTACGAGCGTCGCGGGTCAGCAGACCTGCTTTCTTGAGAACGTCGCGCAGTTCGGGATCAAACTCACACAGGGCGCGGGCAATGCCGTGACGCACAGCCTGAGCCTGTCCGGAAACGCCGCCGCCGGAGCAACGGACCTTGATGTCGAACCTGCCGAGGGTCTTGGTCAGCTTGAGCGGCTGCTGGATGACCATCTGCAGGGTCTTGCGCGGGAAGTATTCGTCGAACGGGCGATCATTGATGGTGATCACGCCGGTGCCTTCATAGAGACGGGTACGGGCGATGCCGTTCTTACGCCTGCCGGTACCGTAGTTGAATTCACTCATGGTCGGTTCCCCTTAAAATTCCAAAGTTTTGGGCTGCTGGGCTTCGTGGGGATGCTCGGAACCGGTGTAGACCTTCAGCTTTTTCATCTGCTGACGGGCGAGGCGGTTCTTGGGCAGCATGCCCTTTACTGCTGCGGTGATGACGTTTTCCGGCTTGATGGCCAGCATCTCACGCAGGGTTTTGGCCTTGATGCCACCGGGGAAACCGGTGTGCTTGTAGTACATTTTCTGGTCGAGCTTCTGACCGCTGACCTTGATCTTGTCGGCGTTGAGCACGATGATGAAATCGCCCATATCCATGTGGTGGGCGTATTCGGGCTTGTGCTTGCCGCGCAGACGGTTGGCAATCTCGGTGGCCAACCGGCCAAGTACCTTGTCCGTAGCGTCAACGACGAACCACTCAGGGGCAACGTCTTTGGGCGTCGGGCTATATGTCTTCATAATAAAATGCTCCTTGCACGATCTGGGAAGGGGACTTTTACGGACTTTGTCCCCGCATGTCAAGCAACACGGGCGGTAAAGATATGATGCGCCTATGCGCCCGGCCGGGGAACGGGTTGGGGTGGGATGTCCCGGGCGGGAGCGCTCGCGCTCGTCTTTGCCGTCTGCGTTACGAAATATGGTCGAACCAATTGGTCCGGACGGTGTGTATACGCCGACTCGCCACAAAAGGAAACATTTTTTTTTCGGTACGATTTGCTTCGGTATGCAAGCGCTTGTCCGAACATCGTCCCGATGTTTCGACTTGTGTGTTTTCTTTTGTTTTTCTTTCAAAGTGTTTTTCAATTTTTTCCCCGCGTTCCAGGCCGTACCGATTTTTTCGCCCACGGCCATGAAGTTTGGGTGGCCTTCATGCATGGTTTCGACCACTGTCATGGGTTCGGGAAGGATGAAAGCGTTTTTGCCGATGTTGATTCTGTCACTCATTGGCGGCTTCTGATTTTGTTTATTCCTGCAGCGATAAGAGCAGAAGAGTATTATAGTTGTTGTCTGGGGTTGCGCTGACGCGCAGTGAGGCAAAGTCATGGCTTCATTATTTGAGGAGTCTCGCCTCCTCAGGCGACCTACTTTTTTTAAGGATAAAAAAAGTAGGCAAAAAAATCATTTTTCCCGTCTCCCCTGAAAATTCTCGCCGCAATCCGCTGCAATCGCCTGCGGGCCGTCGCACAGTCGCTATGCTCCAAGTGCGCCGGTGTTCCCTTCGGCGATTGGCGTGATTGTTGGCTCGTATTTTAAACATACGTCCGGGGTTAGCCGCCGTTGCCTGTCGCAGTCAGTAAGTGCTTTTATTCTGTGTGACAACAAAATGCGCTCACTTAGTCTAATGATTTGTCGTTAGTTCGTCTGTCGGTTGGCTATTATTCCCCGAACCCCGCTTAAGCACACGAGGCCTAGTGCCGTTTAAGCGAGCGAAGGATAAGCCGATCTGAGATCGGCCCGGAGCGAAGGTTTGCGGCACTTGCCGAGAGTGAACGCGGGAAGTTGCGGGATCAGCGCAGTTTTTTGCCTCCTTTTTTTCTGCGCAAGCAAAAAAAGGAGGTCGCCCTGGAGGGCGAAACCTTCAATAGAGATGTTTTTACGGTGTTCGACTGCGCGTCAGCGCAATCTCCATAATCGTAGAAAAATACCTAAATAATTTAGCGAACTTATTACTCGACGGAAAAATAAGAAGACAATGAACGAGCGGCCAGCAAGGTTAACCTTGCTGGCCGCTTCTATTTATTGAAAGAGAATCAGTAACTATCCGGCAATCAGCCCCTTCAACGTGGCAACCGCCTTGTCAATCCCGGACGCATCCGAACCACCCGCACGGGCCAGATCAGGCCGACCGCCGCCGGAACCGCCAACCTCCGCAGCCACGGGCCGAATCAAATCACCAGCCTTGAAGCGGTCGTGAAGGTCTTTGGTGACAGCCAATGCAACCGACACCTTGCCGTCCTCATGCCCGGCCAACAGGCAAATGATGCCCGATTCCATGCGCGAACGCAGATTGTCCATCTGGTCCAGCATGACCTTCATGTTCGGAGCCTCGATTCCGACAGCCAGTACCTTGACGCCGTTGATCTCTTCAGCCTCTGCCATGAGATCGCGTCCTGCGCCGGAGGCCAGCTTGGCCTGAAGACGTTCCATTTCCTTGTGTGTGTCCTTGACCTGCTTCTGGAGATCCCTGACTTTGGCGGCGAGCTTCTCGGGCTTGGCCTTGAGCAGTGCAGCCGTTTCATCCACGGCCTGACGCCGTTCGTTCATGTAGCGCAGGGCGTTCCATCCGGTGGCAGCCTCAATGCGTCGGACACCCGAGGCAATGCCGGTTTCCGAAAGGATCACAAACGATCCGGCCTGCCCTGTGGTCTTCAGGTGCGTGCCGCCACAGAATTCCATGGAAACACCCGGCACTTCGACCACGCAAACCTCGTCGCCGTACTTCTCGCCAAACAGGGCGGTAGCACCCTTTTCACGAGCCTTGTCGATGCTCATGACCTCGCGGGAAACCGGATGGTTGTCGAGAATGGATTTGTTCACCAATTCCTCGACCCGCGCCAGTTCTTCCGCGGAAAGACCCTTGATGTTCGTAAAGTCGAACCGGAGCCGGTCCGGGGCCACCAGCGAACCGGACTGGTTGGCGTGGTCACCCAACACTTCCTTGAGCGCGGCGTGCAAAAGGTGTGTCACCGTGTGGTTGCGCATGGAAGCGGTTCGTGTTTCGTAGTCCACCTTCATTTCCACACTGTCGCCAACCTTGAGTGCACCCGCATCCATGCTGACCATATGGCCGGTCAGCTGCTTGGACGGCTTGACCGTGCTGAGTACGGCAGCCTCGGCGCCGGTGGCGGAAATGGTTCCGATGTCACCTACCTGACCGCCGGATTCGCCGTAGAACGGTGTTTTTTGCGTCACTATCCAGCCCTTGGAGCCAGCCTTGAGCGCATCCACGCGCTGCCCGTTTTCGTCCAGCAGTGCGGCGATGGTGGAGCTGTCCTCAAGGGTGTCGTACCCCGTGAATTCCGAGGCCATGGATTTTTCGAGCAAAACCTGGAAAGTGGAGGCGACGTCTTTTTCGCCCGATCCTTTCCATGCCTTCTTGGAACGCTGCTTCTGCTCGGCCATGAGCGTTTCAAATCCGGGTTCGTCCACCGGCAGACCGTGGTGTTCGGCCACGTCGTTGACGATGTCGATGGGGAAACCGAACGTATCGTACAATTGGAAGACCACGTCGCCTGGCACGATGGTCGCTTTCTCCTTTTTGAGGCGCTCCAGTTCGTGCTCCAGCATTTCAAGACCCTTATCCAGCGTTTTGGCAAAGCGCTCCTCTTCCTCGGTGACAACCTTGACCATGAAGTCGCGATGCTCGTTCAGTTCCGGGTAATGGTCACCCATGTCGTCGCAGACCTTGGAGGCCGTATTGAACAGGAAAGCGCTTTCCAGTCCCATGAGCCTGCCGAAACGGTAGGCGCGGCGGATCAGGCGGCGTAGCACGTAGCCGCGGCCTTCGTTGGAGGGCAGAACCTGATCCGGGATCAGGAACGCTATGGCGCGGCTGTGGTCCGCAATGACGCGCAGGGCCGTGTCGATGTCGTCGCTCTGGCCGTACTTCACGCCGGCAAGGTCCGCAGTGTAGCCAATGATGGATTGGAACAGGTCGGTGTCGTAGTTGGAATTTACACCCTGACAAACCGCAGCGATGCGCTCCAATCCCATGCCCGTATCAATGGACGGACGCGGAAGGTTGGTGCGGGTTCCGTCTTCGGCCTGGTCATACTGCATGAACACGAGGTTCCAGATTTCGAGGTAGCGGTCGCAATCACATTGCCCGATGCCGCAGTTCGGGCCGCAGCACATATGCTCGCCCTGATCGTAGTGAACCTCGGAACACGGACCGCAGGGACCGGTATCTCCCATGGACCAGAAGTTGTCCTTTTCGCCGAGCCGGAAGATACGCTCCGGCGGAACGTTGCAGAGCTTCTGCCACAACTCGCCAGCTTCGTCGTCATCTTTGTATATAGTGATGTAAAGCTTGTCCTTGTCCAGCCCCAACTCTTCGGTCAGGAACTGCCAGCAGAACTTGATGGCGTCCGGCTTGAAATAATCGCCAAAGGAAAAGTTGCCCAGCATTTCGAAAAACGTGTGGTGGCGTGCAGTGCGGCCAACGTTTTCCAAATCGTTGTGCTTGCCGCCGACGCGCAGGCATTTCTGCGAGGTTGTGGCGCGGGAGTAGTCCCGCTTTTCCTGCCCCAGAAAAAGCTTTTTGAACTGTACCATGCCTGCGTTGGTGAACAGCAGGGTAGGGTCGTCCTTGGGGGTCAGGGGAGAAGATTCGACAATGTTATGCCCGTTCTTCTTGAAGTATTCCAGAAAACGTTGACGAATTTCAGCGGCCTTCATGTGTTTCTCTCTTGTGGTCGTTCAGCGGCCAGCCTTGTTTTACCAAGGTCTGAACCGCGCCAGGTGTGGCCATATGCTTTTTTATCACAGCCCGGAGTGCATTTCGATGCCGGAAAGTGCAATCGGGTGAAGACGACGAAACGCCCCGGTTCAGCCCCCGGGGCATTGTCGTTTGATGAAATAGCCTACGCCTCGGTTCCCTCAGGAGCTTCCTGCTCTTCCGTCGGGAGAATGCCGAGGTGTTCCTTGATTTTTTGCTCAATCTGCTGGGCAATGTCGGTGTTTTCCACCAGATACTGGCGTACGTTCTCCTTGCCCTGTCCAAGGCGTTCCGAACCGAACGCATACCATGCACCGGACTTGTCCACGATACCCAGATCAACACCCATGTCGAGCAGCTCACCTTCACGGGAAATTCCCGTGCCGTAAAGGACGTCCACAAGCGCTTCGCGGAAGGGCGGTGCTACCTTGTTCTTGATGACCCTGATCCGGGCGCGGATACCGTATGCCTCGTCCTTGTCCTTGAGGGTCTGGATGCGGCGAATGTCCATACGCACGGAGGAATAGAACTTGAGCGCGTTACCACCTGTGGTGGTTTCCGGGTTGCCGTAGCCTGTCATGCCGATCTTCATGCGGATCTGGTTGATGAAGACAACCGAGCATTTGGACTTGTGTATGGAACCCGTGAGCTTGCGCAGGGCATGCGACATGAGTCGGGCATGTCCGCCGACCTGTGTCTCGCCCATCTGGCCTTCCAGCTCCGCCTGCGGAATGAGTGCTGCGACCGAGTCGACCACAACGATGTCCACAGCTCCGGACCGAACCAGCAGGTCGGCGATTTCAAGCGCCTGTTCGCCATAGTCGGGCTGGGAGATGAGCAGGTTTTCGGTGTTCACGCCCAATCGTTTGGCGTAGCTCAGGTCCAGAGCGTGCTCCGCATCGATGAAGGCAGCCGTTCCGCCGGCTTTTTGCGCCTCTGCCACGAGGTGCAGGGAAAGAGTGGTTTTACCCGAGGATTCCGGTCCGTACACTTCCACGACGCGGCCTTTGGGGACACCGCCCACGCCAAGCGCCATATCCAACCCGATGGAACCGGTGGGAATGACGGGGATGGCGGCAATGGCTGAGTCGTCAAGGCGCATGATGGAGCCTTTGCCGAACTTGCGTTCAATAGTGGTAATGGCAGTGCCAAGGGCTTCCTTGCGCAGATCTTCGGGATTTGCAGCTTTCCGTGCCATGTATTCTCCTTGAGAGGGTCTGGTGGACCCGGTTTGTAACAGCGGCGTATGAGCAACTAAAGTCGATAGCAGATAGTATTGTGAGGGGCAACAGCCATCTCAGGCGGACACGTGCGGCATCCCCCGGCAGAGTTGTATGACTTGTTCTGCCCTGAGCTCCGGCCAGAGCTTTTGTCCCGGCCTTGTTCATGTTGTTTTCCCGGTTCGGCATTGAATACGCACTTTTCGGACATGGCCCGTAACAGCAAAGGAATTTGACATGAATAGGTAATGAATGTCATTATCATTTAAGAATGCAGTCACACGAAATCAAATATAGCGACCATATCCGTTTTTCATTGCAATCAGAATTCGAAGAAATGCCTTCCAATGTTGACTGGCGATACTCGGTTCAATTGAATCGGGATTTCGAGGGAGCAGATGTTCGTTTGGAGCACCCGCGTGACGGTCTTTCCCTGTTGCTTAATGACTATGTGCTCCAGAATGATGTGACTGCTCCCTACCTTGTTGATGAAGGAGCGATAACAATTACCGCAATGCTTTCCGGCGAGGTGCAGAACAGGGTGTGCTGCCGCGCAGGCAGGCATTTCAGGATGAATAAACCTTGTGACATGGTTTTCATCAGCGACGGGTATGAGGGAGAAGTCGCAATAAGGGGAAAGATCCCTGTGCGTTCGGTGAATATCTACCTGCGCAAGGAGGTTTTTCGTGATATGCTCGCCGATTCCGAACAATTCGCGTTTGCGGCGGACATGGTTGGAAAAACGCACGGGTTGTTCCAGCTGGGAGTTTTTCACTCTTCCCCGCAAACGCAGTTGATTGCAACGCAGATTCTGGGATGCCGCTACTTCGGACCGTGTCGAAGATTGTTCATGGAGAGCAAGGCCTTGGAGCTTATGGCCCTGACGTTGCAACGTTTGGGTGGCAAATATGGCCCGGCGTCGGTTTCCCTGAGCCAGAACGACATTGAGCGTCTGTATGAGGCCAGACGTTTGCTCATGCAGTCAATGGAAGAGCCTCCCTCCCTGAAGAAGCTGTCGCGTATGGTAGCCATGAACGAATTCAAACTGAAAAAGGGTTTCCGGGAGCTGTTCGGCTATTCTCCATACCAGGCCCTGCGAAACCATCGATTGCAAACCGCCCGAACCCTGCTTGAGGACTCCGATATGACGGTCGGAACGGTTGCCGCAATGGTAGGATACACGAACATGAGCCACTTCATTGCGGCTTTCAAAAAAAAATTTGGTGTGACGCCGGGAGGGCTTCTGAATCATTCCCGCTACCATTTTAACGCCTGATTTCATTTGCTTGCATCCGGGGGTAAGATTTCTCCCTGGTCGAGTGTCATCTGTTTCAACCTGCATCTATATCTCCCCATGGGCGGAAACCCGCCATGAGTTTTTATTAACAAAAGCATGCGGAGGGAATGCAGATGATTGGATATTTCAGGAGGGGCGTTCAAGGTGTTGCCGTGCTGGCGCTGGTTTGCAGCCTGGCTATCCCGGCAAGGGCGGACGAGGAGGGAGACAACGGTGCCTACAGGCTTGAGGGGGTAACTGTTTCGGCCCAGAAGCGGGAAGAGAACGTTCAGGAAATTCCTCTTTCCGTGGGGGTTTTGACCGATGCACGTCTGGACGAGGAGCGCATAACCGAATTGTACGATTTGGATAAGGTGATTCCCAATCTCTATATAGCCAATTCCGGTGGCACCGGCTCATATACCTATTTGGGAATTCGCGGCAGGATCAACGGCGATGCCGATGTCGATCCGACCGTTACCGTACTGGTGGACGGTGTTCCCTATGACGATTTTTACTCCATGGGAAATAACCTGTTGTACGATGTTGAGCGGGTCGAAGTTCTACGCGGTCCCCAGTCCACAATATATGGTATGAACAGTATCGCCGGCGTTATCAACATCGTGACCAGAAAGCCGGGAGAGACCCGGCGCGTGAAAGTGTACGGCGAGGGAGCGGCCGGGCCGGATTGGGATGGAACATGGCAGGCCGGAGGTTCCCTGAGCGGTCCACTTGTGGATGACGCGCTGTTCGGCGGCCTTTCCTTGATGGTCAAGAGCCAGGGCGGTTATATCAAGAATACCCGGACGGATGACCTGTACAATTCCGACAGGACCATGGGGATGCGGGGCAACTTGCGTTGGACCCCGAATACTGCGTGGGAAATGTCTTTTGGCATGGCATACACTGATTATGACGCCGACTACAGTGAAACGTATCTTCCGACCACCCGAGCCGCGGCCTCCCATCTGGGCCTTGAATTCAAGAAATGGGAGATTGATACGGATTGGGAGGGGAAGAGTGAAGTCAAAACTCTGGCCCCCAGCCTGAATGTCAAGTTTGACGGCGGATCCTATACGGTTACATCAATTTCCGCTTACAGGAATTCGCGGCAGGAGTTCGACTTCAATCCGTACGTGACAACGGGAGGCACTCTTGGTGTCATCAACCATGACGCCAATACGTTTACACAGGAACTGCGGCTTCAGTCCGACGCTGGGGAGAGCTCGAATCTGGAGTGGATGGGAGGATATTTCCTCAATGTTTTTGAGAGGGACATGCAGCTGGGATGGGCATTGACTTCTTCTCCGTCAGCGAAAACATATTTCAAGGATTCCAAGCTCAAGGGCGTCAGTAATGCGTTTTTCGGGCAGGCCACCTACCGCTTTCTGGACAAGGCTTTGGGGCTGACGGCAGGTGCCCGTGGAGAATGGACGGAAAGGGAGGGCAAAAGCCGGAAAGGGTTATTTGATGAAAAAAGCATAAACGACTCACAGTTCTTGCCCAAAATCGCACTCGACTATCGCTTTTCACCACAGGTGATGGCATATGCGAGCGTCACCAAGGGCTGGCGATGCGGCGGGGTAAACCCGCTGGCCAACAACAATAGTCAGGCGACATACGACAACGAAACAAGTTGGACTTACGAGATTGGTGCCAAAACGACACTGTTCGACGGCAGGATGAAGTTCAACACCTCCGCGTTTTATACGAAGTATGAAGATTATCAGGACAAGATTTACGTGACTGCGGGTACAGCCTACCTGACCAATGCCCCCGAGGTCCGCATGATGGGACTGGAGACGGAGTTGGAGGCTCAGTTGACCCCGTCCGTTTTGCTTATCGGATCTTTTGGATACGTTAATGCCGAATATGAAGATTTTCCGGATGCGACATATGGCAATTTCGATGGAAACAAGGTTATGTTTGTTCCTGACTTCGATGCAAACCTCGCTGTGAAGTATTCTTTTCTTGAACACTTTTACATCCGCCCCGAGGTCCAGATTGTGGGAAACCTTTATTGGAACAGGGAAAACACCGAGAAACAGACTCCATATGCATTGTTCAACATCAAGGCCGGATATACACGCGATAATTATGAAATATATCTTTATGGAGAAAACCTGACCAATCAATACAAGTTCTCACAAGCCACAGACTATCTGTCCAATGGGGATTATTACGGAACGCCGATCACTCCTCTTCGCATTGGAATAGGGGCGAACGTTGAATTCTGATTGCGGAACGTCCGCTTTGCGAAGTTCCCCGTAACGTTGATTGCCAATTGACACTGCGAACGCTCCATGGACATGGAGGGATTTGTATACTTGTCATAATGTCCGTCACAAAAAAAAGCTTCGTCTTTCGGGATGGAGCTTTTTTTATGAGTGGTGGGACAGCACTCGACGATACCAGCAGATTTGTTTGCGATTCATGATATCAGTCCGTTTTTTTGAACATGGCATTGTCTTGCGCCAAATCCATCGTGGATTGCCGCAAGAAGCACAGCGACTGCAAGGTCGCCGATGGTGTGCTCAGTATGCCGGTATGATTAGGGATTTCATGCGGGCTCAAGCCGCAGGTCACCGGTGACGTTGTTGTTGGCCCGGATAGCGTAACCAATGCTTGCTTTCTCCAAGTGCCAGCCTTCCCGCTGAGGAAAGGCAAGGCCCCGGACACATGCCCGGGGCCTTTTTTGTCGGATATTGCGGGAAGCCGCCCTGTCTTACAATGTTTTTTCAAAGGCCGGAACCGACGGCTTGCCGTCGATGGTGGTTACGCCTTCAAGCCATTTTTTGTAGACTTCCGGATGCTTTTTGAGCCAGGTCAGCGCAGCATCCTTGGGAGCGAGTGTGTTATCGGCATATAGCTTGGTCATGATCTGGTTCATCATGTCTACGGAGAAGATCATGTTCTTGAGCAACCGTGCGGCGTTGGGATTTTCCTTGTCGAACCCCTTGCGGATGTTGGTCCATACCGTGGCTGTGCCGTCGTTGGCGCCGAACGTCCCGCCCGTGCTGCCGGTCAGGTAGGTCATGTCGATGCGTTCGTTCATGCTGTGGGGTGCCCAGCCAAGAAAGACGATCCATTTCTTTTCCTTGGCAAAGGACTGCACCTGCGCGAGCATGCCAGCCTCACTGGAGGGCACGATGCTGAACTTGCCGAGCCCGAACAAGTTCTTGTCGATCATGTTCTGGATGATCTGGTTGCCGTCGTTGCCCGCCTCAATGCCGTAGATTTCCCAATTCAGCTTGTCGCCGAACTTGGCGATGTCCTTGAAATCCTTGAGGCCGTTTTCGGCGCAATATGTGGGCACAGCCAGCGTGTATTGCGCGCCGGGCATATTGGCCACGTACTTGATGACGGTGCCTTGTTCGAAATATTTGGTGGCGATGGAAGCCATGGACGGCATCCAGTTTCCCATGAAGGCGTCCGCTTCATTGGTAGCCATGGCCTGATAGGCGATGGGAACGGAAACAATGATGTTTTCGGCGTCGTAACCGAGGCTGTTCAGTATGGAAACCGCAAGATCGGTCTTGATGGTCACGCCGGTCCAGCCGACGCTGGCTATCTTGATTTCTTTTTTGGCGTAAGCGGGGAGGGAAAAAACGAGTACTGCTGCAATCATGAGTAAGGCGCGGACAATGCGCCTGAAGGGGTCTGACATCATATCTCCTTGGTTGATGTTCTCGAAAGCCGGATCACCGCCCCGGGCGATCCGGCTTTTTCGTATTCGACTCCGGCGCGGGGCCCTATGCCCCGAACCAGTTGAGTGCCTTGGTGGCGTGGTTGCGAAATACGTGTTTTACTTCGGTGTATTCCTCCAGGCCTATCTTGCCGAGCTCTCTTCCGAGTCCTGACTGTTTGTAGCCGCCCCAGGGGGCCTGCACAAAGTAGACGTTGAAGTCGTTTATCCACACGGTGCCGAAGCGCAAGGCCCTGGAAACCCGTTCCATGCGGTCGGCATCGCGGGTCCAGAACCCTGCGGATAGTCCGTAGATGGTGCTGTTTGCCCGCTCGATGACTTCTTCTTCGGATGAAAATCGTTCGACGGTGATGACCGGGCCAAACACTTCCTCCTGAACAATGCGCATATCGTTCTCGCAGTCTGCAAACAACGTGGGCATGTAAAAGTATCCTTGCTGCAAGGCGGGATCATTCGGGCGCTTGCCGCCGAGAACCAGCCTGGCACCTTCTTTCCTGGCTACCTCCACATAGGATTCTACCTTGGCAAGATGGTCTGCAGAGATGAGCGGACCCATCTGTGTTTTTTCATCAAAGCCGTTGCCGATGACAATGCGTTCCATGCGTAATTTCAAGGCTTTCACGAATTGATCGTAAATGCCGTTCTGCACAAGAACACGCGCTCCCGCGGAGCATATTTGTCCGGCATGGAAAAACACGCCGTTCAAGGCATAATCCACGGCGAGAGCCAGATCGGCGTCGTCAAAGACGATATTGGGATTCTTGCCGCCAAGTTCGAGAGCCACTTTTTTCACGTTCGCCGCCGCGGCGCGCATGATGGTTTTTCCTGTGGCAATGCCCCCGGTAAAGGATATCAGGTCTACACCCGTGTTTTCGGAGAGCTCCGCTCCCACTTCGGGGCCGGGGCCGAGCACAGTGTTGACGACCCCTTTGGGAAATCCGGCTTCTTCCGCCAGTTCCGTGACCTTGAGTGTTGTCAGCGGGGTAATTTCGCTGGGCTTCATGACGATGGTGCATCCGGCAGCCAGAGCCGGAGCCATTTTCCATGAGGCCTGAAGCAGCGGGTAGTTCCATGGTGAGATCTGGCCGCACACGCCTACGGGTTCCCGTACCACCGTGCTGGTGGAATCGGGAATGGGCGATTCGATGACTTCACCGCCATCCTTGTCCGCAAGGCCTGCGAAGTAGCGGAAGATTCCGGCGATGTCGTCCATGTCCCAACGACTTTCTTCCACGGTCTTGCCGGTATCGAGGCTTTCAAGACGAGCCAGTTCCTCGTGGTCGCGCTCGATGAGTTCAGCCAGCTTGAACAGGAGTTTTCCCCGTTCCGCTGCCGGAGTCTGCGACCATCCTCCGTTGTCAAAGGCTTTACGTGCCGCCTTGATGGCTGCCTGTGCTTCGGCTCGTCCGCCTTCGGCCACACGGGCGATGACTGATGCGTCATACGGGTTGAGAATGTCACGTGTCTTGGCACTGTCTCCGTCAACCCATTGCCCGTCAATATAGTGTCGGCCTGTAATCATGAGGAACTCCAGGTTCTATTTCTCGTGTTTGTGGAACGGTACGTTTTCAGGCGTCAGCGGCGTGTTGCCGAGGATGATGTCCGCAGCCTTTTCCGCAATCATCATGACCGGTGCATAAATATTGCCGTTGGTAACATACGGCATTACCGAAGCGTCAATCACGCGCAAGCCCTCAACGCCATGGACTTTCAATTCCGAATCGGTCACGGCCATGTCGTGCGTTCCCATGGCGCAGGTGCAGCTCGGGTGGTATGCGGATTCGCCTTCGCGGGCCACGAAATCGAGGATTTCTTCATCGGTTTGCGCTTGCGCACCCGGTGCGAGTTCCTTGCCTCGCAACCCGTCAAATGCCGGTTGGGTCATGATTTCACGGGTTTTGCGAATCGCCTCGACCCATTCGCGGCGTTCCTGTTCAGTAGACAGGTAATTGAACAGGATGCCCGGATGTTGTGAAGGATCATTGGATTTGATCTTCACATGGCCGCGCACATCGGTGTTCATGGGGCCGACGTGAACCTGATAGCCGTGTCCCTCGTTGGGGGCGGAGCCGTCGTAACGGATGGCTATGGGCAGGAAGTGGTATTGTATGTTCGGATATTCCACCTGATCGTTGCCCCGGATAAATCCTCCTGCCTCGAAGTGGTTGGTGGCGGCTTCGCCGGTTCTGCCGAAGAGCCATTTGAGCCCGATCCACGGCTGGTTGTACCATTTGAGGCACGGGAACATACTCACGGGCTTTTTGCAGGCGTACTGCACATACAGTTCGAGGTGGTCCTGAAGGTTTTCACCCACGCCGGGAAGATCCTGCACCACGCCGATGCCCATGGAAGACAGCTCGGCACCGTTGCCCACGCCGGAAAGCTGGAGCAATTGCGGCGAGTTGATGGCACCACCGCAGGAAATGATTTCACCGGCATACGCCTTGTGCGTGGTTTTGCCCCGAGTATATTCGACACCTACGGCACGCTTGCCTTCGAACAGGATGCGCGTGGTGGTCGCCATGCATTTTACAGTCAGATTGCGGCGGTTCTTGACCGGATGCACGTAGGCGCGCGCAGCGTTCCAGCGACGGCCCCGGTAGGTGGTGCGGTCGAACTTGCCGAAGCCTTCCTGCTGGTAGCCGTTCACGTCTTTGGTAACCGGGTATCCCGCCTCCTGCACGGCCTTGAAGAAGGCATCGAACAGAGGATTGTCGCATTCCGGCGTGGTCAGGTAGAGAGGCCCGGCCGCCCCCTGATATTCGTCGGCACCGGACATGCGGCATTCAAACCGTTTGAAATAGGGCAGGCAGTGGGCGTAGGACCAGTCGTCGAGGCCGTCTTCTTTGGCCCACTTTTCATAATCCATGGCGTTGCCGCGAATGTAGATCATGCCGTTGATGCAGCTGGAACCGCCAAGAACCTTGCCGCGCGGCTGATAGATGCGGCGGTTGTTCATGTATGGCTCCGGATCGGATTCGTACCACCAGTTGTAGGTCTTTCCGGCCAGCGGGTAGGTCAGAGCCGCGGGCATGTGGATACGGAAGTCGAATTTGAAGTCGGGCAATCCGGCTTCAAGCACCAGAACCGTGTTTTCGGGATTCGCGCTCAGGCGATTGGCCAGAACCGATCCGGCAGAGCCTCCGCCGACAATTATGTAATCGTATTTTTTCATCATGTTTATCCGCTGTTGTTGATGGGGAATTCGTTGAGAAACGGAACGTCCTGCTGAGAGAGTTCGCCGCTTTTTTCCTCCACGCACCTTCTGAGCAACACGTAATGATAGCCGATAAACGACAGGGCGCGGGCCAAGTCGTTATTCAGAATCGCATGAGCCGTGTCGCTCCAGTTGGCCGCAGCCTTTTCCTGATAGTCCGCATTTTCATACAGGGCATAATCATGGGAACTGAAGCCCATTTGCACGGCGTGCATTACCCATTCGAACAATGGGTTTCTGGCCATTTGGGCCAGAGAAATATTCAGTTGACGGTCAAGCTCTCCCGCTTCAGCGAGGTCCGGTTCCGGTTGACGCAGCAAGTGCTTCAGCCGGGCCGCATCCTCAATGAGCTTTTCCTTTTCCTTTTGGGTTGCTCTGACGATGGCCAATTCCGTAATGGTCCTATCTATGGTCTCACGGAACTCAATGAGCTTTCCCGGATTCACGGGATGCTGCTTCAGGAACAGGGCCAAGGATTCGGAAACGTTGGACACTTCCAGTTCCCGGACATAGGCACCGCCCTTGGCCCCTTTGCGGACTTCGAGCAGGCCTTTCTGTTTGAGCGTTTTGAGGGCTTCGCGTACCACGCCACGTCCTGTCCCGAACTGGTGCTGCATCTCCCGTTCGCTCGGCAGGCGTTCTCCCGGAGCAAGCCTTCCGTCCATAATGGCGGCTTCGACCTGAAGCACGATTTCCTCACTGGCCCGGCCGATGCCAACAGGGTTAAACAGGCCTTGAACCCTGTTATTCGTAATCATTGGTACTACCTTTTTTATGAAAAAAAGCTAAAAAATAACAATATGGAAAGAAATAAATATATTTTACGATGAATGGTAGGACCATTCTGGCTGTAAAAAAAGAAGTTGTCAAGGTAGTGTGGATGCATCTGAATTTACATTCTTTTGTTGAGGGCGGTTTCTTTGAAGAAATACCGCCAAGCCCTGCGCCTTGCCTTGCCAGTCGAAGGATCCTCGCGTAAGGGACGGCGCATGACAAAGACCTATGACGCGCTTGCCCTGCTTTCGGGCGGGCTTGATTCCATATTGGCTGTAAAGGTGATTCAGGATCAGGGACTTCGTGTCCTGGGCCTGCATTTTACCTCACCCTTTTTCGGCAAGAAAAATCTGATTCCGTTTTGGAAGGAGCACTATGGTATTGACGCTGTGGCCGTGAACATTGGGCAACAGTATGTTGATCTGATGCTGGATGGTCCTCCCAATAATTTTGGTAAGTGGCTGAATCCTTGCGTGGATTGCAAGATCCTCATGATTGAACACGCCAAGCTGTTGATGGAAAAATACGGCGCCAAGTTCCTCATTTCCGGTGAGGTTATCGGCCAGCGGCCCATGAGCCAACGCCGGGACGCCATGAGCCTGATCCGCAAGCGTTCGGAAGCCATGAACGTTCTGCTTCGCCCTTTGTGTGCGCTCAAACTGGAACCCACTCCCGTTGAAGAGTCCGGTCTGGTGGACCGCAGTCGTTTGCTTGCCTTTGGCGGACGTTCCCGCAAACCACAATTGGAGCTGGCAAAGCAATATGGCTTCACGGAAATTCCCACACCGGCTGGAGGATGTGTGCTGGCGGAAGCCAGTGCCGCCGGGCGGTTCATTAAATTGATGGAAGAAAAAACGCGCCCGACGCCTCGTGATTTCGTTTTGGTCCAGGTTGGGCGTCAGGTCTGGGCCGGAAGCCACTGGCTTTCCATGGGCCGGAAGCAGCAAGAAAACAAACGGTTGAACGACCTGAGTTCCGAGGCCGATTATGTGTTCACCTCGGTTGGATTTCCCGGACCGGTTGCCGTGGGGCGCATGACCGATGCCGGTGAGTGGGACATGGAAACCATTCGAGCAGCGGCGGAACTGACGGCGTCCTATGCATCCAAGGCCCGGCGGGAGAGCGAGGAAACCGGCGAGCCGGTGACCATGGCCGTTGCCCATAACGGAGAAGTGCACGAGTTGCAGATCATGCCCCGGCGTGAGACCTCTGTTGCGTGGGCCGAACCCATGCAGGATCTTGTCGCTCCCTGGAAGCAGACCCGAAAAGAAGCAGAGCAGGAGGAGTGTCCCGAAAAGCGTGGGGCCGAAGACGATAAATAGTCCCTTGCTTCCGTAAGAAGCTGCTGCGACACTGCAATGCAAACAAGGACGTTTCATGTCATGCTGCTTGATATTGTTTCATTTATTGGAGCTGCGTTACTCTTATGGATCGGTGCCGACCGAATCGTGACCTCGGCTTCGCTCATCGCCAGAAAATATCATGTTCCCGAATTGGTCATAGGTTTGACCATCGTGGCGCTCGGAACGTCTGCACCCGAATTTCTGGTGACCATCAACGCAGCCCTGCGCGGACATGAGGCCATATCCCTTTCCAACGTGGTCGGGTCCAACATTTTCAACCTCGGCTTCATCCTCGGACTCATGGCCATGATTAAGCCTCTGGCCACCAACCGGACCATCATCTACCGCGACGGCCTGTTATTGTTCGCCTGCACCGGGTCCATTTTACTCATGTCCCTGACCGGAGAACTCGGACGCCTGTTCGGACTGGTGCTCATGGCCGTATTGGTCGGCTATCTGTTTTGGCTGGCCCGGCTCAAGGAATCTCCGGGCGAGGACGAATTGGAGGAACTGCCAGAACGCGAGGCCGCATGGTATGACTGGGGCTTGCTGTTGGCCGGATTTGCGGCCATCGCCATGGGAGGGCATCTCATGGTTTCCGCAGCGACCTCCATCGCCACAACCCTGGGCGTGTCCAGTTGGGTGATCGGCGTGACCATAGTTGCGGCGGGCACCTCCCTGCCAGAGTTGGTCACCTGTCTGGCGGCATCCGTTCGCGGCAAAAACGAAATGCTGCTCGGTAACTTGATCGGGAGTGATTTTTTCAATTTTGCCGGTGTGCTGGGACTGACGTGTTTGATTCGTCCCCTGGGTGTCTCGGAGGAGGCGCGCGGCAGTCTTGTGGTGCTGGTCTCCATGGTCGGCCTCGTGTTGATAATGCTTCGGACAGGCTGGAAAGTGCGTCGTTGGGAAGGTGCGCTGCTGGTAGCCATCAACCTGTTACGCTGGGGCAAGGATTTTCTCGGATAGCCATTCCTCACGGAAATGTCATGCAAAAGGCTCGCAAAGTTTGAACCTGCATGGCATAGTGAGTGCTCGGCGTTATCCAGCAACCGTTGATACCGGAGAAGGCATGAGTACGATTATGAACGTGTTGTGGTTCGTGTTCGGGGGCCTGTTCATGGGACTTGGCTGGGCCTTTGCCGGACTGGTCATGTATCTCTCCATTATCGGCATCCCTTGGGGACGGGCCTGTTTCGTGATCGCCGGTTTTTCGTTTTTCCCGTTCGGCAGGACGATCCTCTGGCGGGACGAACTGACTGGTCGCAGCGATCTGGGCACCAGTCCGCTGGGCTTTATCGGCAACGTAATCTGGTTTTTGCTTTTCGGTCTTTGGTTGGCCGTGGGGCACGTTGTTTCGGCAGTGGCCTGTTTCATAACCATTATTCTGATTCCGTTCGGTATCCAGCACCTGAAGCTGGCCGCCATTTCCATGGCTCCCATTGGGCGCACGGTCGTTCCTAACGATGTGGCCGACGCCGTCCGGCGAAGCAATGCCGAGTCACATGTCTGTGATCAGCGCGGTTGGTAACCTCAAAAAGGTTGCGGCCCTTGCCTTGGCCGTCAAAGCTGATTATTGAAAGAAAGAAGGGTTGCCCCGCAATCCTGTAAACAGAGAAAATATTGATCCAGGAGGATTTAATGAACCAGACTCCGTATATGAACACCACCCGTACCGCCAACGTGGAAGTCGTGAACGCATTCATGCGTGGCATCTACGGCTGGATGAGTGCGGGACTCGCCATTACTGCCGTGCTGGCCTATCTCGTCACCACTTCGTCCACGTTGCTGAACCTGTTCTTCAATGTGGATCCCGTAAGCGGTTCGGTTGGCCTGTCCATGTTTTATATCGTCATGATCGTTGCCGAGTTCGGTATCGTCATGGCTCTTTCCTGGCGCATAAGCCGTATGAATCCGACCACGGCTACCGGGCTGTTTCTGGCCTACAGCGCGCTCAACGGCCTGACGTTGGCGCCGATCCTGCTGGTTTATACGGCGCACTCCGTAGCGGTAACCTTCTTTGTCACCGCTGGCATGTTCGGAGCTATGAGCCTTTACGGCCTGCTGACCAAAAAGGATCTGACCAGCATGGGCAGTCTTTTGTTCATGGGGCTTATCGGCATGCTTATCGCCATGGTGGTCAACATGTTCCTGCACAGCGCCATGATGGACTTCGTTATCTCCGGAGTTGGCGTGATCCTGTTCCTTGGACTGACCGCCTTTGACACCCAGAAGCTTAAGACCATGGGCGAGGTGCTGCCCAACGATGCCGCCGCCATCCGGCGCGGTTCCATCATGGGTGCCCTGACTCTGTATCTGGACTTTATCAACCTGTTCCTTTTCCTGCTCCGATTCCTCGGAAACAGGGAATAATAATGCACGAACCGGGAGGCCTTCGGGCCTCCTTTCGGTTTTATGGCAAAACAGGACATCGCACCCGTAGAGGAATTGCAGCAACGGTTCGCGCCAGTGCTGCGTCCGTTCGGCTGGCTCAATGCGCAACTCATGCGCGTTCGTGCCGGTCTTTATGATCGTGGTGTGTTTAAGCAATGGGAAGCACCTGTTCCCACGATCTCGCTGGGCAACATTAGTTGGGGGGGGACCGGCAAAACCCCCATGACTTCATGGTTTATGAAATGGGCTGCCAACAGGGGCATGGAAGCTGCCGTGCTGAGTCGGGGGTATCGGGCCCATCCCCGTTCCCTGCCGCTGCACGTCCGGCCCGGCAATCTTGTGGAGGAGGCCGGTGACGAGCCGTTGATGCTGGCCAAGGAATATCCTGAAGCGTATGTGGTTGTTGACCCTGTTCGTGTTCGTGGAGGCCAGTGGCTTTTCGAACATTTCAAGCCAGGAATCGTGTTGTTGGATGACGGTTTTCAACATATGGCCGTGAAACGCCATGCGGACATTGTTTTGTTGAGTCCATCGGACCTTGCACAGGGCTGGAACCGGGTTATTCCGGCTGGTTCGTGGCGCGAGGACGAGTCCGCCCTGAAACGTGCCGACTGTTTCATGATCAAGGCCTCTCCCAACTATTTCCGCCAGATGGAAGATCATATTCGTACGCGCCTCAGCAGGCTGAATCGTCCGATTTTCAGCTTTTCCCTTTCTCCCAAAGGGTTCACGCAAGTGCTCACCGGAAAGTCCGAAAAGGATTTTTTCGGAGAACCGTTTCTGCTGTTTTCCGGCGTCGGCAACCCGGCACAAGTGCAGCGCTCGGCGCGCAAATATTTCAATTACAAGCCTGTTGAGCACATGGTGTATCGTGATCATCATGCATATTCGAAGGCGGATGTTCTGGACATCATCGCCACGGCCAAGCGCAGGGGCGCGCGTTACATTTTGTGCACCCAGAAAGATGCGGTAAAAATCGGCCCCATGTGCACAGAGGATTTCTGGACATTCAGCCTGCGCGTTGATTTCGGCCCTTCCTGCTTTGCACAGGGAGCATCGTTTGGCGTCTGGTGGAACAGGCGCTGGAACACATTGACCCGCGAAAACCTATTTGGCGATCCGCCGTCCCATGGGGAACCCGGTCGCGAGAATCAAGAGACCGGAGAAATATAGTAATGGCCAGGAAGAAACGTAAGACAAGTGCCGCAACAGGCAAAGCCGGCCTCAACAAGGACGTAGTGCTGCGTTTGTTCAAGGAGCAGCGCAGGCCGCTCTCCCGTGCCGAAGTGGTTCGACGGCTGCATTTGAGCAAGAAGCACAAGCCCGAAGTCAAGAATATCCTCAAGGAATTGACGCGCGAAGGGGCACTTGTGCGCATTCGGCGCGCATATGGCCTTGCCGGGGCCATGCATCTGGTTTCCGGCCGGTTGGAGATGACTCGTTCGGGCGTGGGATTTGTGGTTCCCGATGACGTCCGGCGCAAGGATATTTTTATCAGCCAGAAGAATCTGAATGGCGCATGGCATGGGGACCGGGTTTCCTGTGCCGTGGTGCGCGAAGCCCGGGGAGGGCGCAACCACGAAGGACGCATTGTCCGTATTCTGGAACGTGGACGGGATTTGCTGCCGGTCAAGGTGTTCAAGGAACTTGGCGATGACGATTGGGCTGCCAGGCCCACGGACCCGCTTCTGGATTTCGGGCTCATTGTTTCAGCCCCGGAAGGCATGGAGTTGCAAAGGGGTGACATCGTCCTGTGCGAACCCGGTGAACAATTGGACCCCTTGATGTGGGAAGGGGAATTGGTGGAACGACTCGGGCCTGAAACCGATGTTCGGGTGCAGGAAGCCCTGGTCAAATCCAACCACTCCATCCGTATTCGCTTTCCTGACGATGTGCTGCACGAGGCGGAACAGCTTCCGCAGCAACCTGATGAAGATGATTTCCGTGGCCGTGAGGATTTGCGCTCCTTGCCGTTTGTCACCATTGACGGAGCCACGGCCAAGGACTTTGACGATGCCGTATTTGTGGAACGCGACGGCAAAGGATATCGGCTTTGGGTCGCCATTGCCGACGTTGCCCACTACGTGCAGGAAGGTTCACCTCTTGACCGTGAAGCATTGGAACGCGGTAATTCCTATTATTTCCCTCTGTCTGTTGAGCCGATGTTTCCGGAACGTCTGTCCAACGGATTGTGCAGTCTGAATCCGGATGTACCGCGGCTGACCATGGCCGTTTGCATGGAGCTTTCCGCCAAGGGCGTGGTCAAATCCGCCCGGATGTTCAATGCGGTTATTCGAAGCCATGCGCGACTGACCTATGGCCAGATTCGTGACGCTGTACTGCAACGGGACAACTCGGCTCGCAAGTCGATTGAACCCGATTTGCTGCCCATGCTGGATCTGTGTGAAGAGCTGGCCCGCAAGATCAATGCTCTCCGCTCCGGAAGAGGCAGTCTTGATTTCGAACTGCCCGAACCTCGCGCCGATATATCAGATGATGGCGAAATCCGTGGCTTTGGAGCCACACAGCGCCATTTTGGCCACCAGATTATCGAAGAATTCATGATTGCGGCCAACGAAGCCGTGGCCCGTTTTCTGGTGGAAGAAGGCCTGCCGTGCCTGTTTCGCGTCCACCCTGAGGCAAGCGAGGAAAAGCTGGACAATCTGTTCCGTTTCCTGAGCCTGACCGACCCGGACATGACCCGCCCCAAGGAAATTACTCCCAAAGCATTGCAGGAGCTGATCTCCAAGGTTTCCGGAACTCCAAAGGAATTTGTGGTCAACCGCCTGCTGCTCCGTTCCATGAAGCAGGCCAAGTATTCACCGGTCAACGAAGGGCACTTCGGGCTGGCTTCGGAATGCTATTGCCATTTCACTTCGCCCATCCGTCGCTATGCCGATCTCGTTGTGCATAGACTGGTAAAGATCGCCATTGGCGGAAACGGTGCCATTCCCGGAGGCAAGCTACTGCTGAAGATCGCCGGAAATCTTTCGTCCCGCGAACGCTGCGCCATGGACGCGGAACGGGAAATTTATCGCAGACTGATGGTTCTGTTCATGAAAGACCAGGAAGGGCAACGGTTCTCGGCCGTTGTTTCGCAGATCATGGATTTCGGCTTCCGGGTTGAACTGTCCGACGTCATGGCCGAGGGAATCATCCGCCTTTCTTCGTTGGACGACGACTATTACGCCTATTGGCGCCATCGGGAAATGCTGGTGGGCGAACGCACCGGCCGGGCCTTTACCATCGGGCAGCAAGTGAGTGTCGTTCTGGAATATGCCGATCTGGAGCGCCTTGAGCTGAATTTTGAGCTGGATTCTGCCCAATCCTCCACAGACTACAAGAATTTGATAGCATGACATCTTTGGTTAATAAAAAATGTAGTTGTTTGTTGACATGGGTGTTTTGCTATGGTTGACTATTTTCGGTTATCGTATCAACAAGGCAGCAAGTATGAGCAATATTGGTTTTGATGGTTTTTTTGAGCGTATATGCTCGGTAACAAATGTATCCAGCCAGTCGGACCTTGCGCGAACGCTTGGCGTCGGCAGGGCGGCTGTTTCGTTGGCCAAGAAAAAGAATAGTGTTCCGCCTCGCTGGATATTGGATTTGGCGTCCATGTTTGACGTCAATCCATTATGGCTTGAGACTGGGCGCGGCGATCCCCGATCTTCTGCAAGTGGAACGGGGCGTGATACTGACGATTTGTATTTTGAGCAGGTGCCTAAGGTTCGGGCCAGGCTTTGTGCCGGAGGCGGTTCCTTTGAAACCGGTGGACAGGTTGAGGAATATCTGTCTTTCCGGTCGGATTGGATTCACGCCCGTGGGAATCCTGCCAACATGGTGATCATGGAAGTCGTGGGCAACAGCATGGAGCCTGAACTCAAGGAGGGGGATGAAGTGCTCATTGATCAGGCCGATATCAATGTCCTGTCCGGCGGTATTTATGCTGTTGGTGTGGAAGATACGGTTATGGTCAAGCGGGTGGAGCGTCTGCCCGGAACTCTGGTCTTGCGAAGTGACAATACGGACTACTCTCCCATTCATCTTTCCGGCGATGAATTGGATACAGTGCGCGTG
Organism: uncultured Desulfovibrio sp.; assembly: GCA_913060505.1. Lineage (GTDB taxonomy): Bacteria > Desulfobacterota > Desulfovibrionia > Desulfovibrionales > Desulfovibrionaceae > Pseudodesulfovibrio. Next base: position 190,079 of record CAJXRQ010000001.1, read on the forward strand.
ATCGGAAAGATTCTGTGGGTGGGAAGAGAGTACCGCTAGATTCCATATTGTATTTCTGTGGAGGCTCATGCCTCCACTTTTTTTGCAAAGTGTGTTTAATTTATATTGACATTGTCTAGCTGTATGTTTATTAAGAGTTCACGTTTTGTTTGAAAAGAAAAAATCATAATACATAATTAAGGAGATGCAGTCATGCAGGAACGTTTTTGCTCATGTGGCAACAAGGTGATGGTCCATTACGGTGTGGTCAAAACTTCCTGGAAACCTGTTTTTTCCGTTGCGGATGGTCAGGCTTCTTTTATCCGGGTGTGCCCGTGTTGCGGTAAACCCTTGGACATAGACTCCCTTCGCTAAATTTTCCCCTCTTCCCTGTCTTGTGACCCCCGTCTGCCGGAATCCGGTAGGCGGGGGTTGCTTTTTCCACAGGTAGCTACTTTGAGCATACTGGATTTTGTTGAATTTGGCTGTAATTTGTCAAACTGATGTTTTGTTACAACGAATTGTCAATAAGTTTAGGGTTTTCTTGAGTGGTCATTTTTTTTTATTCTATTGATATATTTGTTTAAAATGTAAAAGCAGTGTGAAAAGGATGTTAGGGGGTGTTTGGGGATACGGGGTGTGAGGGGGATCTAATTATTAAAAATGAGTTTGGGGGAAGTTGGAAATATAATTGTAAGGATGGTAATCAATTTATAAAGAGCCTGCGAGGGTAATGAAGACAGGGCTGTTCTGCAGTATTTCTCCATGCTTTTTTTGTGTATTCAGGCAAGGCAATTTCCCATTGCGTTGTTTTAAACGGCGTTTAGCCATCGTGCTTTTCATCAAAGGTAACGTGAGTGAGTTCAGAGAAAAAAGCAAATTCGACTGAAGAGTTGCTGCAAATTATTCGTGGGAACGAAGAAGTCTCTCCCGTTGCCGATTCCGCTCCTCAGAAAAAAAAGTCCAAAACAGGCAAGCGTAAATCTTCCTCCGGTCTTTTTTCTTTCAATAGACGGGTTATGCTCGGCGTGGAAGTGGGGAACGACTGCATCGATTTTGTGCGAGTGTCCTCAACGGATTTCGATTTTCGCGGCGCCGTTGCCGAGCGTGTGTACATCCCGTCCGATATGCAGCAAGGCAGCGACGAGTTTGTTGAACTTCTCGGTGACTCCATTGCCCGTTTGTGTGGCCAGAGTGGAGTGCCGGAAATCTGGACGACGATCCGCACACCTGATGTTGACCTCGGTCCTGTTCTCATTCCCAAAGTTTCCTCTTCCAAAATTGCGGATACCGTTTACTGGACGATCAAGAAAGAGAAGAAATTTGACGAGCGGGATTATGTTTTCGACATTATTCCCTGCGGTGTGGTCAAGGATGAAGGCGTCAACAAGCTGGAAGTTCTGACCGGTATGGGGCGCCGAAATCGCGTAGTGGAACTTCGGAACTGGTTTGAACGAGCAGGTTTCCGCCTGGATGGTGTAACTACCATCTCCGCAGCCATGCAAGGCTATTATGCTCGCGGTTTTGCTCCTGCAGAGGATGGTCTTGTCGGCCTGATTCATGTGTCCAACGACTTTTCCGCCATTTCGATTTTCGAGGGCGATCGTCTTCTCTTCAGCCGTACCATCAAATCCGGTGTCGACAGTATGGCCGATGCCCTGCAATTCCAACTTGGTTCCAACGGGTACTCCTCTTCGGTGAGTCTGGAGGAAGCTCGTTCCGTTTTGCTGAACCGCTTTCAGGGAACGGCCTCCGAGGAAGAAGTGTTCGGCTCGGGGCTTCCGGACGAAGAACTTTTTGATATTGTTTCGCCCGCACTGTTGCGTCTTGCCCGACAGGCAGACCGCACTCTTGAATATTATTATAACAACTTCAAGCAACGTTGCAGCGTGCTGCATGTGAGCGGTGCTCTTTTTGCCAGCCAACGGGTCTGTGATTACATCTCAGCGCAACTGGGGCTCCCCGTAATACCGGTTCGTGTCCTCCCTGAGAGCGCGCGACTCGGTGACGGCAGCCGTGAGGATCGTCTTGCGTTTAACTCTGCCGCAGCGTTGGCAATGTCCGAAAGTGGCAAGACCATCAACTTGCTTGTAAACCACGAGCAACGTGCACAGAACCGTTTCTGGCAGCGGCTCCATGACGGTGTTGTTGTTGCCGGTGTCATTTTGGCTTTGGTGGTGGCCGGACTTTTCGGATGGCAAAAGTACGTTGAAATTTCCAAGAAAGCGGAACTGGATAGATTGAACGGGAAATATGCTCGCATTGAACCAAAGGTTACGTATGAGCAACTCGTTTCACTTACTGCTACCATTGAAAAAGAACATGGCGATTTGCGCAGGATGGGGCAGCGATACGAGCCTTTTTCCGTTCTTGCCGAATTGACCCGGTTTACACCGTCGAGCATTCGTTTTTTGAATATCAGCATCGACCATGAAGTGCTGCCTGAGGCCAACGCTGAGGGGAAAGTCGTGAAAAGCAAGGAACAACCACGTGGGCTTGCCGTGCTTGACGGAGTCGTGCTTCCTTCTGGCGAGGATTACAATACGACCTTGTCGCGGTTTCTCATCAAGTTGCAATCATCACCGCTTTTTTCTCAATACCAGATATTGTCCAGCGAAGTGACGCAATTGTCCACGGAAGGTGAAGTTCTTCATTTTGTCCTGCACGTGAGCCTTGTATGATTCGTAAAATGCGTTTGAAATTTTTTGCTTCCAGAGATGACCGGGCAGCCAAACTCAGCATCAAGTGTCTGGTTATAGTCGTATTGTTTCTCTTGGGACTGGGCGGTTTGGTTTACCCTGTCTATTCACGCGTGCAGGGGCTGGAAAATACCATTGCCGGTATATCCTCAAAAATTGCGGAGCAGGACGTATACCTCCCGTTTTATGCCAAGCTGCAATCAATACAATCAAATGTACCGGTTCTGGATCTTCCCTTGAGCAAGAAAGTTCCTCTTGAACGCCATAAGGCGTTCGGAATCGTGGAGGAAGTGGAGCGAATCGCTCATCAATCGGACATGGAGACTCTTGATATCAGCGTGGATCAGGATGCGTTGCGAGCCGGGCAGGGCACCACTGTGCTTACAGGTGTTTTTTCCGGAAAGGCCGGGGCTTTCCATGATTTTTACGTAGCGGTCAACGCACTGCCCTATGTTAAGGAAACAAGTAAGTTGGAATTACGGGCCGTTCCCGGCGGGGTGGAAGTTTTTCTCAAGCTTGCTGTTTTGATACACAAATAGGTGGACAGGAAGAGACAATGGCAATTTCGGCGGAGTCCAGACAAAAATTATTGCTTGTTATTCTGGCCCTTGTGGTCGCTTATGCCGCGTTTGACTATTTTTATATGCAGGGCGGCTCCGGTTCCGGCACAAGCAGAAAAAACAGCGTCCGGGCTTCATACGAGAAAAACGTCAAGGACTTGATGGCTCGGGTCAGCAAGGGAGCCCTGAATGCTGTCGGACTGCACAAGGTTCGCATGGCAGGCGATTCCCTCAAGAGTCTTCCCATGTATGAGTCGGAGGGGCCTTTCTATCTGGCAGGACGACAAAGTGAATCATTTTCTACGCAGGTGGAAGGGCAAGAGGTCGTTTATTCCGGTTTTGTGGAGCTTGGCGGTGTTCGACTCGCCTTGCTGAACGGAGTGGAATACGCCGAAGGTGATGCTTTCATTATTGACGGTTATAGAGTGACACAAATCGCAGATCAGTTCGTGATTCTCGTCAAGTCTGCCGAGAGCGGCATACCCGGGGCACGCGTCAAGGTGCCTATGGCGGAAGAAGAAGACTCGAAGGTAAATATCAGGGTGGTTGAATAATATGAGAGCCAAGGGGTTGATAGTCGGGTTGACGGCAGTGATGGTGCTCTGCCTTGCTCTTGTCGGCTGCAAGAAAAACGAAATGCAGGAACCGGACGGGATGGAACAATGGCGCATCATGGCCGAGCAATCCAAGGGGCACTCTCCTGAACCGCAAGAAGAACTTACGGAAAAGGACATGGACCGGTTGACCGTGGACAAACCGGAGTTTCTGGTAGAGCGCGAGCGCCAGAATGCAAGAGCCTTGCCTAAATTCAGCGTTTCCCTGCGTATGCATAATGCCAACCTTATTTCCGTGATTCAGGCTCTGGCTCGTGCTGCTGGTCAGAGTATCGTGGTTAGCCCCAATGTTACCGGAAATGTGAATATTAATATTGTAGATATGCCATGGGATCAGGTTTTCCGTGGTGTACTCAGTTCAAACAGGCTTTCCTATTCGTGGGAAGGCGATATTCTCCGAGTGCTTACCAGCGAAGACCTGGAAAGCGACTTGCAATTCGAAGTCCTGCGCAAAAAGCGTCAGTTTGAACGTCTCCAATTGGAAAAACTTGAGCCGTTGAGTACGGCCGTAATCAAGATCAAGTATTCCGATGCCGAAAATCTCAAGGAAGCCCTGGAAAAATTTCTGACCCAAAGTGGCGAAAATAAGACTTTGGGTTCCATTGAAGTTGATAAATATACAAACTCATTGATGGTGCAGGCCATCTCTTCGGATCTGAGAAAAATTATCAAGCTTGTTTCCCGGTTGGACAGTCCCCGCAAGCAGATTCGCCTCAAGGCATTTATTGTGGAAACCACCACCGATGCGGCTCGTGCCTTGGGAATACAATGGGGCGGCAAATATTCCGGGCGTATTGGGGACGGAAACGATATCACCCTCTTTCCCGGGGATACAACCCGTGGATCTGACACCGATTCTGATGACACAAGCTCTTCCGGGGAAGGCTATGGCATTAGCTTTTTGCCGGATTCCAGCATCTACGACAGCTCGAATGGAATGGCGCTCGGGGTGATGCTCGGGAAAATTGGTGGAAATGTTCTCGAAATGCAGCTCCATGCCCTGGAAAAGGAAAGTCTGGCAAAAATTATTTCCAGCCCTTCCATCACCACCATGGATAACCAGAAAGCGTACACGGAAAGCGGTGACCGCATTCCCTATCAATCCACATCCGGCGACGACGGTACGACCATTGAATACGAAGACGCCGTACTGCGGCTGGAGATCACCCCGCATATTGTCGACGACAAGTACCTCAAGTTGCAGGTTCTGGTGAAGAAGGATTCCATTGGTACGCAAAAAGTGGGTGACAACCCTGTAATTTCCAAGAAAACGACAGAAACAACATTAATAACGCGCGATGGAGAAACTGTCGTTATTTCCGGCTTGAACAAGGATACCACCCAAAAGTCCAAAGAAGGCGTGCCGTACCTTAAGGACATTCCCGGCCTGAGCTGGGCTTTTGGTTCCAAAACACGCAGCGGTGCTTTGGAAGAGTTCCTCATTTTCATTACGCCGGAAGTTCTTGATGTCTGGAAGCCGGGCGAACGGCAAAAGAGCATGGAAGAGATTCAGCAGGAAGTGCAGGATATATGGGGACAGGATAAGGCCGAAGCAGAGGGCGGCGACAATGCTGCTGCGCATGCGGTTGATGTTTCAGAACCCAACGCGAATTGAGAACGTTCCGGGATAGCGGAGCGTCTCTCATGAGGTGAGTCATGAAATATTACAGTAAAATCGGTTTGGTGCGGGAGCCGTTCTCCAACTCTCCTGACCCGATGTTTCTGTACGATTCGCCCCAGCATCTTTTCTGTCTGCAACAGTTGGAGATTTCCGCCCGGCTCAAGCGTGGGCTGAATGTAATCATTGGGGATATCGGCACAGGAAAAACAACCCTGTGCCGCCGGTTCGTGTCGGATCTGGACGAGAACGGCATTGACGTGCAGATGATCCTCGACCCCTCCTTCAAAACCGCCAAGGAATTTTTGCGCGTTCTTTACTCCATGCTGACAGGCAGAAGCGTGGACAAGGCCATTTCCCCTTGGGAACTCAAGGAGCTGGTCAAGAAACGCCTGTTTAGGCGTGGGGTTCGAGAGGATGTTCTTACGGTTTTGGCCATCGATGAAGGCCAGAAACTCAGTCCTCGCTGTCTTGAAGTGTTGCGGGAGCTGCTCAATTACGAGACCAACTCGGAAAAATTGGTGCAAATCGTGATTTTTGCCCAGTCCGAATTGGAACCTGTCATGCAGCGCATGCCGAACTTTGTGGACCGTATCAACTTTTTCTGTCGGCTCACGCCCATGACCTTGCGCGAAACCATCGGCATGATTCGCCATCGAGTCGACGTGGCCTCGCCGGGTGGAAAGGCGCCCGCAAACCTGTTTTCCTTCGGAGCGTGCTATCGGGTTTTCAGGGCTAGCCGTGGATACCCTCGCCGTATTGTGCGCCTTTGCCACAAGGTCATTCTTGGCCTTATCATTACTGGAAGAAAACAGGCTTCCTATGGTTTTGTTTCCCGATGCATACGTGAGGAGCAGGGGCGGAGTGTACGCCGGTTTGGACTTGTTCCGGCTTTGGTCGGGATTCTTTTGCTGGGTATGCTGGCTTTGGTTCTGCCTGTTGATGAAAATCATTCCCCCAATGATTTGGGCCATGTACCGGACAAGAGCGTTCTGCGTAGGGCTGTGGCTGATTTCTCCTCGATTGAACTTTCCAAAACGGCCAATGCGTCTGTCGGCCCTGAGTTGAACGCAAAAAGTTTTACGCATCCTGAACTTCATACGGCAGCAGTTCCAAAATACACTGGCGGTGATGCCCATCCACAGAAACTGGGAACCGTGCGTATTTCCTTTAGCGAAAGCCTCTCGTCGATGATCAAGAATATTTATGGCGTTTTTAACCAGCAGAATCTGGCTGCCGTGGCTGCCGCGAACCCGCAAATAGCGGATATCAACGCTGTGGAAGTCGGCGCCAGCTTGACTTTCCCGGTCATCGAAACGGCATCTACACCCAAGACAACGCAGCTTGAACAGCAACTTGTTTGGGTGCAAATGGCCTCCGCTCCCAATTTGCCGGATGCCTTTGCCGAACTGCGGAGGCTGGAGTATTTCAACCATCCGGCCCGGATACTGCCTTCGTGGTCCACGAAAAAGGGGCTTTGTTTTTTTGTAGTCGGGGAAATACCCTATGCCACACGCCAAACCGCGCAAAGAGCTTTGGAAGATTTGCCGATACCTCTGCGCAAGCGTGCCCGTTTGTTGAGTTTGCACGAAGAACGTTTTGAATTTCTTGGCCAATTGAGCCGTGCTGCCCGTAAAGTAGTGCAAGTTCAGCAGCGCCAGTGACCGGACATCATAGAAACCTTGCAAGGGGTAATGTTTTGAAAAGAGAACGCAAACGGTTGGGCGATCTGCTTGTCGAGTCTGGCGTCATCAGTAGTGACCAGCTTCGGGAAGCTTTGGACGGACAGGAAAAGTCCGGCCTTAAGCTGGGCCAATATATGATAGGTTCCGGGCTGATAAGAGAAACGCAAGTTATCGATATCCTGAGTCGACAGTTACTTATCGACAAGTATTCTCCCGAGAAATATCCCTACGAAGACGGTATCGACGTGCTTATTTCCGAAGATCTGGCGCAGCAGCATCGTTTGGTGCCGCTTGCCAAGCGCGGACATTTGCTCGTTGTGGGCATGACTGATCCCATGGACATCAATGCGCTTGATACCGTGGAGATCGCCACCAACCTTGAAGTTGAGCCGGTCATTTGTTCCGAGAATGATTTCGATATGCTGTTCAGCAGCATTTATGGTCGCGGCGTGCTGGCGACCAAAGCCTTTGACGATTTTTCCGAAGAACAGGAGAAAGAGGATCAGGAGCTTGTTCCTCCGAGTATGGACGATCAGGATATTTCCCTTGATTCCATGCAGGAAATGGCCGATCAGGCGCCGGTTATCCGTATGGTGAACTCCATTCTGAACCAGGCTGTACGTGAAAAGGCCAGCGATATCCATATCAGCCCTGAAAAGGATACGGTCAACGTGCGCTTTCGTGTTGATGGCAAGCTGCGTAACGTGCCTTCCCCGCCGAAGAACAGCTTTTTGTCTCTGGTTTCGCGCCTGAAGATTATGTCAAACATGGACATAGCCGTAAGCAAGATTCCGCAGGACGGCAGATTTTCCTTCAGCACTCTGGGGCGGGAATTCAACGTGCGCGTCAGTTCGTTACCCACGATCCATGGCGAGAACCTCGTACTTAGGTTGCTGGACCGCAACGCCCACGGTCTGACCCTTGATGAGTTGGGGCTTTCGGATATCGACCTTGAAAAAGTCAAACAGGCCATCAGCCAGCCCTATGGGATGATTCTTTCCGCCGGACCTACCGGGAGCGGTAAAAGTACCACTTTGTATTCCATCCTTCGGAAAATCAGGCAGGATGACATCAACATCATCACTCTTGAAGACCCTGTGGAATACCGTTTGGATCGGGTGCGGCAAGTGCAGCTCAACAAACGGGCGGGCATGACCTTTGCCTCAGGGCTGCGCTCCATTTTGCGGCAGGATCCGGACGTGGTGCTGGTCGGGGAGATTCGCGATTCCGAAACCGCGCATATTGCCGTTCAGGCCGCACTTACCGGCCACCGGGTGCTTTCCACACTGCATACCAACGATGCTGCCGGTGCCGTGACCCGATTGGTGGAAATGGGACTGGAGCCATTCCTTGTTTCTTCCGTGTTGCTGGTCTCCATCAGCCAGCGTCTTGTGCGCCGTAATTGTCCGCACTGCCTTGAAGAATATGAGCCGCATCACTCGCTGATCAAATCCTTTGGGTTGGACAATCTCAGGGAAAAGGTTGTGTTTAAACACGGCGTTGGTTGCCGGCATTGTCATCAGACAGGTTTTGCCGGGCGTGTCGCGCTTTTCGAAATCCTTTTGTTGGACGACAGCATACAGGACATGATTCTCAAAGGGGCTACGTCCGTGGAAATAACCCGGGCCGCCGTCAAGTCGAAACATATGCGGACGCTCAAAAACGATGCGGCCCGAAAAGCCATTGCCGGAATCACCACCCTTGAAGAAGTGGCTACGGCCATCATGCTGTAAGACGGGAAGAACATGCCCCATTTCAAATACACTGCCATAACGAATACCGGAACCAAGGCCAAAGGCATTGTTGAGGCCGATACACCCGCCGAGGCCGAAGTCATGGTGGCCGAGCTCGGTCTTATCCCGACTTCGGTACGGAAGTCCTCGGCCAAATCGGAAAATGCTTCTTCGTTTGGCGGATTCTTCAGCAAGGTCAGGCCTCAGGATATCATTCTTTTCACCAAGCAGTTCAGGACGTTGCTTGGTGCCGGTGTTCCGGTAACCCGTGCGTTGGAAATTTTGGAAGCACAGACGGAGAAAAAGAAGCTCAAGACGTGCATTATCGAAATAGGGCAGGACATTCGGCAGGGTTCGCCCATGCACAAAGCATTTCGCAAACGGACCGATGTTTTCTCCGATCTTTATTGCAATATGCTGCAAGCTGGTGAAATCTCCGGTACGCTCATGGACGTTCTTGAAAGGCTTATCTACATCGTGGAGCATGAGAACAAGGTTACCAAAGACATAAAATCCGCCTTGACCTATCCCATCATTGTCATGGTGGCTCTGGCCATCTGTTTTGTCGTGCTCATCGTTTTCGTATTGCCCACGTTCATCAATCTGTTCAAGGAACAGCATATTGAGCTGCCGTGGCCTACCAAGATGTGCATCCTTGTGAACGAGATTCTGGTCAACTACTGGCCCTTTATCGTTGGCGGGCTTATCGGAGGCGGTATTGGCCTGTATTATTACTTCAGGACAGCCAGGGGAAGATTTGTGCGCGATAGCGCCTTGCTCAAGCTTCCCATTCTTGGATCGGTTTTTCAAAAGGCGGCCATGGCGCGTTTCGGCAGTATTTTTTCCATTTTGCAATCCAGTGGTGTAACGGTTCTGGATACAATGGACATCGTTTCAAAAACCATTGGCAATGCCGCAATTTCCCGTGAGTTCGACAAGATTCGTGAACGTTTGGAGCAGGGACGAGGCATCTCTGAACCATTGCGCAAGGCCCGCTACTTTACGCCCATGGTCATTTCCATGATCGCGGTTGGTGAAGAATCCGGGCGTATCGAAGAGATGATGCGTGAGGCCGCCATGCATTACGACTACGAGGTGGAATATTCCGTTTCGCGCATGTCCGAGTTGATCGGCCCCATACTCACTGCCGGATTGGCCGTGGTGGTAGGTTTTTTTGCCTTGGCGATCTTCCTGCCCCTCACAGAACTTATGCAAAATGCCATGTCTGCCATGTAGGGTGAAGGCGTAGCCGCCATGAAACGCGAATACCGAGCCAAGCTTTATTTGCTTATCCCCATTATTTTTACGGGGCTGAGTCTTCTCGCTCTGATCGGTGCGTATGAGATTACCGAATATTTTCATCAGGTGGGTAAAGATCCTTTCAGATATGTGCTTTACTGGGCACTGATTATCATCAGTTTGTGCGGTGTTGTGAGCATTCTGGTTGCGCGCCGCATAGTGCAACCACTGGAACGATTCCTTGACCGCATGGAGCGAAACAGGGTTTTTCGCGCATCAAGAAGACGCAGGCAAGCGCAGGAGAAGTCTTCAGTGTCGCAGAAGCGGCCGCTGGATGAATACCAGCGCATGACGCAGGTTTTCGATCAACTGAGCGACATTCTGGACGTCATGGAAGCTCGGGAACTGTTTCCCGGCATTGTTGGACAAAGCCCTGCCATGCGCGCGGTCATGGCTCAGGTCAAAAGTGTGGCCGATTCAGAAGCCTCGGTGCTGCTGCTCGGGGAGTCCGGCGTAGGCAAGGAGCTTGTGGCCCGTACCATTCATGACATGAGTTCCCGGCATGAGATGCCCATGGTCAGCATCAATTGTGCGGCTATTCCGGAAGGATTGTTGGAAAGCGAGCTCTTTGGTCATGAAAAAGGTGCCTTTACCGGAGCCCATGCACGCAAGCTCGGAAAATTCGAGTTGGCGAACAAAGGGACACTGTTTCTGGATGAAATTGGCGACATGCCGCTTGCCGTACAGGCAAAGTTGTTGCGCGTCCTTCAGGACAAGACGTTTGAAAGAGTCGGGGGGACACAGCAGATATGGTCGGATATTCGAATTATCGCGGCGACCAACCAGAACCTGCCGGAGTTGATGCAGCAACAACAGTTCCGGGAAGACCTTTATTATCGCCTCAATGTTTTCCAGATCGCCCTTCCTCCCTTGCGCAGCCGGGGAGGGGATGCCATTTTGCTGGCCAATCATTTTTTGTCTCTGCACGGGCAAGAAGTTTCCATTGACGAGGGCGCGCTGGATGCCATCGTCCGCCATTCCTGGCCCGGAAACGTGCGGGAACTGGCCAATGTCATGGAGCGTGCCGCGTTGTTATGTGATGGTGTCATTCGTCTGGAGCATCTGCCTTCAGAGGTTCGCCGCTGTGCGCAAATTGGCTCTGTTGCGGGTGAGGGCGAGTCTCTGGAAAATTCTCCTGTTCAAGGAGGCCCAGATGTTGTTTCCGTTGCCGCTGTAAAAGATGTACTACCGTTTAAAGGCTCGCTGGATGAGCATCTCGCACGAGTGGAAAAGGACATGATCCAACGCGCGTTGAAGCTCTCGGGCGGGATTCAGGTCCGAGCCGCGAGTTTGCTTGGCATCAAGGACAGGAGTTTGTGGCATCGGGTGAAAAAACACGGCATAACAGTGCAGAAAACAGAAAACAGCAAAAAATGATGATAAAACTCCATTTTTTGGAGATTGGATTGAGTGGACTTTTGTCAACATTTATAATTGATTTTATTGCATATTTTGATTTTCTTGTCGTGCCGCAAGTATGGCATGCTCTTTGAAGGAATATCTGTCGAGCATCAAAAGGATGCCAACTCCGGATTGCCGGAGAAAGTATACCATTTCGTAAAAAGCATTGGAGGATTGCATGAAAAGGAAACAACAACAGGGCAAGGGTGGTTTTACTCTTATTGAGCTTATCACCGTGTTGGTGATTCTCGGCATTTTGGCCGCGGTCGTCACCCCCAAATACTTTGACCTGCGTGAAAGTGCTCGTAAGAAGGCGGCCGAGGCTGCCGTGGCTGAAGGCATTGCACGGTTTAACATGGCCTATGCCCAGAATTTGCTGGAAAACGATGGTGAAGCGCTGACATACGCTAGCGCAAATCTCGATACCCTGCTTGATATTACTGGCGGTCAAGTTGATGTGGGAGATTACTGGCTCACTTTTGCTAAAGCCACGAATGACGGGGATAATGTCGTTACCATCACCGCCTATCCTGAAAAGGATGATGGAACTATCGATAAAACGACGTATACGGATGGCCTGGCGTCCAACAACGCAACATGGCCTGACATTCCGACGACTTCTGGTACAACAGGTTCGTAGTTCTCTTCGCGGAGTATACCTTGTAATCGAAAGGGAGAGGTCATTGGTCCTCTCCCTTTTTTGCCTATGGGGTAGAGCTGAATATGTTTCGCACTCGTTTTGCATAGTGAAACGATTGAAGAGAATGTCACAGCAACCTATTATAATATAGTTATTCTTGCCTTGGAATCGAAGCTGGGTATAGTGGCGACATCATCTTTCTCAACGACAAACAGGTAGCGACATGGCACAGATCAATGCCTTTTTCAAAATGCTTAACGACCTTGGCGGCTCGGACCTGCATTTGAGCAGCGGTTCCCAACCAATGCTTCGAATCCGCGGGGACTTGCAGCGAGTCAAATTCAAGGAGCTGGACAACCGCGAATTGCAGGACATGCTGTATGAGATTACGCCTGAGCCTAAAATCAAGGAATTTGAAGAGTGCGGTGACGTGGACTTCGGATTTGAAATTCCCGGACTGGCACGTTATCGCGTGAATTTTTTCCGTCAGCTGCACGGCATTTCCGCAGTTTTTCGCCAAATCCCCAGCACGGTTTTGAGTCTTGACGATTTGTCCATGCCGGACATCCTCAAGGAATTGACCATGCTGCCCAAAGGATTGGTCCTGGTGACCGGTCCTACCGGCAGCGGCAAATCCACTACGCTTGCGGCCATGATTGATTATGCCAACCGCAAGCGCAAGGATCACATCGTTACCATTGAAGACCCGGTGGAGTTCGTCCATACTCCGGTAAACTGCCTTATCAACCAGCGTGAGATCGGACGGGACACCAAAAGTTTCAAGGCCGCGTTGCGTGGGGCATTGCGAGAGGATCCCGACATCATCCTCGTGGGCGAGATGCGTGATTACGAAACCATAGCACTGGCATTGGAAGCTGCGGAAACCGGGCATCTGGTACTTTCCACATTGCATACCATCTCCGCACCCAAAACCGTGGACCGCATCATTGAAGTGTTTCCCGAGGAAATGCAGGCGCAGGTGCGAGCCAGTTTTGCGGATTCCTTGAAAGCCATCATCTCCCAGACGCTTTTCAAGCGCGTGGACAAGCCGACCCGTGTGGCGGCGCAGGAAATACTCATTGGCGTCCCAGCGGTTCGCAACCTGATTCGCGAGAACAAGAACCACCAGCTTCCCTCCGTGTTGCAGACAGGGCGGCATCATGGCATGCAGACCTTGGACGATGAGATAGAAAAGCTGTTGCGCCACGGCATGATTTCGTCCGAAGATGCCTACCGCAACGCTACGGAAAAAAATCGTTTTGCTTCAGGCGTGGGCATGAACACATTGAGCGATTTGGGGTAACCATGGATTTTGACAGGCAACGCATTGACGCTCTCATGCGGGAGGTTCTCGAATTTGACGAGGGCGTTTCCGACGTGCTGGTCACGGCTGGGCGTCCTTTGCAGGCCGAAGTGAACGGCGAATTGCGCACTGTTGCCTTGCAGGATGATCCTGGCGTATTCGGTCCGGCGGATACCAAGGCGTTCGCCGTGGCTCTGATGAACGGCAACCGGCGTTGGCATCGCCAACTCACCGGTAGCGGGGCCTGTGATTTCTCGTATTCCGTGGCCGGTCGTGCCCGGTTTCGCGTGAATATTTTTAAACAGCGTGGCACGTTGGCTGTAATCATGCGCAAGTTGCCGACCTCGGTTCCAACCCTTGAGCTTTTCGGCCTGCCGCAGGTCTTTGCGGACATGGCCGCCGAGAATCACGGACTGGTGCTGGTGACGGGCGGAACCGGGACCGGAAAATCCAATTCGCTTGCCGCATTGGTGGACAGCATCAATGAAAAACGCGCCGTACATATTCTGACCCTGGAAGACCCCGTTGAATTCGCGCACAGGCACAAAAAAGGCACCGTGAATCAACGGGAGCTGGGCCTTGATTTCGATACGTTTGCCAGCGGTTTGCGTGCGGCGTTTCGGCAGGCTCCCAAAGTCATCCTCGTGGGCGAAATCCGGGACCGTGAAACCATGGAGATCGTATTGCAGGCGGCGGGAACCGGGCATTTGGTACTTTCCACTCTGCATACCACGGATGCCGGAACCACCATCAATCGTATTTTGGGCCTGTTCGACAGTTCCGAAGAGCGCATCGTACGCATGAAGCTGGCCGAAAGCCTTCGCTGCATCGTATCGCAACGATTGTTGCCGGACGTGAACCATGAGCGTGTGGCCGCATTCGAGATTTTGCGCAGTACGCTCCGTATCCGGGAGCTTATCCTCAACGGCGAATCCGATGAAAAGACATTTTACAATGTATTGGCGGAGAGCGGCGCTCACGGCATGCAGACCTTTGACCAGCATTTTTTCCAGCTTTATGAGCAGGGAATCGTGACAGAAGAAACGGCCCTGCTTTCCGCTACTGACCGGGCCTTGCTCAAACGTATGATTGACGAACTCAAGTCTGCGCGGGGGCAATCGGTATCCGATTTGGTGCTGGAAGGGTTGGAAGAGCGTGAGGATGATGACGATCTGATTGGCGGTATTGGGCGTTGATCTCTTGCCGGGGTCAGGACGAGACTATTTCGATTCTGTTCCTGCCTTTATTTTTTGCCTGATAAAGCATCTGGTCTGCCATGGCCACCAATTCCTGCATATTGGAATCGGTTGAAGGTATGGCCGTAGCGATGCCCGTACTGACTGTTACCCTGCTTGAGACTTCGGAATCAGGGTGCTCAATATCACTTCGTTCCAGATTGTACTGAATCAGCACCGCGACGCTTTGTGCTCCTTTGGAGGTGGTGTTGGGCAACACGACCATGAATTCTTCCCCGCCATAACGTGCCATGAAATCTGCTGGTCTGCGGATGGAACGGCAAATGATTTCCGCAACGCTCCTGAGACATGAATCCCCTTGCAAATGTCCAAGAGAGTCATTGTATTTCTTGAAGAAATCAATATCCGTGATCATGACGGACAAGGGTGTTTTTTCCCGCAAGGCCCGTTTCCATTCCTTCTCCAGTGTGGCGTCCAGCCAACGCCGATTCGGGACACCGGTCAGCCCGTCATGATGGGAGATCTTTTGTAATTCAGCGGTGAGCCGTTCCAGTTCCAGTTCCCGTTTCTTGCGTTGTTCCGTTTCCGAAAAGAGCCTGAGAGCCGCACGGACGCGAGCGAGCAGCTCTACCTTGTTAATGGGTTTGTTGATGTAGTCCGTGGCTCCCGCCTCAAAAGCCTGTTCAAGGATGAATTCGTTGTCCACGGCCGAAACGATGATGATGGGTACATCCTGATAGATCGGGTCCAGTTTGATGTGGCGTGTGGCTTCAATACCGTCGGTGGTCGGCATCATTATGTCCATGATGATCAGGTCTACTTTTTTGTTTTCCGCGGTACAGACATCCAGCTGCTCCCGTGCCTGTTGATAGGAGTTGCAAATGAAAATATCCCTGAAGCCTGCCAGACTCAGCAGTTCTGCAAGGACTTCCTGCGAAGGCTTGTAATCGTCAATGATCATGATGGCCATAAACACTCCTGGCTTTGGCTACTATTATACTGGATATAGCAAAGATTATTGGTCCATAAGTCAAGGATAAATGCATAGACAGGGTGTATGGTTCAAAAGAATAGCAATTTGAGATAGAAAAACGTCATGGCAAAGAACGTAAAAGAAGGCAAAACCGATGTTTCCATGCGGATCTCGCGGAGACATACGTGGTTCCGCCGATTGCTGGCCGGGCTGGCCGTGTGTGCAACGGCTGTTGTTTTGCTGGTGGCAGCCCTTCCCCATGTTGTGTCTTCCGATTTTTTTCGGCAGCGCGCCTGCAGTTTTTTATCAGACTCAGTCGGGCTGCCTGTTTCAATTGGAAATATATCATGGCGATGGAATGCTCCGTTTGCCGTTGACCATCTGCTTGTGGGAGTCGAACAGAAAGAAGCCGCAACCGGGCCGAATTGGTTGCGGGTTGATTCCCTGCGAATGGACCTGTCCTGGACCGGACTGTTGTCCGGAACGGCTGCGATAGATGTGCATATCGCCGGGGTTGCGGCCCGTACGGATTTGTCCACTTTCATGGTGGATGATGCTGATGTCTCTTCCGAACAGCCTGCAGATTTGCGCGCGCTGACGGATTCCCTTGCCTCGGCCATGGGGGCGCTGGACAGGGAGTATATCCTGCCGTTTCCAGTTCGTGGGGCTTTTGAAGTTGATGATGCTTCCATTCATATCGCCAATGGACCGGGAAAACCTGTTTGGCATGCTGAACACATGAACTTTCGCCTTGATGTTTCCGATCCGATCACAAAGCCTATGACCGTGGCCCTTGGCGCGGATGTATCCGTGAAAGGTCTTGCTCCCCAATTTCCAGATCACCCCGTGCCGCTCGCCATAACGGCCACGTTTTCCAACAAGGCGCATGGCGCAGTGGTTCCTTCCCTGATCGACTGCAACATGAATGTTTCCGCGCCCGGTTTTTCCTGCTCTGTGAAGGGAGCGGTTGATAGCGGATTGGTCGCGGATGCCAAGGCCGACTTTGCGACTCTTTCGCCCTATGTTTTAGCTTTGATGGGGGAGCCTTCGGTTGAGGTTTCCGGCCGATTTCGCACCAGCATTTCCCTGTTCGGTGATGGGGAGAATGTGCGTTTTGAAACCATGGCTGTGCTGGAGGAGATGTCGATTCGGGGCAAAGGGGGGGCTTCAGGAATTGGACCTTTAAACGTTCGCAATACGCAACAGGGAACGCTCGGGCTGCAATCAGGCATCGTGCAAGTGGAAAGCGGTTCACTGGAAGTTCCCGAGGTGGCCGGGTTGGATTGGAGCGGGCGTGTGCATGGGCTTTATGGTGACGATCCTGTTCTGGAGGCCTCAGTAGGGCCGATAGAAATCAACCTGAACGGTGTTGTTCCTCTTGTTCGGGATATGGCTCCCGATATTGGCAAACAGATGGACTCTCTGCAGCTGACAAAGGCCGTTGCACAGATCAATACAGCCATGCTTTCCCTGCACCTTGCGAATGGGCATGGTCGTGCAGACGTTGTTGGGGCTGCGTTGAATATCGCTTCTCTGGGTGGGGAGACTGCCGGACAGAAGATCGCCGCGCAGGATGTGCACCTGAGTTTGGCTGAATTTTCTTCTCCTCTTTCCGAGGGCATGCCCGTATTGGCCGAAATTCGTGCCGGAATTCGAACAGGGGCAGTGTTCATGGGGGGACTTTCGGTCACTTCCGTTGATGTTCCCATACTGGAAGGTCGAGTGGAAGACGCTGGCAGCGGCATGACTTCCGGTCTTGTACGCATGGCAGTGCAAGGCCAGTGCAAGCATGTGCAGGTTCCAGCCTTGCCCAAGGCCTTGGACTCCTTGGGATTGAAATTGAATATTCAAGAATTTTCCCTTGGGTCACGGCAGCTTTCCGGCGGCTCAATGCGAGTGAGCGCGAATAACGATGAGATATTTGCCACGCAGGTCAGAAAGCTGGACTTGGGCAAATTCGAGATGCAGGGCCATGTGAAAGCCGTATTGAATCCGGCGTTGGCACAGTCTGTCGGGCTGCTGCCCGAATCAATGGTCCGTGGCGGTCCGCTCCAATTGAATTTTGATTACAGCGGCAAGCTGCCCGATGCACAGCAGATAAAAGCCGCGACAGGATCAGGATCGTTTGCGGACAGGATGCGTGGCGTTTTTTCCGGTGTCCGCACCATGCATGCCGAGGTGGAATTGCAGCCTCTTGACTTTCGGCTGGCTGGCATTGAGTTGAAAGGGCTGCGCCTGACCGAACCGTTTGTGCTGGATGTGGCCCCGCAGGGGGAGGCCATAACCGCTGACGGAGGCTTGGCTATAGCGGATATTCATGGAGTCCCCGGTCTGGAAGATGAGTCTTTACCCCTCACTTTCCGGCTTGGCACAACCCTCGAAGATTTTCACTCCCTGAATCTGGAACAGCACGTGCAACTAGCTCCATTGGATATTCGGTATGTGTCGAAGTTGCACATATTGGATTTCAGCCAGTTGGTGGATTCGTTTATTGCTGACGGATTGAGCGGCGTATTGCAAAAGGGAAATCTGGAATTCAACTCCCGTTTGGCCGCGCAGCCTGAAGGCGCGTTGCCGGGAACCAGGCATGTTTCACTTTCCGGGTCGATACTGGGTACAGTCTCGGTTCGTCTTGAAGGAGGACGTTCTCTGGCCGTGGACTGCCGTGCTAAGGCCGACCAAGTACAGGCTTCCCTGAACGACAGCCTTTCAGTGGAGTCGTTGAAAGGTGACTACTCATTTGCCCGGACGTACCGTATTGCCGGTTCCGGCTCCGAGGAGAAAGCCGATTTGCCTGCAGCCCGTACTTTTGATGCTCAAGAGCTTTCCCGTTCCGTGCTTCAGGAAGAACGTCGTCAGGAGTCTGTAGCAGATGATCTTTTTGCCCGGCGGGTACTTCGCGATTTGCGTGGTCGGGAGCAGGGAAACCGGACTTTACGATGCCAACGTTTGTACTGGGCTGGGCCTCCTGTTCCCGTGACCATGCGCTCATTGGAAATGCAGGTGCATGAGGAAGGCGGTATTCCGTCCGTGGAATTTTTTCAGGCAGGCGTCATGGGCGGTTCGGTGCAGGGCGGTGTTTTCATCACATCGCACGGTTCCGAAAATGAACGATATGCCATGTCTGTGCGCACGGCGTTTACCGGTCTGGACGCAGATGAGCTTTTGCCCCGGGATGTTAAACGCCTGCAAGGGGAAGATACGGAATTGTCCGGCCAATTGGCCGTGGACTTGCCCTTGTCCGAGAGCCCGACCCGGATGCTGGAACTTACTCGCGTGCGTCTTGACCTGACTCATATTGGAACCCGCACTCTGGAACGCCTGTTGCGCTCGTTGGACCCGCATGAGGCCAACAGGACCATCGTGGAGCAACGCAAGTTCCTGCGAATGGGAACACCGCGCAATGTGCGGCTGCGAATTGCCAATGGCAATCTTTCCCTTTCCGGAGAGGTCGTGGCGCTTGGGATGCGACTGGATTTGCCCCGGCTGACCCGATTCAATCTTGCAGGTTTACCGGTCCATGATATGATGGAGAAACGTCTGGCCTCCATTGGCCCGGTGGTGCGAATCCTGAATTTGTTGACTGCCGATGTACTGCAAACAACTACCCGTGGCGATGTCCACCTTGCGCGGACAACCGAAGCCGGGAAATGAACGAGGTAATTTATGAACGGCCTGAAGAACATGGTTTGGGCGTTGGTTCTGCTGGCGGTGCTGGCCGTCGGATGCGGATGCACGTTGGCCAAAGTTCAGGTGGATGTGGCCAGTGAACGGACTACGCTGGAAAATCAGGTGCTTGGTTCCTATAATGCCCTGAATCGCCAGGCCATGCTGACGGCTTCGGTCCGTGGCGTGGACCCGTTGGGGCGTGTTCAGCCTCCTGCCACCATGAGCGCTGGGGCGCAGGACGCCGTGGACGCCATGCAGGTCTTGGCATTTCATGCCGACGATGTGGATGCCTTCAAGGAACTCGGCTGGGTGGGCGAAGCACAAAACGGCTTGTTGCAGCCGTTCGGAATGTTCCGGGAAAATGTGCCGGATAATTTGAACGCATTTGTCAATCGTTACAGCCGGGATGAATTCGATTCCGTTGTCGAGGCCGTCAATGAAGCCAGAATGACGACCATGCGTCGGGTGGTGGAAACCAGTGCGGACCTTGATGTCGGGGATATGGAGCGTGTGCAGGCCGTGTTCGGCTCCCTGAATGCGGAAAACGCCTTGCCCGGAGAAAAGATCCAGACCGCTGACGGCCAATGGACGGTGAAAAAATGATCCAGCGTACACCGCTGTTAATCCTGACCGCCCTCGTGGTCGCATGGAGTTGGCTGCCGGCATTTGCCCGGGTGAAACCAAAAGCGTTGAACGTGAACCGGCCGGCCCAGCTGAGCTTTGAGGCGCAGTCCGTTTTGTATGCGGACGTTTCCACGGACGGCACGCTCATGGCCTATACACGTGAAAGTGACGGCTTTACCGGTCTATGGCTGCGCTCAGCCGCTCCCAATACAGCCATGATTCCCCGCCGATTGTCACCGGATGCGGGTAATCATTATTCCCCGGCCTTTTCCCGTGACGGTCGTTTTGTGGCGTATGTGGGCACCTTGTTTGATGCCAAGGGCGATATTTATGTTCTGGATTTGCAGGGCATGCAGACGGAGGCCCGGCGCATTACGGGACGGGACGCGGCAGACGGCGGGCCGTGTTTTTCCCCGGACGGCAAGACCATTTATTATCATCGCACGGTTCCCGGTAGCCGTTTACCGGAATTGGCTGCCCTGAACCTGAACACCGGAAAATCACGATCTTTGGGCCTTTCAATGGATGGGGCCTTTCCGTCAGTTTCTCCCGACGGGAAAAAGCTGGCGTTCGTGTCCCGGAACAAGGACACCGGGGGTGATATTCTTGTTCTGAATCTGGAAAATGGTGACGTAAAATCGCTGACAGCCGGAGCTGACAGGGACTTGTACCCCCGTTGGAGCCCGGATGGTGAGTACGTATATTTTACACGCGGTGCCGATCATCCTTCCATCATGCGCATGGCTTTGAGCGGCGGAGAACCATGGCCGGTCACTTCAGGAGCACGGTCCGCCTATCAGCCGATCCCCACGGAAGACCGTTTATATTTTCTTTCCGAAAGCGAAGGAGTGGGTAACGTCTGGACTTTGCCGCCGGATGGTGCCGTTCCTTCCCTCAACTCGGCCGAAGAACAACTGGCTCTTGCCCGTGAGATTGCTGCCAGCCCGGATCGGGATGCGGAATTGACCGTGCTCGGCTATTCGCGGGTTTTGGAACGTTTCGGAGACCATGCTGCGTGCTCGGGGGAGGCTGCTTTTGCCATGGGCCAAACTTTGGAAACCATGGGCAACCATTTGCTGCAGGCCGAAAATGCATATTCCCGTGCGCTTTCATGCGGCAATCCTCTGTACTCCGGACTTGCCGAAGTAGCTCGAACCGCTTTGAAATTCCGTTCTTCACTCGTGCAGAAACATGCCAGGCCCAGTGCCAGCGAACTGGCGAAGTTGGCTGGACAATTCCGGCGTACTGGCGATGCTTATGCGGATTCGAGAGTTCGTGCCCAAGCGCGTCTTGAAGCTTTGCAGCTCTATGTGGAATTCGGGACCATGCCGCGTGATCTGGATGCGGCATTGGAACTGGCCGACGTGGTGCCCCATGTGGCGGACCCGAAAAAAGACAAGGCCGAGTTGGCCCAGGCGTTGGTGCTCAAGGGAGACGCCTATGCCCGCTCGGGAACGGGGCGGGCCGTTGTTCCACTGTATGTGCGTGTAGTGCGGGAGTATCCGCAGCAGACACCATGGGTATTGGCTGCTGTTTCCCGTTTGCTGGACCGAGCGCTTTCGGGGCTGGATTCTTTGGAGCTGCGTATTGGGGCGCTTATGAACGTGGCTTCGGAAAACGAAGAACAGTTGCCTCTGTTGTCAGCTCTGGCATGGAATCGCATGGGGGATGAATACTATCAGGGCGGTGAACACCAACAGGCTGCCAATGCCTATTCCACAACATTGTCCCGTTTCGGGGATACTGGCCAGCCTGTTGTTGCCGCACGTATGGCCCTTGCGGAAATTTTGTATGACCAACAACGTTTCCAACGCGCTCTGGATCTCTATGAAACAGAAATGGCCGAGCGGGCTAGCGAGGACCGCATCTATCGGTTGGCTCGGGCCGCGTACCTGCAACGTTCGGCTGAAGCAGGACAACATTTGTTGCGTCTCGGGGAAGCTGGTGCCGCAAGTAGCGTATTTGCCGAGTTGGTGCGGTACGCCCCGGAGAATGTTCCTGCCCATCGCGGCGTGATCCAATGTTCGGCGGCTTTGGGAACGTTGGAAGAATCAATAGCGAAGTATACCAATAGTTTGCAGAATGACTCGGAGAATCCGGTCCTGCTGTATGGGCTTGGGCTGGCGTTGACATACCGTGAATCCCGCGTCGACCTTGAGCGTGCAAGGGACTTGATTGCCCATGCGGTGCGCCAACAGGGGCAGATTCCGTATTACCACCAAACACTCGGATATGTGCACGAAGTTTTGGAAACCGTCTATGGTGTTCCCGCGGGGTTGGAAAAGGCTTTGCTGGAATATCGTACGGCACGTTTTCTCAATGACAATCGTCTTGATCCGCAAAATGCCGCTGACCTTGATCTGAACGTAGGCAACGCCTGTTTTCTCCTGCGGCAGTATGAACGGGCTTTTCGCAACTACCAACGGCGGCTGGAAGCACAGCGTCCGTTCAACAGCGTGGATGCCGAAATAGTATTTTACCAACGTTTGGGGCGTTCCGCCTTTCAGGCCGGAGAAGCGTCTTCAACAATTGATGCTTTCAACAGGGCCATGGAATTGGTGGATGCCCATGCCGATCCCCGTTTGCCTTCGGAACGGTTGGGGCAGTTGAGCAAGTACGTCATGGATTCGGTGTTGCGCCCGGCAATGGATGAAGACGCCGGGACCGTTGAAACTCGTGAAGCAGCCCGGCAAATGGCACAGGAGCAGGCCGAATTGAACAATCGGGCCTTTGCACTTGGCCGCATGCCTGTCCCCATGCCGCCTTCGGGGCAGTGGGATACCTACAAACAGAGCATGAAGGCGTTACTTGAAGCGCAGAAACGGCTTGATGAAAGCCTCCTGAGCAAGGGGTTTGTTTCGGAGGGTTCGATCGAGGCGCAAAGCATGATGCATATGGCGGATGCCGTTCAAACGGCCTTGCGCACACCGGAACGATACGGGGAGATGCAGGCCGAGTTGCGTGACCGGCTGGGCCTCGCCCTGCAGGAAGATGGCCAGTACGCAAAATCCCGCGCAGCTTTTCTGGATGCGTTCAATCGCAACAAGGCGTTGGGCCGCACCGCCAACTTGGGCGTGAATTTGCGTTCCGCTGCCTACAACGGCTGGATGTTGGCCGGTGAGGCGCATGGGTTGGAGCAAAGACGGCTGCTGGAAAAGGTTCGCGGTGAATTTTTGCAAGTTGTTGACCTTGTCGGGAAACACGGTGTCCCCCAACGCGATTCCGGCGACAATGGTGGTGGGGCGCTGATTTCCGTGAATCTGCAAGTGGCGTTGGACGATGTCACGGCCACACAGGCCATGGACGGCTTTTCGCCTGAACAGGAAATTCGTTTGGCCCGGACATTCGTGACGCGCATCGATACCGAATTGGGACGTATTGCCGAGGCCCGGAAGAATCTTGAAGCGCAGTTGCCCGAAGATACTGATCCCGGTGCGACGCCTGCCGGCCGACAGTTCGGTACAGGGCTTGCCTTGCACCGGGCCGCGCATTTGGCATATGCGGCACAGAATCCCGTGGCCGCGTTCGAGCGTTTCTCCCAATCCGCAGAAATGAATCTTGCCATGGGCTCTGCGGCCAGCGCAGCCGTCAATGTCATGAATATGTCCCAATGCCTGCTCGATGCCCGGCAAGAAGAAGCAAATGAACAACTATCCTTTCTGCAACAGCGGTTTGTCCGCATGGCGCGACGGGTAGCGCGGATTCTGGATCGGCAGACTGATCCGGGAACGATTTTCCCGGAGTTCCATAATGCTTTGGCCGTGGCCTGTACCGGGTTTGCTGATGGCAAAAGCGTTGAGCAGGCATATTGGCTACCAAAGGCCATGGAACATGCACATTCTGCTGTCCAATATTTCGAGAATTTTCCCCCTCAGTCTCGTGCGCAAACGGCTTTGCTTTGTGCGGCTTTGCTGAACAGGGCCCGGTTGGCGGATTTGAGCGGTTCGCCTGATGAGGATGATCGGGGGCGTGTTCTTGCACTGTCCGGGAAAGTATTTTTGCCCGATTTTCAGTGGCGGGCGCTGGCAGCGCTGGGCCGTTTGCCCGAAGCGTTGAACGTGCTTCGCTCACTCCCATTATCTTCCATGCATGCAGGACAGGGAGAAGTCATTGCCGCTCTTTCTCCATTGGTACGAGCATTGGTGAATGACGGGAAGGTTGAAGAGGCGTTTGATCTTGCCGAGGAGTTATCCGAGCTGGAGCGTGTCAATCGCGTGGCCTGCCTTGGTGTGACACTGCCCGAAGGGCGCGATGCGGATCTTTTGGATCGCATTGCTCCAAGATTGTTGCGCATTCGGGAACTCCGTCTGCGGCTTGAACAGGAGCAGGACCAATTATCCGATGCGGAGCTGGATCGGGTTCGATCCCGGCTTGAGCAGGAGCAACAAATTCTGGCTTCCGAACTGGGACCGGACAAGGAGCGACTGCCTGATCTTGCGAGGCTTGCAGGTAGCAATGATGAACGCGAGTGGCTGCTGACCATCATGGGCATGGCCGTGCGTCTGGAACGGGTTGCGGATGAGTACGCCGCCTATCCCACCAGTCGGGCACAGAATCGCCGACAAAGCGCGTTTGAAGCTTTTTCCCGGACTGTGGAACGGGCAGCTGATTCCCTGCCGTTCGGCGAACCTCCCGGCGCTTTCGGATTTATGATCCCCCGTCCGGCCATGGCGTTTGACGTCATGGAGAATTTGGAAACCGGTCAGGAGTTGGTGCGCGTGTTCCCGGCTGGTGACGGCGGATGGATCGTGTTTTCCGTGCGGCCGGACGGTTTATCGGCTTCTTTGTCAGCGTCGATGCCGCGGTCGGCTTCACTGCTGGCTACGGAATTCCCCGCCCTGATCCCTGCTGATTTTCAGGGAACCCTGGCCTTGAGCGGAACGCATTTTGTTCGTTCCAGGCTTGGGCTCAAGCCGTTTAAAAGGCGGTTGTTGTCTCTAGGGGCCGAGGTTCAGTCTGTTTCACAAACTTTTGCTCTCACAAACGCAGAGCACAATGCCACTTTCGCAGAGTTGGAAGAACAGACTGAGCGTGCGCAGACCTTGTTGGTAGGTGGACCTGTTTATACGGGGCGCACAGTGCCGGTCCGTACCAACCATCGTGCCCAGCCCCGCGTTCAGATCTTTCTTAACGGAAATAGTATTTCGTTGAATGAATTGCTGGGGCATTCCGGAAATGTGTCATTGGCCTTGGTCGCCCAGAGTTCAGGCACGCATGTCGGCAGTCTGTCCGGTCGTGACGGTGTGTACGAAGCCAGCTCCGTGGCATCGCTGTTTGGGCTGCCGTCCATGGCCTTCATGCCGCGAACGGGTGTTTCCGATTTTTTGACCCACTATGCAAACATGTCACCGCAAGAAGCCTTGGCATCTATTAAGCAAGACGGGATCACCGGGCGGCTGGCAGGACATCCGGGGCTTGAGCCGGAGCAGGCCGCGAATCTGGCGCGTGAACGATTCGGTCTTTTGGCCGGTCGGGCATCGGCCGCATTCAAGGCGGGCCGTTTCAAGGCTGCTCTGAGTTCCTTTGAAGATTGCATTACCATAGCCCTGGAAAGCGGCGATTCGGAACATGCCGCCTATCTGCCGCAGTTGTATGCCTTTGCACGAACCAGTGCCTATGAGGCGGGGCTGTTGCCGACAGCCGTTCGACATGGTCAGGCGTTGGTGGACCTGTTGCAAGAAAGTGACCCGGATTCATCCGGGCATGCCCGTGCCGTATTGCAGCTCGGTCTTGTGCATGCGCGCGCCGAGCACTTCGGACAGGCCATGCCTTTGCTGGAACAGGCCGTAGACATGTTTGCCGCTCTGGACATGGGGCCGGATCAGGTCCGGGCCATGGATGAACTTGGGACGGTGCTGGAAAACGCCGTGCGTTACCAGGGGGCTTTGCGCAGTTTCTCAAAGGCTGCTGCCGTATCGGATGAACTCATGGCCGACGACCTTTTGGCACGGCAGTACATGAACATGGGACGGGTTCGCGACTTGCGCCTGAGCCAGTATGCTCTTGCCAAACAGAACTATTCCAAGGCGTTGGAAATATACGAATTGATGGGCAATGGACTGGGCATGGGCCAGGCCCGTTTGGATATGGGGCGCTGCGACCGGCTCATGGGCGATTTTGCAGGAGCGGATACTTTGCTGGAACAGGCCATGGACGCTTCTGCCGGTGACGGGCAACAGGCCGAACGCATGCGAATCAGGATTTTGATGGAGCAGGCCAATAACGCCTGGTATCGCGCTGGATACCAGCAGGCTTTTGAAATGCAGCGTCAGGTGTTGGAGTATGCGCGTAAGCAGGACTGGCCGCTCATGCGCGTTATCGCCAGGAATACGGCCGGTATGATCTGGTGGACCCTTGGGGATCATGAACGTGCTTTGCGCGAACTGGACCGGGCAGAACGCGAGGCCGCCAACCTTACCGGGCGCAAGGATATTTTGGGTTCCGTGTTGAACAACAAGGGGCTTGTGCTGCGGGATATGGAGCGATTTGACGACTCCATGGACGTTCTCGAACAGGCGTTGAAAAATGACCGCGCTTTGCAGTCCCGTTGGGCAGAGGCATATGACCTGCGCAACATGGGGCAAACCATGCTGCGGATGGGAGATGTTTTCCGGGCCGTGGATACGCTGTCGTCTGCTCTGGATATTGCTCGGTCCATTGGCAACCGTATTAACGTGGCCAAGATACTTGTGGCACTCGGGCAGGCCCATGCTTCGCAGCCGGGCAGAAACAGTGTGGAAAAGGCGAAGGCCTGTTTTGATGAAGCGCTTGCGCTTTCAAGGAAAATGCGGTTGCGGGAGTATGAGTGGCGTGCTCTTCATGGTCTGGCCCGGCTGGATGAGCTCAATGGCGAAGATCAGGCCGCACAGGCCAAGCTTGGCGAGGCTGTGGACGTGATCGAAAACATGCGGGCCGAAATCCGCATGGAGCGGCTCAAGGATGGTTTTGCGCTCGGCAAGGCGGAGGTTTATGGAGATCTGGTCAGGATTCTTGCGGACATGGGACGTGAGGACGAAGCCTTTTTCGTGGCCGAACGGTCTCGTGCGCGCAATCTTATTGATCTGCTCGGCAACAGGAAGCGTAACCTGCGTGGCGGCGTGGACGGTGCCACATATAACAAATTCAAAACACTCAAGGCCCGTATCCGGGAGCAGGAACGGTTGGTAGCCCTCGCAGACACTGACGAGGAACGACAGGTTTACGCCCGGGCCCTGGGGGAACTTCAGGATCGTTACACGGACCTGTTGCTCAAAGTGCAGGCAGACAATCCCGAACTGGCGGATATGGTCAGCGTACATCCCATGTCGCTGGAGCAGGTTCAGAAAACCATGGAACCGGATACGGCGCTGCTGGTGTATTATGCTACCTCGGATGAGTTGTTCTGCTGGGTAGTTTCATCGCAGGAAGCCAAACTTGTTCGCACTCCCGTGAATATGGCCCAATTGGGCGAGGATATTCTGCAATATCGGCGCATGCTGCAAAACCTCGAGCCTGTGGCCATACATTCACAGCGGCTTTACGATGTTTTGCTGGCCCCGGTACTGAATGCGGCCTTGAAGCCCGGCCCGGACGGCTCGACGAAGGTTAACGCCTTGGGCATCATTCCGCATGGTCCATTGCACTATCTTTCCTTTGCTACTCTTTCGGATGAGAAGGCGTATCTTGTGGAGCGGGTACCTCTGTTCTATCTGCCCAGCGCCAGCGTCATGCGCTATACCTTTGCCCGGCGCAATCCGTTGGCTTCAAAACGGGTGTTGGCCGTCGGCAACCCGGACTTTGGCGATCCTTCGCTGGCATTGCCGTTTGCCGGACATGAAGTTCGGGCTATCGCCTGGAACCATCCGGACATAATTGTACTGAGCGGTAGCGAGGCGACCAAGGAACGGGTTGCGGATAGCATGGGCAAATATGGTATTATCCATTTGGCGACGCACGGAGAGTTTGATGCTGCCAATCCGTTGTTTTCTGCCATACGTTTTGCACCGGACAACGAGCGGGACAATGGCGAACTTTCCGCCGGCGAAGTCTTTGAATTGAGCCTTGAGTCGGATCTTGTAGTGCTTTCCGCCTGTCAGACCGGATTGGGCAAAGTCGGTGCCGGTGACGACGTAGTGGGCCTGAACCGTTCATTCCTGTATGCGGGAACCCATGCACTGGCTTCCAGTTTGTGGCGGGTAAGCGACGTGAGCACCGCAATACTCATGAAGCAGTTTTACCGGGAATACCCGGCACGGAACAAGGCGCAAAGTCTGCGTCGGGCCATGTTGCATGTGTATCGGAAGTATGCGCATCCCGGATATTGGGGAGCTTTCGTGCTGGTTGGCGATTACGAATAGGCTGGAAAGTGCAATGAAAGCGGGAAGGAAAACCTTCCCGCTTTTTTTATGCTTCGCCGTTTCTGGGAATTTCGAGAGGCTTGCC
Organism: uncultured Desulfovibrio sp.; assembly: GCA_913060505.1. Lineage (GTDB taxonomy): Bacteria > Desulfobacterota > Desulfovibrionia > Desulfovibrionales > Desulfovibrionaceae > Pseudodesulfovibrio. The sequence goes on from CAJXRQ010000001.1 coordinate 218,493, forward strand.
GGGTATGAGCGTATGCTTCGTGCCGTCAAGGATCACCGGAATTTCCTGATCTCCACGAGTCTTGGCGGAGATAGTCAGGCTTTGTTGGTCAATACTTACATTGTACCAGACCTTGCGGTGACAGAAATTGAAGGACACACTTCCCCAGTGCGGGGGCAGGTCCGGATGGATGTTCACATGGGCACCGGAAAGATCCAGTCCCGTGAAATCCTGCTTGATTACCTCAAGCGTTCCGGCCATGACGCCGGTGTGGATACCCTCGATGGTGGTTCCGCCCTGCGTGTCGAAAATGTCCGAACGCATGGCTTCCATGAACCAGTCCCAGGCCACGTGGCTGGGGTAGATGTATCCGGCCACCACGGAATGGACCACCTTGGAAAGGGTGGAGCCGTGGCTGGTGCGTTGCTCGTAGAAATCGTAATTGCGCCGCAGGAGATCGATTGGGTCGTCCACGGTGTGGCCGAGTTGGCGAAGGATGCGAGCCACCTCATCCGGTTCGATGAGATACCAGGTCATGAGCACGTCCGCCTGTTTTGCCACCTTGTAGCGGTCCGGCGAGTTTCCCTCGGCCTTGAGGATACGGTCCATGCGGTGGATTGAATAGAAACGTTTGCGGTAGCTTTCCCAATCCAGTTCTTCCAGCCCCATGTAACCATCGAATTGGCTAATGATACCGTCTTCGGTCATGATCACATTGAGTTTGGTGATCATGTCCTGCCATTTGTCTATTTCCGCATCGGTCAGGCCAATTCGGTTGCGAACCGAGGCAAGCGCCTTGGGAGGCAGCTCCTTGAGCAAACCAAGGGATTTTTCCAGCAGCCAGACTACCATGATGTTGGTGTATGCGTTGTCCGTGATGCCGTGGCTGTCCGATCCCGGGAGCTTTTCATGGAATTCGTCCGGCCCCATGACCCCGGCGATATGGTATTTGCCTGTCTCTTCATCGAACTGGGCGATGTCTCCCCAGAACCGGGCTATGTCGAGCATGAGCTCGGCTCCGTAATCCTTCAGGAACGTGCTGTCGCCGGTCATGTGTACGTATCGCCATGCGTTGACGAATACGGCGATGGACACGTGCCGCTGGCGGCGTGACAGGTCCGGATCCCATTTCTTTGATTCCGGGTTGTAGTGGATTTCCTGTGTTTCCTCGGAACCGTCGTCGGCTGTCTGCCATGGATACATGGCTCCCACGTGCCCGTTTTCCCGTGCATAGGCCCGGGCTGCGTCGAGCCGATGATGGCGATACAGGAGCAGCGCCTTGGATATGTCCGGGAAATGGTTGTCGAAGAAGGGCTGGATATAGACCTCGTCCCAGAATATGTGTCCCCGGTAAGCCTCGCCGCTCAGGCCGCGGGCAGGCAGTCCGGCGTCAATATTCACGTTGTGGGGGCTGGCTGTTACCAGCAGATGGTAAGTGTGCAGCCGCAGCACGCGTTGCACAAAACGATCACCGGCAATGCGGATGTCCGCCTTGTCCCATAGCGTCTTCCACATACGCGTATGGGGACCGAGCACTCCCTGGAATGTTTTTACCTCGCCAAGTGATTCCATGGCCTGTTCGTGCAGGTCCGCACCTGCGTCGTGGTCGAGGCTGGTTCGCACGTTGACGAATTTTTCCAGCGAATAGTTGGAGTTTTCTTCGGCCCGGAAGCAGATTTCTTCCACCACTTTGGATTTTTCCTGGAAGGTGCGTTTTTTTATGGTCAGAGGCTTGTTGTCTTCCAACAACTGTGTCCGCGCCGCCATGACGATCTGATAGAGTGAATGGCTGGTTTCCATATGCAGAAAGACACCATCCCCCAACTTTCCGCCGGAGACCCGAGATAGGTGTTTGTTGGTCAGTTTACTGTAGCGGGCCACACCGCCGTTAGTCACATTGCCGTCTATGGCAGAGCGGATAGTGATTTTTTCAGAATAGTTAAGTGGAGTTAAGTCGAACTTGAGCGCGCAGAGGTGCGGGTCTGCCATGCTGACCAGCCGAACGCTGGAAACACGTGTCAGGCGACCTATGCTGTCCTTGACCACCATATGTCGCTCCATGACGCCACGGCGCATGTCCAATCGTTGGCAATAGCTCAACAATTCCATGGACAGGGGACTCATGAACTGCCCGTTGCCGACTTTGAAGGAAACGGGAAGCCAGTTGGGGCAATTTACGAAATCGTTGTTGAATATTTCCTTGCCCTGCACCGTGCTGGGAACCTTGTTGAAGATCCCTGCTATGTACGTACCGGGATAGAAATAGAACGACGAGCATTCGCATTCGTAGGCTCCACGTGTGCCGAGATAGCCGTTGCCTACTGTGGTCAGGGTTTCGCGCAGCTTTTCGTCACCAGGGTCGAAACCGTTGTACGTCAGATGCCATGCGTCCGAGGCCATGCCGGTTTCGAACCATTCGAGTATGTCGTCCACCGTGATTTCCGAGAGGTCGGAAACAACCACGTCTGCGCCGAACCGTTTGAGCAATTCGCCGCCAACGTTACGGGCTACGCCAAGTGTCATACCGAAGTTACCGGCGTTACCTGCCTGAACCCCGGCAATGGCATCTTCCACCACCACGCATTGTCCGGGCGTCAGCCCCATTTCCGAGACTGCCGTGATGAAGATATCCGGGTCCGGCTTGCCTTTGAGCCCGAGTTCCGCGGATACGATTCCATCCACCTGAACTTCGAATACGTCTTCCATTCCGGCCAGTCGGAGCACCAGTTGGCAATTGCGGCTGGAAGTGGCCACACCAACACGGATGCCTTTCTTTTTGAGTTGTTCAATCAACTTGACGGAGCCCTGAAAAACTTCCGGGCCTTCACGCCGCAGAATGTCCTGAAACAATTCGTTTTTGAGATTACCGACAGCGCAGATGGTTTCAAGGCCCGGTTCATCTTCCGGCGTACCGGGGGGCAACTGGATATTGCGGGACTTGAGAAAACTCAGCACCCCTTCGAAACGGGGTTTGCCATCCACATAGTTATGATATTCATGGACACGGTCAAAGGGCTCGAATCGGGAATTGTCCCGTTCCGCAATATGTTTGAGCAGTTGGTTGAAAGCCATTTCCCACGACTGGGAATGTACTTTTGCGGTTCGTGTGATAACTCCGTCCAAATCGAAAACAACGCCTTTGAGTTCCATGATATCCTCGCAGTGGTTTGTTTTCCGTGCACACCAGCCTAGGGCAGGGTGCCGAGAATGGTCACAAGCATGTCCGGTTCCGGGACGATGAGCGCATTGGGGCAAATGCCGCGTACCCGGCGCATCAGGTCATCGTTGCGGGTCACGAATGCGGTTATTGTGTCCCGATTCATGTCCATGGCCGCCTCCAGCATGGGCACATCGCTGCCCGTGTCGCCACAAATGAGGTTGGGGCCGTGGAACATGTTGAACCCGAACTCCGTGTTCAGGAAGTTGACCCCGTCACCTTTGTCGAAGTCCTTGGCTTTAGACCCGCCGGTTTCGATGGTCAGAATTATTTCCACGTCAAGCCCGGTATCCTCTATGCGCAGTTGATTGCGATCGGGGTCCAGTTCCGAGACGATGGATTCGAGAGTCGCCAGAAATGTCAGCGAATCTTCCTTGGACACGGAATTGCTGATGTCCTGTCTGGCCACGGTTGTCTGGCCGAATTTGAATTGCAATCCCGATCCGATAAGCGAGAATTTTTCATTTTCCGGTTCGGCCAACAGGGCAGAAAGGCATTTGTTGAGACGATCCAGCAGTTGTTGCTTGTGGGGTTCGATGGGATAGGTCCGCACACGGCCTTCAAGGTCCAGGCATTCCCGTCCCTTTGACCCGGCATAGTACATGACCCGTTCCGGGTTTACGCTGATGTCTACCAGTCCGATGTCAGCCAACGGGGCTGAGGTCAGGATTACGGCCTTGGTTGTTTTGTGCTGGGCAAAGCGGGTGAGCATGACCGCATTGTAGATGGATTGCACTGAGGAACGATAGCGTCCGCAATAGTTGTTGACCGTGCCGTCGCGGTCGGTGATGAAGCAGTTGATGTTTCGGGAATCGAAAAGTTTGATGCCTTCGGCTACATGGTCATCGAATCCTTCATGCATGTTGGCCAGCATGCGCAAAAAGGAATCCTCTCCCAATTCAAGGTAGTGAATGTCTTTGCGGGTCTCGTTGATTTCGTAATCCATGTCCAGCGTGATGGCCCGCTCGCCGTCCAGAGAGAGAACCCGCTTGCCGTCTTTTTCCGGCACGGATTCCAATGCCTGCAAGGCATTGGTAAGCGACACGGTGACATTTTCCGGTATGGTGCGGTTTTCGAAAATGCATTGCACAGCCTCGAACCGTACATCCCGGGTCGCATGCATTAGGGAATAGAAATCCTTGAGTGTGACAAGTTCAGTAGGGGCAATGTCCGGTGCCGACATGGATCCTCCTTGGTTGAGTGGCGCCGGGAACGGCCGCCCGTATCCCGGCGTTTGCGTCTACATGTTGGATACCGTGGCTTCGTAAGTGATAACGACATCCGTGTCTGGTGCGGCGTCAACGGTGAATTCTATGCCCGCTCCATGGAGTCTCTTGAATTTATGGTCGTACTTTTGAAGCTGCCATTTTCCGGGCAGGAATTCGCGAAGCAGGACTGTGCGAGGTTCATCGGAAGCGTTGCGTACGTGAATCTGCCAACTCAGCCGATAGCTGTTCTTGCTCACCTTCTGGAAGAGAAGCTGTTTTCTTTCCACGGTGACATCAAAAGATTTGCCCATGGTCAGGCGGACTTCCTCGCCCTTGGGCGTGTGGTCCATACGGTCCTCACCGATAAGCAGAATGCTGCCGTCGCTGCTTTCCTGATAGGCGCGGACAGTGCCTTCCGGCAGGGGAATCCCCAATCCGGATTTTTTGTCGTTTCTGAACTTCAGGAACACGTTTACATCGGGTTTGACCGGTTCGCGGGCGGTCTGAAACGCGTTGTATTCGCAAACCAGTTCCTTGGCCACGGCTACGGACGGGGCTTGCAGCAGGCTGACCTGTTTTGTCTGCTTATTGGCTATGTCTACCGGGCGCGGCAAGGTGTAGAGATGGTACTCGAAGAACGACTCTTCCTGCATGCCTGCGGCGGATACGGATTCCATGGCCATTGTCCGGTTTTTGAATACCGGTTCGGGCCCGACTTCATTCACATCACCGGCAACGAGTTTCAGGTTTGTATTTCGGAAGGCCATGCCGGAGTTGTTGGTAAGAGTGACCCATCCGGAAAGCCCGGCTTTCTGGTTCTTGCGATCCACCTTGAGAACATAATCCGCACTCCAGCCAAATTTTCTGGCGAGGTAGGAAACTTCCACGTCCTGCTTGGCCGGTCCCTTGTTATCCACCAGCCAGACCAATGCCGGTCTGGCGCGCAGACCTTCGGGCAGGGCTGGGAGTTGGATCGAACTATACGGGCCGACATAGATTTCATTGCCGATTCGGAAAATCGGTTTGTCGTTGTTGGCCAGGAGCGTCCCCTTGCGCAGTATGCGTTCGTTGGCATCGGCCGGATCTGGCAGGATTATATTGATCTCCTTGCCGATGTAGTGGTCGAGCAGGTTCTCCGTGGTAACCAGATCGTATTCGTAGTTCATGTCCAGCACGGAGAACTTGGCCGGTGCCGTGCGTGATTGGATCTGCAGTGTTTGCGGCTCGACCGTCTGCGGGACGCCAAGGAATTCCACGCGGCTGCGTCCCTGGGGCAGAGCCATGGAACGAACTTCGTTAATCAATGCGCGGTCGTTGTTGTAAATGGTCACGGTCATCGATTTGGTAGTGTCAGCGTAAGCCGTTGCTGTCACGGCCAACAGAAGGATGAGTATGAGTAGGAATTTCAGCGCTTTCATTAATTTCCTCCACGGATGATTTCAACGCTTGTGGTCAGGTGTTTCAAATCACCATATCCCCTTATTACCCTTGGATAGGTTCTTTTGCAAAAATTTAACGGAAAATATAAGGATAATTTTTCGAAAAGGGTTGATGTCTGATCAGAACTTGCCAGAAAAAAGGCTGCCCGCAACGTGTCACGGGCAGCCTGGAAGATTCTTCTTTTTGTCTGAATTATTCGTCCCAGTCGCCTTCCGGACCTTTGTCCGTGTCTATGGCCTTGGCCCGTGCACGGATTTTTTCTTCGGTCCATTCTGCGGGATCTTCGAACTGTTCGGCCTTGGGCCCCAGATCATGGGAACCGGCTTCGATGAGCAGATCGTATGCGATTTCCGCAGTGCCTTCTGCATTGAATACATTGACCAGCAGATCGTAGACGAAATCTTCCACGCCCTGAACCATGCGTTCACGCACTGCTGCGGATTGTCCCTGCCAACGGCGTTCGAACGGAAGGTTGAGTTTTTTGTAGTTGCCACCGGTAATATCCTGTTCGTCGGCCCATCCGGTCATTTCCTTCCACAACTCCTCGGAAAGGCCTTTGCCTTCCACTTTGTCGAAGCGACCGTCTTCAGTCATGATGGCGTTGCCGAAGTCATTGACCTTTACGCCCCAACCGACCATCTGCAATGCGGTGGCCACGTTGGCTTTCGTGGTCTGGGTCTTGGCGGCAATCTCCTTGAGGCGGGTGGAGTCGTTGCCCGAGGTACCGTGTTGCGCGCCCGATGTGCCGTAAGGCTTGAGCGCATCGTGGATTTCTGCGGTCAGGCCCACCTGGATTCCTTCGCCAGAGGCTTCAATGCCGTGGGTGGTGCCATTGTTCAGGGCGATCCAGTCCGGGCAGAATCCAAAGGCGTTGAGGCCTTGCATCAGGTACTTGGCTTCCACCGGGGTAGAGAGACCGAATTTTCCTTTGATTTCACCGATCTCCGTTTCATAGCCGGCCCATGAGGGGATAACCGGAGCCAGCGCGAGGTTGGCCAGCAGGTTGTCGTCATCCGGCATGTGGGAGGCGTCGATGGCGATGGAAGTGATACCCGCGTCAAACAGGGTGGGGATTTCCTCCTTGGCCTCGGCAACGTGGTCCCATTTCTTGATGAAATAGTGGTCCGCGTGGATGGCAACCGGGATGGTGATGCCCAGCTTGTTGCAAACATAATCCACCCGGCGGGCGATGTTCCACATGGTTGTCGGGCAGTAGGTGGACTCGCTGCGCGCGATTTCGATGATCACCGCGGCATTGGCCTTTTGTGCGGCCCTCAACGTGCCTTCAATAATGAAAATGTTGCGTCCGTTGGCGGCGATGCTCATGCAACCACCCTTAGCCAGGCATGCCCGGTCCACAACCTTGCCGCTGACGATCAAGGCGTTGGAATTCGGAAAATTTTTGACCACGCTCGGCGGACGGCCCACTGCCAGCGCCTGTTCGAATTTATTTTGGGACATAGCCCTTCCTCCTGAGGTTCATTGAAATCGATGCAAAGGCCAATAAAAACGAAACCCCGGGAAAAGTCAAAGCATACCCGGGATATCGTTTGGCCTTTGGTATCGATTTTTGATCAAAGTCCAGCCTCCATTCGTTGCGAGGCGTGTGACACCTGCCGGACTGGCTTGGGAGTTCTGGGTTGCAGCGTATATCCCAGTTCCTCGGCCATGAATTCAAGAACGGCCACATTGCGGGTGACCTTGACGATTTCAAACATTGTTTCCGCGCCGAGCTTGGCATGCGTGTCGAACGGGTTGAGTTCGCGCAGCAGAGTCGAATAAGGTTTCTTGATCTGCGAGCAAACGGTTTTAGCCGGGATCTTTCCTTCCAACACCACGTCCTGCATTTTCTTGGTCAGGCTCTTTTCGAACATTGCTCCATCCTCCACGGTTGAGATGTTGAGACTTATATCGACAGTAGAGGAATTATCGATTTTGCGTCAACTCAATCCAAGAAAAAAAGCATCGATTTTTTGAATCTGCCGGACACTTTTGAACGTAGCTCTCTGTAATGACAACCAAATACGCCAAATGTTGCGATGTTGAAAAATAATCATTCTAAAAGGTCTAATCGAAAATATCCGTAGACTGCCGAAGGACAGAGTATTTTTGCGGTTCAAGGAATGATGTTTTCGAGAAAACGGGCGAAGAGTTGCCCGATCAGTGCTGCCTGTCCCGTCATGCGGTGGTCGGCTGGCAATATGTGCAGGTTTGTCTTGTGCAATCGTGCGAATCGAATGGAATTATCAACAGGGACAACGTCGTCGTGCCAACCGTGGATGACTTCGACGTTTTTGGGCAGATTGAAGAAAAGATGTTTTTTGTAGCCGGGAAGATAGAGAGCGGGAGCCACGAGAAAGAGTCCGGCGACCGGGATTTCTCCGGCAACGGACAGGCTGACATAAGCGCCCATGCTTGAACCGGCCAGAATGATCGGAGCTTCCGGTTCCCCGAGGTGACTCAGCAGGCGTGCCGCGCGTTGTTCCGGATCTTTGGTATCCCGATAGTCCAAAGCCTCCAGCGTCAGATCGGCCTGTTTCGCAACCTCGGCCATGGTTTTGCTCTTTTCTCCCCAGGGGGCCGCTTCCAATCCGTGGGACCAAAAGAGATGTGCCTTTGTCATGTCGAACTCCTTTTTATCGACGTTTACGGCCTGTGCAGCCTGGCTGCGGGGAAAATCAGGTGTCTCCAGCGTTATCAAGATGGATGTTCTTGAGGAAATCATCCAGCTCTTCAAGGAGTTCCACGGCCCGTTCCTGATTTTCAGATGTCGCGGCCTTGTTCAATTCCGCTCCCAACTGACTGATGGGATCGAAGCCGAAAGCAGCGCCTTCGCCTGCCAGTTTGTGGCTGATGGCCTGCACTGTTTCGTAGTCCTGGCCGGTAAGTGCCGTGGCCATCTCGGAAATCTGGTCGGTGCAATTCTCCAGGAAGTTTTCGGCAATTTGCCGAATTTCCTGCGGAACATGGAAGTTGGGGAGTTCTCCTGAATTTTCCGGTTTCCGGACAGTATGCATGATCTCCATGAGATCCTTGTGCTTGACTGGCTTGGGGAGATGATAATCCGCCCCGGCTTCCATGCATTTGCGGGCGTCGCCGGTCAGGGCATGGGCCGTGAGCGCTATAATGGGTGTACGGTTCATGTCCTTGCTTTGTTCATGAGTGCGAATGAGTTGCATGGCACGGTATCCGTCCATGATTGGCATCTGCATATCCATGAGTACGATGTCGAAATGAGTTTCCAGAAAACGGTCGACGCCTTCCTGTCCGTTGACGGCGATTGTTACCTGGCAGTTTTCGTCCTTGAGATAGGTTTCGATGACAAATGCGTTGTATTGGGAATCTTCTACGAGAAGAACCTGCAATGTTTCCCTGTCGGCAGGAGATGGCGAAACAGAATGGTCTTCCTTGAGTGATGCGTTGGCTCTGGCTCGACCCAACACAAACGAGGCATAAAATGTACTGCCCTGGCCAAGGTGGCTCTCCACCCATATTCTCCCGCCCATCATTCCCGTGAGTTGACGACAAATGGCCAACCCCAGCCCTGTGCCGCCGAATTCCCTTGTGGTGGAGCCGTCAGCCTGTGTGAAAGAATCGAATATGCGCGAAATGTGGTCAGGCGCGATGCCTATACCTGTATCCTCGACGGCGACAAGCAGCTCAATGCCTTTTTCCGGTTGTTGTTCTGCCATGTCTATGGTGATTCTGACACCGCCTGTCTTGGTGAACTTGATTGCATTGCCGATCAGGTTGGTGAGCACCTGACGAATGCGCATGGCGTCACCGCAAAGCATGTGTGGCACGTCTTTGGTTACGTTGTGGGTGAGCTCAAGTCCTTTGCTTTCGGCCTTGATGGTCATGACGCTACCTGTCCGCTCAACCAGTTCCCGGATGTCGAAATCCTTACTCTCCAATTCCATGTGCCCGGCTTCTATTTTGGAGAGGTCGAGAATGTCGTTGATAAGTTCCAGCAAATTTTCGCCTGCAGAACGGGAAACCTGAACGTATCTTCGTTGTTCGTCGTCGAGTTCCGTTTCCCAAAGCACGTCCGCCATGCCCATGATGGCGTTCATTGGAGTGCGGATTTCATGGCTCATACTGGCGAGAAACCGGCTTTTTGCCATGTTTGCGATGTCTGCCTGGTGTTTGGCTTCGCTGGCCTGTTGCAGAGCGAGATTGAGCGACTGGTTTTTTGCGTCGAGTTCTTCGGTGCGCTCTCGAACTCTTTTTTCCAGTGTTGCGCTGTGGTTTTCCAGCTTGCGGTTTGCGGTGCGCAGATCCTGAACCAATTGGCGGATGGATATACGCATGTTGTGAAATGCCCGGGCAAGATTGCCGATTTCATCCTGCGCCGTGGTGTCGATGGGCGTTTCCATGTCGCCATCCGCAATGGCTGTAGCTGATTCTTCCAGATTGCGCAGCGGCGTGAAGATGTATCGACGGGTGAAGATCATGGTTGTGACCGAAATGCTCAGGATCAGCGCCAGCGCCAGCGCCAGATATATGCCGATGCTGACCATCATCTGGTGCCGCATGGCTTTGAGGCTGAAAGCCATGTTGAACGTTCCTATCCATTCCCCGAATTTATGGATTTCGACGGTGAGCGTCTTGAATTCAGGATGCTCACTGAAATACCCGATGCTGGGGTTGCTGAAATCCCCCCGGGTTCGCATGTCCATGGTGTCGTTATCCGTAACCACCTGAACGAATACGATGTTGGTATCCTGAAAAACGGCGTCAATGAAATCGGCAACCGACGGTTTGTCCAGTTGCCACACAGCCGTGGCAAGGCTGCTGCGAGCCAGACTGGAGAGTTCGCTGAAGCGCCTTTCCAGTTGTTTCTGAATGTCGGCCACATTGAAAATGATGATTGTCAGGGTAAAAATCACTACCACCGAAGCGACGATACCCGTTTGCGCGAGGTTGAATTTTCGGTTCAGCGAGTTTCGTTGGCGTGGTGCTGGTGTAGTGCGTGTGTCTGGATTCATGCCTTTTCCCGGTGCCGGTTTTGCCATCTGTTCATGTCCGTATACTATTTTTAGAAGGTGTATGCGAACATGGCAATTATCTTTTGCCTTCAGGGGCGTTCCCGGAAGAAGACCGGCACGGGAACACGCCATTTTTGGGCCATGTGTTCTGCCGTACCATCGCCAATAAGACGCATGGCCTGGGCGTCGAAGGCGGAAAGAACGGCTTGCCCGAATTTGTCCGAGGCACGGCAGGCCACATACCCCCGCAAAATTTCAACAGGAGTGGATTTCCAGTAGTGTCCGGATTTTCCCTTGTTAGCCAGAAAATGGTCAAAGGTCTTTTCGTAACCGATGACAGCATCCAGCCGCTTTTTTTCAAGCATCCGGAAAGCCTGTCCAATGGAGTCCACCGGATGATTTGAAACGTCGCTTCTCATTTCCCAGAGGGAACCGAATGACCAGTCTCTCATGACGCCGATGGATTTGCCGATGATTCCTTTCATTACGTCTTCTGAAGGGGCCAGTGGGACATTTGCGTAAATAACGATGTTTACGCTGTCCATAGATACTCTTGAAAAGGCAAGTTCTTTTGAGTGGTTGGGTGTAATGATCGCGGGGAAGTATATGTCTGCCCGATAGTTGCGTATATAGTGCTCGACCCTGGCCCAAGGGCCTATACGAAGATCGATGGTAAAGCCCGCATTATGCAGGCTGGTGCGAACAAAGTCCCAATCAAAACCTGCCAATTGGGAGGAATCCTCTCCCGGTTTGATGATTTCCGAAGCCAGACGGGGAGAGTCCGTAATCCGAAAACAGTAGGGATAATAGTTGTCCAGCGTGGCAATGCGGACGATTTTTTTTGAGTGATGCGCCTGGCAGGGGGAAGCCGGAAAAAGAGCCAGACTGAAGGCTATTAGCAGTCCATGAAAGAGTTGCAGGGAAAAGGCTGGCATATGGATTTTGCGTTTTTTCACTCTTCTGCTTTTGCCAACAGGCAGACCATGGCCGCCGGGGTTCCGGCTTGATCGAATATCATCGTTCTCATGTGGCGGAGATCTTGCCGGTTACCGTCCGGCATATACATTGGTGCCGTGAATTCCTGAGGCTGCTGGTCATCGAGCATCTTGCGATCCTGTTCGCGAATGTACTCGGCCAACTCCCCCGGGTGGATGGTCATGGAATCCCGGTCTACCAAATCTTCGCTCGTCGTACTGTAGAGGTCGGCAAATAATTGGTTGCAGCACAGGAAATATCCCTGGGTATCTTTGATGCATGCCGGTATATCCAACGCGTCAACAATGGCTTTGCCTGCGGTTTGCAAGGCCGAGCGGAAAAGAGGATCTCCATTTTCTGGCAGAACGGATTCCTGCATGATCGTTGCCGACTCCGCAGTCCCTCCAGATTCGGCAACCTGGATTCTGAGTGCCTGCAATTCCTGTTCGTTTTTCTTTTTTGCGGTGATGTCCTGTGTTACGGCCAGGATATGCGGGGCGCCGCGATGCATGAGAATTGTCCCGCGGAAGTCCACCCAGAAGAGTTTTCCATTGCGCCGTTTTCCCTGCGCCTCCACTTGAAAGGAAACATTGGTTTCCAGTTGTTCATTGATGGCTTCTTCAAGAGTGGGACTCGTTTCGAGCATGATTTCCGAGACAGGTTTGCCCTGGAGTTCCTTATGCCCGTAACCGAACAGGGCGCAGGCCGAATCGTTGGCTTCCACGATGCGCCAGTTCATGTCGATGGTTACAAGCCCTTCGGCAACGGACTCAAGGATGTCGCGATATTGTTCCGTACGCTGCTGCAGCTCCTTGCGACGGCGGTACAGTTCGACAAACGTATTGATTTTGGATTTGAGCACCGGCGCGGAAACCGGCTTGTAGAGAAAATCTACCGCTCCCAATCTGTATGCCTGCATGGCCTTGTCTTCGTCGCCAGTGGCCGCAGTGATAAAGATGATGGGCAGGTCTGCCGTGTGTCTGCCCATGCGAACCCGCCTGGCAGTCTCCAAACCGTCCATGCCGGGCATGCGCAAGTCCATGAGCACGACGCAAAAATCGTTTGTTTCAACCAGATCCAGCGCTTTCTGCCCGGAAAAAGCCGAAACAGGTTCCACATGCAGTTCCTTAAGGGCCTTGGTCAGCAGAACATGAGTGAATCGTTGGTCGTCCACGATGAGTATTTTCGGGGTAATTTTCATTTTACGCGCCTAGAAGCTTTCCAGTTCTTTTTTCAAGGTCAGAAAATACTGGTGGGCTCTATCCAAATCGTGTGACAGCTCCTCTTCCATGTCGAGAGCCTTTTGCGCCTGTTCGGACAGCCCCATGTTCAACAGATTGCCCTTCAGGGCGTGCGCCACCTCTTTGAGTTCGGCGACATCGCTAGCTTGGGCAAAGCGTTGTTCGAGCCTCTCAATACCGTTGACGAGAGTGGTCAATGCTTCTTCTATGAGCTCGTCCACATCGGACTCATCCAGCTCGAATTCTTCGGCAAAGTATCGTTTGGAAATGTTTCGGAGCATGGTTGCAGACCTTTGCTTGGGGTTGTTCAAAGCGCGGGTGGACCGCATTGTATTTATTCTACCATCGCCAGCCTTTGGGCGGTATGATTTTATTTGTGCGGCCCTTTTCCGTATTGCCTGAGAATGGCTTGAAGTTTTTCCAGTTTGTAGGGCTTGGTGATGAAGTCGTTCATCCCGGCGTCCAAACAACGTTGCCGGTCTTCTTCTCTGGCATGGGCTGTCAGGGCAACGATCGGAATGTCCATGCCGGCCTCCCGTATTGTCCGCGTGGCCACAAGCCCGTCCATGACCGGCATTTGTATGTCCATGAGTATTAACGAGTAGGGGAACTGGTTGTCGGTTACGGCCCTGACGGCCTCTTGCCCGTTGACCACGAAATCAACTCCTTTGACCGTCAGATTCGCAAACACCTTTTCCAGCAGAACACGGTTCATTTTCGTGTCTTCTGCCACCAGAACATACGTGTCAGGGTAATGCGTTTCGTCAGTATCGGTCATATCGTTGCTTTCCCTGGAAGAGGGTGTTGAAGGTGCCGCTTCGGTCATGGGAAGGTCGAACCAGAATACGCTCCCCACGTCCGGGTGGCTTTTGACCTGGATGCCTTTGCCTCCCATGAGCATGACCAACCCGTTGGCAATGGTCAAGCCCAACCCGGTTCCTCCGAATGTGCGTTCCGTGGATGAATCGGCCTGGGTAAATACTTCGAAGATATTGTCTATGTTGTCGGGATTGATACCTATCCCCGTATCGGAAATTTCAAAGTGTACCATGGTGGTGTTTGGTTTTGGCGTACCTCTGGCCTGCGTGATGGTCAGAGTCACCGACCCCTGATTCGTGAATTTTACGGCGTTGCCCATCAAATTGATGAGCACCTGACGCAGTCGAACGGGATCGGCTAGAACCCATTCCGGAGCATCAAGAAACTGTGTCCGCAGTTCAAGCCCTTTCAGACGGGCAGGAATTCCATGCATTTCAGCAAGCTCAATGGTCATTTCGCGCAGGTTGAGGGGCGCCGGAGTCAGACTGAGCAAACCGGCTTCAACCTTGGAGACATCCAGAATGTCGTTGATGATTTGCAGCAGATTGTCTGAAGCGGTCATGATCAGCCGCATGTCATCCTTGTGTTCTTTTGGCATGCTTGGCGCGCGTTCCAGTAATTGGGCCATACCGACAATCGTGTTGAGCGGTGTGCGGATTTCGTGGCTCATGTTTGCCAGAAACATGCTTTTTGTCTCATTGGCTGCCTGGGCTGCACGGACAGCGGCCGTGCGTTGGCGCAATGTCGTAAAGAAAACTATGGAATAGAGAAGAAGAAGCACTGTGAAGACACTGCCCAGAATGAGGGCTGTGTCCACGATGCCGGAACGAACGGATTGGCGACTCAGGGAAAATACTATGCCGAACGTTTGCCCAAGCAAATGTGCAGGGTAATATGCCGAAACCGCATCTGTGGCAGTGTTGTCCCTGAGCTCCTGCTCTGTCACTCCTTCGAGTCCGTTTTTCACTTCCAGGGTGATGGCCTTCATTTTTTCCATACTGACGATGCCCGGCGTGATGGCGTTTTGGGCGGATGAATACAGGATGTTCCCCTGTGTATCCATCAAGGTCATCCAGCTCTCCGGGCCGAGGTACGTTCCGCGTATTTCCGATGCAAACAGGTCGGAGAGACTGGTGGAAACAATGATTCTGAGTTCGATTTTTCCTGTCGGGCCCCGGAGCGGGTTGACGTGGTGAAAGAGTTTTTTGTCCCGAACGAGCATGGGCTTGTCCGTGTCAAAGAGCAGCTTCCCCGGCATGGGATTTCGATTGGTGAGGAAATAGTTGTCCGGGGATCTGTGAACACTGAGCCAGCGCCCATCGCTACTTTGAATGGTTATGCGCCGGATGAATTCCTGATGGCGGGTATAAAACCGTTTGATTTGGGCCAGGGCGGCAGGAGAGCCTTCCTGCCAATCCGTAAACGAGGAGAAGGGCGTCAGTGCAACGAAGTTTGAAAAGTCCTCCGTGAATGAGCGCAGCCGTCGTTCCATGTTTATACCGGTACGACGTGTCTGCTTGAGCAGGCTTTCCTTGCGGACGGCAGCGGTGTCTTCCACTATGTTCGAGACAATGATGACTCCTGCTCCCGCAAAAGCGGCAAGGAGCAGAAAAATGACCAATGCCATTCGTGCATAGGGCGTAACCCTGCTGTCTTTCGATACTGGTGCCGCGCTCACTTTATTGCTCCGGGTGAAAGAGTATCGAATTTATCCTAATCCATTATGCGAAGAATAGTCCACCCCGGTTCAGGAATTGCTGCGGCTATGACAGTGTGCTTTTTGCCTCTGATGGTGATGTTTGCCCTGTCTTCGTTATGATGCAGGATTCGTTTTGCCATCTCCCGCACGTCGCGGGATCGGCTTTCCAGCAGCGAATGGCCTTTGGGGCTGCCTTGGTCGTCGCTGATGGATTTGAGGTATTTTTCCTGTGTAACCGGCGGCATGGAGAGTAACGACGTGAGTGCGTCGTTGCCGGTTATGATCGCCCCTTCATGGTCAATCATAAGGACCGATTTGTCCTGAAGCGTGGGGAAGGTTTTCGCCACCGTGGAAACCGCGACATCCAGACCTGCAACACCTTCAAGCCGATTGTGGACATACACCGGGCAGATCAGGGAGACGATCCATCCACGTCCGGCAGGGTCCACATATGGATTTGGGAGCCAGACCGGACCCTTTCCCGGATTATGCGCGGCGTCCGCCTCATAATAGAAGGCGAATTTCAGGATATCGATGTGGGGATCAAACTGGTTCAGGACATCGACCGGAGGGTATATCCTGCTCAGGTTGAGTCTGCTGTTGTAGTATGTCTGTACAATACTGGGATGTTTACAGGCCGCAATGAGGGCCTGGTCCAAAGCCTCGGTCAAGTAGACTGTCTCCCTGACAGAATCTGTGACAGGAGTCAGAGCGGAGACGAACATCGAAGGATTTTCGTCCTGTACTTTTTTATAAAATATGCCGGTTGAGGCCAAACCGTATTTTTTACGGTTTACGGACGGAATAAAGGAGTCTTTATTGAGGTACGCATCCCTGGCTGCTATAGCCACACGGATGACTTCCCCTTGCATGGGGTTGAAGGCTTCTGCAATGTGCGCGGCAACAATGCGTAAATGACCATGGGCACGATCTATCCGTTGTTCCTTTTTGTTGCCCTGGCATCCCGGGAGATACAAAAGGAACAGTGCAAGGGCTATGGATACGGCCTTGCGCATGGCTCTCTCCCGTGAAGAGAATAAAAAGGGGAGATCCATTTTCGGAACCTCCCCGTTGTTGCCTGATTAGCCAGCTTCTACAGCGTCGTAGCGCTCGGGATAACTGTTCCGGAATTCTTGCGGTTTGTCATTCTTGAGGGCTTCCAGCGTATAGCCCATTTCAGCGGCCATGAATTTGAGCGGCCGGGTATCCTTGGTTACCTTCATAATGTCCAGCAGGGTTTCGGCTCCCAGCTTGGCACTGGAATCAAACGGGTTGATTTCGCGCATGAGCGTGGAATACGGCTTGTTGATCATTTCGGCCACGACCTTGGCCTGAATCCCGCTGTCGAGAATGCAATCTTGTACCACTTTGGTTACGCTTTTTCCAAACACGATTTTGCCCTCCGCTTTGGTTTGTGCCATTAAATTTCAACACCCGAAGTCAACAAAGCAAACGGCATGCCATGAGGGGAGATTCTAATGCTCTCCCATGACAATTATCATGATTTCATATGTTTAGTTTTTTTGGAAGCAGAACGTGTAGTGTTTTGTACAAGTGTCGCATTTTAGCGTTTTATGCGACAGTTACAGCAGAAGTGTCGCGTGCAACAAAAGTGTCGCATGGTCTGAACAGATTTTAACGTATTGTTGTAAGGCGGCGAAGTTTTAGTTCTTTTTTTTGAGGATGGTGTTGCATGAACTTGTTAGATTTTCAGGAGGTTACGAGAAAACAAACAAGGGGGCCGCGTCCGCGGCCCCCGTGCTTGGTCCCGGGATAGGCAAACTTACTCCGGGGCGTCTCGCTGGTGTGGACAGTGGGGTGGCACAGGTCGGTTTGCGGTCCAATCCTGTTTTTGGAGGTGTTGTCCACGCTCCAGCTTTGTGTCTGAGGAAGGGTGTTCAAGTCTTCCTCAGGCGACTCCGGAAAACGGGGGGTCTTCCGCAGTCCAGGGGTGACGTAGGTCTACAGGTTATCAGGAACGCCGTAGTCTTGTGGGGAGGAGCCACACTCAAGACTGCGCATAACGTGCCTGATAGTTTCGGCATATATCCTCTCTGTGTCGTAAGGTGTGAGGAGCTTGGTCCTTACGCCACCGATGATATTGCCGTAAATAATCAGGGCGGTTTCTTCTACGGGAAGGGCCCTGATCGATCCGTCCTCGACACCGCGAGCGACGGCTTCCCGTATGGCATCAATAATGTCCTGAAAACGTTCGGCCACTTTTGTTGCGTTAACGCCCGGCTCTATGTGGCTGAACGGTGAGCAACGAAGCAGCACCGGGAATGTTTCCCTGTGCTCAATGGTAAATTCAAAATACGAAACCATATATGCATATGCAGCATCCAGTCCGCATTTTTCCTTTGCCGTGGCCGCACGCAACGTTTTGATCAGCCGGTCTACCATGTCGAATCCAGCGGCTAGAAACAGGTCGTGTTTATTGCCAAAATAATGGGAGACAAGGCCAAAAGACACATTTGCGCGCTTGGAGACATCCTTCATGGTCGTTCCGGAATATCCGAGCTGACCGAATGCTTCTTGGGCTGCTACAAGTATTGCGTCTTTTTTTGTCATTACTGTTGCCATTTTCTTGTTTACGGGAATCAGATTGATTCCCCAATCAATGTAGAAATTGAGTATATTGATCAATCAATCAGTGTCAAGCGCAAAATGAATTTTTTTAGTGAAGAATAGTGTTTTGAAAGTGGTGTACTTGACCTCAAGAAATAATAAGAATAGGAAAAAACCTGTATTCTAATACAGTTAAGGCTGGAGGAAGGTTCAATTTTTCGGAGTAATGACAGGGGGAGTCATGAAATTTTTTTCAGTCGGGGTCTGGTTGGCCCTTTATTTATTGCTGCCGTGCGGGGCAGCAATGGCACAGGATGCCGTGTACGTGGGAAGCAAAACGTGTGCTGAATGCCACGAAAAGCAATTCGAAAATTACAAGAAATATTCCAAGAAAGCACATTCGTGGGAAAGCGTGAAAATCATGCTTTCCGATTTGAAGCCTGCAGAAGCTGAACAGTGTTATGATTGCCATACAACGGGCCATGGCAAGCAGGGCGGTTTTATCAGTATTGAAAAAACGCCGGATCAGGCCGAAGTCGGTTGCGAAACCTGCCACGGGCCTGGCAGCCTGCATGCCGAAGACGGCGACCCTGAATTGATCCAACGGACTCCGACCATCGAGCAGTGCCGCAAGTGCCACAACGAGGAGCGGGTAGGAGATTTCAATTTCAAGCCGCTTCTGTTTGGCGGCGCACATTAGGGGGGCGGCATGGACTGGTTCAAGAAAAGACTCAACGTAAGGATATCGCTGTTGCTTACCGCCATAGCCTTGGTAGTGTTTTCGCTTATCGCCGTGGTTAATTCCATGGAACAGCATACTGCATTCTACGGACAAATGGAGAAGAATCTGGCGCGGACCTCGGACCTTATGCGACAGGCCATCGAGAAACCCATGATCACTGGTGATGACAAAGGCACCAAGGCCCAGTTCGCCTTTTTTGCCAAAGAGTATGGGGACGTCCGTCTGTTCATGACCAACTACAAAGGTAATGTAACCTATTGCACGGACCCGGCCTTGGTCCGCAAGGACTTCAAGACCGTAGTCAATGCTCCTGAATTGCTACAGGCAGCAGACCATGGACTCAAGAACGCTGGAACATCGACGTTGCGTTTCAGCTCGGGGCAAGGCGACTTTTATGCCCGGACTTTGTCCGTGACAAACGAGAAATCCTGCCACCATTGCCATGGAGCCTCCGAGCCGATTCTCGGCCAGATGATAGTTATTCAGGATGTCAGTGCGAGTGTTGCGCAAATGAATTCCAATACGCTGACCGGGGTCGGGTTGTCTCTGACCGGAATGGTTCTCCTGCTTGGCTCAGTGCTTTTTTTCGTGCGCCGATCCGTGCTCAGCCGTCTGCTGCACATTGCCAGCGCCAGTGATGCCGTGGTGCAAGGAAATTACGATGCGGATTTCGCCGTCGGCGGCGAGGACGAGCTTTGGCAGCTTTCGCGAAATCTCGGTGACATGGTCGGTGAACTCAAGAACAAACTTGGTTTTTCCGATGGCATGCTCAATGGCATGACCACGCCGGTCGTGGTTACGGACACGGAGATGCGTCTTTTATTTGTAAACCAGCCGTTGCTGACGCTTTTGCAGATCGAAGGCACTCCCTCGGATTATTTCGGACAGCGTATTGATGAGTTTCTTTACAATGAGCGCCGTGAAGATATGTCCTCCATGCGTTGCATACGGGAGCAAAAGCCCGAGCTTGGCCTTGCTGTGGATCTGGCAACACGTCAGGGAGAAGTTCGGCATTTGACCGTGGATACGGCGCCATTGTTCGATCTGGACGGTACGCTGATCGGTGCGTTTACGCTGTATACCGACCTGACAGAAATCAAGCAGAATCAGGCCCGTATTCTGGAACAAAACGACAAGATAGCCCGGGTTGCTGAACAGGCCGTGGAGATTGCATCGTCATTGGCCGCTGCCGCTGAGGAGCTTTCCTCGCAGGTGGATGAGGCCAGTACAGGGTCCTCTGTGCAGCGGGAGCGCACGCAGGAAACGTCCACGGCCATGGAGCAGATGAGTGCTTCTGTCATTGAAATCGCCCGGAGCGCAACACAGGCTGCGGAAGATGCCGACACAGCCAGAGTTCAGGCATTGAACGGCGCGGACGAGGTGGCCAAAGCCGTGCAGTCCATTCATGAGGTGCAGCAGCACGCCATGGAGTTGAAGGACGGTATGGCGGAGCTTGGAGAGCATGCCGAGAGTATCAGGAAGGTCATGCAGGTCATTAATGACATTGCGGACCAGACTAACCTGTTGGCGCTCAACGCGGCCATTGAGGCCGCCCGGGCCGGAGATGCCGGTCGCGGTTTTGCCGTGGTTGCGGACGAGGTTCGTAAATTGGCCGAACGGACGCAGGATGCCACCAGCGAAGTTGGCAGTGCTGTCGGTACCATTCTCGACGAGATCGCCGAGAATATCCAAAGTACGGAAACGGCTTCCAGAGCGGTGGAGAGCAGCACCGAACTGGCTGGACGTTCCGGGGATACATTACGAGAGATCGTATCCCTCGTGGAACGCACAGCCAATGACGTCAGTTCCATTGCCACAGCTTCCGAGCAGCAGTCTGCCACCACCGAGCAGATCAATCGTTCTACCGACGAGATAAACCACATTGCCGAGGAAACCGCCCGTATCATGACAGGATCGGCCGAAGCGGTCACCGAGCTTGCCCGTTTGGCAGGGGAGTTGGATCATCTTATTCAGGAAATGACCAGCTAAGCGATACCGATGAAAATTCAAAAGCCCTGTCCGAATTCGGGCAGGGCTTTTTTTTTATGATGCTTCCGGTACCATTCCCCTATGCCCTTTTCGGAGCATGTACACGCCTGCATATACCACGGGCGTGTCGAGGGCCGCGATAAGCAGTTTGATGATCCATTGGCCGAGGATGATTTCACCCACCGGCATGACACCCCAGAACGCGACGGTGACGAAAATGGCTGAATCCATGAGTTGGGAAATGGCCGTGGACAGATTGTTGCGCAGCCAGAGGACCCGGCCGGATGTCCTTTTTTTGAGTACGTGAAAGAGCCAGACATCATGTTTTTGGCTGACCACATAAGCCAACAGTGAGGCGGCCACGATGCGTGGTGTGCTGCCGATGACGCTTGCGAATGCTGGTTGGTTTTGCCAGTACCCGGCAGCAGGCCAGATCACGGCCAGCCAGCAGATGATTGTCGCACAGACCAGTGCTACAAAACCGGCCACGACCATGTCCGTGGCAACTTTCGGTCCCCACAGTTCTCCCACGATGTCCGAAATGGCGAATGTGATGGAATAGGCCAGCACTCCGGCGGGAAAGGCAATGCCGAACGCGGTGATTATCTTGCAGGAAATGATGGCGGCGCTTACCAGTCCGCCAACGAAAAGACCGACAAGCAGGGTGTATGCCCTGCGTTCAAAAGAATCCATGTTCGTTTCTCCTTGAGGATAAACAGTCCGAAAAGGAATTGATAGTCGTCCGCTTGCGGGCAGTAAGACCCGGGCGGCTCCATTGCCAAATGGTGAGAATCCTTGCCATCCGCGGCGCTAAAAGTCAAAATGCGCGCTCAAGATAAAGGAGTTATACAATGAGCAGGACCAGAAGCCAGGATAAGACAGATCACCTCAAGACCCTGGGCAAGGGCGGCGAGACCACCTATCTTTCCGAAGGACCGCATCCGGGTATCCTTGAGGTTTTTCCGAACAACTATCCCGGCCGTCCCTATATCGTAAGCATTGAATTCCCCGAATACACGTCGCTGTGTCCCAAAACCGGGCAACCGGATTTTGCCACTATCGTCATGGAATACGTTCCGGATCAGCATATTGTGGAATCCAAGAGTTTCAAGCTCTACATGGGCGCATACCGCAACCATCAGTCGTTCATGGAAACCATTGCCAATACCATGCTGGATCATTTCGTGGAGGCGCTCGACCCGCACTGGTGCCGGGTCAAGGGTTTGTTCACGCCAAGAGGCGCGACATATCTGCATGTGTTTGCGGAGCATTTCAAGGAAGATTCTCCAATGATCGACCAGGTGCGTGCCGCTGTCTCCGAATGGAAGCAGGAGAATGGAAGGCACAGGCCCTAGGCTGATCTGTTCGTTTATCAGGAAGGGTGGAATCCGCCTGTGGCGGGATTGGACGACAGGATTTCGCCTCCGGCGGCAAGGGACACGTCCCTTGACCCTTTTCTGTCCTGCCTTCTGCGAACGTGGGACGAGCGGATACCATATCCATTTCCTTTTGTTCTTGTTAAACAATAAATAACTACGGCCGCCCTGCTTTCGCAGGGCGGCCGTAGCGCTAAAAAGTTTGGGAGATTCCAAAGAACCTTTTTCAAAAGGTTCTTTGGCCGCCGGAGGCAAAGCCTTTCTTCTTTGCTTATCTTCACAAAAAAGCCCGATCATTTGACCGGGCTTCTTGAATACATGTTGCGAAACGCTATTTTTTCATCTGCTTCTGAATCTTGGCCCAGGAATCGCGCAGAGTCGCGGTCCTGTTAAAGACCAGCTTTTCTCCCGGTACATGGTCGCGCAAGTCCGCGCAGAAGTAACCTGTGCGCTCAAACTGGAAGTTGGTGCCGGGCTGCATTTCGGCCAACGCAGGCTCCACAAGGCAGTCGGTGAGCACCTCAAGGGATTCCGGGTTGATGTAGTCGACAAAGGTCTTGCCTTCTTCGGCAGCATTGGGATTGTCCACGGTGAACAGCTTGTCGAAGAGACGAACTTCGGCCTGCACCGCATGCCTGGCCGAAACCCAGTGCATGGTGCCCTTGACCTTGCGACCGTCCTTGGACCAACCGCCCTTTGTCTCGGGATCGTAGGTGCAACGCAACTCGATGACCTCGCCGTTTTCGTCCTTGATGACGTCCGTGCAGGTCACATAGTAGGCGAACCGCAAACGCACTTCACGCCCCGGTCCCATGCGGAAGAATTTTTTGGGCGGATTTTCCATGAAATCGTCGCGTTCAATGTAGATTTCACGCCCGAACGGAACCTTGCGGGTTCCCATGGATTCGTCTTCCGGGTGCAGGGGCATCTCAAAGACGTCCTCCTGATCCTCGGGGTAGTTTTCAATGACCACCTTGAGCGGGTTGAGCACACCAAGATAGCGCGGCGCACGCTCGTTGAGATCCTGCCGCAGACAATGCTCCAGCAACGCGGATTCCACGGTGGAATCAGCCTTTGCCACGCCAATGCGGTCACAGAAATCCCGGATGGATTCGGGGGTGTAACCACGCCTGCGGAAACCGGAAATGGTGGGCATGCGCGGGTCGTCCCATCCGCTGACGTGCCCTTCCTGCACCAGCTGAATCAGCTTGCGCTTGGAGAGCACGGTGCCGGTGATGTTCAACCGGGCGAATTCGTACTGGTACGGCCGTGCGGAGAATCCGGGATGGGCCTTGAGCTCCGCCAGAAATTCGGGGCAGTCCGCAAACAGGGATTCGTTCTTGAGTCCTTCAAGCAGAGTGTCCAGAACCCAGTCGTAAAGCGGACGGTTGTTTTCGAACTCCAGCGTGCAGATCGAGTGCGTCACGTTTTCGAACGCATCCGAGAGGCAGTGCGCAAAGTCGTACATGGGGTAGATGCACCATTCATCACCAGTGCGGTGATGGTGGGCATGCTTGATGCGATAGAGTGCGGGGTCGCGCAGGACAACGTTGGGAGAAGCCATGTCTATCTTGGCCCGCAACACGCAAGCGCCGTCTTCGAACTTGCCGTCGCGCATGGAGCGGAACAGCTCAAGGTTCTCCGCAACACTGCGATCCCGGTAGGGAGAGTTTTTGCCCGGTGTCTTCAATGTTCCCCGATACTCGCGGATTTCATCGGCACTGAGATTGTCCACGTAGGCACACCCCATGCGGATGAACAGTTCGGCCACATCATAGAAAAGATGGTAGTAGTCCGAAGCGAAGAACTGGCGATCTTCCCAATCGAAACCGAGCCAACGCACGTCTTCCCGGATGGAGTCCACGTATTCCGTATCTTCCTTGACCGGGTTGGTGTCGTCGAGGCGCAAGTTGCACTGGCCTTTGTATTCGGCGGCAACACCGAAGTTCAGACAGATGGACTTGGCGTGTCCGATGTGCAGGTAGCCGTTGGGTTCGGGCGGAAAGCGCGTGTGGACGCGGTCGCCGTATTTGCCGTCTTCAAGATCACGGTCAATGATCTGGCGGATGAAATCCTTGCCTTTTGCCGGGGCTTCGGGCTGATTGCTCATTCGTGTCTTCCTTGTTCTTCTGCGGAATTACGCAGCTGGATGTATCGAAAATCGTTGAGTGGAAATACGGTAATTCCTTGAGGCGGTCAACGCAAGAGCTGCCTGGTTTTGCCTTGTTGCCTTGAGCCGGACGGGCCGTGAGCGCGGCCAGCATGGATAGAATCAGAAATCCGAACAGTATTCTTTTCATGGCGAGCCTCCCGGAAGAGGGGTTATTCCAATATACCCTCTTTGCCAGATGTTGTGGACATGTCCGTCATGAACGGGAAACTCTTCGGTGACAAAATGACACCTGCCTGAATACACGTGCATTTTGTTGGGTGTCGAGGCTGTAGACTAACGCCTGCAACGTTTTCCGGGCAGAAATGAGGCCCTGAGAAAGTCGGGGGAAAGGAAGATCAACGGATTACGGAGTACCCGGTCCGGCAGGATGTGATACCAGCGGTAACCCAGCGCACGATAATAGGCGCAAGCCTGTCGGAAATAACCGGATTCTCGGGCGGCCTGAAGTGCTGCATCACGCTGGCAGCGCGACCGGGCCAACGGTTGCAGTATGCGCACATTGTAGCCGTGTCGCGCCAGCTGGGATTTGATGCGGCGGTATTCCCGGTGACGGGCCAGGCCGTCCGCAAAGGCAAAAAGGCACACGATCAGCCAGCCAACGCTCCAAAGGCCGAGCATGGCGGCCTCGTAACCATGCCCTTGGCGGAAGAGGATTGCAGCGTAGGCTGCGAGAAAAAGAACAAGAAGCAGGGAAGCCAATGCCGTTCCATGAGGCCATGGGGCGCAGCGCAGATAGTGCAGTATGCGTCCGACGGGGCTTCGCATGTCGTTGTCAGTGGCTTTCCGGCAGGGCCAGACTCAGCCCCAGCAGGACCAATACGCTGCCTGCCGCCGTTTTCATGCGTGGTTCGAACCTCGGATTGCTCCGCAGTTTGTCGCCTATCAATCCCGAAAACAGGGCCACCAGACTGAAAACCGCAAATCCCGAGACCATGAACAGGCCACCGAGCACCAGCATCTGCAATTCGGGGCAGCCTCCGTTGGGCGTTACGAACTGGGGCAGAAAGGCCAGAAAGAACAGGGCCACCTTGGGATTGAGAATGTTGGCGATGATGGTCTGCTTGAAGATGGCCTTGGGGCTGATGACGTCCACCTTCTGCATGGCCTCGGCTCCCTTGCGGCTGCGGATGGTCTGGATGCCGATGTAGATGAGGTAGGCGGCGCCAGCGTATTTCACGCACTGGTAGGCCACTGCCGAGGTGCGCAGAATGGCGCTGAGGCCCACTACCGCGAACATGGTATGGGCGATGACGCCGATGTTGAAGCCGCAGGCGGCGTACAGGGCGGCCTTGCGGCCCTGCGTAATGCCCCGGGTCAGCACATAAAGCACGTCCGGTCCCGGAGTGATGGCCAGCACCAGCGAGGCGCCGATGAACATGAGCAATTGCGTTGTATCAAACATGGCGGGTACGTATGGTCCCGCCGAAAGGCTGGCTTTCGACGGGACCGTGTGATGTTACAGGTTGGCAAGCAGGATTTCGCCGAATTCGGCGCAGCCCACTTGTGTGGCGCCGGGAATCTGTCCGGCGAGGTCCACGGTGACCTTCTTGTCGGCAATGGTCTTTTCCACGGAAGCGTGGATGAGCGAGGCGGCTTCGTGCCAGCCGATGTGCTCCAGCATCATGGCGCCGGAAAGGATCAGGGAGCCGGGGTTGGCCATGTCCTTGCCTGCGATGGTGGGAGCGGTGCCGTGGGTCGGCTCGAAAAAGGCCAGGGAATCACCCATGTTCACGCCCGGAGCCAGACCAAGGCCGCCAACTTGCGCGGCCAGTGCGTCGGAGATGTAGTCGCCGTTCAGGTTGGTGGTGGCGACGACCGAATACTGTTCGGGGCGCATGATGCATTCCTGGAACATGGCGTCTGCAATGCGGTCTTTGATGATGACAGGAGCTTTGCCGTCTGCCCCCTCACGTACCACCTTGCCCGCGTATTCCTGTTCCGCCAGTTCATAGCCCCAGGCCCGGAACGCACCTTCGGTGTGCTTCATGATGTTACCCTTGTGCACCAGGGTTACGGAATCCCTGCCGTGGTCGAGGGCAAAGTCGATGGCGCGCTTGGCCAAACGCTTGCAACCATGCTCGGTCATGGGCTTGATGCCCACTCCGGCCGTCATGTCCACCCTGGCGCCCAGTTCGTCGCGCAGGAAGGCGATGAGCCGTTCGGCTTCCGGGGTGCCGGAGGCATATTCGATTCCGGCGTAGACGTCTTCGGTATTTTCGCGGAAGATAACCATGTCCACGAGGTCCGGACGCTTGACCGGGGATTCGATTCCCTTGAAATATTTGATGGGCCTGATGCAGGCATAGAGATCAAAGGTCTGGCGAATGGTCACGTTCAGGCTGCGGAACCCCTTGCCCACAGGCGTCTGGAGCGGCCCTTTCATAGCCAGTTCGGCTTTTTTGAGGGCGTCCAGCGTGGATTGCGGCAGGTATTCGCCGGTTTCGTCAGAGGCCTTTTGTCCGGCCAGCAGTTCCTGCCAGTCCAGAGCGTTTTCCGTGCCGTAGGCTTTTTCCACGGCGGCGTTCAGGACAGGGCGGCCGGCTTTCCATACTTCGGGACCGATGCCGTCGCCTTCAATATAATATACTGTTTTCTTGGCCAAAACGACCTCCTTATCGTGGCGATGTGATGCGGGGTGTTGCATTTGTGAAAATGGAAACGCACTATAGCCGTGGCCGGGGCAGTAAAGCAAGGGCTTTGGATGTGGATGGAAAAATGCTAGGTAATCCTCATATATGATTGCGGAAAGTTTGATAGCAAAAATGGAGACGGTCAAGGCGTTGCTTTCGGGCGCGCGGCATGTGGCCGTATTGACCGGGGCCGGGGTTTCCGCGGAAAGCGGCATACCCACGTTTCGCGGCGCAGACGGCATGTGGCGCGGCGAACTGGCCGAAGACCTTGCCCGGCCGGAGACGTTTGCCCGCAATCCCGAACTGGTTTGGGAGTTCTACAACTGGCGGCGGTCCCTTGTGGCGCAATGCCAGCCGAACCCTGCGCATCATGCCTTGGCCGCTTTGGAACAACGAGTGCCGGAGATGGAGATCGTCACCCAGAATGTGGACGGACTGCACCAACAGGCCGGAAGCGAGCACGTCATAGAGATGCATGGCAGCCTGTGGCGGTTGCAGTGCACACGCTGTACGCATTTTGAGGAGACCCGCGCCGAACTGCCGCCCCTGCCGGAATGTTCCCGGTGCGGCAATCTGTTGCGGCCCGGTGTGGTCTGGTTCGGTGAGCAATTGCCGCGTGGCGTGCTTTCCGTTGCGCTGGAATCCATTGCCAGCGCGGATATTCTGTTGGTGGTGGGAACATCGAGCCTTGTGCAGCCAGCGGCGTCCTTTGTTCATGTGGCAAATCGCTCGGGGGCGGTGTGCGTGGAGATTAACCTCGAAGCCACGCCCAACACCGGGTTCATGGATTTTGCCTTGCACGGCAAGGCCGGAGAGATTCTGCCGGCATTGGTTGATTGAAAAAAAGGCCCGTCAAAAAAAACGGGCCTTTGCTTTAGAGTATCAATAATCCTTACTTTACCAACATTCCTTCCCGAAGCTGTTTTTCAACGTCATCGCCCATGAGTCGGCCTGCAAGCGTCAATGCGAACTCCATGGCCGTTCCCGGCCCGGAGCCAGTGATGACCGCGCCGTCTTCGGTAACAGGAAGCCCTGTGTATACTCCGGGAGCCAGCTGGTCGGCTAAGGCTGGATAAACGCTTGCCTTTTTGCCCTCCAGAAGGCCCTGCTTATGGAGAACCACAGCTGGTGCTGCGCAAATGGCGCCGGTCAGCCTGCCCGCGTTTTTCTGCTCGCGGAGCAGGGCGGTCAACGGCTTGGAGTCGGCCAGATTGGCCGCGCCGGGCATGCCTCCGGGCAGGGCAATCAGATCGAACGGTCCGGTGCATTCCTCCATGAGCGTATCGGCCAGTACGGATACGTCATGCGCGCCGGTCACCTGTATGCCTTCGGCATCCACGGCGGCGGTGGTCACATCCGCTCCTGCGCGGCGGAGCACATCGATAATGGTCAGGGCTTCGATTTCCTCAAATCCCTGGGCAAGAGGCACCAATACCGTTTTACTCATGACTTTTTCCTTTGCAGCTTGCGTTTGTAATAGCTCGTGTACAGGGCTGCCGCCGGGTTGTGCCCCAAAACGTGGTCTTTTGCCAGCAGGGTAGTAACCGGCGCTTCGGATGCCTGCGAGAACATGGCATCATGCCCCACGCACAGACCCATTTGAATGTTCAGCTCGGTTTTGTCCCTGTTCAGGGTCCGGGCCTGTCCTACGGGATTGCAGGTAATGGGCTTGCGGTTCGGGTTTTTGTTGGCAAGGCCTATTTCGGCTTTTTCAATGCCGCACACCTTGCAACAGACAGAAGAAACCGTAAGTCCGGCGTCCACCAACAGTTGGTTCATGGCTTCGGCCTCGCTCGCCACAGCGTAGCAAAAAGCCAATCCTACCTTCTTGTAGCCCATATGCTTGATGAAGGACAACGTTTGTTCAACTCGGGTGGTCGGTTTTCCGCTTGCCGCGGCCTCGGCTCCCTTGAGCATGGCGGACATTTCGTTGTCCGTCTGGTACAGTTCGATCATGTGGGGGCGCAGGTTGGAACAGTTTTTTCCGTCAATACATTTCCTGTCGCCACATGTGGCACATTTCATGGGGCACTCTCCAATATGTGTAGATGTATCTAGATTTGCAGGCGTTTTTTTGCGTATGCAAGTTGTTCTGGCGTGAGTTGAAATATAGTCAGTTGTTTACCTGAGTGCAAGGGGCGGGATTGTCTAAAAGACAGCATTGTGATGTCTTTACATCAGAAATGTTTCTGCACGATTTCGTCGCAAAAGTTCGTTTGAACGTAGTAGCCGTTGACGTTGAGCAGGCCGCACGGTTTTTGGTGGTAGCCGAGCTGGTTTCACGTCAAATGCTTGAGGGGCGACCATTTCTTTTTAGTCGGATCAAAAAGTTCAAAATAAATCAGTGTCCTAAGTTAAAAAAAACGAGCACATACTGTGGCTCGCTTTGAGTGCTTTGATATACGGTTTGATATACATTTGAGTAAAAGGGGGATGCCCTGAGAGATCAGGGTGTATATTTTTCTCATTTAGCTGAGTTCGTGGTAGCGAAATAGGTATGGTGTCCCCCCTAATTCAGAAGCCTAAACAATGACGGCTATCCCGTCTATTGAATTGACTCTCTTTTGTTCTGTGGGGTAATTGACACCCTTGATTTGGTACTAAAACTCCGGTGAGGTTTGGGATGTATGATAATTCATTTCAATTGTTGGAAAAATTCACTGAAAAACGCGAAACATCTATTGTAGAAGCCTCACAGTGGATAAAGGTAGTCCATGAAGATCACAAAGATTGGTATCCAATTGCATATCTATTAACTCATGGATACCTTGAGTGGTCGATTAAAAGTGACGGGACCAATTGGAACACAACGCAATGCCACTTGGTTGCCAAAGAAATCTTTTTATTATTTATTGGTAACGAATACCCAAAATATGGCTATGACATAGGCTATGAATACTCGCCAGAGGAATCAAGAAAGGATCTTTATTTTTATCCATCACCGAAAGCATTTCAATACTTCAATGAGCAAAAACAAAAGAGGAATGATGTTCGAAACACCTTGTTTGTTGGAATTTTTATCGCGTGCATTACATCATTTTTAACAGCTCTTTTCACTTACAAGATTGACTCATTATTAATTTGTATTAAAAGACTCTGGAATTAGGGGAACATCATACCTATTTTTCAACTTGGCCTATCGAGTAGAATAAAGAGATAGTGGCCCCCCTCCGCAGCCTTACAGCCCCTTTTTTCCTCAATCCACTTATCAACCTGCGGCGGGTCATACTTCTCGAACTGATCAAGCAGCCCATCGGGCGTGGCATCAGTAAGCACCATGTTGCGGTGCTCCTGTACAAGGAATCCGATCAAGACCATGCGATCCATGTGCTCGGCAAGGCAGGTGTAGTAGCCCTTCACCTCAAGCAAGCCGCACGGCTTAGCGTGATACCCCAACTGGTTCCAGGTCAAATGTTTGAGGGACTATCCTGCTTTTGTCTATGAAAGCTAAGACAAATAAAGGCCCCGAGTTCCTCGGAGCCTTTTTATCAACATTTATAGAAAACGCCTTTGCTGAAAACAGCAGGGCATTTTAGTACAACAATGAAGAAGTGTTTAGTCTTCGCGGCTCGTGATCTCCAGCAGGTGGTAACCGAACTGTGTTTTTACCGGGCCATGAACTTCGCCAACAGCTTCGTTAAACACCACGGTGTCAAATTCCGGGACCATGACACCAGGGCCGAACTCACCGAGATCGCCGCCGCTCTGACCGGAAGGACAACTGGAGTGCTTCTTTGCCAGTTCTCCAAAATCGGCGCCGTCCTGAATTTGTTTTTTCAGGTCCAGGCAGGTTTGTTCATCACTAACCAAGAGGTGGCGGGCCGTTGCTTTTGCCATGTGTGGGCTCCTGTAAGTTTGTATATGGGTTTAATTACTATGCAATTTTGCTGTTACGACTTTGTACACCGCAAATAAAATATACAAATTGGAAGCGCTTTTACAACCCTTTCTTCCTCTCAATCCATTTGTCCACCAAGGGCGGATCATACGTCTTAAACTGATCAAGCATTTCCTACGTCTTTAAGAGTCGTCTCAGCACTTCAAAACTTCTTCCATTTCCAATCCTGCCTCGGTCCGGCGATAATTATAATGCTGACCGCTTGATATTAATTCGGAGAGTTTTTTATAGTTGGACTACCTGTCAATAAGCTCAAAGGAGAGGGGATGAAGTGTTCGCTCGCGTTTCTGCTCATTGCGTTATTCTTGTGTACGCCGGCATTTGCCGATGGTCCCACTGTTCTTGTCATTCCAAAAGGCGAGCGGGTCCAATATTGGAAATGGGTTAGGAAAGGGGCAGTTCAGGCAGGCGAAGAGCGAGGAGTGTCAATCATTTTCCGTGGTCCGCGCACCTCCGATGACTACCGGGCGCAGTTGGGAATCATACAGCAGGCGATTGATGACAGGGTTGACGCTATCGTGATAGCGCCAAGCCACAGTTCGATTTCCACAGACCTTCTTGAAAAAGCTCACCATCAGGGTATTCACGTTGTTATTATCGATTCAGCATCGGAATTCAGCGAGGATGTTTCTTTCGTGGCGACCGACAATTACCGCGCAGGGTATGATGCGGCCAAGTTCTTGTTATCCCTCATTGATTCCAACGGAAAAGTACTCCTGCTTCGCTACAAGAAAAATAACGCCTCCACCGTTGCAAGAGAGAAAGGTATGCTCAAAGCCTTTGGGGAAGCGTCAGGTGTCGAAATCGTTGATTCCGGCTATATCGGTGTGAGCATTGGCAAAACGTATTACCGTGTCTCCGACATCATCAAGGCGCATCCGGACGTAGAGGCCGTGATATCTCCGGGAGAGGCGACCACCGTGGGATGTTTGCGTGCTTTGAAAGATACGGGGCTGGCTGGCATCGTAAAATTTGTGGGATTTGACTACACCAGCGAAGTGCATGCGGCGCTCAAAAGAGGGGAAATCCATGGCGTCGTTTTGCAACGTCCGTATGATATGGGGTATCTCGGCGTAATGGCAGCCGCAGACGCAATCGAATCCAAACCAGTAGAAAAGCGAATAACAACTTCAATCAGCATCGCTACCAAACTCGACGATCTTGATGCTGTGGACGTTGACGAGCATTGATTCGCAAGTCCTGGACATCTCATTGAGGGCTGCCCTCCAATCGACAACAAAAAATCAGGCGAGCACCTTTCGAATGCTCACCTGATTTTGTCTGATATATGGAACGAAGGCTGGGAAAAGTATTCTTTTCTATAGATTACAACCTCTTCTTCTTATCAATCCACTTGTCCACCTGAGGCGGATCATAGCTCTCGAACTTTTCGAGCAATTCCTCGGGGCTATCCGAGGCTAGCACCATGTTGCGGTGCTCCTGCATCAAAAAGCCTTCCTGCACGACGTTGTCGAGAAAGTTCGCCATTTGGGCGTAATAGCCGTTGACGTTGAGCAGGCCGCACGGTTTCTGGTGATAGCCGAGCTGATTCCACGTCAGCACTTCAAAGAACTCCTCAAACGTACCGATACCACCGGGCAGGGCGATGAACGCATCGGCCATTTTGGCCATGAGCGCCTTGCGATCATGCATGGATTCTACCACGTGCAGCTTGGTCAGTTCCGTGTGATAGATTTCCTTGGCGCGGAGCTTCTCAGGTATCACGCCGAAGACCTCGCCGCCTGCGGCAAGGGCAGCATCGGCCACGCGCCCCATAAGTCCTACGCTGGAACCGCCATAGACAACGCCAAGGCCTTTTTCGGCGAGGGTCTTGCCCAACTGCGCTGCTGCATCGGCATAGGCTTCGGTGTTGCCCGGGTTGGAACCGCAGAATACGCAAACTCTTTCAATGATCATTTCACTTGCTCCACAGCTTTTCTGATGTCTGCCACAAATTCATCAACTTCCGCTTCCGTGGTGGCCCACGATGTCATCCAGCGCAGGGTGTGGGAATGTTCATCCCAGACGTAAAAGTAGTATTTTTCCAGCAGGATTTCCGTGGATTCCGGTGGAATTTGAGCAAAAACGCCGTTACTTTGCACCTCGCCCTTGATGGTCACATGCTCGATTTCTCCGGCCTTTTGCGCCAGCCGTTTTGCCATGTCGTTGGCATTGCGAGCGTTTTCAAGCCAGAGGTCGTCCTGAAGGTAGCGCTCCATCTGGGCGGAAACAAAACGCATCTTGCTCACAAGTTGCATGCCCTGCTTGCGTAGGTATTGGAATCCTTCCCCGATTTCGGGGTTCAGAAAGACAATGGCCTCACCCATGAGCAGGCCATTCTTGGTCCCCCCAAAAGAAAGCAGGTCTATGCCCAAAGCCGTGGTCAGGTCGAAGAACGAGCAGTCCAGCGCGGCGCAGGCATTGGCTATACGCGCCCCGTCCATGTGGACCAGCAGATCGTGGTCCTTGGCGAAATGGACCAGTTCCTCGATTTCGTCCAAAGTGTAGAGCGTGCCTTCTTCGGTCGTCTGGGTGATGGAAATGACTTTGGGCTGGCTGGCGTGAACAAAGCCGACATGCCCGAGATACGGAGCGATCATGCCCGGCGTCAGTTTGCCGTCTTCCGAAGGAATGGTCACCAGCTTGGTGCCGCCGAAAGCCTCCGGTGCACCGCATTCGTCCATGTTTATGTGCGCCATGGATGAGCAGAGCACGGAATTGTATGTGCGGGTGACAGCACGCAGTCCCAGCACATTGGCGGCTGTGCCTGTGGTCACATAAAATATCCGGGCATCCTCGCCGAACTGCTTCTTGAGCAGCGCGTCGGCCCGTTCGCTAATGGGATCTTCGCCATATCCGCGCATGTATCCATGGTTGGCTTCCGCTACGGCCTGCATGATGGCCGGATGCGCGCCTGCATTGTTGTCGCTGGCAAAGGAGCGCAGCAAGGTCTTGTTGTCTGTCATGGTTTCGTTGGTGTTTTGAGGTTTGAGATGCTGGTTATTATTTGACGCGGGCAGTGGCCTTGGCGATGTGCAGGGCGAACACTGCGGTTTTGGGCACAACCCGTACATTGTAAGGGAGTGTCTCACCTGCGTATTTCCGGGTGATGATATCAAGGGCGTCCACAGTCTCTTCTTTGGGAAGAAGGTACGGAATGGCCGTGCCCATGACGCTCTTGAAGTAATAGCCGAAGCCACAGGCGTCTCGGCTGGTTTTTGGCTTCACATCCACCGCACAGCTGAAAGCTATGGTCGCCCTCGTGTCCAGAGCGCGGAATTTGCGTCCGTCGCGTCCGGAGTGCACGTACAGGATGCCGTCTTCGCGAGCAAAATTCATGGGGATTGAACAGAGACCTTCCTCGTCCTGAAAAGCCAGCCAGAGGACGTCGGCGCGGTCCAGAATGTCATTTACCACAGACGGTTCCGATGTAACGTCTTTTTTCACGAGGATTCCTTTGGTAATGGGGCGGCGATTTTACACAGATGCAGGAAATTTCTTATGCCGGTGCGGCATGGAAAGCAAATGTGATTTTGGGGCGGAGACGGCTGTTGGACGGCCGGATTTGCCAGGAGTCG
Organism: uncultured Desulfovibrio sp.; assembly: GCA_913060505.1. Classification (GTDB taxonomy): domain Bacteria; phylum Desulfobacterota; class Desulfovibrionia; order Desulfovibrionales; family Desulfovibrionaceae; genus Pseudodesulfovibrio. Next base: position 253,013 of record CAJXRQ010000001.1, read on the forward strand.
AAGAGGAGCTTTGGCTAGAAGTCCATAAGATTCAATGGGTCGAGATCCTTTTTTTTGACCCGGCGGAAAATGATTTCATCATGAAACATACCGTCCTTCATCTCTATTTCCCACTGGCCGCCGGAGCCGAAGCTGTTCCATAGCTCGTCGCGGATGCCTTGACGGACAAAAACGCGGACTTCGTCTTCTGTGCGTTTTTCCAGTTCGGAGATGATGGCCGGGACAAGCCCGCAGGTCACATTCTTGAAGTCGATGACGTTTCTGAAATCTTCCATGGTTATTTCCCGATGCAAAAATCGTCGAATATTGCGTTGAGGACTTCGTCCGAACTAATGGTTCCGGTGATGGCATCCAGATGGTTACAGGCGGTTTCCAAACGCACGCCCAAAAGGTCATAGGGTATGCCTGCCGAAGCGTCGGATTCCATGTCCTCCAGTTCCTTGCATGCCTGTTTCAGGGCCATGGCCTGTCGGGCGTTGGGCACCAGTTCGTCAGGATCGGGTTGCGCCTGGCCTTCCAGAAGGCGTTTGCGAATGGCCGAGGTAAGCTTGTCCAGATTCTTACCTGTTTTGGCCGAAACCTTAACAAGTTCAAACATGTAACGCTTGAAAATTTTCCATGGCTGGGGTTCCGCAGCGATTTCGTCCGTCTTGTTCATAACGGCGATGGTTTTTGCCGGGTCCAGCGTAAGGCAGGCGTCCACGTTTTCGTCCGCAATGGTGGCGGAGTTGTCCACCACGAAAAGAATCAGGTCTGCCTGATCCATCAGTTCCCGGCTGATGGTCATGCCTGCCAGTTCTACGGTGTCTTCGCTTTCGCGCATGCCGGCTGTATCCGCCAGCCGGACCCGCAGGCCGTCAAGATCGAGATTTTCCTCGATGTAGTCGCGTGTGGTGCCGGGGATATCCGTTACGATTGCGCGGTCCCGGCCGAGCAGGGCGTTCATGAGGCTGGACTTGCCTGCGTTGACCATGCCTGCCAGCACAACAAGGGCGCCTTCGCGCCATGCCTTGGTGCGTTCCACGGCGGCGAGCAGGGCATTTATGCTTTCCCTGACCGACGTGCTGGCGGCAATAAGTTGCTGTGGGGATAGACATTCCAGTTCCTCTTCAGGAAAGTCCACGGCAACACAAAGCTGTGCACGTAGTTCTTCCAACTGGAAGCGCAAAGCTGCAATGGCCTCACCCAACAGGCCGGAATGTTTGATCTGCGCCATGTGCGCCGCAGCTCGGGTCGGTGCGTGAATCATTTCCGCAATGGCTTCGGCCTGTGTCAGATCCATGCGGCCATTCAGAAAAGCCCGGAGAGTGAATTCACCCTTTTGGGCCAGACGCGCACCTGCGTTCAGACATTCCTGCAACACGGAAGCGAGAATGGCTTGCCCACCGTGGCAGTTGAATTCCACCACATCTTCGCCGGTAAAGGATTTGGGACCGGGCATGTACGCCGTGAGCACTTCATCCAGCACAAGGCCTTGGGAGTCCTTGAGCTGACCATGGTGCAACATGTAGGGCTTGAACTCTGAAAAATCGTTTCGGGAAGCGTGAAAAAGCTGTTTGGCTATGGTGAGAGACTGTGGACCGCTCAATCGGATGATGCCCACTCCACCTTGTCCGGGGGGCGTGGCTACTGCAGCGATGGTGTCTTTCCTGTGCGCGGCGTTGATCATGCAGGATGCCTCGCGGGGACCGCGTTATATGGGCGCGGGATAAGGGGGCCGACGGTTTCCCCCACGGAAACCGCCGGCGCAATCGGGTAAAACAACTAGTTCCGCTGGTTGCGGCGGTTGTTCTTACGCTTGGGTACGATGAGCACACGCTTCATGGGACCGTCGCCCTTGGAGCGTGTGAAGACCCCGTCACTGTCCTGCAACGCCAGATGAACAACCCGGCGATGGTAAGAGCTCAGGGGTTTGGTGCTTTGTGTACGGCCGATACGACAAGCCTTGTCCGCAAGATGGTTGGCGATCTGCCGGAGCTTTTCATCCTGGCGCTCACGGTATTCACCGGTATCGATCTGGATGCGGATAGAGGCTTCCATGCGGCGTGATACCAGACGATTTGTCAGGTATTGCAGGGAAGAAAGCGTTTGACCTTCCCGGCCGATGATCAGACCGCTGTTTTCCTCGTCGTCAATGAATACCTTGAGGCGGTCGGGGTCAAACGAGACTTCCAGCTTGGTTTCGCCCACGATGGGGAAAAGCAACTTTCCGACAACTTCACGGACGACGGCTTCAAGCTCGTCCTTGTTCATGTCCGCGAATTCGTCCACCACTTCTTTGGGAGCTTGCTCCGGTGCGCTTTCAGGAGTCGTCTCCTCAATGCGCGGAGCCTCGGCTTCCTCTTCCCGGCGCGGTGCCGGAGCAGGCTTCGGCTTGGCTGCCTTGGGCTTCTGTTCCCGTTTGGGAGCGGCCTTTTCCTTTTCTTCTTTTAGTTCGGACGGACGCGGTTCCTTTTTCTTGGGAGCACTTTTTTTCGGTGCTTCCTTTTTGGGCTCTTCCTGCTTACGGGGAGCGGCCAAAAGGTCGCCTGCATCCATGCTTACACGGGGGCGGGCTTTGATTTCGGCCTTTTTTACACCCATAAGACCGAAGATGCCCGTAGATCCGCCCTTGATGATTTCAATTTCAAGTTTATCGCGTTTGAGCTCAAAGTGCTCGCACGCCGTTTCGATGGCTTCATCCAGGGTTTTTCCCTGGAACTCTTTGAATTCACTCATATGTGATTCCTTAGGATCTTTCGAGGGGGCCTGCCTCTTTGTTTACGCAGCTTTGTTTTGGGCCTCTTTCTTCTTGTTTTTCGCGATCATGAGCCACTGCTGGCCGATGGACAGCAAGTTGTTGAGCAGCCAGTAGACCACCAACCCTGAAGGGAAGTTAAGGAATATGAAAGTAAAGACCACGGGCATGAAGAGCATGATCTTCTTTTGGGTCGGGTCACCGGCCGTCGGAGTCATAAGCTGCTGAAGGAACATGGTGGCACCCATTATCAGCGGCGTGACGTAATAGGGGTCCTTGGCCGAGAGGTCGGCCAGCCACACTATTTTGGTGAAGGGCACAAATTCGATGAATGGAGCGTGGCGCAATTCAATGGCGCCGAGCAGGGCCTTGTACAGGCCGAAGAAGACCGGAATCTGCAACAGCATGGGCACGCAGCCTCCGGCCGGGTTGACTTTGTATGTTTTATACAGGGCCATGGTTTCCTGCTGCAGCTTTTGCTTGTCATCCCCGTATTTGTCCCTGAGCTTGGTGATCATGGGTTGCAGTTTTTTCATGCGTTCCATGGATTCGTAGCTTTTTTGGGAAAGGGGCCAGAACACGAGCTTGATGAGAATGGTCAGGATGATGATGGCGATGCCGTAGTTGTGCACGTACTGGTACAGGTAGTCCAGAGCGATGAGCAACGGCTTTGCCAGCACGTCGAACCAGCCGAAATGCACGGCTTGTTGCAGTTCGTTGGGCATGGTTGCCAGCATGTCGCGTTCGCAGGGGCCGACATAGTAGGACGCCTTCATGGTCTTGGCCACGTTGGGCAGCAATGTGGCCGGTTCCTCGACGGCCATGCGGAAGATGTCATCCTGCACACCGGAGTACATCACGGAGTTTTCAGCACCCGGAATGATCGCGAACAGGAAGTAGTTGGACTGGATGCCGGTCCACTTGAGCATATTCCCGGAGGTTACGCCCTCTTCCTTGAGGTCGTCACGGTCCGTTTCTTCGTCCCTGCCGGAATCGTTGAGCCAGGAAATGCGGGTGGGGTTGTATCGGTCATCTTTCGCGGTCATGGACTGGGCTGCGGCAGTAAAGGACACGGATGCCTCGAAGCCCGTGGTGCTCATGTTGGTGACCGTAAGGTCTTCGTCTATGAGATAGGTCTTTGCATCAAAGGTCAGGCGGCGTTCCAGACGATAGTCGCCGGACTGTCCCGTGAAGACCAGCACCTGCTTGCCTTCCGTGATATTCAGATCACTGCCTTCGAAAGCCCATTTGCCGCCAAGCCACGTATGCAGTTCCTGGCCTTTGCGGGTCAGGATAACGCCCATGGGGCCTTTGGCAATGGCGTCTTTACCCACCAAATCCACATCCGGAGAGTCGGGCTTGATGGTTTGTTTGTAGTTTTTGAGTACGAAAGATTCAAGAATGCCGCCATCGCTGTTGAAAACCGCCGTGTACAACGGAGTGTCAACCTTGACGGTACGTCCCTCTGTGGGGACGAAGTCCTGAGAACTGGGCGCAGGGGTAGCCGGAGCGGCCTCGGAAACGGAAGGCGCCTGTCGCGCTTTTTCAGTCGTAGCTGCCTGCTGAGCGGGATGCTTTTGGGGCGGTGTCGCAAAGAAGAAATTCCACGCGAAAACCACGAGCATGCTCAGGGAAACTGCGAGGATAAGGCGTTTGTTGTCCATCAATTTGTCTCACTTTTGGGTTTGGGGCATGGCCAGATGGCAGGGACGGGGTCATAACCCCCCTTGCATAGAGGCTGGCAGCGGACAAGGCGCAAAAACGTAAGCACGAAGCCCTTGAGGGCGCCGTGTTTGGAGAATGCTTCCAAGGCGTATTCTGAGCACGAGGGAATGAACCGGCAGCAACCGGGTTTCAGAGGAGAGATGCAGTATTGGTAAAAGCGAATGAGCGCCATGCAAATGAAGCGCATCATTTCCTCTCATTGGAGTTCTTGCGTGCCGCCTCCCGAAGTCGGGAAAGCAGTGGGGCGAACTCCTCTTCTGCGAGGGTGATATCCAGCTGCCCGGGATCAAGCCTGCGTTTGGGAACTATGACAAGGTCCAACGGCAGGTCGATTTCATGTTGGTGCAGCCTGAAAAACTCGCGCACTACCCGTTTAACGCGATTGCGCACGACTGCCGAACCCACCTTACGGCTAACCACCAGACCCAACCGGGGGCCGGGTCTGGCGGAGTCCCTGCGCAGGGCAAAGACTATGAAATACCTGCAATGGTGCTTGACGCCACGCTCAAAGCAAGCCGTAAACTGGGGCCGACTCAGCAGTCGGCGTTCCTTTGTCCAGCTTAAACAGCTAATCTCTTGCGTCCTTTGGCGCGACGGCGGGCAATGACTTTCCTGCCGTTTTTGGTACGGGAACGCACCAGAAAACCATGAGTTCTTTTCCTGCGGGTCTTGCTCGGCTGATATGTTCTTTTCATATCTAATCTCCTGAGAGTAAAATTGTCGTTGTTGGCAACGTCGAACGGAAGCATATAGCGGGAAGGGCTACATCCGTCAAGGGTTACCCAAGGGCTTTTCGATGATATCGGTATTGGCCTGCTTTTCGCCAACGGGTGAATCTGATATACGAACTTTTGATGAAATGCGAGAGGAAAAACAGCCGCTTCGCTGATGAAAGTTCCGGCAGGTATCAGGGCGCGGCTTGGAATATCTTTTTGATAGGAAAATAATAAGCATGGCGTGGATCGCGCCGGGAGCAGTGTTATGGGCGACGTTATTGCCGATTACTGGAACCTGCGGTTGCAGGACGTGGCAGAGGCCTTGAAAGAAAATAATTTTGCGGTTTCGGTGGTAGATGACGGTGCCGAAGCCCGTCGCGTCGTGCTGGAAGAAATCGTGCCTGCGCTCAAACCAAAGTCCGTATCCTGGGGTGGTTCTCTGACCATGGTGGGAACCGGAGTTTACGATGCTCTCAAGGACAGGCACGATTTTGAAGTCATCGATACGTATGACAAGAGCCTCACTCCTGAAGCCATGGTCGAACGGCGGCGGCAGGCGTTGCTGTCGGACCTTTTCATCACCGGTTCCAATGCCGTTACCGAAGATGGCTGGCTGGTGAATCTCGACATGATCGGCAATCGCGTGGGAGCCATAAATTTCGGGCCGCGTAATGTCGTCATCATTATGGGCCGCAACAAGGTTGTGCCGGGCCTGGAACAGGCCATGGACCGGATCAAGGATTATGTCGCTCCGGTCAACGCCATGCGCCTGAAAAAGAAAACACCCTGTAGCAAAACCGGCATCTGTCATGACTGTAGCAGTCCAGATCGTATCTGCAACGTTTGGACTGTCACGGAAAAATCTTTCCCCAAGGGGCGTGTTCACGTCATTCTCGTCAATGAAGATATGGGATTTTAATCGTGATCCGTTTTTCTGCTGAACAGAGGAACGCATAGGATGAGTCCTGTTCATGATACTGTCGGCCGTGGGTACCGGGAAACGATCCATCCCGCCTCAGGCGAGATGGGCTTTCAGGTCGTTGTTGAGGAAACAGATCTTTTCCTTTTGGCCGCAAAGGATTTGAGTCGGGAAACTGCGGATGTGGTTCGTGAACTGCGTGGGCAACTCAAAAATCATATTCTGCTGCATCCTGAATTCAGTGCGAGTTTGGTGCCTGTCCCTGTGCCGGAGACTGCACCGGAAATCGTGCATCGTATGGCGAAGGCCGGCAAAGCCTGTGGTGTAGGCCCTATGGCAGCTGTGGCCGGGACTGTGGCGCAGATGGTTGCCGAACGTTTGCAGCCGGATCATGGTGACATTGTGGTGGAGAATGGCGGGGACGTTTTTCTTCATTCGTCCCGGGAGAGGATTGTTGCGTTGCTTCCTGATCCGAAAGGCGGTTCCCACGTGGGGATTCGTCTTGCCCCGGACCGTTTCCCCTTGGCCGTATGTTCTTCATCCGGCAGGATAGGGCATTCCCTGAGTCTCGGATGCGGCGATTTGGTGACAGTGCTTTCCAAAGACGGTGCATTTGCCGACGCAGCCGCGACGGCTTTATGCAATCTGCTTAAGAGTGGGGACGACGTTGAGCAGGTGTTGGAGCGGGCAGGGGTGTTGGTTTCAGCCGGGCTGTCCGGAGTCTTCGCCCAGTGTGGGCAGCAGGTAGCTGCATGGGGCGATCTGGAACTGGTGGCTGTCGGTTAAGTCTGCTTTCCGCTTTTCTGAATAACCTGATTGAGCAGATCGACATGGTTGATGTGGATTATGCATTTGTCCTTGCTGTTTCTGCCCATGGACAAGAAACCTTGTGCCACCATGTTGGAAATGTAGTTTTCCACTTTTTCCCGGGGCGCTACCAAGGTTTCCATGAGAGTCTGCACGGTAGGCGTATATTCCAGCTCCATGCAGCCGTTGGTCGCGAAAAGGTCCAGGGTGCGTACTATTCCCATGGGAATGCTCGGTACGCGCATGGCTTTTTTCGTGGTAGCCTTGAGACGGCTTACCAGTACCGTAAGGATGGATGAAATTACTTTGGGGGCCGTGTTCAGGTAGTCGTCGAGGTCGTCCCGGGTAACGACCACCACCTCGGAGTCTTCCAGAGCCGTGGCTGTAGCCGTTCTGGTTTGATCCTCCAGAAAAAGGGCCATTTCACCAAATATGGAAATGGGATTGACGATGGCGAAAACTTTTTTGCGGTCGTCAACCGTGCCGGAGATTTCCACCTTCCCCCTGATGAGAATGAATGCAGCATCGCCCCGTGACCCCTGGTTGAAGATCACGTTGTGCTTGAGCATGGTACGAGAGAGAAAGTTGCCTTGCGAAACCTGCTTCATGGGCATGGTCGGTTGCTGGCCGAGAAGAGGCATGGTGTAATCTCCGGTTGCGGTTGCTCGAATTCACGTCATGGCCGGTATCGTTATATATCCTTTTTACTCTATTTTGTCCCGTACGCTCTGGGTTTTGGACTTCATTCCATCGGTTCGGCCTTTGCGCCAGTCAGCCTTCATGCTCATGTAGACCCGTTCGCTGTCGACCTGCATGGCGGCCATGCATTGCCCGGCGACCTCGGATACCTGTTCCCAGCTTCCTTCGATGCAAGTCCCCATGGGACCGAATTTGAAAGGAAGGCCCGAGTCCCGGATAATCTTTACGGCTTTGGCTACATGAGGGCTGACACTCGCGCCCTTGTCCATTGGAAAGATGGAAAACTCCAAAATTACACTCATTATCTGCTCCTGTGCAAGAAAAACGCTTATCCTCGTTGACATGGCGAGGGGTTTTGGCTAAAAACAGCGGACCTTTTTGACACCAAGCACGATTGCCGCATCCAAAGGTGACGTAGGAGTGGCATTTCATATGAGGAGCGGGGAAGGATTTGCGGCCTTCCCCTCTTTTTTTATGCCTTGTCACAATAGCACATGGACGCAAAGTCCAGAAAGCGCCCAATCATGTTTTCCGCCGGGAGTTCCGGCAAGTCCTGTTCTTCCAGCTCTTCTTCGGCCATCAGTGCAAAAATGATGGGTACCACCCGGCTGGCTCGAGTTCCTGCCCCGGTGAATGCCGCCAGCGTACCGCCCAGATCCACGGGCTGGTGTATCTCATCCACGACATGGTCCGACGAGAACACGAAACGACAGTTTTCCGGGGAGCCTGTTACTGAATACTGACGGCAGGTTATGGGACGTTGCTTGTGGATGGAACATGATTCGTCCACCAGAAACGGGCAGGAAATTCCAAGTTCCCAATACTGCTTTTGCCACTTCCTGTATTCCGCGGCGTTATGCACCCGGTTGCGGAAAAAATCCAATAGCTCTTCCAATATCCCGGCTGATCGCAGTTTATCCAGTTCGGCTTCAAAGCGGGCTTCGGTTTGCCGCCGTTGTGGTTCGGGCATCTCACGCACCACACGGGCCAGATGGAAAGCTTCATGGTCGCTAACGGGAACCAGTTGTTTGCAGCAATGTCCACACCCCGGACCGCAGGCCATATGCAGCCCCTTGTCGGCATGCTCGCGTATTGTCAGGTCAAAAGCCTTGTCCGCAATATGGAACAGGATTGGGAGAATGTCTGATATTCGTACTGGCTCTTTTGGAATGATCAACGATAGCGGTAGCGGTGGGAGATGCGGCCCTCGCTCAAGTACAAAACGCTTTTTACTGACCTCAAGGGTTTTCCTGAAAGGTGTTTTCATGTATAAATGGTAACCAAAACCTTTTTGTTTGGGAAGATACGGCTCTTTTTATACTTGAGACGGTAAAATACCATGAAACCTGTGCCTGCTTGCTGCCGATTCTTTGTTTATTCGTGCATAGGTTTGTCACCGTTGAAACTTTTTTGGCACTCGCTATTGCTTTTGTCCGTAAAGACTAGTAGTGATTTGTTAGTCAATCTTTCCAGGTGGTTATGTTACTTTTGGCAGATTGATGTGTTCGTTATGACACGAATAAATTCTTCGTGTTACAAGGGTGGCTGGTGTATTCGGGCGTTCGCCCGGTATCTATGAGTGGATAAACGGCGTATTTGCGCCAGAAGAGACTCATACTTTTTACGGAGGTGTTCTATGAAAATTTCCGTAGGTCATGGCAGGGATGGTGCTGTGGAACGGTTGGAGAAGCGGGGGATATCTCGCCGTGATTTCATGAAGTTCTGTGGGACCGTTGCCGCTGTTATGGGCATGGGACCGGCTTTCGCTCCGAAAGTGGCCCAGGCTTTGACCTCAGACAAACGGCCTAATGTCATTTGGCTCCACAACGCGGAATGTACCGGATGTTCCGAGTCCATTTTGCGTACTGTCGAGCCGTATATCGATGCTTTGATCCTCGATGTAATTTCTCTCAACTACCACGAAACCATCATGGCTGCTGCCGGTGAAATGGCTGAAAAAGCCATGATCGACACCATGAACGACCCCAAGGGGTACGTCGCTGTGGTGGAAGGTGCCGTTCCTACCGCCGTTGCTGGTGTGCACAACGAAGCGGGCGCTTACGGCAAGGTCTCCGGCCACACCATGCTGGATACCACCATAAAAGTGGTCAAAGGCGCACAGGCTACCATCTGTTATGGTACCTGCGCTACCTATGGCGGCGTTCAGGCTGCCGCTCCGAACCCGACGCAGGCCAAGGGTGTCAGCGAAGTGGTTCCCGGCGCGCCCATCGTGAATGTACCTGGTTGTCCGCCAAACCCGTTCAACTTGGTCGGCACCATTGTTCACTACCTCACCAAGGGCTTGCCCGAGCTGGACGATGTCCTGCGCCCGGTCGCATTCTATGGCGAGAGCGTGCACGACAACTGCCCGCGTCAAGAACATTTCGACAATGACGAGTTCGCCCCCTCCTTCGGCTCTGAAGAAGCCAGAAAGGGATGGTGCTTGCGTAAACTCGGCTGCCGCGGTCCCGAAACCTATAACAACTGCCCCACGGTCAAATTCAACCAGATCAACTGGCCGGTTCAGGCGGGTCACCCCTGCATCGGTTGCTCCGAACCCAACTTCTGGGATGGAGAGAATTGGGAAGGCATTAAAGACATTTATGCCGATTTGACGGAAATCTAGGACAGTTCAGCGTTTCGTTAACAAAGTAGACGAGTTAGACGAAGCAAGGAGGAAACGATATGGCTGGTTGCACTCCTAAAGCTCCCGCATGGACGTGGGCCGAGGGCAAGGGCGAGCGGGTCGTAGTCGACCCGGTTACCCGTATCGAGGGCCATCTTCGCGTTGAAGCCATCGTTGAAGACGGCAAAATTATTGACGTGAAAAGCAGCTCGCAGCTCTTTCGCGGTCTTGAAATTATCCTGAAGGGTCGCGACCCGCGCGATGCTCAGCATTTCACCCAGCGTTCCTGCGGTGTTTGTACATATGTGCACGCACTGGCATCCACCCGCGCCGTTGATAATGCTGTAGGTGTTGACAAGGTTCTGCCTCACAACGCCACCATCATCCGCAACCTGGTCCTGGCCGCTCAGTTCATGCACGACCACATCGTGCATTTCTATCATCTGCATGCTCTGGACTGGGTCAACGTCGCCAATGCCCTGAACGCCGACGTGGACAAGGCTGCCGAACTGGCCAAGGCTGTTGCCGGAACCGTTCGTACGCCCAAAACCTTCTCCACCAAGGAAGACCTCCAGAAGACCAAGGATACCGTCAAGGGTATCGTGGATTCCGGACGTTTGGGCATTTTTACCAATGCCTACTTCCTGCGGCCTGGCGGACACGATGCATACAAGCTTCCTGCGGAAGTGGATCTGATCGCCACGTGCCACTACCTGAAGGCTCTGCACCTCCAGGTCAAGGCTGCACGCATGATGGCCGTGTACGGGGCGAAAAACCCGCACACCCAGTTCACCGTTATGGGCGGCGTGACCTGCTACGAAGGCCTCACCGACAAATACATTAATGACTTCTTGGGCCTGTACGAAGAGGTCAAGGACTTCATTCTGGATTACTACATCCCGGATCTGGTCGCTGTTGCCGGGTTCTACAAGGATTGGGCCGCTATCGGCGGAACCACCAACTTCCTGAGCTTCGGCGAATTCCCCGTACAGGGCGGCGAAGCCGATCTCGATTCCCGCTACATCAAGCCGGGCGTCATCTTTGATCGCAAGATCGCCGATGTGAAAGACTTTGATCCTCGCAAGATTGAAGAACACGTCAAGCACAGCTGGTACAAGCCGGGTTCTCCGAAGCATCCGTACAAGGGTGTTACCGAGCCTGAATACACCAGCCTGGACGACAACGAACGCTACAGCTGGATGAAAGCCCCGCGCTATGACGGCCGCAGCATCGAAGTCGGTCCGCTGGCTCACTGTCTGGTCAACTACGGCCTCGGTCAGCCAGAATTCGTCAAGTACGTCAACTTCGTGCTGGATAAGCTGGAAGTTGGTCCGGACGCCCTGTTCTCCACCTTGGGCCGTACCGGCGCACGCGGCATCGAGTGCCTGATCATCGCACTCAAGACTGCCGAGTGGGTCGAAGACCTGAAGGAAAACGTGGCCAAGGGCAAAGTCGACATCTGCAAGGATTGGGACATGCCCGCAAGCGCCATGGGCGTGGGTTTTGTCAACGCTCCTCGCGGCGCCCTGTCCCACTGGATCGACATCAAGGACAGCAAGATCAACAACTTCCAGTTGGTCGTGCCTTCCACATGGAACCTCGGCCCCCGTTGCGACAACGACCTGGCCAGCCCCGTGGAAGAAGCCCTTATGGACAATACCCCGATCTTCGATCCCGAGCGTCCGGTCGAAATCCTTCGTACCGTTCACTCCTATGACCCCTGCATCGCCTGCGGCGTGCACGTCATCGACAACAAGACCGGTAACGTCCAGAAGTTCAAGATCCTGTAGTTGACGGGACATACTATCAAAACACTGGCGGGAATCCGGAGATTGACCTCCGGGTTTCCGTCTTTTACTTCAATTTAATGGAAAACAAAGATACACGCATACTCGTACTTGGCGTAGGCAACGTGCTCTATACGGACGAAGGCTTCGGCGTTCGGGTTGTTGAAGAGTTGGAACAGAAATATGAATTTTCTTCCAATGTCACGGTCATGGACGGCGGAACGCTTGGGTCCAAACTCATGGGGCCGATCATGGAGTGCGATGCGCTGGTCATCGTTGATATCGTGCTCAACGACGGCGAACCCGGCGACATCCATCGCCTGATGGGAGATGATCTGAGCAAGTGTCTCGCCTTCAAGAATTCCATGCACCAGACAGACTTGCTTGACGTGCTGGCAAACTGTAAACTGATCGGGCAATGTCCGTCCGCGGAAAAGGTTGTGCTTATAGGGATCGAACCTCGCGATTACCAGAACATGGCCACGTCGCTTTCCCGGGAGCTGGAAGACAGGCTTTCGGAAGTCGTCGGGACCATGCTCAAGGAAATCGAAGCCGTTGGCGGAACCTGGAAGGAGCGCTCTGCGGACAATCCTTCAGAGGAGAAGATTTATGTGCCTCGCAGTTCCGATTGAGATACTGGAAATTGAAGACGACATGGCTACCGGACGGGTAGGCGAAGGCGATGCCACAATTCAGACGTCGCTTATGCTGCTTGACGAACCCGTCGAAGTTGGCGACTGGATTATCGTCCACGCCGGTTTTGCCCTGCGCAAGCTTGACCCGCAGGAAGCCATGGAAACTCTCAAGATATTGCGCGATATCGTTCGGCTGACCGAAGAAGCCGGCATTCAGCAGGATATGTTGTAGCCATACTTTACCCAAAGTAAAAGCGCGGCCCCTGTGAGAGCCGCGCTTTTTTTATGCCTTGTGTTCTGCTGTGTCCGGATGGAGTGGATGTTTGCGCTGCCAGAATGTTTGGACGTCGTGCAGTATCTTGTACAGGCACGGTACGATGACCAGCGTAATGCCCGTGGCAAAGACGATGCCGAACCCGAGGGACAAGGCCATGGGGATCATGAACTTGGCCTGGCGCGACGTTTCGAAGATGAGCGGCATAATGCCGAAGAATGTTGTCAACGTCGTCAGGATAATGGGACGGAATCGCTGTGATCCTGCCAGAAGGATGGCCTGCCACACTTCCTTGCCCTGGGCGCGAAGTTTGTTGATGCAATCCAGAAACACCAGCGAGTCGTTTACCACCACCCCGGTGAGAGCCACGATGCCGAACAGGCTCATGAGCGAGAGAGAGTAGCCCATGATCAAATGCCCGGCAATGGCCCCAACCATGCCAAAGGGAATGGCTGTCATGATTACCAGAGGTTGGAAGTAACTGCGCAAGGGGATGGCCAACAGGGCGAAGATGCCGAGCATGGCCATGAGCAGGCCGGTAATGAGCGAGGACACGCCTTCGGAGATGTCGGCCTGTTTGCCTTCAAAGCCATAGCTCAGTCCCGGATATTTCGCCACGAGCTTGGGCAATACGTTTTTGACGACATCGGCCTTGACCCGATCGGTCTGGCTTTCGGGCCGGATGTCGGCTGTCACTTCGATGATGCGCTGACCGTTTCGGCGGTCAATGGAGGTGTATGAACGGCCTTCGGTAATGTTTACCGCGTCCCGAAGCAGAACTTCCTTGCCTTCGTCCGTCAGCAGGACAAAGTCGTCAAGACTTTGCTCTGTCATGCGTTCTTTCTTGGGTAGACGAACCATGACGGTGACTTCATTGCGGCCGCGCTGGAAACTCGTGGCCTGCGTCCCGTAATAGGCTGCCCGTACCTGACGGGCTACGGATTCGGCGGTCAGGGCAAGGCTTTTCGCTTCTGGCCGGACCGTGAAGTCCAGTTGCCGTTTGCCGGGAATAAAACCATCATCAATCTCGCTGGCATTGGGATACGTGTGCAGTTTTTCCGCCAGTTCCGCCGCAGCAAGTTTGAGAGTTTCCACGTCCTTGTGACGCAGTTCAGCGGTAAAGGATTTTTCGGAACCGGGGCCGCCTTTGTCGCTTTTGAAGGTTATAGTATCCAGACCGGCGATATCTCCGGTCTGTTCCTTCCATTTGCGGACAAAGTCGAACGTGGATATGGGCCGCTTTTTGGCATCTGTTAAATAGAAGAACGCTTCCACAACATGGGAACCGGAAGAGTTGTCCGTGCTGCCGCCGATCTGGGAGTAATATCCTTTGCAGAGATTGTTCTTGCCGTTGCCCTGAACAACCTTTCTGCCTGCAGCGAGCAGTTTGTCACGCACTTTTTCACTGGCTTCCACTGGTGAACCGTATGGGAGCACGGCAAGACAATAGGCGTAGTCCGACTCGGTTCGCTCCATGAATGTCAGACCGATTCGTCCGCTGGCAACATAGGCACCGGTCAGAACCAGAATGGTAATAGCCGTGGCAATGACCATATACCGGGCGCGCAACAGTTTTTCCAACGAAGGTTCGTAAACCCTGTTGATGAATCCTTGGAGCCAGATGTTGACATAACGCTGGACCGCAAGAATGGGTTTGAGGAAACGGCTGCCTTCTCCATGCACATGTGTAAGGTGGGCAGGTAACACAAAGAGGCTTTCAATGAGTGAAATGGCGAAAACAATGGTTACGACTGCCGGAATGTTGACCATCAGTTTGCCCATGACGCCGGGAAGGAAAAACAGGGGCATGAAGGTCACGATATTGGTCAGCACGGAAAAGACCACGGGCACGGCGACACCGCGCGTTCCCTCAATAGCCGCCTGTTTGGCGCTCATGCCTTCCTGCATTTTCGTGTAGACGTTTTCTCCCACCACAATGGCATCGTCCACCACTATGCCGAGGGCTATCAGAAAACCGAACATGCTGATCATGTTGATGCTGATGTCCGCAGAGGGCATCAACAGGAACGCACCGCAAAAGGAAATGGGAATTCCCAGTCCGACCCAGAAGGCGAGCCTCGGTTCGAGAAACAGTCCCAGCAATATGAAGACAAGTCCCAAGCCGAGATAGGCGTTCTTCAGCAACAGTTCCATGCGGCTTCTGAACATGTCCGAAGAGTCGTTGAGGATTTCGACATGCACGCCGTCCGGGAGTTCGTTTTTGAGGTTTTTCAGGTATTCCTTGCCCGCGTCGGACACCTCAATCGGCGTCTGGTCGCCTACACGGTATACCTCAACCTTGATAGCTGGCTGCCCGTTGTAAGTCGTGACGATATCTTCGTCCTCAAAACCGTCGATAACCGTACCGATGTCGCCCACGAGAACCTGGGAGCCTGTGGAGGTGCTCAGAAGCGGGGTGTCCTCGAACTGTCTTCCGTAGTCCCTGCGCTCTTTCATGCGGACGAGTATTTCCCCGCCCGAGGCCTTGATGCTGCCTCCGGGCAGTTCCACGGATGCCGCCTCGATCTTGTCCGCAACATTCTGAAGCGTCAGACCGTAAGCTCGCAGTTTTTCCTGCGGGATCTCGATGGATATTTCGTAGTCCGGAACCAGTGATAATTCTGTCTTTGTAATGTGCGGGCTGAGAGTCATGTCGTCGCGCACCTGTTCGGCCAGGCTGCGCAATGTGGTATCCGGAACATCTCCATATACCATGACCTGCAAAACTTCATGACTGCGGGAAATGGTGGTTATTTCGGGTTCATCCGCATCCTCCGGGAAGTTGGATATTCGATCCACTTCGGACTGGATTTCATCCTTGAGCTTCATGAGGTCGTAGCCCTCGACCGCTTCCACGGTCACGGTGCCACTTTGTTCCTGTGCAGTGGAGGTGACTTCGTTTACACCGTCAAGGCCGCGAATGGCGTCCTCAATGGGCAGAATAATGCCCTTTTCCACTTCTTCGGGGCTTGCACCGTCGTAGGCGACGGAGACCATGACCCAATCTATTTCGAAGTCCGGCATGACCTGTTGCTTGATCTGCGGCATAAACAAAAGACCACCAACCAAGAGTACGGCCATGAGCAGGTTGGCGGCAACCGTGTTGCCAGCCATCCATGCGATAGGGCCTTTGCCGTTATCCGTCATTGCGTTTCTCCGCTGCCACCTGAAGGGACATTCCGTTCACCGGGGTGGAAATGCCTGAGGTCACGACAGCTTCACCGGGCTTGATTTCATCGCGGATAACGATTTTGGAGACATCTTTCCAGACAGGATCTACCTTGCGTATTTCCAGTTTGTCGTCCGTGCCGAGAATCCATACCGTACTATTGTCGTGCAGGGCGGTACGAGGGATGACGACCACGTTGTCCAGTTCGGTGCTCTGTATTTCGGCGCGGACATATGTGTCCAGAAGCAGGGGCGGTGTCTTGTCCCGGCCTTCCAGGTTCAGGGGATCCTTGACTGTGATGAGCACTCGGGCCATGCGGCTGTCGGTTTCAAGCGAGGGCAGCAGGCTGGTGACTTTGCCGGTGCGGGTATGTGTAAGACCGCCGCTTTTTACGGTAATACGCACTGGGGATCCTTCCCCTTCGTGTCCTTGTCGGGGGATTTTGATCCAGCCCAGCCGGTCCGCGGCAATCGATGCTTCTATCCAGAATTCATCCGTGCCCACAAGCGTGGCCACGGTGTCGTTTGTCGAGAGCGTGGAACCCACATCGACACTTTTTGTCTGCACTATGGCCGAGAACGGGGCCTTGATGCTGGTGCGTTCAAGATTGAGCCGTGCGTCGCGGAGCTTGGATTCCGCAGCGCCCAGTGCGGCTTGCACCTTGAGCAGGTGCGGCTTTCGCAGCGCCAGCTCCGCATCTTTACTGCTGGCCGGTTTGGTGCCGAGAACAGCCCATTCCTTTTTGGCTACATTCTGGTAGCCCTCTTCCACTCGCAGGTCATATTCGGCTTCGGCAACTGTGCTTTTTGCCTCGTTGACCGCGAGTTCATATTCCTCGCGTTCGATCTGTACCAGTAGTTCTCCCTTGTCCACATGTCCGCCCGGTTTGAAGTGGGAACTCACGGAATGCACGCGTCCGCTGACCTGCGTACCGATTGTCACTTCCTTGGAAGCGGTAACGGTTCCCATGACCGGCAGCCAGACCTGATAGCTGCCCAAAGCCGCCGGACTGGTGGTTACCAGCGGAAGCACCCGCTTGGGCTTGGCCCTTTGCGGCTTGGGTGAGGTCGCGATCATGGCACATGCTCCGGCCACGCCTGCCAGCACGATTATCAGCGGCAGCAGGAATTTGATCAGGATCGTAAATATTCGTTTTGGGGGCTTACTGTCTTTCATGATGTATTACCCTTGTTTTTTCTTTTCGGTTTTCGGCTTGTTGTTGGTGCTGTCAAAAGGAATGGCTCGCATCCAGTCTCCGCCGAGGGCGTCATAAAGTGATATTCTGTATTCCAGGAGGTCCAGTTTGTTTTCGACCAGCGAGATCTCCAGATCCTGTACACTGGTGAGGGCGCTGAGCACATCCAGATATTCGGTGAGTCCGGCTACATAGCGGGCAAGCGCTTCCTTGAAATTGTTGCGGGCCGCATTCAATTCCGCATCCAGGGCCGCAACGTATTTGCGTTGCCATTTTTCCCCGGCCATGGCGTTTTCCACTTCCATGACGGCCGTGAGAACCGTTTCCCGATAAGCGTAGAGTTTTTCCTCGGCGGCGGCACGTGTCCGTTCCACTTCGGCCTTGCGGCTGCCTCCGTCGAATATTGGTGCGGTAATGGAGGCGGCCAGCGAGTACATCCAGCCGTCGAACAGGGTAGCGAGCTGAGTTCCGTTGAATTGCCCGTTGCCCGTCAGGCTGAGCGACGGCAGGCGGTCCGCACGGGCCGCGGCCACACTCCAGTCCGCCTCGTGAAGTCGCAATCCGGCAGCCCGTACATCCGGCCGTTTTGCCAGCAGGTCGGCAGGCAGTCCCGCAGATGGCGGAGCAGGCATGTCGGGAAGTGGTTTTCGGGCGATATCCAGCTTGCTCCCGGCAGGTTTGCCCAGCAACAGGTTGAGCTGGTTCTGCAACGTTTGCTGCTTCCGTAGGATCGGCGGGAGTTTGGCCTTGGCGCTGGCAACGGCTTCGCGCTGCTGATAAACGTCCAGTGCCGTGGAAAGTGAATTCGCGAAGCGCAACTCGATCAGTTCGAGATAGGTCTCGTTGGTTTTAATCTGGTCCCGGACCAGCTTTTCAAGTTCCCGCTGGGCCTTGATTTCAAGCCAGCGGGAGGCGACTTCCGAGGCCACGGTCATGGCCGTCGCGGACATGTCCTCACGGGTGGCGTTGGCTTCCAGCGTGTCGGCCATGGTGTCGGCGTTGATGCGGCCCCACAGGTCCAACTCATAGCTGGCGGTCAATCCCAGTTTATGGGTTTCCGTATTGTACGCGGACCCGCCGCTTTCCGGGCGGGTGCGTTTATGCGTGTAGCTGCCGGTGCCGCTCAGGGTCGGGTATTTGTCCGCACCGGATTTGACGGCCGAGGCATTGGCCTGCTTGAGCTTCGCCCATGCCTGACGGATATCCATATTGGCTTTCAGAGCCGACTCCACAAACGTGTTCAGCTCGGTATCATTGAAATTGCGCCACCATTGGTCTGGAGTGGCGGGTTCTGTCGAGTACAGGGAAAACGACTTGGGAAGGGAACCTTCCGGATGTTCTCTCGGTTCTGGTGTGAAAAAAGCGCAGGCGCCCAGCAGCATGAGCAGCGGCAGGAACCCTGCGATAGTGAGTTTCTGTTTCATGTTTTCCCCTGAAATGATTGTTATGCCTTATTGTTCGCCAGGGAAGGCTGGATGGTTACATGATAGGCCGTTAAATGGTTAACAAAAAAAATGTTTTTATTTATCACGCTTTTTTATTTAACTATTTTTTTCTTGAGTTTCATTATCCGTTCATAGGATTCGCGGATTCTTTCTTCGGGTACGGCTCCAGACTCCACAAGATTGCATATCGTGTCGATGGCTTTGGCCGCGATATCGGGATCGTATTCGAGATTGTTTCCGAAGAGCAATATGTCCGCTCCTGCCTGAATGGCAAGGCGAATCCGTTCACTGAGCCCGTATTGTTCGCTGACGGCCTTCATGTCCAGGTCGTCGGTAATTACCACGCCTTGCCAGTCAAGTTTGTCCCGCAGCATACCGGTAATGACCGCTTTGGAAAGGGTGGCCGGAAGTTTCGGGTCCAGCTTGGCATTGAAAATGTGCGCGGTCATGATCATGTCCGGCTTGTTCTTTTCGATAAGCGTGCGATAAGGAATCAGTTCTTCGGGCTTCCATGTTCTGGTAACATCTGTAACCCCAAGATGGCTGTCGCTTCCTGCGCTGCCATGACCCGGGAAATGCTTGATGCAGGACAGTACGCCGTGTGCGTGCAGCCCATTGATGAAACGTTCCGCAAACGCTGCCACGCGGTTCGGATTGGATGAAAAGCTGCGGCCGATTGCACCGATGACCGGGCTTCTCGGATTTTCATTGACGTCCACCACCGGGGCGAAATCAAGATTGAAACCGACCATGCTCAGCATTGAACCTATTTGTTCTCCAGCACGCCAAGCCTGTCGTACGTCTCCTGATGCGCCGATTCTCTGTGCGGAAGGTGTGTTCGCAAAACCGTTGCCGGGTTTAAGTCGTTGTACACGTCCTCCTTCCTGATCTATGGCAATCAGAAGGGGGATGGTCGCCGCAGCCCGGAGACCTGTTGTCAATCGATCCAACTGCTGCGGACTCTGGATATTGCGTCTTGGTTTTTTCAAAGCCACATCATGGGCGAAAATGATCACACCGCCAAGATTCCTTTCCCGGATGTTACGCATAATGGGTGAGCCCTCTGTGGCGCAATAGCCGCGAAATCCGACCATGAGCATCTGGCCGGCCATATCTTTTAGTTCGGTGGAATTCTTTTGGCTGTGAGCTGATGATGGAGTTGCGGTAACCAATAGAAACAAGACCGTGAAAAGAGCGCCAAGAGAGCGAATGTGCGTCATGGACTGGAGATACCTGCTTTTCTCTTTTCTGTGAAGGTGTCGCATGTGACTCTTCACGAAAGATACGGAACAGTTTATCAAAAGATATGGAAATCGAACCGTCCCGTCCCACATTCCTGCGTCGACTTTTACATCCTGTGTGGACGGATGTCGTTGCTTTGGTGCTTGATGCCCACGAGCCGCGCCCAGATGAGGATAACCTTCGGATTTGGCGGCTTGTCCTTCTTGCGCGGGGTGTGCCTTGTCGCATGTTATCGGATTCGAGGCCCGAGGGGCACAGGCTGGTTGTTCCTGCATGGTTCGGCCAGCGGGCCGCACGGGAGATCGAATTGTATCACCAGGAGAATAAGGCTGCCCCCATCAAGAGGGAGCCGGAGGCTCCTGTGGTGCCGGGAAGTCTTTCCCTTCCTGTTGCTTTTATGAGTTTGCTTGTGCTGTTTCATGCATGCACCACAATGGCTTTTCCCAGATTCGGTGTTTTCCCCGGTAGCTGGGCGCCATTGGGCAGTGCCAACGCCAGGCAGATGTTGAATGGAGAATGGTGGCGGGCGATAACCGCCCTGACTCTGCACGGCGATGGAGCACATGTGGTCGGAAACGCAATGGTTGGTGGCGCGTTTCTGGTAGTTCTCGGTAGGCGCGTCGGGCCGGGCCTTGCGCTCGGATTAACTTTGGTCGCGGGTGTATTGGGCAACATTGCCAATGCGTTTGCGCTTGGTGCTCCGCATGATTCCATAGGTTTTTCCACGGCTGTATTCGGTGCAGCCGGCTTGCTTTCTTCGGTACAGGCGTTTTCCGGCAGCTCGTACCGTGTTGATGAAGTCGATTTGTATGGGCGTATAGTCACCGCCGTACGGTCATTTTTTGTTCCCATGGCCGCAGGGTTGGGGTTACTGGCCATGCTGGGAACGGGCGGAGAAAATACCGATCTTGGAGCGCATCTGTTCGGATTTCTGGCCGGATTGGTGATGGGAGTGCCGCTTGGTGTATTTGTTCGCCGTCACAGGGCGTTACCGCATTCCATGGATGGCAGTGTGGCTATTTTATCCTTTTTTCTGCTTGTAGCCACATGGATTGCTGTTTCCTGCTAATCATTGGCATTGGTTGCTTTTTTTTTAGCGTTTTGTATTCTCGCCCGAAGCACAGTATCTTTTAACCATAAGGGGGGCATGGTGGCGGACCATGTTATATCCTTGCAGGATGTGACGTTTTCCTACAACGGCGCTCCTGTTCTCGAACAAGTGAATCTCGAAATTGAGCGCGGCGATTTTACTGCCGTTCTCGGTCCGAATGGAGGAGGGAAATCTACCCTCATCAAGCTGCTGCTCGGGCTGATTATTCCACAGAGAGGAACCGTGCGTGTTCTTGGACGCGCTCCCGGCAAATGCGGGGACCGTATCGGTTACATGCCGCAATATACCTATGTTTCAGGAGCTTTTCCCATAACCGTGCTTGACGTCGTTTCCATGGGCGTCGTTCGTTCCGGGCTTTCCGGTGTAGCCGGTTTTCGCCCCGGAAAGAGTGTGATGAAAAAAGCCCATGCCGCATTGGAGCGCGTCGGACTCGGCTCCATGGCAAAACGGCGTATTTCCGATCTTTCCGGCGGACAACGCCAGCGGGTATTCATCGCCCGGGCGGTGGTGTCCGATCCGGAGTTGTTGCTGCTGGACGAACCCACGGCCAGTGTTGATCAGGAAAATCGTGTCAGCCTGTTTGGGTTGCTCCGCGAACTGAACAACAACATGACAATCATTATGGTCAGCCACGACCTTTCCACTATCGCCAAAAGCGTTAAATCCGTGGCTTGTGTGAACAAAACATTGCATTTCCACAATGCGCCGCTGATAACCGGCGAAATGTTCAAGATGGCCTATGGCGAGCAGAATGGCTGCTGCCCCGTGGAACTGGTGGCCCATGGTGACATTCCCCACCGGGTTTTGGAACATCATCATACGGAGGAAGAGAATTAGCCATGGATGTCCTGCATCTTGAGTTCATGCAAAACGCGCTGTTGGCCGGAATTCTGGCCAGCATCATTTGCGGTGTCATCGGCTCACTCGTCGTGGTCAACCGTATTGTCTTTCTGTCCGGGGGCGTGGCCCATGCTTCTTACGGCGGCGTCGGGCTGGCTTTTTTTCTGGGATTGCCGGTCATGCCTGTCACCACGTTGTTCGCACTGGGCGTGTCCATGATCATGGCGTGGGTGACCTTGCACCGCAAAGACCGCGCAGACACCGTCATTGGGGTGCTTTGGGCCGCAGGCATGGCGTTCGGCATTATCCTGCTGGATATAACACCGGGCTACAATGTGGACCTGATGAGTTATCTCTTCGGCAGCATTCTGGCTGTTCCCCGCGCAGACCTTTTGCCCATGGTCGGACTGGCGGCTTTGGTACTTGGGGTGACGCTCGCCTGTTATCGCGGTTTTCAGGTCATGAGTTTTGACGAGGATTTTGCGCGTGCCCGCGGTGTGCCTGTCGACTTTCTGCATTTTCTCTTACTGGGCCTGATAGCTCTGTGCGTGGTGATGATTATCCGCGTGGTGGGGTTGATTCTGGTCATCGCCTTGTTGACCATTCCTCCCTTTATTGCCGAGCGGCGCTCTCGTTCGCTTGGAGGAATGATGCTGCGGTCCAGTCTGTTGAGTGTATTTTTTTGCGTGGTGGGGCTATGGATTTCCTACGCACTGGACATTACTTCCGGGGCGGCCATTATCGCTGTGGCCTCCGCGGCATTTTTCCTGTCCTTTCTGTTTCCTGTGAGGGGAGAAGAGAGCTGACTCAACGCAGTGGGAAATTATTTTCCATGAATCCACTGGCGAAGCTTGACCTGAAAGGCTGGTTCTATCATGTATTGCGCCCGGGCCAAGGCAGGATTTGCCCGGGCAAAGAAAATGACGAGCCTATCGCCTTTCCTCATGCGCTGCCATCTGTCCTGCGGCATGTTGGCCACACCGATGTATTCGATGCCGCCTGTGTCCGCATAACGGTATGAAACAAGGTACAAGGGGCCGTCGGGGTCCGGTTGGATGCGTTTGGAAAAAATGATTCCGCGGGTAACCTGCTCGCCCAGAGCTCGGATTCGTTCTTCGCGAAACGTTTCGTAGGGCAGGGCACTCAGTGCCCAGACGATCAGCCCTGTGGCCAAAAAGCCTGCCACAATACGTAGCGTGCGGACTCTTTTGCTGCGCGGGGGGCCGCTTTTATGAAACCTGTCGCCGAACATGAAAATACAATAGCCTGAGGTTGAGAGGGGCGCAAGGCCCAACTCCCTGTGAAAACGGTTGCTTTTTGTGCCGGGCTGAATACAATGTCTTTTGGGAGTCTGCGCTCCCTGGAGAAAAGAATGAATCATTGTGCCATAGATACCATAGAACAGAGCATTCTGCGCATGACGGCAACTGTCCGGGAGACGATTGCCCGTGATATTGCGCGCAGTTTTGGCGAAGACCCGGATGCCCAGGCGCTTGGCTGGTGGGTGTTGGCCTGCGGAAAATCGCTGGACCCGGAAGATTTTCGTTGCCGCGACGCCGTGCGTGACGAACTGCGGAACCAGGTGGAGGAATCCGGAATATTCCTGCCGGAGCATGTTTGGGTTTGGGATGAAGCAGGCATCGCGCAACTGGTAATCACCACCTTACCCACCAGGGAACGGGCCGAACGGGTTGCCGAGAAGTTGCGGTCAAAGGGATTGAATGTTCGGGTATGCATTGAAAAAATATGATTTTTAATTGAGAAAAAACAAAAAAGCCGGGCCTGTTGAGGTCCGGCTTTTTTTGTTGGGTGTAGGACGAGGACAATCCTATTGTCCTGTAAGATATGGCGTGAGTTCCGCAACATCCTCGAACAGGAAGTGATCTATCAGGTGGCAGAGCATGTGCCCTGCCGCAATGTGGATTTCCTGAATCACCGGAGTGTCGTCGCTGGGGGTCAGAAGCAGATAGTCGCTGACCGGGAGCATTTCCCCGCCGTGCTGTCCTGCCATGCCCACGGTGATCACGTTGCGTTTGCGGGCTTCGCGCATGGCACGAATCACGTTGGTGCTGGTGCCCGACGTGGACAGGCCGATAAGAATATCGCCAGGATTTCCCAAGGCCATGACCTGCTTTTCGAATATCTCGTCAAAGCTGTAGTCATTGCCAATGGCCGTAATGGCCGAGGTGTCTGTTGTCAGGGCCAGCCCCGGCAGGGGGGGGCGCTCCATTTTAAAGCGGTTCACAAGTTCGGCAGCAAGGTGCTGGCTGTCCGCCGCGCTGCCGCCGTTGCCACAGAACATCACTTTTCCGCCATTGGCAAGGCAAACAGCCAGCGTGCGAGCGACATCCACCAGTGTCTCGGCTCTTTCGTCAAAGAACTTCTGGCGGGCTTCAATCCCCGCTTTGGCATGGTCCATTACCTTTTTTAATGCGTTTTTGGACATTATCAGTCTCCCCTGAGGGTTGTTTTTTGGTCATTATTCGAAAAAAGCAAGTGTAAAGCGTACCGGAAACCAGATCTTGACGCAACGCAATGTGCGTTGATGCACTGATTTCCGACTTGGCTGCAAGAAAAATCTTTTGTTTCGATTTGATTTGCGCTAGATGGGCCGCTGGCGTCCACGATTAACCTGCAAGGGGTTTGGTGGCTCCAAATGACTCTTGATTAAATCAAAATAAAGTTTTTCCAAGTATATATGGGGAGAGTAAAATGAACAAAGAATCCCGCGAGGGTGTGGCTCGCCTGGTGGTCAAATGTCAGGACAAGCCAGGAATCGTGGCAGCGGTTTCCGGTTTTCTGTATTCAAGAGGCGCGAACATCATTCATTCGGACCAACATTCCACGGACGCGCAGGGCGGTACGTTTTTCATGCGTAACGAATTTTACATGCCCGGCATGGATATGGACGGCCTCAACGCGTTCAAGCAGGAGTTCAGGAAAGAGGTAGCCGAACGTTTTGACATGCGCTGCTGGACCATGAACCCCGCGTGGGTGCGCAAGAAAATGGCCATTCTTGTTTCCCGCTATGACCATGCGCTCATGGAACTGCTCTGGCGTTGGGCCCGTGGAGAAATCTACGCGGACATCACCATGGTAATCAGCAACCATCCTGATCTGCGCGAGCCTGTGGAGGCATTTGTCCCCTATCACCATGTTCCGGTGGGGCGCAGCCCTGAGGAGAAAGCCGAAGCCGAAGCCAGGATTTTCGGACTGCTTGAAGGTCAGGCCGATGTCGTCGTACTGGCCCGTTACATGCAGATTCTGTCTTCGGACTTTGTGCGCCGTTTTCCCATGCGCGTCATCAACATTCATCATTCCTTTCTGCCGGCTTTTGTGGGGGCGGACCCGTATCGTCGCGCTGCGGAGCGGGGAGTGAAGCTCATTGGTGCCACTGCGCACTATGTGACCGAGGAGTTGGATCAGGGCCCCATTATCGAACAGGACGTGATCCGGGTGAAGCATAGCCACAGCATTGAGGATCTCAAATCCAGCGGTGCCGATGTAGAGCGGCACGTGCTGGCGCGGGCTGTCCGCTGGCATGTGGAAGACCGTGTTATTGTGGACGGCAACAAGACTGTTGTGTTCCAGCCCTAGGACGAAACCTTTTTCATGAATTATGGCCCCGGAGAGTCAGGCGTTGGGTTCCGGCTCCTGCTGTGCTTCTTCCTGAGGCGTTTTTTTGCTAGCTGGTGAGGAAACGCCATACTTGGAAAGGATTTCGCCAAGTTTGACGTTCAGATTTGTGGTTGTGCGGGAGACCTGCTCCAGATTGACCAGCACCATGATGTCCACGCGGGAAAGGGGCGCAGCCCAGAGTGCTTTGATCCCCTCCAGAAATTCCGGTTCCACCCGTAAAATATTCAGCATTTCCACCAACTGTTTTGCCGTCTTGGCGCGGAAGAGCATGGTTTCTTCCTTGGTGGTGTCGTGAGCGAAAAGTTTTGTTTTCCGGATTTTGCTTATGTTCGGCAACTTGTCGACCTCGGCCTCCGGTGCGCGCTTGGCGCGAGCGCTACGGACCGTGATCTTGCTCCCCTCACTTTCTCCGATTTCCCGAAGGATATGCATGAAGTGGTGCTCCAGCATGAAGAAAAGCACCTTCTCAAGAGCTTCCGTGTTGAAGTTTCGCATGAGCGGCACAATCCTTTTCGCTTCACCGGGGATGAATTTTTCCAGTGCGGAAAAGAAGTTGCGGCTGGTCATGCCGATAGCCAGCGTTGCTCCAACGCCGAGGGCAACAATCTGGTTGAGAAGAAATTCAAATGAGCTTTCCTGTTCCTTGGCCTCTTCTCCGGTTTTGCCTTTGTTGAGCATCCTGTTTTGATACTCTCGGGCAAAATCTTCGGATATGGGGTCGATGCTGACGATGCGGGCCGCATTGAAGTAGTCGCTCTCCTTGAGAAAGCCTTCCGGCATGAAGGAAGAAAGGCCGCGGACCAAGGTGTTTTGTACGATTTTAGCCCGGCGCCGATCCTTGAACCCTCCGTCGCTGAGTTCATAGGTTTTTTGCAGCCTCGTTTTTTCAATTGTGGCTGATGTCGGGTTGAGCTGAGCCAGAATGTTGTCGAAAAGGAACCGGATGACCAGAAAAGAGCGTTCCTTGGAAAGCGCGTATTTGCGTTCGCTCAGGATTTCCTTGTGCGCGTTTTCGACCCGGCTGGCTACGAAATGTTGCACGAAAGCGTGCCAGAAATTGATGCCCAGCTCATGTTTTTCGATCAGTGCGCTGTAGTCGTTGAGAGACCCCTGCCCGAAGTAGCGGAGAATCATTTCCTCGAAATTGTCCGTGATCAGTGCCATACCATAAACAATGCCCTGTACGCATTTGATGAGGATGGCTTCGGTGTTGTGGAGTTGTGATCCGATGTTTTCCATCGACTCCTTGTCGTTGTTGGTCCGCGCCTTGTCGTAGCGGGTCACCAACGTCATGAAGATCCCCGTCATTTTCTGGATGAAGTCGTAGCCGGGGTGTTGTCCCCGGTTGCACATCAGTTCGATGACACTGTTCTGTTGGGCTTTGAGTAAAGGAAATTCGTTAATGTTTCCGTGGTTGATGCGCACGAATTCGAGCAGCATTTCCCGTTCGATAACTTCACGCAGGGCCGCTCCATCCTTGAGCGCCAGAATTTTTTTTCGGTAGGCGGCATAGCGTTGCTCTCTGCTAAGTTGCGAGCCGCCTTGGGCTTGGGCACTGTTTGCGGTCATTGGTATCCGGTGGTGGCGTTGTAGTGATGGTCGTTTCGTGTCTCACTTGTTGAAATAACGCAAACTGTTCGTCAAAGCAATATTCCCCCCCTGTTCAACCTTTTGTATCTGCTGGAATCGGGAACGGTTATGGGCTAGGGTCAGGAACAATGGATGCGGGGTGATGGAGTTTCCCTTTTTGAGGATGTTAAGCAACAGAGATTTGGAGCAATGAATGATCGTTTGTACCCGGTGCGGAACGCCTAATCAGGACAAGGCCCGCCGTTGTGAACGTTGTGGGCATAAACTTCAGTCCTCGGCACGTCCCGTGGCCGAGCCTGTAAAGGTTTGGGAACAGCTTGAGCCGTTACGCTCCAATGTTACCCCGGAAAAGCGCGCTGAGTTGTTGCGCATGGTTGAAGCATGCCTGTATTCCGCGGCGCTTTTGATTGCTGCTGTTGTTTCTGCCGTTCTGGGAACCTGGACGCCTTTGTATGCGGCCATAGCCGTTGTTGCCATATTGG
Organism: uncultured Desulfovibrio sp.; assembly: GCA_913060505.1. GTDB lineage: Bacteria > Desulfobacterota > Desulfovibrionia > Desulfovibrionales > Desulfovibrionaceae > Pseudodesulfovibrio. The sequence goes on from CAJXRQ010000001.1 coordinate 280,651, forward strand.
TGCTGGTGCGCCGGCTATAGCCTGTTATTGCTTTGGAGGCTCCGGCGTGACGTTTTCAGGTTGCTCCGGTTTGGTGGCGTTCAGATCGTCAAGCGCTCTCTTGAGATCCTCGTCGAGAAGGTCGGGGATGGGACGGTTCCAGAAGTCCTGAGCAGACTGTTCGTCAAGCGTTTTTTGTGCGCAAACGACAATGGGACTGCTGTTGGGGCAGTCCGGGCTGGAATAATTTACCACGCTGCATTTTGACTTCATATCGAATACATAAGGAATGGTATGAGTCATTGTGCGGAATTCCCTGCCTTGAACGCGAATGTAACCACCGCCGATCCCACAGAAAAACTGGGTTTCCTTGTTGGCGTAGAAGGTGCTGAGCAGAAAAAGGCCTTCCCTGACCTTGGCAACCATGTTGAAGTCCTGAGGCGATTTGCAGAACATTCTGGCCATGACCTGCTTGCACAGCTCTATGTTCATGATATCGATTTCGTCGCATTGGGCCCGAACGGGGGCAAGAAGGGAGATGGCAAGAACCAGGGCTGCCAGAATTCTCATGGTAGTCACTCCATAAAAAGAAACATTTGAAAGCCTTCCGAGCTGTCGGTCTCGCATTGCTCCTTGCACCCGATGCACTGGTAGCTTCCTTTTTTGAAGTACCATGCTGCTTTTTCCGGATTGGGGCACTGGAAGTATTCGTAGACGCTTTTGTCCACGGCTCCCCGGTAGCGAGTGTAGCCCTCTTTTTTTACATACTCCGTAAATTTCATGCCGGTTCCGTACGTTTTTCCGTTGGGATAGGTTGTCTGAAACCAACATGATATGAGACTCATCGGCGCAAAAGCAAGGACTATTTAGGGTTGGGGCATCGCTTCGTTTGTTAGGTATGCAAAAATGTTCACTTCCAGCATTGTCGTCCATCGAAAAGGAGTGGTTTTGATCGTATCGTTCTTTCTTCGATAGAAATGCAGTTTTACGTCGATTCGGTGACAGTCCAGAAACAACGCAGGTTCTGAATGAGGATTGAAATCCTTGGGAGTTTCTCCCGGATTTTTATGTGGAATAATGGGTGATTCCGGTTTTCAATCGGTGAGCCTTGTGCTACAACGATTTTCTCATCACGCACTTCGCGTTTTCTCTCCCATATTTTTTTACGCTTGTAGAAAACATCCTCTGGTCTAGAGGTTTGCAATTTTTTTTCTAAACTTGCTCTAGAAAAAGCGCTGTTTTTTCGGGGTTGTGGTAAATTTATAATTGTGGAAAAATTTTTTAATATCTCGTTAATCGCATGTAAACTCCCGTAGTAGACTCAAACAGGAGAAGTTATTAAAAAAAACACAGAAAGCCCCTGTACAAAAAAAACTCGCTGGTTTATTGTCCCCTTCATGGTTCGGACGCTGCTTTGTGGCAGCCATTCCACTTTATCGAATACGGACGACCGCACGGAACAGCGTTGATTCTGGGCAGAGAACACGCTTGTTACGGACGGCTCGGCCGGACCCTCTCCGGCCTCGTCCGCATTCGATCATTAATCTACCAGACGCATGTCCGCGCGTTTTGCGGGCGAGGGAATGAATGGGTACTCTATCCAATGTATGGAGCTATGTCCGCGGGTTTGAACATTTCAGCCTGTGCGACTGGCCCGGAAGAACAAGTTGTGTTTTCTTTCTCGGAGGCTGCAATCTGCGTTGCCCCACCTGCCACAACTCCCAAATGGCTTGGCATATGAAGGATTTGCCCGTTGTGCCGGAAAAGGATTTGAGGATCTTTTTGCGAGACCGGGCCAAATGGCTCGATGGCGTAACCGTTACGGGCGGAGAACCTTCCTGCGTGCCGGGGCTTGGCGAGTTACTGTACGAAATCAAAAAATTCGATCTGCCCGTGAAGATGGACTCCAATGGAATGCGTCCCGAAGTTGTTCGGGACATCCTTGAATCGGACCTTGCGGACGTGTTCGCCGTTGACGTGAAGGGACCGTATTCGAAATATCCCGAGCTTACTGGCGACGCCGTGTCTGCGATCGCTGCCCGGGCTCGTCTTGAGGAGATCTTTGCACTTGCCCGACAAAACCCGCAATCGTTCTATTTCCGGCTGACAAAAGTGCCCAGCCTTACGGATGCGGATATCGAGGAAGCCCGAAGCTATCTGCCGGAGGGTTTTGAGTTGAAACTTCAGGATTTTGTGCCACCCAGAAGGAGGACGGAGAATGCCCAGCCAGATCATGAAACGCGACGGGCGGTTGGAAACGTGGTCGAATAATCGCATTTCCCAAGCCATTTTCAAAGCACTCAACGCCAATGGCATCAAGGATCCTCTTCTAGCCCGGCGTTTGGGGAAGAAAGTCGAGCAAAAGCTTGACGGCGTGGACATTCCCGAACAGGAGCACGTCCAGAACACTGTTGAACAGGTGCTCATGGAGGCGCGTCAGTACGACGTTGCCAAGAAGTACATCGTATATCGCGAAAAGCGTCGTGCCATCCGTTCCCACAAGGAAGCAGTACTCGACGTCATGGGCGTCATAGACGAGTACCTGGGCAAGGCCGATTGGCGTGTTAATGAAAACGCCAACATGACCCACTCATTCCAGGGGATGATGTTGCACCTTTCCGGTACTGTCCAGGCTCGTTATTCCTTGGAAAAGTATCCCGAAGAAGTGCGCCTTGCCCACGAACATGGGTATTTCCATATTCATGATCTTTCCTTTGGTCTTGCCGGATATTGCGCCGGTTGGTCCTTGCGGGATCTGTTACTGGAAGGCTTCAATCTTGAAGGCCGTGCTTCTGCCGGGCCTGCCAAGCATTTCGATACCGCACTCGGACAGATGAACAATTTCCTCGGTACGCTTCAGAACGAGTGGGCCGGTGCGCAGGCATTCAACAATGTGGATACCTATCTGGCTCCGCTGGTGCGGTTCGACGAGCTGACCTATGATCAGGTCCGCCAGTGCATGCAGAAATTCGTGTTCAACCTGAACACCACGTCGCGCTGGGGCGGCCAGTCTCCGTTCACCAACCTGACCTTTGACCTCGTGGCTCCCAAGCATATTGCCAAGGAGCCGGTCATCATCGGCGGCAAGTACCATGACGAGTTGACCTATGGTGACTTTGAAGAGGAAATGGCCATGATCAACAAGGCCTTCATCGAAGTCATGCTTGAAGGCGACTATCATGACCGCATCTTCTCGTTCCCCATTCCCACGTACAACGTGACTGAGGATTTTCCTTGGGATTCCGAGATCGGCGAACTGCTGTTGAAGCTTACTTCCAAGTACGGCGTTCCCTATTTTCAGAACTTCATCAACTCGGATCTCAATCCCGAAGACGTGCGTTCCATGTGCTGCCGTCTGCAAATGGACATTCGCGAGTTGCGCACCAAGACTGGCGGTCTGTTCGGAGCGGGCGACCTGACCGGCTCCATCGGCGTGGTCACTCTGAACCTGCCCAAGCTGGCCTATCTGGCACAGTCCGAGGACGAATTCCTGGACATGGTTACCGAGTATGCGGAACTGGCCAAGGATTCCCTGGAGTTTAAACGCAAGGTCGTTACGGACAACTTGGAAAAGGGCATGTTCCCGTGGTCCAAGAGGTATTTGAAGAACGGCCTCAACGGCCATTTCTCCACCATTGGGCTCATCGGCGGGCACGAGGCTTGCCTGAATATGTTGGGCAAGGGCATTGAGACGGAATCCGGTATCCGGTTCATGCGCCGTACGCTCGACCATTTGCGCCGCGTCACTTCCCGCTTTCAGGAGGAAACCGGCAACCTCTATAATCTGGAAGCAACGCCTGCCGAAGGCACCAGCTATCGTCTGGCTAAGATCGACAAGGCTTTGTACGCAGATATTCAGGCTCAGGGTAATGGTACGCCGTACTACACCAACTCCACGGCTTTGCCCGTTGGGATTTCCGATGACGTCCTGTACGCCTTGGAGCACCAGAACAACCTGCAGCCCCTGTATACGGGCGGCACGGTATTCCATACCTTCCTTGGCGAAGCCGTCACGGATACCGAAGCGCTCAAGAGTTTCATCATCAAGGCCTTTACCAAAACCAAGATTCCTTATGTGTCCATCACGCCGACCTTCTCCATTTGCAAGGAGCATGGATACATCCGCGGTGAGCATTTCGAATGCCCCACCTGCGGTAATGAAGCCGAAGTTTATACCCGCATCGTGGGCTACTATCGGCCTGTTTCCCGCTGGAACAAGGGCAAACAGGCCGAGTATACGGATCGGGTAGTGTTTAGCGATTGCCTGTGCAACTGATTCCCGTCCTCCTAACGGGTTTTCAACCTCCAACGTGGCAAGGGCCGGACATGGTGTCCGGCCCTTGTTGAGTTTGAAGAAGCGAATGGCGGCAGAAACAACTATTTTGCTATGCCGTCGCGCACCAGTTCCAGAAGTGTGCGCACACCAAAACCGGTGGCACCGCCCGTATAAAGCGGGGTCTTTTTGGCGCCGCTGGCAGGACCGGCAATGTCCAGATGTGCGTACCGGGTGCCGTCCTTGATGAACTGGTTAAGGAACTGGGCCGCGCTTGATGCTGCACCCGGACGTGCTCCCGCGTTTTTCATGTCCGCCACATCTGACTTCAACCCATCGAAGTACAGGTCCCACATGGGCAGAGGCCAGAACCTATCTCCAACCGGCTCGGCAGCCTCGCAGACCTGTCGGCCAAGAGTTTCGTCCAGGCTGAACACGCCGCCAACTTCATGGCCAAGTGCCACAACGCACGCTCCGGTCAGTGTGGCAAGGTCAAGAATTGCCTCAGCATTGTATTCGCGTTGCGCCCATGTCAGGGCATCGCACAGAGCCATACGGCCTTCCGCATCCGTGTTGATGATTTCCACGGTCTTTCCACTTAAAGTGGTGACAACGTCTCCCGGGCGATAGGCGCTGCCGTCCGGCATGTTTTCCGTGCAGGGCATGATGCCGATGACACGTCTGTCAGAGCCGATCTGGCCCAAGGCTTTGAACAGGCCCAGCACAGTGGCGGCTCCGGCCATATCGTCCTTGAGTTCATGCAACTTGGCACTGGGCTTGAGCGAAATGCCCCCGGTGTCAAAAGTAATGCCTTTACCAACGAAGATGATCGGCTTCTGTTTTTCCGTACCTTGCGGAGCGTGTTCCAGCACGATGAATTTAGGCTCCTCCGTGGCACCACGAGCCACGGATTCCAGACCGCCCATGCCCATGGCCGTGATTTCATCGCGTCCAAAAGCGATAGTGGAAAATCCGTATTCTTTCGCCATCTCCTGCGCTACGGAAGCGAGATGGGATGGTGTGACGATGTTGGCCGGACCATTGGTCAGGTCGCGAGTAAGCATGACGCCCTGTGCGGTCGCTTTTCCGCGCTCCGCGCCAGACTGTATTTTCTTTTCCTCGTCTTCCTCTGCGGAAAACAGCGTCATATCTTCCATTTCGAAATCATTATCATTCTTCCTGGATTTCAATGCGTCGTATGAATAAAGTCCGAGATGAGAAGCAAAGACTATTTCTTCGGCCAACTTCGAAAGTGGGTGCCCCAAGTCGGTAAGGTTTTCCATGTCGACGGTGCATCCCGGAATTTTGAGAGCCTTGCATTTTTGTATGGCTGTAGCTGCGGAAAAACGGAGTGTTTCCAGTTCGAATTTTTCGCGTTTGCCCAGGCCGACCACAATTACGCGGCTCAACTGGTCGCTGCTCGCCGGACCGTAGACAGTAATTGTTTCCTTTGGATTGCCTCCGAAGTCCTTGAGTGCCGGATTGCCTTGTATCCAATCGGTTTTGCCGGTCAGAGTCGGAATGTTTTTCGAAATATCTTCGCCTTCGAAGCCGAAGGCAATCACGGTATTGGTGTTCAATGCAGCGTGTCCGCTCAGGTAGCTAATTTCCATGGTATATCGGTCTCCGTTTGCTGGTTGAAGCAATGTATTTGATCAGCAAACAAAGCTAACGCAGAACGTACGGATTGTCACCGGGGCAAGCGGCTCAACCGGGAGGATTTTCGAAATGCTCCATTTTGTTCATCTGTTTGTCCATGACCTGTTGCAGGCTGGTCATATCGATGGGCTTGGCAAGATAGTCGTTCATGCCTGCGGCAAGAAAACGCTTCCGGTCACCGGGCATGGCATAGGCGGTCAGAGCGACGATGGGGATGTTTTGTTTGTCGACCCCGGCCTTCCCGTTGCGGATGGATTTTGTGGTTTCGAAACCGTCCATGACCGGCATCTGGATATCCATGAGCACGATGTCATGGCTGTCAGTGCGGATTTTTTCCAGAGCCTCAAGCCCGTTACAGGCAATATCCACATGCATGCTTTGTTTTTGCAGCAGGCTTTGAAGCGCTGTCTGGGTTACGGAATCGTCTTCCACCAGCAGAACCTTATAGGAAGAATTCCGTGTGTTCTCAGCAATTGGTATGATCAGGTGGGGGCTCGTTGTCTTCGGAATTTTCAGGGGCAGGCATATGCAGATTTCTGTTCCCTCATTTTCTTCGGTGGAGATGGCGGCCGTGCCGCGCATGAGTTCCGTGAGGCGCCGGATAATGGCCAACCCCAGCCCTGCACCACCATGTTGGCGAACCAGGTAGTCTTCTCCCTGAGTGAAAGGGGATGTGATTTCATTCATTATTTTATTGGGAATTCCCGGACCTGTATCGATGATTGTGAAAAGCACCAACAGCCTGTCGTCAGCGCGTGTGCCTAACCCCTGTGCATGAATTTCAACCTTTCCTTCACTGGTAAATTTCACGGCATTCCCGACCACGTTGAACAGAATCTGGCGCAAGCGAACTTCGTCGCCTTCCAAGGTGGTGGGCAGGGAAGGGGCAATTTCCAGATGCAATTCGATTCCCTTCTGGTCGGCCTCGGTATTGTATATATCCCGGATACCAAAAAGTATTTCCGGCAAATTGAAACCATCCTCCTGAAGGATCATTTTTCCGGTTTCCAGTCGGGAAAGGTCCAGTATGTCGTTGAGGAGCAGGGTCAGCCGGCGTGAGGATGTTGTGGCCATTTCCACATAGGTGTGCTGTTCTCCATTGAGTCTGGTGGATTCCAGCAGCTGCAACATTCCCAATATGCCGTTGAGCGGAGTGCGGATTTCATGGCTCATGTTGGCGAGGAATTCACTCTTGGCGCGCATGGCGGCTTCCGCGTCCACCTTGGCCCGGCGCAGCTCGTCTTCGATGTTTTTTTGTTCGGTGATGTCCTGCACTGTGCCGAGTGAGCGAAGGGCAGCCGCGGATTTGTCGTAAAACGTGTGGCAACGTTCATAGACATAACGGATGTCGCCATTCTTGCTGAGAATGCGGTGAATGACGTCATATTGTTCGCCGGTTTGCAGGGAATTGGCATATTTTTTCTTTACCAGAGGCAGATCGTCCGGATGGATAAGCTCAAAAAAGGCATCCAATGTGCCGTCAAAGTCGTCTTTTCCCATACCGAAAATACGGTATACCTCGTCCGACCATGTTAAGACGTTGTTTTGGATATCCAGATCCCAATGTCCCATGCGGCCAATACGCTGGGCTTCCTTGTACCGTTCCCGGCTGAAGTCCAGTTCTTTTTTTGTGTCGGAAATATGTTTTTTGGCTCGTAGATTGCGCACGATGACAGACGCAATGAAAATGAGGACCGCGGTAATGCCTATGATAATGCCGCTGGAGTCCACTATTATCTGTGTCATAAGCCCGCCCGGGGTTTGGTTGTTACCTGTCCCTCCATGATGGAATATGACCCCATAGTGGGGAGAGGACAATTAGAAATCACCCCCCGGAAAAGGCGTGAATGTTCAGACTGGAACAGAAGGCAGAGCCGGTTTTGTTTCTATGGAAATACGATTTGCGGGATGCAGGAAAAGTGTTTCTGAAAAATGCCAGAACAAATGGAAGAAAGACAAACCAGTCAAGTTGATTTTGTTTGTGGTGGGCCTAGGCCCACCACAACATTCTATTTCCGGATGAATTTTTCGGCGTTGTAGCTGCTGCGTACCAACGGGGCACAGAACATGTGCGGGATGCCTTTGGCTGTTCCTGCTGCTGCGTACTCATCAAAGCTTGGCGGCGGCACATATCGTTGTACTTGAGGGTGTTGGCGTGAGGGCTGCATATATTGGCCGACCGTCACAATGTCACAGTTGACGGCAGCCAGATCTCCCAGCACGCGCAGAACTTGCGAGTCGTTTTCGCCAAGCCCTACCATGATACCGCTTTTCGTCGGGATATTCGGATCGATCTGTTTGGAATTGACCAGCAGGTCAAGGCTCTGGCGATAGTCGGCCTGGGGCCTGATTTTACTATAGAGCTCCGACGCGGTTTCAAGGTTGTGGTTCAGGATATCCGGCTTGGCGTCGAGCACGGTTTTCAGGGCGTTCCGATTCCCCTTGAAATCGGGAATGAGTACTTCCACGCTGCATCCTGGCTGCACTCGCCGCACTGCCTGAATGGTGGCGGCAAAATGCGCTGCCCCGCCGTCAGGCAGGTCGTCACGCGTCACGGAAGTAATGACGACGTGCTTGAGTTTGAGCCTGCGAGCCGCTTCCGCAACCCTGTCCGGTTCATCCTCGGCCAGCGGTTCGGTCTTTCCGGGCGTGATGTTGCAGAACGCACAGTTGCGGGTACAAATGCTGCCCATGATCAGGAACGTGGCCACATTCTTGCCGAAGCACTCCCAACAGTTGGGGCATTTCGCACTTTGGCAGACCGTGTTCAGCTCAAGATCCCTGAGCAGATCACGAGTTCCTGCAAACTTCGCGTCCCCGGGCAGTTTGATGCGCAACCACGGCGGTATGCGCAAAGGTTTTTTCAAATTCTTCTCGGAAGACATCTTTCACATCCCGGACTGAGATTTCCCTGTCGGCCTCCATGCTCAGCGAAGTGGGGGATGCCCCCTGAATTCCGCACAGGGTAATGAGGTTGAAAAGACTGACGTCCGGCCCTACGTTCAGGGCCAATCCGTGATAGGTGACCCATTTGCGGACGCCGATACCCATGGAACAGATTTTCCGGTTTTCGTCCACCCAGACACCCGGATATCCTTTGCGTCTGGCTGTCTGTACGCCGAAGCGGGCACAGGTGTTGATAACCGTACTTTCCATGTCATGGAAAAAAGCGCGTATGCCGCCCGGCCGTTTTTCCACTTTCCAGATGGGGTAGCCCACGAGTTGGCCCGGAAAGTGGCAGGTGATATTGCCACCCCTTGTCGTTTGGGCGAGCGTGATCCCCTGCCGGGCCAGAAATTCCTTGCCCACGTGCAGGTTCTCGCCGCCGCCCTGCCTGCCGTAGGTGATGACCTTGGGGTGTTCCAACAGGAAGAGGGTATTGTCCGTCTGTCCGTCCATGACGGATTGCAACCGTTCGAGCTGCAATGTTTCGGCCTCTTTGTAGCCCACAAGTCCAAGGTCTATGATGTTCATTGTTTCCTGTCCTGTTTCATGGCAACAGGCAGCACCACGGCTCCGGATTTTATATCGGTTTTCGATTCCTCGGGCCATTGTGGAATGACGAATTGGCCGGGATAGAGCATTGCTCCGGTTGGCGGGTATTGCAACAATGTCAGCCCTCTGGAACTGCATGCGTATTGTCCGCGTCCTTCCGGCAGGGGGAAAGGCTCGGATATGACGCGTACTGAGTCGCCGTGCTCCACCTCGGATTCGGACATGTACAGAAAGCTCAAGCTCAATCCGGACTTGGTCAACCGAGCGCGACGTGTCAGGTCCATGAGTTTGGACGGTGCTCCGTCGATTCCAAAATTGAAATGACACCATGGAGCCTTCCCCAGCCCTGTCATGGGACATTCCGCAGAATGAGTGCACGGAGCCAGAGGCGTGAATCCATGTTCCAAAAGCAGGCCTCGCAGGCAGGAAAGTATTTCACCGGATCGGCGCAGGCCCGGTTCAATCAAAAGCAGCCGGGCGTTTGGAGCCATATATTGCCTGAGGTTGCGCGCCAGTTTGCCCATGGGATCCTGCTGTTTCCCTCGTGCAGTCAGGTTCAGCTCGTTGAGCGTGTTGGCGGCTACCACGAGGTCGCCCTCTTCGCGCAGCTTGGTGCCAAGCGATCCTTTGACCGTAACAATACGCCATGGGGCTTTGTTTCCGGCAATCTGCTCAAAGAGCTTGCGGCCCTCGTTCATGACTTTGGGGGCGCGGTCCACGCAGACGAAGGTGAGAGGGCGAGTGCGGAGCGCCGGCATGGACATCCACATGGCAAGGGGTACTGTCAGTGGCCCGGAACCGAGGTCGATGATGGTGCCGTTTTCACGCACCGAAGGATTGATGCCGCTGAAAAGCCGGGACATACGGTACAGGTTCCACGGCAGGAAATAGTGCAGGTAAGCCCCCATGAAACGGGCATCGCCCATATAATCCTTTTTCAGGGATTCCCGGTCCGAGGTCAGACAGTCGGAAAGAGCGCGCACATTCTTGTGCAAGACTTCCCGGTGTTTTCCCTTGAGGGGAAACGTTTTGGACAGGGCCGAATGGAAACGGTTCAGCATGTCCAGCGTGTCCTTTTCCAGACGGGGAAACAAATTTTTAATCAACATAGGTAAAACGCATCCTTTCCACATATCTGTTGCCGAAATCGGGATCATCGGTCAGATCCAGCACCCTCATGGATTCGGGCGTTTCGGCCAGCCAGGTGCGAGCCTCTGGCTGTGTCAGCAACAGTTCGGTTCCCCTGAGTGATGTGTTGCCTGCACGGAATGTACGATCGCGTATGTCCGGGGGCAGGAACCCGAGGGTTTCGAGGTCTTCCAGAGAAACATGCTCGCCCATGGCTCCGGCAACATGCACGGCGGCCAGGTCGCGGACTTTCAGTCCCGCTTTCGCCAGCAAGGCGGCTATGGCCAGATTGAAGGCGGCCTTGACCTTGAGAATTTCTTCCATGTCCGAGGCCGGTACAATCAACTCCGGCATGACCGTAAAGGCCGGTTCATTGCCGAGCGAAGTCAGGCGCGGCCTGAGTTTGAAGGCAAGCGGTGTGCACCCTGACCGGAAAAGGCCCTGCTCGTCAAGCACACCGTTGCTGTACAACAATGCCGCAAGCGAAAGATAGCCTGTGCCTGTCATTGCGGAAACGGTTGCATTGCCGTCGGAAATACGCTGAGGCGCTATGCCCGCCGGAGTGGCTGCAAAGCTGGAGATTATGCCCGGCCCTGCGGTTTGTCCATGACGCAGGCCCACTCCTTCCAGTGCCGGTCCCATGGGAACGCTGGCACAAATGCGTTCCGTCTCGGAAAGGCTGAGAATGAACTCGCCGTTGGTTCCCATGTCTGCCAGCAGGTGTGGAAAGGTCTCCTCCCCGGAAAAATGTATGGCCGCCAGTCCTGCACTAATGTCCGCGCCAACGAATGGCGCGAAAAGCGGAGGAATGTATGCCGGTGGCAGATTGGGCGACAGGGGGCGGCTGTCGTTGCCCACATAGGGGAGGGTGTAGGGCGCGCTTGCAAGCGGGGCTGTGTCCAGTCCCAACAGAATATAGGTCATGGCCGGATTGCCGGATACGGCCAAAGCCTTGCATGAACCGCCCAACGTCTCCTGTGCTGTCGAGGCGTACTCTTCAATCCGTTGTAACACCAGAGTCCGTAGAATCCCGGCCTGTTTGGGGTGCGCCGCCTGTGCCAGACGGGACATGACTTCGCTGCCCAGTCCTGTCTGCGGGTTGAGTCCGGTCTGAAGCAGAGCCCGTTCACCGTGTACCAGAGCCGAGCAATGAATGCTGGTGGTGCCGAGGTCTACTGCCAGCAGGAAGTCTCCGCCGGACGTTGATAAGTGTTTTTTTGTGGCCGAACTGCGCCGTGGCGCTGGAAGCTCCAAAACGCAAGCACGCGAGTCGTGCAGGCAGGACAAACGCCACCCGTTTTTCAGATCCTCGTCGGAAAAACGTTTGCGTTCCTCGGGCAGGGGAGCGGGGGGCTCGCTTATGAATCGGACCTTGCACAGTCCGCATTTGCCAAGCCCGGAGCAGAGCGGGACATCCTGCCACAGACCGAGCAGAAAGATGGTTTGGGCCAGCGACACGTTGGGATCGTGTTCTGTAGCAAGCGTTTTGCCGTCACTGGTCGTAATGGAAATTTTTGTCATTGTTTCGCCTTGCCCGGTAAAAGGAAACGCATGCTATCGTAAGCCCTGTGGTGTGTAAACGTTGCGGTGCGAAGAAACAGCTTGGAAAAATACAATAGTGATGATAGTAACTCAACCGCAAGGGTAGACCATGTCATATTCCGAAACAACAAATCGCGAGTTGTATCGCGCGACGAAATTCAACCTGTATGCCAAGGTGGCAAATCAGGATGTTGCTTTTGGTGTGCGTGATATTTCCGTGGAATCCCTTGGACTTGCCGTCGAAGGGCGACTCGTGTTGGGTATGCAGTTCAGTGTTTATCTCTTTTGTGGGGAAATTCCTGTGGCCAGCAATTTGCGCGTGCAGGTGGTCCATTACGAAAAAGGATATGCCCGCTGCCAGTACGTGGATTTGACTCAGGGGCAGTCCCAATCCCTGCAACGTATCGTGACCCGTCGTTACGTGAGCGGCACTCCCATACAGCGTCGTCGTCTCTATTCTTAATCATTCTGAACCGTATCGGTTCTGCTTCATTGTGCCTCCCGTTTTGGCCTCGGCCTTTGCTGCGGTGTTTGAGCCGAGTCGCACCCGTATTGTTTGAGGGCGAGGGCACTTCGCCTGCTTTCTGGGAGGATCTCTATTATTGGTTTCAGAGACTTTTCCTGCATGAGTCCCGGTGACACACGTGCTGTTTCGGCGTGGACGGTACCCCGAAGAATCAAGGAGATCCCTCAGAGGAGGATGAGAGACAAACCGCCCACGCCGACAGTAATCAGCAAGGATTGGGTGTATTGTTCGATCTGGCCGTCATGTTTTTTTTAAAAACGGACGGTGAATTTCGTGCCGATTGTAAGCGGCTTTCCGGAAATTAACGCTCCGTTGAAGCAGGAAACGGCGTAGTCTTCGTCCAGCAGGTTGTTTCCGTAAAGGTACAGATCCCAATCTTCAGACTCGTATCCGATCTTGGCGTTGACCAGTGTGTAATCCGACTGCTTGTAATTATTGTCTTCCGTGAGATATTGTGCTCCGCGACGGCTGGCGTTTATGCCCAGATAGTAGCCGGAGTCAAAGCGGTAAGTTGTGCCGCAAGTCACAGTATACTCGTTGGTAAAAGGCAGTTTGTTGCCTTTAAAGTTGGTTGTGGAGTTGAACTTGAAGTCGTCGAATTCATATTCGAACATGTATCCGCCTGAAGCGAATACATCCCATCCGCGCGTCAGGCGGAGTCGGGCATCCAGTTCCATGCCCGAGCTGTGCGCCTTGGCCGCATTGCGTTTTTCATAGTTGCCGAACGGGCTGGACGCGCTGTACGTGTCCACCTGCATGTCGTCCCAATCAATATAGAAGAGGGCGGCGTTGCATTCCAACCTGTCATCAAAATGGCGGCCTTTGTAGCCGACTTCATAGGTTGTGGTGAATTCAGGGTCCACCGCTTCCTGAACCAGAGCTACCTCGGTCATGACGTTGTTGTAGTCGCCAGCCTTGAATCCGCGGGCCACAGAGGCGTATATACGTTTTTGTTTGTCGAGAAGGTAGGAAACGTTGAGAGACGGTGAAGCGGCTATCCAATGCTTGCTGAGGTTCAGGTCGCCAGTGGCCAGACCGCTGATGTTAGTCGTGTTTTCCCAATCCAGCTCCTTATGCTCATAGTCGACGCGCATTGTACCGGTAACTTCAACCCTGTCAAAGAACCGGTGGGATAACTCCCCGAATACTGCCAAACCTGTAGTCTGGATCGTGGAATCCTGGCGCATGGTGGCACCGGGAGTCATGCCCCAGTCCGCCGCGTTGTTTCCGAAGCTGATTTCCGTGCTGGTGTCGATGTTTTCATACAGGCCGAACACACCGGCAAGCCATTTCAGGTTTTCCATGTCTCCACCGTTAAGACGGATTTCCTGAGTCACCGTATTGAAGTCTTCTTCATACTCGCATTGCTGGATATCCCGGCTGGAAAAATCCCAGTCGTGGAGAAAACCATATTGTGATCGGCTGTAGTTGGTGATTGAGGTCATTTTGAATCCGTCAAAATCCTTTTCCCAGCGAAGGGTCGGAGAGACGAGGAACCCTTTATTGTATCCGGGCTCGTTATTTTCGGTCTTGGTCGTAACCGATTCATTCATGAGGCCGCATTGATCGAATCCGCTGTCATAGGAATCGGCATACATGCTGAACGTGAATTTACCTGCTTCGTCCGGTGTCCACTCCAGTTTGCCGCGTCCGGTAAATTGCTCCGAATTGTTGGAGTCATCCTCATCCAGATACGTGTTTTCGAAATAACCGTCCGAGCGTTTGTAGGATAACGCTACGCGAAATGCCGACAAATCGTTCAGGGCGCTTCCCAATACACAACTTGTGTTCACGGTATTGTAACTACTGTAATCAACGGATGCTTCGGTCGTGGTCTCACGGGATACCGGCTTGGTGGTGATGGTGACCATTCCTGCATGGGTGTTGCGTCCGTAAAGAGCTCCCTGGCTGCCGCGAACCACCTCGATCTGTTCCACGTCAAGCTCGGTATCCAGCGCCACGTAGGGAACGAACACATCATCGATACTGATATTCCAGACCTTATTCATGTTGGATAGCCCGCCCACGCCCCGGTATGAGATTTGGGTGGTGTAGCCATCCATTTTGTTGAATCCGATGTTCGGGGAAAAGAGTGCCACATCTTCAAGATTTTCTATGTTCAGGTCTTGAAGCTGCGTTTCGGTAAAAGCCGTCACACTGGCCGGGACGTCCTGCTTGTCTGTTTTTACTTTTTGCGATGTGACCACAACCGGGTCGAGTCGCAAGGCGTCGTCTTCATCCGTATCCTCATCGGCAAGGGCCGTGAATGGCAACAACAGGCATGCCAACAGGCACAGCAGCAAATGCATAAATTTTTTCATAAGGTTCTCCACGTATCTAAAAAAATGGGGTTGGATTTCCCTTTAGGTAGTCGGAGTCCCATATGATTTCTTCCCGCAGCCGTACAAAAACGACTCACGGAAGGTTTGCACTTCTTTTCTCCCGACGTTTAATTCCCACATCCGGGCTTGACATTTGTCGCGATATTGATTTTCGTTCTCAGTGTTTTGTCTGTCTTAAAAGAGGGGGAGTTGATTGATGGAGGGAAACTCGCACCGCGGCAAAGCCGTGGACGGGAATGATTTTCCCCAGCTGCGGCGCCATGAGGTCCAGCAGGGGATTTTTTTGAGCTTGTTGGATGGAAAGTTCGAGAAAGATGCGGTCTCGCATTTCGAGCACAAACGGGAAACTGTCGAGTTCAATTTTATTTTGTCGGGGCGGGCTCGGGCTTCGGTTCGGCGGCATACGGACTTTGAGCGTATTGATGTCCAGCCGGGCACTTTTATGGCGATTTACCTGCCTTCATCCGAGGGAGATTTTAGCATCAGCGCAGGGCAGGACGTACGGATGCTGGGCATCGAATTAGAGCTGGCGCAGCTTGAATCACTGTTCGCACAGCAGGATTCAGGACTGCTCAAACGGTTGCATGTGGCCCCGGAAACCCTGTTCAACAACAGTCTCGCCATTTCTCCGGCCCAGAAAATGGTTGCTCGCCAGATGTTGGCCTGTTCGCTTTCGGGCGTTGCTCTGACCTTGTTTCTTCAGGCCAAGACATTAGAAATGCTTGCTTACCAGATAGAGTTGTTCACCCGATTCGAAAGCCGGGATGACAATGCCAGACCGCATGAGCCGCTGCCTTTGGGGGACGAGAAAAAAGTCCGCCGGGCGAGGGAGCTTCTGAAGGAACAGATGGCCGATCCGCCGAATCTTGAGGAATTGGCCCGGTTGTGCCATCTCAATGTTGGCAAGCTGAAAAAAGGGTTTCGCAGTGTTTTTGGGAGCACGGCCTTTGGGTGCCTGCACGAGGATCGTATGGAACGGGCGCACCAGTTGCTGTCCACACGGCAGATGAATGTCAGTCAGGTGGCCTGGGAGGTCGGGTATACCAATGTAGGCCATTTTAGCGTGGCGTTTCGCAAGGCCTACGGAGAAAGCCCCAAGAAGTTTCAGCAGCAGCTTGCTCTTTTCCCCGAAATGGCGGGCCACAGGTTCCGGTTGGATGTGTGTTCCTGAGCCGGCTGGGGGCGTATGGCACGGGGTGCAAAAAACAGGAAATTCGGGACAGGGATAAGGTCAGGGGTGAAAGCTCTTTTGGTGGCGCAAATGCGCTATTGCAACCGGTGAGTACCACGAAAGGCATTTCCTGTTTTCAGGGGAACTTCAAAAAACGGGATGGGAAGCTGCATGCTGCCTAACGGCGTTCAAGCCGTTTCATGGCTTCGTCGAGATGGGCCAGCCATATTGCCGCCAGCGCATCGTATTCTCCGGCTCCTTTGAGTACGGCTTCGCAGGATATTCCGATTTTTTCCAGCACACTTTTCCATGTGTGCCCGCTTTTGCCCACCATATCTTTTGAGGCGTGGTGCCCTGCGCCGAACAGGAATGGAAGCAGAAATGCCTTTTCCACGCCCCGTTGCATGAGCTTGTCGCGTATTGCTTCTATGCCGGGTTCGGCCTCAAGCGCTCCTACGAATACGTCCGGATCAAGCTGCTGGATACAGTCGTGCAATCCTTCGTAATAGACGTTGCCCGGATGCAGTGTGCCATGTCCCATGAGCAGGACCGCCTCGCGAGCCTTGCGGTGTGTTGGGAGTACGGAAAGTATGGCCTGCGCCACCTGTTCAATGTCTTCTTCTCCGGCCAGCAGCGGAAAACCCACTTCAACGCGTTCGAATCCGTTTTCTTGGAGCATGAACTTGCTGGCCAGCGGGAGAAGATCATGAAATTCCGATCCGGGGATCATGTGGAGGGATTGCACGGCCACGCGCTTTGTGCCCTGATCCAGCAGCCGTTGCAATGCTTCGGAAACGGAGTCGGCCTGTTCTCCGGCCCGGACCATGCGTCCGCGGATGGCTTTCGAGGTGTAAGCCTTGAAAACGGGCACATTTGGCCATGCTTTTTGTACGCGTTCCACCATCCGGTCGAGGGCCGCCATTGCGTTTTGATGGCGTGATCCGTACGAGGCCAATATTATTGCTTTATTCATGCGGGTTCTTTCGTACCAGCGCCAGACTGAAGTAGTGCGGCTTTTCCGGAGCGTCCTTGATGTCCATGAGTATGGATTCGTTTTCCATGCCCAGCCGTGAAACCAGTACGGTTTTGTCGTCGAGACGCAATTCGTTCAATGTGTCGCGTATTTCCGTAAAGTTTTTGTAGGTCTTCAGGATAACGGCATTGTCGGCATTGTCCAGCAGTTCTTTAAGCCGGTTTTTATCGCAAACCCCGGACGTGACCACAAGGCTTTCCTTGGATTCCGCCAATATGAAGCCCACGCGGGCAGCAGCGGCCTGATAGGAAGTAATACCGGGAACCACGCCGGTACGCAATTCCGGGGCGAGACGCTTGAGTGTGTTCAGCAGGTAGCCGAAGGTGCTGTAGGTCAGAGGATCGCCCAGTGTCAGGAAGACGGCGTTGTTTCCATCTCGCAGTTCTTCCGCCACGATGTTGGCATTGGTTTCCCAAGCGTTGCGCAACAATGCCTTGTCGCGGGTCATGGGAAAGCCCAGTTGCACTATGCGCACTTCTTTGCGCATGTGCGGACGGGCGATGTTCAAGGCCGTGGAGTAGTCGTTTTTGGTGGAAGATGCCGCAAAAACGACGTCCGCATCGTTGAGTATTCTGACGGCCTTGAGTGTCAGCAGTTCCGGATCTCCGGGGCCGACGCCGATGCCGTACAGCATGCCGGGTTTTGTCATTGTATGGTATCCCTTTCGCCTGTTTCGGGCAGGCGTTGGTGAATGTTGTTTACAGTGTTATTGGATTGGCAATTTCAGAATGGAACGGATTTTTTCGATTCCTTCAAGCAGACGCAGGGTGGGGCGTGACACAATGTCCTCATCCACCGTATACACCCGTCCTTCCTTCACGGCCTTGATGGCGTTAAAGCCGGGCGTTTTTTTGATGCCATTTATATTTGTTTTGTTCATGGTCCCCGTTTGGGCCAGATATACGTCAATACTTGCTCCCCTGGCGATGATTCGTTCCGCGCCGTAGTTGGCTATGTTGGTGCCGTGACGCGGGGTTGCATCCTGTGCCGCGTTAATGCCTCCGGCTGCCATAAGGGCGAACATGGTTGAGGACTGCGGTGAAAACGTGCTCAGTTTGCGGTGTATTGACTCAAAAAAGACCCGTGGCCGTTGTTTGGCGGGAATATGCTCAATGGCCTGATTCAGTGTATGAATCCGTGCCTTGAAGTTCCTGACCATGGTTTTGGCCTGGACTTCGGAACCGGTCAATGTTCCCAGCATTTTCCAGTAGTCGTAGATGGATTTCATGTCCGAAGGCTGGAGAACTGCTATCGTAATACCGGAGCGTTGCAAAGCCTGCCATAGGGCTGAATAGGCGCGCCAGTGCATGGGACGGATAAGCACGAGATCGGGCTTGGCGGCCAGAAAGCGTTCAATGCCGTCTCGGGCGTTGAAACGAGGTCTGTTCGTGATGGAAGCCGGATAGTGATCGCTGCGGGATATGCCGATAATGGCATCCTCCCGTCCCAGTGAACACAGGTTTTCCGTGTGCGCGCCGTAAAGTGAGATGATGCGCGTAAATGGTTTGTGTACGGCAACGATTCGGCCCACGGAATCCGTGATTGTGGTTTCAGTCGCGGAGGCAGCAGAGGCTGGTGCCGCCAGCAAAAGGGACATGAAAAGGGCAATGTAAACGGTATACCGCGCAAACATTGAAAACATTATGAGGACTCCGGCCGGAAGAAAACAGCCAGTGATTCGGAAAAAACGTCTCGGCGTACCTGGCAATCCACGTCGAATACCGTATGCACGTTTTGTGTGGTCAGTGTTTCGGATACCGGGCCGGCGGCATGGACGCTTCCTTGCCGCAGGAAGACGATATGATCTGCAAAAGCAGCGGCGTGGTTCAGGTCATGCAGCACGGACACCACGGTGTTTCCTTTCTCGCGGACCAATGTGCGCATTGTGCGCAGTGTGCGCATAGAGTGGCTGATGTCCTGATTGGCTGTTGGTTCGTCCAGAAGCAGCACGGGCGTATCCTGAGCCAGTGTGCGTGCCAGCATGGTGCGCTGGCGTTCCCCGCCGGAGAGTTCCGTCACCCGGCGAAGGGCAAACTGTGCAATGTTCATGGCAGCCATGGCCTGTTCCACCTGCTCGAAGTCTGAGGCGCGAGGGGCGGCAAAGCGGGGAATGTGCGGATGGCGTCCCATGAATACGGTTTCACGTACGGTGAATGGAAAGGAAAATTCGTGGAATTGCGGCATGAGAGCCGCATTGCGCGCCATTTTTCTCGGAGACATGCCCGTGGTGGATTCGCCGAACAGATGTACGGTCCCTGATTGCGGCTTGAGTTGGCCAGTCATAATGTTCAACAGCGTGGATTTGCCGCTGCCGTTGGGACCGACGATGGCTGTCAGCAGTCCTTGCGGGATATCCAGATTCAGTCCGGCAAAAAGCGGTTGCCCGTGACCAAAATATAGATCCCGTATGGTGTATGCGTGTCGTGGCATTTTAGCTCCGGGCCAGCTTGCGGCTGAAGATGAAGCAGAAAACGGGACCGCCTATCAACGCGGTAAGGACACCCACCGGGACTTCGTGCGGTAATACAGCCCGTGTCAATGTGTCTGCCCCCAAAAGCAGGATGGCTCCACCAAGGCCGGAGGCAGGAAGTAACAGGCGGTTGTCCGGGCCGCAGGCAAGACGCATGAGGTGGGGAACAATCAGGCCCACGAAACCGATGATTCCGGATACGGCGACACATGCTGCGCCCATAAGCGTGGCAATGGCCAGCAGGGCCGTTCTGGTTTTGCCTGTTTCCACCCCCAACGAACGAGCCGTGGTGTCGCCCGTGGACATGATGTTCATGTCCCGCGCCATGAACAGGCAGGCAGTAAGCCCGGCACCCGCTGCAGTCACGGCCAGCAGGGCCTCGGACCATGTCGTGGCGGTAAAGCTGCCCATGAGCCAGTAGATGATCACGGAAACACGTTCATCGGCCATGTATTTCATGAAACTGATGCCTGCAGAAAGCATGGCCGAGACAATGACACCGGAAAGAATGAGGTTGGTGGGGGAAAGTTTGTGTGTGCTCCCGGCGATTGCCATGACTCCCAGCAGGGTTGCCGCCGCGCCTGCAAAAGCGCACAGGCCAACGGACCAGATCCCGGCGAAGTTGAGTCCCAGCAACAACGCCAGCGACGCTCCGAAAGCAGCGCCCGAGGAAACTCCCAACGTAAACGGTTCGGCCAGCGGGTTGAGCAGTATGCCCTGAAAGGTCGTTCCGGCCACGGCAAGACCAAATCCCACCGCCGCTGACGTAATGATACGCGGCAACCGTACATTGAAAATTACTTCCGAAATCATCGGGTCGGAAAGAGAACCCGCTCCCCGCAGTTGTTCCGCCAAAATCGAGAGGACTTTGGCGGGTGCCACAGGAATGAATCCCATGCCTGTGGCCGCGACCATCAGGCAGAGAAGCACTGCCGTCATCAGGGTCAGCCAAAACAAAGGCTTGCTGACGGACATGCGGGGAGCGGTTGCTTTCATTGTTGCCCTATTGAGCGGCTTTTTGGGTCATGGCGTCCTTGAGGTGGACCACATAGAGTTGCGCCCATTCCGGAACAACGCCCAGTCCGCGAAGTTCAGCCTTCACAGTAAAGCCTGCCTTTGTCAGCATAGTTTTCCATGCGTCGTCTTCGTCCCCGGCCATGTCATTGTTGGCGTGATCGCCCGCAACGATCATGAGCGGTTTCAAGAGCACCTTCTTTTTGCCGGAGACCTTGAGCGCAGCCAAAGCCTGATCGAATCCGGGGAATCCTTCCACGCAGCCGATGATAACGGGCCAACCGTATTCTTTTTGCAAAACAGTCTGGAATTCTGCGTAAATACCAGTGGAGAAAAAGTCGTTGCCGTGTCCCATGTAGACCAGGGCGGCGTCCATTTTTCTGGCCTGTTCCACGTCCGCTTTCAGAGTCTTGGCGGCAATGGCGAGATCTGTTTTATATGGATGGGCTTCTCCCGGCATACCCAGTGCAGGACGTCCAAGTTCCAGGCGTGTGAACGGCGTGTGACGCGGCTTGAGCGCATGGATGGAACGCAGGCCCTGAACCATGTTGGCTGTATCCTGATACTCCTCGCCAGCAAAAACATGCAGGGATTGAACTGTGATGTCGCGATATCCCTGATTTTGCAGGTCGGCAATAGTGGCTAACGGAGTCTTCACGTGCAGCACTTCGGCCGGAACTTCGGGGTGAGCTTTTTGCCATGCCTTGTCTTGGCTGCGCTCAATCCAGATTTTGCGAATGATGTTCGACGTGAAAGCCAGTTTAACCGGAATTTTCGGAAAAGCCTTTTGTACTGTTTTTTGAATGGAAAGAATGGAAACAAGAGCTTCGGGATAGGATGTACCGAATGCCGTGAGCACAATTGCTTTTTTGGCCGTGCCGTTTTCATTGCCGTGGCTTGCGTTGGCAACGGTAGCTGCCATAAACAAGACCATGGCCAGACATATGGCCACAATTTTTCTGCAATGGTTGTGCATGATATCCTCCGACTGTTGGGAGGGGCGGTGAATAAGAAGTGCAAAGAAGAAGCGTATTGAAACACCTGCACCGAAGTATTCGTACGGCAATTGCCCCGTTGCCGCCGAATTTGCCATGGACAAGCTTCGGGCAGGTCTTCCGGCTTTCCCCGCCTGTTTTCGGCCTTCCCGGACAAATAAGCCCAGTGGCTCGCTTGGAAAACAGGTTTTAGAGGTCTACGGCGGCGGGTCCGCTCCCGATTTTCACGGGATTCCCTATCAAGTCCTGGCGGACACCTGAAGCAAGGTCGTTGTATTCAAGGTGGGTTAGGCGTGTCAAGCTAGCCGGCGTGTTTGTCCATCTTTTGCAGAAGCTCTTCCGTGTCCACGACAAGGGCATCGGATTCACCCATCATGCCGTATCCGAGCAGGGGCAGATCAAACACTTCTTCCACAGGTACGGTAAAACGGGTAATGACCACCTGTTGCTGGCGGATAACGTCGTCCACCATTATGGCAGCCTTGTAGTCACCGGTCCGGACAACAACGGTCTGGGCTTTTTCCACTTCCTGAATTTTCGGAACTATGCCGAGGTGGTCACCCAACCTCAGGAGAGAGTGTACTTCGCCTCGCACGTCCACGGTTTCACGGCCATCAGGGAGCTCTACGACTTCGTTGCTGTTGGGAACGTAAATTTCCACCACGTCGCGGCTCGGGATGATGAAGGTTTCGCCGCCCACCTTGCAGACGAGTGCATCCACAATGCCTTCATTGGCGGAACGATCCAGAGGTATGCTGATAATGAACGCCGCACCCTTGCCCAAGGTGCTCTCGATGGTAACGTCGCCATCAAGGGAAACCCGGATGGCGTTGACCACTGCGTCCATACCGACGCCACGGCCGGATACGTCCGTAATTTTTTCCGCAGTGCTGAATCCTGACATGAGCACGAACTGGAGGATTTCGGCCTCGGTGTACTCCCTGTCTGGTTCCGCGAGCCCCTTTTCCTGCGCTTTTGCCATGATTTTTTCAGGGTCAAGCCCACGTCCGTCGTCGCGTACTTCAATATAGGCGAATTCGCCCTTGCGCCATGCGGAAAGTTTTACGCTTCCTGTTTCCGGTTTCCCGGCTTCAACACGGCCCTCCGGCGTTTCCAGACCGTGGTCAACGGCGTTGCGCAGGAGATGTACGAGCGGTTCGTTCAGGGATTCCACTATGGTCTTGTCCAATGCGAGGCTTTCGCCGGACATCTCGAATGTCAGCTTCTTGCCGATCTTTTGGCTCAGACTCTTCACCAAACGGTGCATGGGCATGAAAATCTGCTTGAGCGGAACAAGCCGGATGGCATCCACTTCAAACTGAAGTTTGCTGATGACGTTGTCCAGTTCGCGGAGGCTGGCCATGATTTTGGAGTCCACGCTCATGCCGCCCTGAGCAATGACCGCATAGGTGACCATGAGTTTGCCTACCAGCTCAATGACGCGATCCAGACGGTCCGTGCTGACGCGGATGGAAGAAATGGCCTGGGCTGCCGGTCCCTTGTCCTGCGCTCCCGTTTTTTCCGCATCCTTGGGTTTGGCGGACTTGGAGGCTGGAGCGTCTTCTTGTGCTTCCTCGTCTGCCGAGGCTTCGGTTACGGCTTCTCCACTCATTGCCGCGGCAATGGCTGCTTCGGATTCTTCCTCGGTCTTTTCCGCTTCCTTGGCTTGGGCCGAGATTTCGTCCGTATCCAGTACGGTCGGCCCCTGATCCAAAATGCCGGCCAGTGAATACAAAAACTGTTTCTGGGCATCGAGCACGCCCAGCATGGAAGTGACGATTTCCTTGCTGACAGGTGTTATGCCGTCGTTGAGCATGTCCAGTATGGCTATTATCTGGGCGGATTGGATTTTCATCCGCGAGAGGCCGAGCGCTGACAGCACCTCGTCAACGTTGCTGCCCCCGGAAGATTCCAGGGTCAGAACTTCGTTTTCCAGTGCTTCAATACACTCAAGTATAGTTTCGCGCATGGTTAATCGTTCTCCGTACCGGATGCCGCATTCTTGAAATAGGAGTCTTCGTCAGGGTATACGGCGATCTTGTCATCCATTCCCCAGGAGAAGAATGTCGTTTTACAGGCTGGGCACATTCCTGAAACGGCAATCTCGAATGCCTCGGAGTAGGCGGCTACGGTTTCCCATGCTGCGGAGTTGAAGGTCAGCACGCCGCTCAAATCCAAAAGAATTTTGCTGCCGGGTTCGGCCTTGATGATTGCGGATGTAAGCAAATCGCGCTGAGGGCCCAGATGCACCCGGGCATCCTTGACCCTCAGTACGAGAACGTCTTCCTTTTCTTCGGTGTCCACGCCGTCGAAGGCCAGAGCTTCTTCGCCCCCGCCCGTGCCGGACGCCTCGTCAATTTTTTTCAGAACTTCGTCAGGTTCCTGTTCGTCGGGTGCTCCGTCGTCGCGGATTTGCTCCACAACCTGGAAAATCATGTTCACGGCCCGGGAGAGCAGGGTGATGTTTTCCGAAGACTGTTCCACGCCCCCGGCTTGAACCTTTTTGAGAAAATCCTCCACCTTGTGCGTGAAACCAGAGGCGTATTCGAATCCGGCCATGAAGCCGGTGACACCTTTTATGGTGTGCAACGGGCGCGACAGAATTTCGATGCCTTCACCGATGTCGCCTCCTTCGAGCATGCCGATGCCTTCAAGCACCTGCGGATAGTACTTGTCGTTGACTTCCGAAAAAAATTCGTCGACCAACGCGTCTTCTTCACTCATGTATCATGATCCCAGGCTTGAGGACTACTCCTTGAGCAGTCCCAGTTTTTCGAGTTCAACGAAAAGTTTGTCTTTATCCACGGGCTTTACGATGTAGCCGGAGGCTTCACCCTCGTGGAATGATTTTATGACGGTTTTCGGGTCATCCAGAGCCGAAGTCATGATGACTTTTGCTCTCGGACTGAGCTTCTTTTCTCGTTCAAGTGTTCGAATTTGTTCAAGGGCTTCTATTCCATCCACTTCGGGCATCATGATGTCCATGAGGATGAGCGAATAGGGGTTGCCCTCGCTATGAGCCAATTGAAATGCGTCAACAGCTTCCTTGCCGTTGACCACGATATCAATCTCGAAAAGGCTCATGAGGAAGGAACGTAGAACCTTCCTGCTCAGGAATTCGTCTTCAACTATCAGGGCCCGCATGCCAGCTCCGTATGCCTGTATTGGTTAAATGTCCGTAGAGTCACTTTGTTCTGAATTACGTGAAAAAGTCAACCGGAGGTCATAAAAAATAATGTTAGTACTTGCGTTTGGAAATTATTGTCGCTACGACCGCGAACATGAACATACCAGTGACAGATCGGCGCAAGGAGCGCATTGATGGAGTTTTGGCGAAACGTCAGCCCGACTTGACTCTTGTCATGGATAATATTTGGGATCCGCACAACGTGTCTGCCGTGCTGCGGAGTTGTGACGCGTTCGGCGTACACGAAGTACAATTGTATTATACCACATCTCCATGGCCCGATCTCGGCAAGCGGACGTCCGCCTCAGCCAAGAAATGGGTCCGCCGCATACGCCATGAGGACGGCCCGGGGATGATCAATACACTTCAGAGCAGGGGATATCAAATCCTGCGTACAGGTTTTTCCGAAACAGCTCGGCCTGTTATGGATTTTGACTATACAATCCCCACTGCCATCATTTTGAGCAATGAACATGACGGAACCGCGCCCGAGCTTGCGGAGTTGGTTTCCAATGAAGTATATATCCCCATGCAGGGCATGGTTCAAAGTTTCAATGTTTCCGTTGCCGCAGCCATAATACTCTATCAGGCTTTTCTGCAGCGTACTGCGGCCGGAATGTATGACGAACCGCGTTTTGATTCTGAAGAGATGGAAGTGTTGCGCAGGGATTGGTACAGCCGTTAGGCTGGCGGTCGAACAAACGTTTTGGAGAGAATTTGCAAAAGGTGTTAGAATCCCTGAGCCGTGGCGGCGTTGCCGTATACCCAACGGAGACGCTCTATGCGTTGGGTTGTGTAGCGACAGACGAAAACGCGTGTGCCCGTGTCGCGGCTATCAAGAAGCGTCCGTCCAGCAAGCCGTTGCCGTTGATTGTTGGGTGGCGCGAGGGATTGAAACTGGTGTCCGACGACATCCCGCGCTCGCTGGTCGCCCTTGTGGAACTTTTTTGGCCCGGTCCCTTGTCCGTATTGGTGCGCGCCAAGGACTCTCTGGCGCCACAGGTGTCCGATGAAAATGGATTTACTTCCGTGCGCCTGTGCCCTCACCCTGTGGCCGCGGCTCTCAGCCGGGAACTGGCTGCTCCCCTTGTGGCTACCAGCGCCAATATCAGTGGACGTGCTGCCGCAGCCGTCCCAGATGAACTCGATTCGGAACTGATGGAACAGGCGGACGCGGCGTATCTTGGCAAGCCCTGGCCCATGGGAGGTGTTCCCTCCACCGTGGTTCGCCTCAAAGGCGGCAATGAGCTTGAGGTAGTGCGCCCAGGAGCGGTGCCTCTGAGCAGACTCGAAGAGCAGGGGTTCGTTATCCGATAACGTTGACTTACGGGAGGAAAGGCATGGCCCACAATCAGACAACGGATCAGCCGTTGGTTCTTGTGGTCGAAGACAGCAGGATGGTCTTGCAGGAGATTTCCCGATGCCTTCTTGATACTCGTGAGTTTCGTGTCGTTACTGCCACTACCTACGCCGAGGCTGTCGATGTCATCGACGAAATGGCCTCCGAAATCTTTTTTTCAATCCTTGATGTGACACTTCCCGACGCACCGGATGGTGAGGTTGTTGACCTTGCCCGGGATCGAGGTATTCCGGCCATCGTCTTTACCGCAAATCTGGATGAGGAGCTGCGTAGCGCGATTTTATCGAAAGATGTAATCGACTATGTGGTCAAGGATCGGGCGGCCGTGTTGCAGTTGAAGGAGCAAAGCCTTCGGCTCAAGCGCAATCGGGGTGTTCGCACCATGGTTGTGGACGACTCCTCCTCCTTTCGTGGCTTCATCCGCCAGCTTCTGAAACGGCAGATGTTTGATGTCCTTGAGGCGGCGAATGCCGAGCAGGCGTTGCAAATGTTCGCGGAGCATGATGACATCCTTCTGGCGATCATTGATTATGAAATGCCGGGGATGAGCGGTATTGATCTGGTTAAGAAGCTGCGAATGGAACACGGCCGCGACAAACTGACCCTCATCGGGGTTTCCGCCCGTGTGAGCGAACCGCTTTCGGCCTGGTACATCAAAAGCGGTGCCAATGATTTTCTCCATAAGCCTTTTACTGAAGAAGAATTTAACTGCCGTGTGTTGCAGAATATGGAAATGCTGCATATGGTGCACGCCCTCAAGCGGCATGATGAAGAGAAAAACCGTTTCCTCGGCATCGTTGCTCATGATTTGCGTACTCCCATCAACGGTATAAGCGGTTTTTTGGAAATGCTGCTTGACGATCTTGCCGGTCCGCTTTCTGAGGACCAGCGGGAGCTGTTGGAAATCGTGAATACGGCCAACGACAACATGCTCTACATGGTCAATGACCTGCTTGATATTTCCGTCATTCATTCCGGCAGACTTGATCTGCGTGTTTCAGAGACCGATTTTGGGCAATTGGTACGCGAGCGTGTGCGCATTCATGGATTTGCCGCAGCGCAGAAGGAGATTGTTTTGGAATTGGACGCTCCCCCAGTTCCTGCACTGAATATTGATGCGCAGCGTATGGCCCAGCTGGTGGATAACCTGCTTTCCAATGCTATCAAGTATTCGCCTCACGGAAGTGTTACGCAGGTAATTTTGGAGCAGGACGGCGACATGGTGCATTTGATCGTTGAGGACGAAGGGCCCGGAATTTCCGAAGAGGATCAGGCCCGCCTGTTCCAGAGTTTTGCCCGAACCGGGAATCAGCCGACAGGCGACGAGTTGAGCGTGGGCTTGGGGCTGATGATCGTGCGCAGCATCGCCCTGGCTCATGGCGGAAAAGTGTGGGTTGAATCTGAAGTGGGGCATGGAGCACAATTTCACGTAACCTTGCCTTTGGCCTCCGCTGCTCGTAGTGAAAAAAATTGAACCACGTCCGGCTGAAAAGTCGCTTTTCTTCGTCGACGGTTCAAAAAATAACACTTTATTTCCCTGTTCCCAAAGATGTCTTTCTGTTCTTTTGTTTTAAGTAATTCTTTGAAATAAAAGGAATATAAATTTAATTTGCGGCAAGGTGTGCTGTGGCACGGGCTTTGCTTGTAACAAAGCATCCTTCTTCTTGCATAACGATTCGAAGAAAGTCCTCTGGCCATTAGTCGGAGGCTTTTTTCGTTTGGTTGATATTTATACCCGGCATTGTCGGTTCCGGTTTGACATGGGGCGATTCTTGGTCAAGTCTTTGCGCACACAAGGAGATTCCATGCAAAACGAAAAGCAGCCCAGAAATCCTTTCCCAACAGTGGACGGAATAATTTTTGTACCGGGCGCGTCCGGCAAGACGGACGGTGTGGTGCTGGTAAAAAGGCGTAATCCTCCCCATGGATGGGCTCTCCCCGGAGGTTTTGTGGACTATGGCGAATCCTGCGAAAACGCTGTGATGCGCGAGATGAAGGAAGAAACCAACCTCGACATAGTGCTGACAGGGCTGCTGGGGGTTTACTCAGACCCGAAACGCGATCCTCGTTTTCACACCATGAGCGTTGTTTACACGGCGATGGCACGTGATATTTCCCGCCTTTCGGCTGGGGATGATGCCGGTGAAGCAAAAGTTTTTTCCTTGGATGAATTGCCTGAACTGACCTTTGACCATGGGCGGATTCTTTCGGATTTCATTAATGGACCTTATTCGTTGAATCGAACAACGGACATATTAGGATAACAATTCAAGATGACTGTTAATACCATTTGCGTAACGCTGGGTGATCCCGGCGGATTGGGGCCGGAGCTGGTCCATCGTTGTCTGGCGGGGCGCACGGACGCCCGATATCTTTTGGTAGGGCCGGAATCCTGCCTGAAGCGGCTGCTTGGTGAGGAAGAAGTGCCCTATTGGACCCGCGTATCGTCGCCGGATGTCTTGCCGGAAGCAGGCGGTGTGTTTTTATTGGAACCGCCCCAGCTCTCCCGTTTGGGATTCCCGGAAGGAGCCGCTTCCATGGAAGGCGGACTGGCTGCCGGGGTCTCCCTGGAAAAGGCCATTGAATTGCTTCAGGCCGGAGTGGCGGACGGCTTGTTGACCTGCCCCCTGAACAAGGCCATGCTCCAAAAAGCCGGTTTTGATTTCCCCGGGCATACGGAATTCTTGGCGACAAGGCTGGGCGTGGGGCCGGAAGGTGTCTGCATGCACCTTTGCGGTCATGACCCGAACAACGAAGGCCGCCCGCTGCTGCGCGTGAGTCTGGTAACCACACATCCCCGGCTTGCAGATGTTCCGGCTTTGGTGACCCGGGAGCGGATTTTGCGCTGCCTGCGCCTGACGCGTAATTTCCTGAAGAATATTTGTCTGGATGGTCCTATTGCCGTGTGCGGACTGAACCCCCATGCGGGAGAGTCCGGACGCATCGGTGACGAAGAAATCAAGACGTTGATCCCGGCGCTAAAGGCCGCTAACGACGAAGGACTGCTTGCCGAGGGGCCTATCCCCGCAGATACGGTGTTCCACTTTGCCTCGACCGGCAAGTATCCCGCAGTGCTGGCCATGTATCATGATCAGGGACTTGGGCCTCTCAAATTGTTGCATTTCGGCGAGGCCGTGAACGTGACTTTGGGATTGCCGTATCCTCGCACCTCCCCGGATCATGGGACAGGGTACGACGTTGTCGGCACCGGTACGGCATCCACCAAGAGCTTTGAAGCCGCGTTGGACATGGTGCTCAAAATGGTTGCTTCCTGCGGGGAACAAGCATGAGCAAACGGCGTTTTGTCTTGTTGGATCGTGACGGCACGGTCATTGTGGACAAGCATTACCTGCATGATCCGGAACTGGTCGAACTGCTTCCCGGGGCTGTTTCGGGCTTGCGAAGGATGCAGGATATGGGCTTCGGACTTGCGTTGCTCACCAACCAGAGCGGAGTCGGCAGGGGCTATTTCAGCGAAAACGACGTTCATGCTGTCAACAACCGGCTACTGGCCATGCTTGCAGAGCAGGGGGTGACCATTGACGCCGTGTATCATTGCCCTCATGCTCCCGAGGAACAATGCCGTTGCCGCAAACCGGAACCGGGCATGATGATGCAGGCTGCCGGGGAATTGGGCTTTGATCCTTTTGATTGCTTTATGGTCGGCGACAAGCTGGTTGATGTGCAACTTGGCCGCAATACGGGAGCCGTGTCCATTTTGGTGCGCACTGGCAAAGGTGCGGAAGAGGAATCTCGCTGCAAGGGCGTGGCAGACTTCGTTGTTGACGACCTTGCGCAGGCCGCCGAAATCATTGCCAGTCTTAAGGACAAACAGGCCGGGCGACTGGATTCCCCGAAGCGTCCTCAGTAAGAATCACGTCCATGGAACCGGCCACCACAGCCGTTCCGCCAACCTGCATGGTTTTGGGAATGCCATTTTCCCTATGGACAGTGACCTCGATGACCCCTTCCTTGCCCATGGCTACCCCTTGACGGCCCATGTAGGAAAACATGGGGACGTCCGGCAGACGCCCGTAGCGGGAGAGGTAGGCTCCGCAAGGACCATTGCCGTTGCCCGTCACCGGGTCTTCATCAATTCCGGCGATAGGCGCGAACATGCGACCCGAGGTCAGACATTCGTCTTCTTCCTCATTGAAAGCAAAGACAAAATATCCGTTGCAGTTGATTTCTTTGCTGATCGCCTTGAGGCTGTCCATGTCCGGCGTGAGACTGTCCAGCTTTTGCACTGAATTGATCGGAATCATGACTTTGGAATGGCCGGTCGAAACTTCCTGAACGGGTAATTCCGCAATCATGTCTACGGAATCGAGTCCCAGCGCTTTCAGTATTTCCAGTCTCAGCGTTTCGTCATATTCGGGGGTGAACTTGATTTCACCCTGAGTCATGATCACCTTTTTGACACCGTCTTGCATGCTGATGTCCACAGGAAGAATCCCTGCACCGATTTTGGCGATGACCCGGCCATTGTCCATGCTCAGAGAATTGGATCGGGCAAAGTGCGAGGCGATGGTCGCATGGCCGCAGGATGGTACTTCCACTGTTGGAGTAAAGTATCGCACCTGCAATGCATGGTCGTTTGACTCGGGAGTGGGGATCATGAATGCAGTTTCGGAAACGTTGGCCAGTTTCGCGATGGCTTGCATTTGTTCTTTATTCAGATCTGAGGCGTCAAGCACGACACCGGCCCGATTGCCCTTGCCGGGAGTCGTGGTGAAAGCATCCACCAGCAGTACGGAAATTTTTTTATTCATGGGGATTGAATAGCTGTTCAGCCTTTGGGTTGCAAGATTTGACCTGTGAAAAGTATTCCCACTTACCCCGCATGGGCTTGGCGCATGCTTGTGGTCACCTCCAGAGCCGATAGAGCCAGAAGAGCAGTGTATCTGTTCGTGCCAGTACTTAATTTCTCGAGGCGCTCAATAAAAGCCTCAAGTCCGGGGTCGGGCATGAACAGAGCATGCTGCTGCAATCCTAATGATATCTCCGGGCAGGATTGAACTGTAGTGTGGTTATTGCTTACCAGTTGCGCAACCAGCTCTTGTAAATATTGTTTCTTGGGTTTCGTGTGGCTTTCTGCGTACCGAACTGCCGCGATACCGGCACGATGCCCGAACACCTGTGTGGCTGCGACCATGGCCCCGCCCAATCGGTTGGCTCCATGCATACCTGTGGCACATTCTCCGGCCGCAAACAGTCCCGGCAAGCTCGTTGCTCCATGTTCGTCAATAACTGCTCCACCGTTGCCTGCATGGGCCATGAAAACCAATTGCCGTGAAGTGTCATCGATTTTTACCGCAACATGCCCCTGTTCGTTCCTGCCAGCCAAGAGCCAGCGATCCATGGCAGTGTCTTCCTGAAAATGGAATGCAGGGCAATGCGTGGATCGTTGGTCGCGTAACTTCTTATCCGGGCCTTTTTGTCCTGCCACAGACGCCTGCATGGGCAGAGCGCCGATATCCATGAACTGACCATTTTTTTCAAACCACATGAATTGCAGGAACCCGGTGTTTGCCATGGAAACATGGGTTTCCCGCAGCATGCCAAGGGCCAGCCCCGGATTCTCCGGTCCGGCGGAGTTCTGTGCATAAAGCGGGGCAGGGCCGCCGAGGGCCATGACCGTTGCCGTGGCCACAAAAATCGAGCAGCGGCCTTGGCTGTCGTATCCCCATGCTCCTGCACAGTACCCATCCTCCACGAGCAACCCGAGTATGGTTGCCGGAACTTGTTGTGTGCTTTGCGCTATCTGTTGCAAAAAAAGACTGTATGCATGGGAGAGGTCGTCGAAAATAGCAGCGGTTCCCTGGGGATCACCACAGACTGGAAAGAGTTGCGATTTGCCGCGTGCGTCCAATCGGAAGCGTAGGCCCATTGATTGCAATTCCAGAAAGCGTGGCTCGGCTTCTTCGGCCAGAATTCGAACCAGATTTTTATCCATGAAACCGGGGCTTCCCAACTGCAGGGCCTTGTTCAAGAATCGTTGTCTGGCCTGATCTGTCTGAGGAACGAGCATACCCAGCGCGTTATTCCTGTTGGCAAAGGATGAGCCGGATGGACCGCGTTTGCCGGACACCAGTGAGATGGAAAGATTCGGATTGTGATCCTGTGCTGCCCTCGCCACCCGTAATCCGGCCAGCCCTGTGCCGAGAATGAGTATGTCGCTGGAATAAACCGTCATGGTGCGAGTGTAGCGCAAAGCGGGGAAATGGCGAAGTGTTTGGTTTGCCCTTGGCGTAAATGAAGTTTTGTATGCATTAAAGAGGGGGAGGGCGGCATGTGTGTTGGGCACAGAAAAAGTCCCCGCCTGCAAGGCAGACGGGGACTTTTTCTCATAATGAAACAGAAGAATACCTTCGAAATGGGTTTTCTCCCGCCAGCGATCTTGTGGTTATCCCAGTTTCTTGAGGGCAAAGGTTTTCATTTTCGCGGCTTCCTTGAAATCCGGATTGATATCCATGGCCCGTTCCGCGGCTTTCGCCATTTTTGCCCATTTTTTCCAATCGAAATACAGTCTGCCCAGATTGAAGAGCAGATATTCGTCATCCTGACAAATTGTCAATGCCTTGAGATAGTACTTTTCAGCTGTCTCAAAGTCCTTCATTTTGCGCAGGACAATTCCGATGCGATTGTACAGGAAAATGGCGTTGGGATCATCTCGCAGGGCGTCGTCCAGCAGGTTGAAGGCTTCCTGATACCGTTCGGCCTTGAGGTAACGGTCCGCTATGTCCGCCTTGAGATCGATGTCGCTGCCGAAATCCGAAATGAGCTTGTCGAAGACGGCCTTGGCCTTGTCGAACTCCTGATTGTCCAGATGTTGCTGCCCCTCGGCCAGTCCCTTGCGTTTGCGAGCCTCAATGGCCGCAATATCCAGCTGTGCTTCCTCGTTCATTTTCTCCTGAAGCAGGCGGAGCAACTCAACCATGGCGTCAAGAAAGTCTTTTTCCTTGCCCGGCGAATAGTTAATGACCAACGGATAAACCTTGCGAAGGTTGTTATCCGAGTTGAGGCTGTACGCGACCTTTTTGAGCAATTCCTCAAATTCCGTGCGCTCGCTCTTCATGAGGGACTGCTTGAGCATAGTGATCAGTCCATCATGCACAGCCTGAACAGCGGGCATATATTTGCCTTTTTTCAGGTTGGTGGAAACGGAAGAGAGTTTTTTGCGTGCAGTAATTAACTCAGCGGACATGCTTGCCTCGTTTATTTGTGCGCCGATATTGACGGCGTATTATTTCCCGCATTCGGAGCGGACCATCTCCCGGAAGCGGGTGAAGAAATACCGGCTGTCGTGTGGGCCGGGGGCGGCTTCCGGGTGGTACTGGATGGCCAAAATCGGCTTTTCCTTGTGCGCGAAGCCTTCCAGTGTCTTATCATTCAAATTGATATGCGTGGCCTGCAGAAAATTCAAGCCGCTTATATCAACGCAGAAACCGTGGTTCTGGGAGGAAACTTCGATCTTTTCCGTGGTCAGGTCCATGACAGGGTGGTTGCACCCGTGGTGTCCGAACTTGAGCTTGAAGGTCGTGCCCCCCATGGCCAGTCCCAGAATCTGATGGCCGAGGCAAATGCCTGCCACCGGATAATCCTGACACAAGTCGCGGGCGGCATCTACTCCATTTTCAACCACGGCCGGATCGCCGGGACCGTTGGAGAGGAAAATCGCATCAGGTTTCATGTTACGCACTTCGGCAGCCTTGCAGTTGGAAGGAACCACGAGGATGTCGAAACCTTCTTCTTCCAGCCAGCGCAGGATGTTCCATTTGGCGCCGAAGTCATATACGACCAGCTTCGGTCCGCTGCCGTTCCAGCTGGCCTCGTCAAGAGACTGGAATTCACGCGGCTTGCCGTCCACCCATGCATAGGGGCAAGTCGATGACACGCGGTCTGCAAGGTTCAGGCCTTCCATGGACATGACGGCCTTGGCCTTTTGCACCAGTTCTTCCGGGCTGGCGTCACCTGTGGCCATGAAGCCTCGCATGGCACCGTTAATGCGCAAATGGCGGGTCAGGGCGCGGGTATCTATACCTTCGATGCCCATGACACCCGCTTCCGTAAGGTAGTCGGGCAGGGACATCGTGGACCGCCAGTTGCTGGGCTTTTTGCAACATTCCTTGACGATCAATCCCTCGGCCTGCACCGAACGGGATTCCATGTCTTCCGGATTGATGCCGTAGTTGCCAATAAGCGGATAGGTCATGCAGATCATCTGCCCGGTATAGGACGGGTCGGTCAGGATTTCCTGATAGCCGGTCATCCCGGTGTTGAAGATGACTTCGCCGCAGGCCTCTCCCTGTCCTGTGAAGGAAGTCCCTTTGAAAATCGTGCCGTCTTCAAGGGCAAGAATTGCTTTCATTTACTTCTGCTCCAGAATGCTGATGACTGTTTCAAGGTCTTCGGGCCGGTCCACGCCGTGGCAGGCATGCTTGGTCTCGGTGACGTGGATGTCGTACCCGTTTTCAAGAAAACGCAATTGTTCGAGGCGCTCACGCTGCTCCAGCGGACTTGGCGGCAGTTCGCCGAATCGGGCCAGTGCTTCCATGCGGAAAGCATAGACGCCGATGTGCAGGTGATAGGTTTCTGGCATGCCGCTTCGATCAAAGGGAACCATTGCCCGGGAAAAATACAGGGCTCTGCCGTCCTGAGTGACCACGGCCTTGACCCTGTCCGGGGAGGCCGCTTCTTCCGGACTCATGCGGCTGACAAGGGTGGCGATCATGGTTTGCTTCTGCTCGAAGGGCGAAAGCAGTTCGTTGAGCATGCCCGGTTCAAGCGCGGGTTCATCTCCCTGGATATTGACCACTACCTCGTCTTCGTTCACGCCGATCATTCGTGCGGCTTCCAGCACCCGGTCCGTGCCGCTGGCATGGTCCGGCGCCGTCATGACCACGGGAACGCCGAGCTTCTCGGCTGCGGCATGGATACGGGCATCGTCTGTCGCCAGGGTCACACTTTGCAGCAGAACGCACTGTCTGGCCCGGTCATATACGTGCCAGAACATGGGTTTTCCCAGCAACTCCGCAAGGGGTTTGCCTGGAAAACGCGAGGATTCGTACCGCGCGGGAATGATGCCGTGGCAGAGGGGAAATGTACTCATGCTTCAACCGTGTTGGGGTCTGTTAATCATTATTCATGAATTGGGCAATATGTTTGCATACGGTTTCCGCGCCGCCCTTGCGGGAGCGGATGTATGCCTGCACCTTTTTAGTCACGGTCCTGGGGGCCGGAGGGGTGTCCAGCAGCTGCAACAGGGCCTGAAGAACGCCTTCCCTGTTCTCGGCTCGGACCGCAAGGCCGGATTCGAATATTTCTTCTCCCACCCATGCGAAATTGTGCAGGCTGGGGCCTGTGACCGGCGTTATACCGCAAGTCAGCGGTTCCAGGAAATTCTGCCCGCCCAATGGGGCCAGGCTGCCGCCCACAAAGGCTGCCCGTGCCAGTGCATAGGCGGGAACCAGCTCTCCGAATGCGTCCCAGAGCAGTGTTGTTCCGGGCTCTGCCGGTCCTGTTTGCTCGCTGCGCAATTTCCAGGGAATTCCCTGCCGTTCCAGTCGTTCCTGCCAATTGCCGATGCGTTCCATATGGCGCGGGAACAATCCTATGACGGTGCCCGGAGCCTTGCGGTGCAACTCGGCAACAAGATGCTCGACTTCGGACTCTTCCTGCTCGCGCACGGAACCGAGTACTACGAAGCGGGTTTTCGGAGCGATGATTTCCCGCAGCGGGTTATCGGCCTTGGAGCTGGTGGCCGGAGTCCCCATGCGATCAAATTTCATGTTGGGCATAGTCTGGACACGCTCCCGACCGAACAACGTGCCGAATCGTTCCGCATCCCGTTCCGAAACTGCCAGAATCCGGTCTGGCGCCAGAGCCTGTAACGGTCGTTTGGCTGCAAGGTATCCCGCGAGACTGCGGGGATTCATGCGTCCATTGACCAGCAGAATCTTGGTGCCCTGCCGTTTGCAGGCGTTGAGGAATCCCGGCCAGATTTCGGTTTCCAGGATAACGGCCACTTTCGGGCGTGCGTGCCTCAGTGCGGCCTGCATGATTTTCGGGGCATCAAACGGGAAGTAGCGGGTTTGCAGGGTGACGCCTCTTTTGTCCTTGTGTGTTTCCGCTGCCGCCCGTTCAAGAATTTCCATCCCCTGTTTCGTGTTGGTTGTGACCAACACGTGCAGCGGATGCGAAGCAAAAGGATTTTTAAGCTTACGGATTATTTCCCATGTAAGATACGACTCTCCACCGCTTGCCCCCTGAATCCAGATATCTGCACGGGCCGGCAGGTCGTTGGCAAGCGTGCGTTGTCCGAACCCGTCGTGCAGACGGGAGTGTGTGCGCAAAAGGGGAGTGGCTGCTTTCCAGAGCAGATCATAGGCCCCGAGCGCCATGGATTGCAGTGTGCTCATGCGCGGCCCCGTTCCTCCAGACCGAGTCGGATCAGTTCGGCGATGAGATCGTCGAAGCTCAGACCGATGGCCGCGGCGGCGCGGGGAACCAGACTGGTTTTCGTCATACCCGGCAAGGTGTTGACTTCCAGCATGTGGGGAGTGCCGTTCTTGTCCACAATGAAGTCTGCCCTGCTGTATCCGGTGAGACCCAACGCCTTGCACGCCTGCAGGGTCAGATCCATGATTTGCTGGCTCAGGCTTTCCTCAATGGGCGCCGGGCAGATTTCCTCTGCGCCATTTGCGTCGTATTTGTTTTCATAGTCGAAGAACAGCGCGCCGGGCTTGGGCTTGATGAGGATGGTGGGCAGCGGCCTGTCTCCCAGTATCCCGCAGGTGATTTCGATTCCCTCGGTATATTCTTCCAGCAGGGCCTGATCGCAGTGGGCAAAAATGATATCGGTCAGCTTGGCCAATTCCTGGCGATTGTTGGCAATGCCCATGTTCACACTGGAACCGCCTGTGTTAGGCTTGGCGAAAACCGGATACTGAAGGGGAACCTCCGTATGTTCGTCGAGAGGACCGGTGAGCAGTTGCCAATTGGGCGTATGGATTCCGTTGTCGCGGAAGACCTGTTTGCTGGCCGCCTTGTTCAGGGCCAGAAAGGAGCCCTTGGGACCGGGGCCTTGATACGGACAGCCCGCGGTTTCGAGCATGGCCTGGATCAGTCCGTCCTCGCCGGGCGATCCGTGCATATTGATGAACGCGAAGTCGGCTTCGCGCGCCAGTGTGGTCAGGGTGTCGAATTCATGTGCCGGATCGAAATCACGAACCGTATGGCCGAGATTTTTCAGCGCTATGCGAATGTTGTCGGCTCCCATGAGGGAAACCTCCCGTTCGCTACTCCATCCGCCCGCAATCAAAAGTATATTCATTGAGATCTACCTTGAGGAATCGGGTGAAAGCCTTTTCGACTTCCAAAGCCTGATCCATTGTTGTTTGTATGCCTTTGCGTATGCGCTCCGAGGTGCCATACCGTTCGATGAGATCAGAAAAGCGGTCGGCAATGGAGACCACGGTGTCGTGGCGGACTCGTTTGTCCGCATACAGCACGGTGAGTTGTGGAAAATATTTGTCCAAGTCTATGGCGAAAGGCCAGTAGACATGATGTGTTACACCCGATGCAAGGACCGGGTTGGCTGTAACTTCCTGCATCCATGCTCCGCCCAGCTGGCTGTGGTTGCCGCCGTGGAGGATTGAGTAGGTTTTGGCGATGTCGTGCAGCATGGCCGATGAGCGCACCAGCGGAAGATTGACGGAAATTCCCACATTCATGGCCCGTTTGGCCAGAATCGTAGCAATATCCGCAACGCACTGACTGTGTTTTCGGACATTGTCCAGCATTTGGAACCGGTCCCAGAGCAAAAGGCAATCGTCATCATCCGGGACGGGGGCGTCCGTTTGTGCCGGAGGCGGCTCGGGCAGGGCCCAATGGGTAGCAGTCGTTGTTTGCGTCATAAGTTTGCACTGGGGCTTTTTTCCGGTCCGGCTTGCTGCCGTGCCGGTCGCTCACGCTCCTTGTCGTAAGCTATCAGTTCAAAGGGCAAAAATAAAGCGGCAGGGCGCGTCTTTCCTGCTCCAACCAATCCTTGACGCACTGGCTTGATCAAAATTTGTC
Source organism: uncultured Desulfovibrio sp. (assembly GCA_913060505.1). GTDB lineage: Bacteria > Desulfobacterota > Desulfovibrionia > Desulfovibrionales > Desulfovibrionaceae > Pseudodesulfovibrio. Next base: position 318,903 of record CAJXRQ010000001.1, read on the forward strand.
CTTGCTATTTTTTATGACGCAAACTAAAGGGTTGGGGCATAGTTTGAACCAGAACATAGCGAAAACAACCGGCGGGAATCGCCGGACTGTTCAATTAACATTGAGGAGGAATCCAATGGCTGTTGTTGAATTCAAGGGCAAATCGTTTGAGGTTGATGAAGACGGCTTCCTGCAGCGCTTCGAAGACTGGACCCCCGAATGGGTCGATTATGTCAAGGACACCGAAGGCATCAAGGAAATGACCGACGATCACCAGAAGGTTATCGACTTCCTGCAGGACTACTACAAGAAGAACGGTATTGCCCCCATGGTTCGCATTCTTTCCAAGGTCACCGGCTTCAAGCTGAAGCAGATCTACGAACTGTTCCCGTCCGGACCCGGCAAGGGAGCCTGCAAAATGGCTGGCCTGCCCAAGCCCACCGGTTGCGTCTAGTTCGCATCCACGTGATTGCCGAAGGGCGGAAGCTAATGCTTCCGCCCTTTTTTATTGGGCTTTCGCAATTGCACTGGCGGCTTCTTGGGTATATGACTGAACACCTGACCATTTTTTGAACCAAAGCTGTGGGGGGCTGGCGTTTTGAGTATCGATCTATTCAAGGAATTCCGCGATCCTGGACTCTGTAGGGGGTTGTTGGAAACTCTGAACAAGGAACTGGACAGGGAATTACGGTTCATGGAGGTATGCGGCACGCATACCGTGGCCATTTTTCAGAGCGGGTTGCGGTCTCTGTTGCCGGAGAAAGTGGTGCATTTGAGTGGACCGGGATGTCCCGTATGCGTCACGCATGAATCCGAGGTGAACGCTTTTTTGGATCTGGCCGAGCGCGATGGAGTGATCATAGCTACCTTTGGCGATCTTATGCGCGTTCCCGGTCATGGCGGCCGAAACCTCAAAGCCGCACAGGCTGACGGCGCGAGTATCAGCGTCATTTATTCCCCGTTTGATGCCTTGAAACTGGCTGCGGACAATCCTGACAAGAAAGTCGTATTTTTGGGAGTCGGCTTCGAAACAACGGCTCCGACCATTGCGGCGACCATGATTATGGCCCGCAAACAGGGATTGACCAATTTCATGGTGCTTCCCTTCCACAAGACGGTGCCCAATGCACTGTCCACTTTGCTGAACGATGCTTCCACGCGAATCGACGGTTTCATTCTTCCCGGACACGTATCTACGGTTATCGGTCTCGAACCTTACGGATTCATAGCCTCCGACTACGATCGCAGTGCCATTATCACCGGGTTTGAGCCGGTGGACATTCTTCAGTCGCTGGTGGACATGGTCCGCTGGCGTAATGAGGGAATCGCACGGGTGACTAACAACTACAAGCGTGCTGTGTCCGACACCGGCAACGCCAAGGCTCGTGAGATTTTGTATTCCGTTTTTGAGCCTTGTGATGCCTTATGGCGTGGTATCGGCCTTATTCCCGGCAGCGGATTGAAAATTCGCGACGAATGGAAGGACATGGACGCTATTGCCGAGTACGGAATTGAAATCAAGGAAGTTCCGCCTTTGCCGGGCTGCCGGTGTGGCGAGGTGTTGAAGGGAGCGATCAGCCCCGACCAGTGCCCTTTGTTTAAAAAAGTATGCACGCCAGCCAAGCCCGTGGGACCGTGTATGGTTTCCACGGAAGGCAGCTGTGCCGCATATTACAAATACAAGGTAGACTGATTCATGAGCGAAAAGGTTCTTCTCGATTACGGCAGTGGGGGCAGGGCTTCGCAACGGCTCGTTTCCGAATTGTTCTTGGGACAACTGGGGAACGACGAACTGAATCGACTCAATGATGCCGCTGAACTCAGGGTCAGTGGGCGTATTGCCATGAGCACGGACTCGTTTACCGTGGATCCCATATTTTTCCCGGGTGGTAATATCGGTTCCCTGGCCGTACACGGAACCATCAACGATGTCGCCATGATGGGGGCGATCCCCCGGTATATGACCTGTGGCTACATCATTGAAGAGGGGTTTGCCATGGATGATCTGGAACGGATCGTCACTTCCATGGGCAAAGCAGTCAAAAAGGCTGGAGTCTGTGTCGTATCCGGCGATACCAAGGTCGTTCCCAAAGGCGCGGTGGACAAGATTTTCATTAACACCACGGGAGTGGGTGACATCATTGTGGACCCGGCTCCTGCCGGCGATCGTGCTGCCACGGGCGACGCCATTCTGGTGAGCGGAACCATGGGTGACCATGGCCTTACCATTCTTGGCACTCGCGAAGGGCTGGAGTTTGAAGCTGCCGTGCAGTCGGACTCTGCCGGTCTGAACCATTTGCTGGTCAAACTGGTGCAGGAAATTCCCGATATCCATGTTTTGCGGGATCCGACACGCGGCGGACTGGCCACCACCATGAACGAGATTGCCGGCTCTTCAAACGTTTGTTGTGAACTGAACGAGTCCGATATTCCTGTTCGGCCCGAGGTCAGCGGTGGATGTTCATTCCTGGGGCTTGACCCGCTGTATCTGGCCAATGAAGGAAAGTTCCTGTGTATTCTTCCCGAAAAATATGCGGAACAGGCCTTGGAGATCATGAGGGCCGACGAATTGGGGCGTGATGCGTGCCGGGTAGGTACAGTGACCGATGCCAACCCCGGAAAGGTCGTGCTGGTAACGCCTCTTGGTGGCAAGCGGTTGCTGAATATGCTTGAAGGCGAGCAGCTGCCAAGAATCTGTTGAGGATTTATACACGTCTGTTAATGAATAAGGCCATCCGTTTCGGGTGGCTTTTTTTATATCGGCAAGAGCGTCATGAAAGCTCAAGGGTTGGTGGTGATATTGGTTTTGTTCCTGTTCGGAGGATGCCAGCATTTCGTTGATCAACCCGTCTGACAAGGGGGCGGGATATCCCGGTTCAAACGGCCCCAAGTTGTGCTTTGAAATAAGGAAGCCGCCCCATGTCCATGGGGCGGCTTCTGGTTACTATATGGTCAACACTAAACCTCTTCAGGTACGGCCTGGCGTCCTTCAATAAGGTTGGCCGCACGTAAGGCCAACTGGGTGATCTCAGGCTTGGAGCATTGGTCGTCGGCGCCCACGGATTCACCTTTGTGCCTGAGTTTGTCCGTAATGATGGACGAAAAAAGGATGACCGGAAGTTCCCGCAGGGTGAGGTCTTCCTTGATGCGTTTGGTCAGGTTGTGGCCGTCCATCATGGGCATTTCAATGTCCGAGATGATTACTTGCACGAAGTCGGTCACGGGACGTCCCGATTCCAGGGCTGATGCCTTGATCTCTTGGAGGCGTTCCCAACACTCGCGTCCGTTGTTCGTCTTCTCGACCTGAAAACCAGCCTGTTGGAGCAGATCATGGATCATTTCCCGGATCAGGGGAGAGTCGTCGGCTATCAAGGCCCTGTAGTTGCTCTTGATGTCGAATTCGACGTTCTCGTCCAGTTTGAGGCGCAGTTTGGGGTTGAGCTCGGCTACAATGCGTTCAAGATCGAGGATAAAGACCAATCTGTCCTTGAATTTGACCACACCGGTGATGGATTCACTGGAGAGCGCGGAAACATATTTGTTGGGAGCTTCCACGTCTTCCCAACTGATGCGGTGAATTCGGGTAACCCCGGAAACCATGAAGGCAGAAGTAACATTGTTGAATTCCGTAACAATAACTTTGGGAGGTTCGTTTTCAATGCGCTTTTTCTTGAGCCATGAGGCAAGGTCGAGCAGGGGGATGATGCGTGAACGGAGGTCGAATGCTCCCAACACTGCTTGGTGGGTCACTTCCGGCATTTCCGTTACTTGAGGCATACGTATGATTTCAAGTACCTTGGCGACGTTGACGCCGTAGTAGGCCCTGTGTTTACCCGCCTGTCCATCGCGGGGCTCTTCTTCCAAATAGAACTCCACAATTTCAAGTTCATTGGTTCCCGCTTCAAGAAGAATATCATTATTGGCGCTCATAGTAGCTCCGGTCGTTGCCGCTGTAGACGGATTATCGGTTCAGCACAGTGATAAACATTATAGTATATTGTCGTCAACCGGGGAACAATTGCGATCCGCGGTTTTCATTTGTTCGATCCTGTTGGCGGCTTCAATCAGTTCATCCCAATTCTCACACTGGAGCAGGCTTCCTCGCAAAGCCCTGATCCCGTTGAGACCCTTGGCGTAGCGGGGGATGATTGATCTGATTTTGCGGAAAGAACGTTCTGTCCCCTCGAATTGTCGTGTCAGCTCAATGTGTCTGCGTACAATGCTGGCCAAAAGAGGGCCATCCATGGGAGGAAGGGTTGTTCCTTGGCGTAAGGCCCGAAACCGTTCGAACACGGTTGGGTCGAACATGGCGCCGCGTGCAAACATGATTGCGTCCACACCGGTTTCTTCAATGCAGCGTACGCCGTCTTCGGCTGCAAACAAGTCGCCTGATGCGACCACGGGTATACCGAGATGCTGCTTGAGGCGGGCCAGTTTTACCCAATCGGCCTCGCCTCGGAAAAGTTGCTTGCCATAACGGGGATGCAGCGTGACCCAATCCACACCCTCCGCTTGCAGCCGTTCACCTATATCAAGGTATATATCATCACCATGGTCCGCTCCCAGGCGGAATTTGACACCCACTCGTCCTCCTTGCGGATGGCGCGCAGCGTGCTTTACCATGATACCTGCGAGGCGTACCAGCAGGTCCGGGGTGCGCATAAGAGCGACGCCGGAACCGGATTTCATGACTTTTCTGACAGAACAGCCTGCGTTGAGGTCGAAATTGCGGAAGCCCATGTCGACAAGCTTGTCCATGACCTGCGGAAAAAGATCCGGGTCGGCTCCGAATATCTGTAGGACCATGGGAGAGTCCTGGGGGCAGGTTGCCAAAAGGCGTTTGGTGCCGCTGTTTTTGTAGGCAAGCCCTTTGACGCTGACCATTTCGGAGCAGGCAACGCCTGCACCGCGTTCAAGGCACAAAAGTCGAAAGGGAAGGTCGGAGTACCCTGCAAGCGGGGCAAGCCAAGGTTGATCGGGATCTATAATGAAATTGGTCATGACGGGATGCTCATAAGCATTGTTTGCAAAACAGTCAAAACAAATAGATGGGTAAAAGTCCTGCGAGGCCTTGGTAGAGAACAGCCCGAAAGCAAAAAGAAAAACAGGGAAAAGGTATAATATGAAAAAAATGGGAAAAGGGGGGTTGACATAGTCGGCTTTTCCCGAGTAAACACCTCCGTTCTCTGGCGAAAGGAGTCGGGGCAGAAAGATTAAATTGCTTTTTTGTTTCGAAATTCCTTGCAATCCGCAGCGATGCCAAGTATAGGATTCGTCCCCGAGCTGGCGTAGCTCAATTGGTAGAGCAGCTGATTTGTAATCAGCAGGTTGCGGGTTCAAGTCCCATCGCCAGCTCCATGATTCTGTGAAATAGGTGGGGTTCCCGAGTGGCCAAAGGGAACAGACTGTAAATCTGTCGGCGTACGCCTTCGGAGGTTCAAATCCTCCCCCCACCACCATATTTTGAGCCGCGCTGTAGGAGGTAGGACGCAGGAGCCTGCTGGCGACTACGGGGTATGATATGAGCGGGAATAGCTCAATTGGCTAGAGCATCAGCCTTCCAAGCTGAGGGTTGCGAGTTCGAGTCTCGTTTCCCGCTCCATTTTTTCGGCAGCCCCATGATCGCATTTTCCTGACACCTTGAGCAAAGCTCTATATTTGTATAGTAGAAGCCCACGTAGCTCAGTAGGTAGAGCGCATCCTTGGTAAGGATGAGGTCAGCAGTTCAATTCTGCTCGTGGGCTCCATATTGAAGTTAAACCGCAAAAAAAGTATTTATAACCAAAATTCTAGGGGGAATTGCAATGGGTAAGGCAAAATTCGAGCGGAGCAAGCCGCATGTCAACATTGGTACCATCGGCCACATTGACCACGGTAAAACCACGCTGACTGCTGCCATCACCAGACTGGCATCCATGGCCGGTGGTGGTGAATACGTTGCTTTTGACGAAATCGACAAAGCTCCCGAAGAAAAAGAGCGCGGCATCACCATCGCTACCGCTCACGTTGAGTACGAGACTGAAAATCGTCACTATGCTCACGTGGACTGCCCCGGTCACGCCGACTACATTAAGAATATGATTACTGGTGCTGCCCAGATGGACGGCGCTATCCTGGTTGTAGCTGCTACCGACGGTCCCATGCCTCAGACTCGTGAGCACATCCTGCTCGGCCGCCAGGTCGGCGTTCCGGCCATGGTCGTGTTCCTGAACAAATGCGACATGGTTGACGACGAAGAGCTGCTGGAACTGGTTGAACTTGAAGTTCGCGAGCTGCTTTCCAAGTACGACTTCCCCGGCGACGACTGCCCGGTCATTCAGGGTTCCGCTCTGAAAGCTCTGGAATGCGATTCCGTTGACGACGATGCTGCCAAGCCCATCTTTGAATTGCTGGCTGCTTGTGACTCCTACATCCCCGAGCCGGAACGCGACATCGACATGCCTTTCCTGATGCCTGTTGAAGACGTTTTCTCCATCTCCGGTCGTGGTACTGTTGTTACCGGTCGTGTTGAGCGCGGTGTCATCAAAGTGGGTGAAGAAATCGAAATCGTCGGTATCAAAGACACCCAGAAGACCACCTGCACCGGCGTTGAAATGTTCCGCAAGCTTCTGGATCAGGGCCAGGCTGGTGATAACGTTGGTCTGCTGCTTCGCGGCATCAAGCGTGAGGAAGTTGAACGCGGTCAGGTTGCTGCCAAGCCGGGTTCCATTACCCCGCACACCAAGTTCAAGGCTGAAGTCTACGTCCTGTCCAAGGACGAAGGTGGTCGCCACACTCCGTTCTTCTCCGGCTATCGTCCGCAGTTCTACTTCCGTACGACCGACATCACCGGTGTCGTGACTCTGGAAGACGGTGTGGAAATGGTTATGCCCGGCGATAACGCAACTTTCGAAGTCCAGATGATTCACCCGATCGCCATGGAAGTTGGCCTGCGCTTCGCTATCCGCGAAGGCGGCCGTACCGTGGGTGCCGGTGTTGTCACCGAAATCCTGGAGTAATTATGCGCGTCAACATTCAGCTGCAGTGCACGGAGTGCAAGCGTAAGAATTACGCGACGCAGAAGAATAAGAAGAATACTACCGGCCGTGTTGAAGTGAAGAAGTATTGTCCCTGGGACAAGAAACACACTGTGCACAAGGAAGCCAAGTAGTCATTCGATAGAGCAGGGGTGTAACTCTAACGGCTAGAGTGCCGGTCTCCAAAACCGGAGGTTGGGGGTTCGAATCCCTCCACCCCTGCCACTTTAAAATTTATTGGGATATCGAGAGTTATGGCCAGAAAGAAAGCCAAGAAAGCCGCTCCCCAGCCGGCTGCTGCCGAAGGGGGCGTCATGGGCAAGATCCATGAGCTCAAGACCTTTTTCGAGGAATCCAAGGTCGAGATCAAAAAAGTGGTCTGGCCTTCCCGAAAGGAAACCGTTTCCACTTGTGTTGCGGTTGTCGTGGTTACTTTGGTCATAGCCCTTTATCTGGGCATCGTGGACCTCGGGTTGAGCAAGCTCGTGGCCTTCATACTGTCCTAAGTCCCATTGAGGCTCGACTGAAGTGACAACAACAGACGCCATGAGCGAAACTCGTACGCCCTCGGCCCGCTGGTATATAGTTCATACTTATTCCGGGTTCGAACAGCGTGTTGAGCAGACCATCCGGGAGATGATGCGGACAGGGCAGGACGGTGGCCTTATTGAAGAGGTCGTCATGCCTACCGAGAAAGTCGTCGAACTCGTCAAGGGCGAGCGCAGGACTTCCACCCGCAAGTTCTATCCGGGGTACGTCATGATCAAAATGGTCCTGACGGATGACTCCTGGCATCTGATTCAGTCCATTCCCCGCGTCACGGGGTTTGTGGGCGGCAAGAACAGGCCCACTCCGATGCGGGACAGTGAAGCGCAAAATATCCTTAACATGATGGAATCCCGTCAGGAAAAACCGCGTCCGAAATACAACTTCGAACGCGGGGACGAGGTTCGCGTCATTGACGGTCCCTTCGGAGGCTTCAACGGCGTTGTCGAGGAAGTCAATTACGATAAGGGAAAGCTTCGCGTGTCCGTGTCCATTTTTGGGCGTCAAACACCTGTCGAACTGGACTTTGTCCAGGTGGACAAGGGGTAGCTCTCTCCGCGCGCTAACGCGAATTTTCTCATCGAGGAAGTACAATGGCCAAGAAAGAAATGGGTAAAATCAAGCTGCAGATTCCTGCAGGTTCCGCCAACCCTTCCCCGCCGGTCGGTCCGGCTCTGGGGCAGCACGGCGTGAATATTATGGAGTTCTGTAAGGCGTTCAACGCCAAAACACAGGACCAGAAGGGCATGCTCATTCCTGTCATCATTACGGTGTATCAGGATCGCAGCTTCTCCTTCATTACCAAAACGCCGCCGGCATCCACTCTCTTGATCAAGGCAGCCAAGCTGTCCAAGGGATCCGGTGAGCCCAATAAGAACAAGGTGGGCAAGGTCTCCAAGGACCAGATTCGCGAAATCGCGGAAACTAAGATGCCTGACCTGAACTGCAACGATATCGAAGCCGCTATGCGCTCCATCATGGGCACCGCCCGGAGCATGGGCATCGAAGTTAAATAGCGAGGACTGCCATGCCCAAACATGGAAAGAAATACCGCAACGCCGTTGAAGGCGTGGACATGGTGCAGCGGTTTTCAGTCGAAGACGGCGTTAAAATGGCTGTTGAAAAAGCCTACGCCAAGTTCGATGAAACCGTTGACGTGGCCATCAACCTTGGTGTTGACCCCAAATATTCCGACCAGATGATCCGTGGTGCCGTCAGCCTGCCGAATGGCCTTGGCAAGGACATCCGCGTGGCCGCATTCTGTAAGGGCGAAAAAGAAGCCGAAGCCAAAGAAGCTGGTGCTGATGTCGTCGGTGCAGAAGATCTGGTTGAAAAGGTGCAGGGCGGCTGGCTCGAATTTGATAAGGCTGTTGCCACCCCGGACATGATGGCTCAGGTCGGCAAAATCGGCCGTGTCCTCGGTCCCCGCGGCATGATGCCTAACGCCAAGACCGGTACTGTTACTTTTGATATCGGTGCCGCTGTCTCCGAGTTGAAGGCCGGTAAGGTCGAATTCAAGGTTGACAAGGCTGGTGTTCTGCATGCCCCCATCGGCAAGGTTTCTTTTGGAGCTGAAAAGCTGCTGGAAAACATGCGCACCCTGCTGGATGCGATCATGAGGCTCAAGCCTTCTTCTGCCAAGGGCGCTTACATGAAGAACGTGGCTGTAGCCACCACCATGGGCCCCGGCATCAAGATCGATCCGCTGACTGTCCGGAAATTCCTGGACCAATAAGGCAAGATTCCCGTCGGGTTACCCCGGCGGGATTCAAATACGCACGGGAAGTTGAGTCAGAGACCGCAGGCGGGACCGTGTCCCTTAAATGCCCTGCATAGACTACGCTTTGACCTGCTTTCCGGGCCGAACGACGAGGAGTGAAGATGAACAGGCAAGAAAAAGCCCAGATCATCGAGCAGTTTCATGAGAAAGCTGCACGGGCGAACATTGCCGTCGTCACTGACTTCAAAGGCATGACCGTTGAGGAGATGACTGATCTCCGCGCCAAGTGCTTTGAGGTTGGAGTTGACTTCCAAGTCGTCAAGAATACTTTGGCCCGGTTGGCTCTCAAGGACACCGATCACGGTGAATTGAGCGAACAACTTAAGGATAACTGCGCTTTTGCGCTGGGTTACGAAGATCCCGTAGCTCTGGCAAAAGTGCTGACCGACTTTGCTAAAACCAGTAAGCAGTTTGAGTTGAAGTTCGGTTGCCTTGAAGGCAAGTATCTTGACGCCGACGGCATCAAGGAGCTCTCGAAGATGCCCAGCAAGCCCGAGCTGCTGAGTTCCGTACTCGGAACCATGCAGGCCGTGCCGCGCAACTTCGTGTCTCTGTTCGCAAACATCGAGCGCAAGTTCCTGTACGCTCTGGTCGCCATCAAGGACCAGAAAGAACAGGGCGAGGCCGCGTAACCTTTTTTCAAAGCGTTTATTCCCTAGGAGGAAAGTACAATGGCTGACATCACCAAAGATCAGGTAGTCGAATTCATCGGCAATATGACCGTTCTGGAACTCTCCGAGTTCATCAAGGAACTCGAAGACAAGTTTGGCGTTGAAGCTGCTGCTCCCGCCGCTGCCGTTGTGGCCGCTCCGGCTGCTGGTGGCGAAGCTGGTGGCGCTGCTGACGAAAAGACCGAATTCGACGTCATCCTGGCTGGCGCCGGTGGCAACAAGATCGCTGTCATCAAGGCTGTTCGCGGCCTGACCGGTCTGGGCCTCAAGGAAGCCAAGGCTCTCGTTGATGAAGCTCCCAAGGCCATCAAGGAAGGCGTTTCCAAGGAAGATGCCGACGAAGCCAAAAAGCAGCTGGAAGAAGCCGGCGCTGAAGTTGAAGTTAAGTAATTTCGCTTATTTGCGTTAGATCGCAAAGAGCGCAAGCCCTTTGTTGGGGCGTGCGCTCTTTGCGCTGTCTTTATTATATAATATCGTTCTGAGGCGGGTTTGTGTAATCTCAATCTCCTGTTTTTAGGAGGGAGTGGTTCATTACCCCGTGCGCATGTGTGTAAAGCGCGGCGTATATCAGTAATTTTCATATCAAACGATCGGCGTCGGGCCTGGTGCATCGGGTTCTGACTTGGTATTTCCGGCGTCCCGTCCCAACACCATAACTACTCGCAGAGGGTACAATGGGTCAGCTCAGAAAAGAATTTGGTAAAATCGTCAACCAGTTGCCCATTCCGCATCTTCTCGAACTCCAGGTGGATTCCTACATCAAGTTTCTCCAAGATGAGATTCCGCCTGCGAGCCGTGGAGATTATGGCCTGGAGGGCGTTTTCCGCTCCGTCTTCCCTATTGAGGACTTTAACAAGACAGCGAGCCTTGAGTTTGTCAGCTATGAAATCGGCGAACCCAAGTACGACCAGGAAGAGTGCATCTCCAAGGGCCTGACGTATGAAACTCCCATCCGCATCAAGGTGCGTTTGGTCGTTTTTGACGTGGATGAGGAGACAGACAACCGCACTATCCGCGACATCAAAGAGCAGGACATCTATTTCGGCACTTTGCCGCTGATGACAGAGAAGGGAACCTTCATCATCAACGGTACGGAGCGCGTCATAGTCAACCAGCTCCAACGCTCGCCCGGCATCATTTTCGAGCATGACTCGGGCAAAACTCACTCCAGTCGCAAGGTGCTGTACTCTTCGCGCATTATTCCCATGCGCGGGTCCTGGCTCGATTTCGATTTCGATCACAAGGACATTCTTTATGTCCGTATTGACAGACGTCGCAAGATGCCTGCCACCATCCTGCTGCAGGCCATGGGCCTGACCCGGCAGGATATCCTCGATTATTACTATGATACCGAGGACTATACCTTTAAATCTGGTCGCGTATATCGTGCCGTCAAGGAAGACCAGTTCCGCAAGGAACCTTCCTATGCCGAGATCGCATTGCCGGAAGGCAAGGTTCTTTGCAAGAAGGGCGCACCTATTACCAAGGGCACCTGGAAGAAGCTGATGCGCAACAATATCGAGCAGATCGAAGTTGATCCGGACACTCTTCTGGGTCAGTTCGCAGCCGCCGACATTGTTGATTCGAACGGAGAAGTCCTTGTTGAAGCCACTGGTGAGATTTCGGTGGACGTCATGGACAAGATCCGGGAGAACAAGATCAAGAAATTGTCCGTGCTGCATACTCTCGGCGCAGACGTCTCCTCTTCTTTGCGCGATACCTTGGTGTTGGACAAGACCACCAGCATTGAACAGGCGCAGATTGAGATCTATCGCCGTCTGCGCCCCAGTTCTCCGCCTACTCCGGAGATTGCGGCCAGTTTCTTCGAGAACCTGTTCCGCAGTTCCGATTACTATGACCTCTCTTTGGTGGGACGCTACAAGCTGAATTCGCGTCTCAAGCTGGATGTGGACCAGAACACCCGCACCCTGACCAATGAAGACATACTCCGTGCACTCAAGGAATTGATGCACCTCAAGGACACTCATGGCCCGGCCGATGATATCGACCATTTGGGCAACCGTCGTGTCCGTCCGGTCGGCGAACTGGTTGAAAACCAGTACCGCATCGGTTTGGTGCGCATGGAGCGGGCCATCAAGGAACGCATGAGCCTGCAGGAAGTAGCGACCCTTATGCCGCACGACCTGATCAACCCCAAGCCGGTTGCCGCCGTGCTCAAGGAGTTTTTCGGTACTTCCCAGCTCTCACAGTTCATGGACCAGACCAACCCGCTTTCCGAGGTCACTCACAAGCGCCGCCTGTCAGCTCTCGGACCCGGAGGTCTGACCCGCGAACGCGCTGGCTTTGAAGTCCGCGATGTGCATACCTCGCACTATGGACGCATTTGCCCCATTGAAACGCCGGAAGGTCCGAACATCGGTCTTATCGTGTCCCTGACCTGTTATGCAAAGGTCAACGATTTCGGTTTCATTGAAACGCCGTACCGTCTTGCCAAGGAAGGTACTGTCAGCGATGAGATCGTCTACATGGATGCAACCCGTGAGGGTGGTGAGATCGTTGCTCAGGCAAACGCGGTGCTGGACGAAAAGGGTGACCTTGTCAATTCCCGTATCCAGTCCCGTCAGTATGGCGACCCGCTCATGGCTCCCAGGGAAGACGTCACGCTTATGGACATCAGTCCGAGCCAGACCGTCTCCATCTCTGCTGCCCTGATTCCCTTCCTGGAACACGATGACGCCAACCGCGCTCTTATGGGTTCCAACATGCAACGGCAGGCTGTGCCGCTGCTCCGGGCATCCATGCCTTTGGTAGGAACCGGTATGGAAGCAGCAGTTGCCAGAGACTCCGGCGCTTGCATCCTTGCGGAAGAAGACGGTGTCGTCCATTACGTGGACGCCGAACGCGTCATCGTCAACTATGACAAACCAGTCGCTCCGAAAATGGGCGACTCCAAGCACTACCAGCTGCAAAAGTGGCACAAGTCCAACCAGAACTCCTGTTTTGGCCAGCGCTCCCGCGTCCAGGTCGGTCAGGAAATCAAAAAGGGCGATGTGCTTGCCGATGGCCCAAGCATCTATAATGGTGAGCTTGCACTCGGTAAGAACCTCACTGTCGCTTTCATGCCGTGGTGCGGATATAACTACGAGGACTCTATCCTCATTTCCGAACGCATGGTCAAGGAGGACGTTTATACTTCCATCCATGTGGAGGAATTCGAACTTGTGGCCCGGGACACCAAACTGGGACCCGAAGAGATTACGCGGGACATTTCCAACGTTTCCGAGGAAATGCTTCGCAACCTCGACGAGTGCGGTATTATCCGCCTCGGAGCCAAAGTCAAACCCGACGACATCATGGTCGGTAAGATCACGCCCAAGGGCGAAACACAGCTTACCCCGGAAGAAAAGCTTTTGCGCGCCATCTTCGGCGACAAGGCCCGGGATGTGAAGAACACCTCCCTGAAGGTTCCGCCGGGAATCGAAGGTACCGTTGTGGATGTTAAGGTCTTCAACCGCCGTTCCGGCGACAAGGATGACCGTACCCGCAACATCGAGGATTTCGAGCTGGCCAAGTTCGACATGAAGGAAACCAAGCATATTGCGGCTCTGGGCCAGAATACTCGCAAGAAAATTGCGGAAGTGGTGCAGGGAACCAAACTCACCAAGGAATTGGTGGGTTCCAAAAAGGCCATCGTCGGCAAGCCCGGTGATGTTGTTACTGCCGAAATGCTCAATGAAGTTCCGGTCAAGAAATTGGTTGGAGTCTTTGATAAGGGCGGTAACGATGCTGTACGTGAAATGCTGGCCGACTATGAAAATCAGATCAAGTTCATCAAGACCGTCTATGACCAGAAGCGGGAAAAAGTCACTGAAGGTGACGACCTGCCTCCGGGCGTTATCAAGATGGTCAAGGTATATGTCGCGGTTAAGCGTAAGCTGGCCGTGGGCGACAAGATGGCAGGCCGCCACGGTAACAAGGGTGTTGTCTCCTGCATTTTGCCGGAAGAGGATATGCCTTTCTTTGCCGACGGCATGCCCGTGGACATCGTTCTCAACCCCTTGGGCGTTCCTTCCCGTATGAACATCGGGCAGATCATGGAAACCCACTTGGGGTGGGCTGCCAAGATGCTTGGTCGCCAGCTCAATGAGATGATTGATGAAGGCGTGGCTCTCAAGCAGGTCCGCGAAGAGGTCAAGGACATGTTAGGGTCCGAGACCATCAATAATCTTGTGGATGAGCTGAACGACGAAGAATTCATTGCGGCTGTTCGCGAACGCCACGAAGGTATCGTCACCAAGACGCCGGTCTTTGACGGCGCACGTGAAGAGGAAATCTGGAACCTGCTGGAACGGGCCAAACAGCCCTCGGACGGCAAGGTCATCCTGTACGATGGACGCACCGGCGAACCCTTCCATAACAGGGTTACGGTCGGCGTCATGTACATCCTCAAGTTGCACCACTTGGTTGACGAAAAGATTCACGCCCGCTCTACAGGGCCCTACTCACTGGTCACGCAGCAGCCGTTGGGCGGTAAGGCCCAATTCGGTGGTCAGCGTCTCGGTGAGATGGAAGTATGGGCGCTTGAAGCGTATGGCGCGGCCTATCTCCTTCAGGAGTTCCTCACCGTCAAATCCGACGATGTGCAGGGCCGTGTGAAAATGTACGAGAAAATCGTCAAGGGCGACAACTTCCTGGAAGCCGGCCTGCCGGAATCGTTTAACGTTTTGATCAAGGAACTGATGTCCCTTGGCCTGGATGTGAATCTGATTCAGGAAGAAAAGCCTGCCCGCAGTGCTGACGAAGGACCGTACCGTAAGCGTCCCGCCGCTTAGCGGGATCGTAACGAGTTGACAAGGCCCGGCCGGATATTGTCCGGTCGGGCATGCAATAACATCTAGCAAGAGGGACTACAGATGACGCTGGACGATCTGTTCACTCTGCGCGGAGCCCCCAATGCCGCCCTGGCAGGCAAGGGCCTCAAGGCGATGCAAATCTCCATCGCCTCCCCGGAAAAAATCAGGGAGTGGTCTTTCGGCGAGGTTAAAAAGCCGGAAACCATCAACTACCGTACGTTCAAACCTGAACGTGACGGTCTTTTCTGCGCCAAGATTTTTGGTCCTGTGAAGGACTACGAATGCAACTGCGGTAAGTACAAGCGCATGAAGCATCGCGGCATCGTCTGCGAAAAATGCGGCGTTGAGGTTATTGCCTCCAAGGTTCGCCGTGAGCGCATGGGCCATATCGAGCTGGCCGCGCCTGTTGCCCATATCTGGTTTCTCAAAACCCTGCCTTCCAAGATCGGTACCCTGTTGGACATCACCATGGCCGACTTGGAAAAGGTTCTGTACTTCGACTCGTTCATCGTGCTTGAACCCGGCGAAACCCCGCTCAAGAAGCATCAGATCATCTCCGAAGATCAGTACTTTCAGGTGATTGAGCATTTTGGCGAGGATGCGCTTGAAGTAGGAATGGGAGCGGAAACCGTCCGCAAATTGCTGGAAGCCATTGAGCTGGAAACCCTTCGCGTGGAACTGCGTGAAGAGTCCCAGAGCACTCGGTCCCAGACCAAGAAAAAGAAGTTGACCAAGCGCCTCAAGGTTGTGGAGGCATTCCTGGAGTCCGGCAACAAGCCCGAATGGATGATCATGGAAGTTATTCCTGTGATTCCGCCCGAGCTGCGTCCGCTCGTCCCTCTGGACGGCGGCCGTTTCGCCACTTCGGACCTCAACGACCTGTACCGCCGCGTGATCAACCGCAACAACCGCTTGAAGCGTTTGCTGGAACTCGGTGCTCCCGAGATCATCATCCGCAACGAAAAACGCATGTTGCAGGAATCCGTGGATGCGCTGTTCGATAACGGACGTCGTGGCCGTGCCATTACCGGCACCAACGGACGTCCGCTTAAATCCCTTTCCGACATGATCAAGGGTAAACAGGGCCGCTTCCGTCAGAACCTGCTCGGTAAGCGCGTGGACTACTCCGGACGTTCCGTCATCGTGGTTGGTCCCAAGCTCAAGCTGCACCAGTGCGGCCTGCCCAAGAAAATGGCTTTGGAACTTTTCAAGCCGTTCATTTATGCGGAGCTGGAGCGGCGGGAAATCGCCACGACCATCAAGTCGGCCAAGAAAATGGTTGAACGCGAAGACCTCGTGGTCTGGGAAATTCTTGAGGATGTGATCCGTGAATATCCCATCATGCTCAACCGTGCTCCGACCCTGCACCGCCTCGGTATTCAGGCTTTCGAGCCGCAGCTTGTAGAAGGCAAGGCCATCCAGTTGCACCCGTTGGTTTGCTCCGCATACAACGCGGACTTTGACGGTGACCAGATGGCTGTTCACGTGCCGCTGTCCGTTGAGGCGCAGATCGAATGCCGTGTCTTGATGATGAGCTCCAACAACATTCTGAGTCCGTCCAACGGTACTCCCATTATCAACCCGTCGCAGGATATTGTGCTCGGTCTGTATTACCTGACCGTGCCCCGTTCCTTTGAGCAGGGTGAGGGAATGATTTTCTCCGATCCGGGTGAAGTCATCTCCGCAGTGGATGCCGGTGTTGTGGCTCTGCACGCACGCATCAAGGTTCGCATGGACGGCGAACTGGTCGAGACCACTGCCGGGCGTATTATCGTCGGGGCAATTCTTCCGGCAAATCTGCCGTTCAAGATGGTCAACTGCGTGTTGAACAAAAAAAATATTGCCGCCCTCGTTTCCGGCGCATATCGCATTGCCGGAACCAAGGCTACGGTCATTCTCTGCGACCGCATCAAGGACGTGGGTTACGAATATGCAACCCGCGCCGGCGTGACCATTGCTGTCAAGGACATTCAGATCCCCGCAGCCAAGAAGACGCTTCTTGCCAAGGCCCACGCGGAAGTGGAGCAGATTGAAAGCCAGTTTGCGGACAGTATCATCACCCGCACTGAGAAATACAACAAGGTTGTTGATGTCTGGACCAAGACCACCAACGACGTGTCCAACGAAATGATGAAGGACATCTCGGTGGATATGCTCGAAGATCCTGCCACCGGCAAGACCGAGCCCAACTCCAGCTTCAACTCCATTTACATGATGGCGACCTCTGGTGCTCGTGGTAACCAGGACCAGATGCGTCAGCTTGCTGGTATGCGTGGTTTGATGGCCAAACCTTCCGGTGAAATCATCGAAACCCCGATTACCGCGTCCTTCCGCGAAGGCCTGTCCGTGTTGCAGTACTTCACCTCTACGCACGGTGCTCGTAAAGGTCTTGCGGATACCGCGCTCAAGACGGCGAACTCCGGTTACCTGACTCGTCGTCTTGTCGACGTCGTTCAGGACGTCACGGTTGCGGATATTGATTGCGGAACTGTTGACGGACTTGAGATCGGCCACCTTGTCAAGGGTGGTGAAATCAAGATGCGTCTTGCCGAGCGCGTGCTTGGCCGCGTGACGCTCTTTGATATCTTTGACGAAGATACTGGTGAACTTATCGTTCCGGCCAACGCTCTCATCGACGAGCATTATGCAGACCTCATTGAAAAGCATGGCGTGAACTCCATGACCATGCGTTCCGTGCTGACCTGCAAGAGCCCGCACGGCGTTTGCGCCAAGTGCTACGGCCGCGACCTCGCCCGCGGACATCTGGTCAACGTTGGTGAAACCGTGGGTATCATCGCGGCACAGTCCATCGGTGAACCCGGCACCCAGTTGACAATGCGTACCTTCCACATCGGTGGTACGGCATCCAAGGAAATCGAACAGTCCGCCATTGAGTCGCAGCACCAGGGTAAGGTCGTGTTCTCCCGTATGCGTACAGTCGTGAACCGCGAAGGCCAGACCATGGTCATCGGTAAGAGCTGCCAGGTAGGCATTGTGGACGAGCAGGGCCGTGAGCGCGAAAAATATGTGCTTCCTTCTGGTGCCCGGCTCATGGTCACCGATGGGCAGGACATCAAGAAAGGAACGCCGCTGGCTGAATGGGAACCGTTCATGGAACCGTTCATTGTCGACGTCAAGGGGCGTGTCCGTTTCCACGACATTATCGAAGGCAAGACCGTGCAGGAGGATCGCACGCAGCGTTCCATGCTCACGGTTATGGAATACAGGACGACCAACTTCAAACCGGCAATTTCCATTGTTGGTGAAGATGGCGATGTGCTTGTCCGTCCGGACTCCGCAGCACCGGCAACCTTCCAGATGCCGGTCGGCGCGATTCTGATGGTCAAGGACGGAGACGAAATTGAGGCAGGTGACGTAATCGCCCGTAAGCCTCGTGAGTCTTCCAAGACCAAGGACATCGTCGGTGGTCTGCCGCGAGTCGCGGAACTGTTCGAAGTGCGCAAGCCCAAGGATCTCGGCGTGTGTTCCGAAATCGACGGTATTTGCACGTACGGTCCGGATACCAAGGGTAAACGCAAAATCATCGTTACCCCGGAAGTGGGAGACACCAAAGAATACCTTATTCCCAAGGGCCGCCACATCACGGTTACCGAAGGAGACTTCGTGGAAGCCGGCGACCTGCTCACTGAGGGTAACCCCGAGCTTCACGACATCCTCAAGATCAAGGGTGAAAAACACCTTGCCCGTTACCTGGTCGAAGAAATTCAGGATGTGTACCGCTTCCAGGGCGTCGGCATCAACGATAAGCACATTGAGATTATCGTTCGCCAGATGCTGAAGAAAGTGAATATCGTGGACCCGGGTGAAACAACGTTCCTCATGGGCGAGCAGGTGGATAAGCAGCGCTTTATGGACGAGAACAAGCGTGCTGTTACCGAAGGGCTTCAGGCCGCGGTGGCCGAGCCTCTTGTGCTTGGTATCACGCAGGCATCCCTGTCCACGGATTCCTTTATCTCGGCAGCATCGTTCCAGGAAACCACGAAGGTGCTTACCGAGGCTGCGCTGAAAGGCAAGGCCGACCATCTCCGCGGACTCAAGGAGAACGTTATTGTCGGTCGTTTGGTTCCTGCAGGAACTGGCTTCCGCAAATACGAGGAATCCACCATTAGCGTTCCGGAACAAGCGGAACGTCCGGACAAGTTCCTGGAGGATCTTGAAGATCAACCGCTGCTTGTGGAAAACCAGTAGCGTATATAAATATGTAATACGCCCGTTTGCGCGGGATATCAGGTTGGGGCGGTTAGGCTGCCCCAACCTTTTTATGTGTTTGTCGTGCAAAGAATACCCTCGCTCAAGGCAAAAAGCCTTGACAAGGAGGAATCTTTGCGCATACAAGCGGTTCTCTTTGCCCGACGGATTACCGTTGGATTATTGTTTGTAACACGTTTTGGAGGATTCATGCCCACCATTAACCAGCTTGTGAGAAAGCAGCGTAAGCTGCAGGTCAAGCGCAAGAAAACCCGTGCTTTGCAGCAGTGCCCTCAGCGCCGCGGCGTTTGCACCAGGGTTTACACCACGACCCCCAAGAAGCCGAACTCCGCGCTTCGTAAGGTCGCTCGTGTGCGTCTGACCAACGGAATTGAAGTCACCGCTTACATTGGCGGCGAAGGTCACAACCTTCAGGAACACTCCGTGGTGCTGATTCGCGGCGGTCGTGTCAAGGACTTGCCTGGTGTGCGTTATCACATCATTCGCGGTTCTCTTGATACTGCCGGTGTCGATGATCGTCGTCGCGGCCGTTCCAAGTATGGTGCCAAAAAGCCCAAATAGGGCCAGCCCTCGCGCTAATTGCCGGGGAGTGATGCCAAAGTAGGGCTGAGGCGGCCCGAAATAATGTCCCCTCGGAAAAACAGGAGAAAAAAATGCCTCGTAAAGGTCCAGTACCCAAAAGACAGATCCTTCCGGATCCAGTCTATGGCAGCAAGCTCATTACTCGTTTCATGAACCGTCTGATGCTCGACGGCAAGAAGAGCACTGCCGAGAGAATTTTTTATCAGGCTCTCAACGAATTGGCCGACAAGACCAAGGAAGAGCCTCTGAAGGCTTTCGAAAAGGCTTTGGACAACGTTAAGCCCGCTCTGGAAGTCAAGTCCCGCCGCGTGGGTGGTGCCACCTACCAGGTGCCCATGGAAGTCCGTCCGGATCGTCAGGTTGCCCTGGCCATCCGCTGGCTTATTTCCTATGCGCGTAACCGTGGTGAAAAGGGCATGATCGCACGCCTGTCCGGTGAACTGCTGGATGCCTTCAACAACCGTGGCGGAGCCGTAAAGAAACGGGAAGACACCCACAAAATGGCGGAAGCGAACAAGGCTTTCGCTCACTACCGCTGGTAGTTCCGGAGTTGAGCTGTGCCAAGACAGGTACCTAGAGACAAACAGCGCAATATTGGTATCATGGCCCACATTGATGCGGGCAAGACTACCACTACCGAGCGCATTCTGTTTTATACCGGTGTGTCCCACAAGATCGGTGAAGTCCATGACGGTGAAGCCACCATGGACTGGATGGTTCAGGAACAGGAACGCGGCATCACCATTACGTCTGCTGCAACCACCTGCTTCTGGCGTGATCATCGCATCAACATCATCGACACTCCGGGCCACGTTGACTTTACCATGGAAGTTGAGCGTGCCCTGCGCGTGCTTGACGGTGCGGTCGCGGTTTTCGACTCCGTTGCAGGTGTCGAACCCCAGTCCGAAACCGTTTGGCGTCAGGCCGACCGTTATTCGGTCCCTCGTATCGCGTTCGTCAACAAGATGGACCGTATCGGCGCCGACTTCTTCCGTTGTGTTGATATGATCAAGACCAGGCTCGGTTCCAAGGCCGTGCCGCTTCAGTTGCCCATCGGCGCGGAAGACGAATTCGTCGGCGTCGTGGACCTGATTTCCGGCAAGGCTCTTGTGTATGATGAGTCCCACAAGCTGGGCACCGAGTATCTGGAGCAGGAAATCCCCGCTGACCTTCAGGAGCAGTACGAACTTTATCGCAGCGAGCTTATTGAAGCCATCGCCGAAGAAGATGAAGAACTGCTTGAGAAGTACCTTGGCGGCGAAGAACTGACTGATGAAGAGATCAAGAACGGCGTTCGCAAAGCCACCAACAGCCTGACCATTTGCCCGGTCCTGTGCGGAACCGCTTTCCGCAACAAGGGCGTGCAGCCGCTGCTGGATGCTGTTGTCGATTACTTGCCTTCTCCGCTGGACATTGAGGTCATGACCGGTATCAACCCGGACAATGGCGAGGAGATTCCCTGCCCCTGCGAAGATGACAAGCCGCTGGCAGCCTTGGGCTTCAAGCTGGCCACCGACCCCTTTGTGGGGCACTTGACCTTCCTGCGCATTTACTCCGGCGTTATCCGTAGCGGTGATACCGTGATGAACGGTGCTTCCGGCAAAAAAGAGCGCATTGGTCGTCTTTTGAAGATGCACGCCAACAAGCGTGAGGAAATCAAGGAAGCGTACGCTGGTGACATCGTTGCCGCAGTCGGCCTCAAAAACGTGGCCACCGGTGACACCCTGGCCGAACTCAAGAAACCTGTGGTCCTGGAGTCTTTGGACATTCCCGACCCGGTTATTGAGGTTGCCATTGAACCCAAGACCAAAGCAGACCGCGACTTGCTGACCAACTCCCTGGCCAAACTGGCCAAGGAAGACCCCAGCTTCCGCGTCAAGAGTGATGATGAAACCGGGCAGACCCTTATCGCCGGTATGGGTGAACTGCACCTGGAAATCATTGTTGACCGTCTGCTGCGCGAATTCAACGTGAACGCAAACGTGGGTGCTCCCCGCGTTGCTTACCGCGAAACCATCACCAAAACTGCCAAGGTGGACTTCAAGCACGCCAAGCAGTCCGGTGGTCGCGGTCAGTACGGTCACGTTGTCATCGAAGTCGAACCCAACCCGGAAAAGGGCTACGAGTTCGAGGACGAGATCAAGGGTGGCGTTATTCCCAAGGAATACATCCCCTCGATCGACAAAGGTATTCAAGACGCCATGAAGGCCGGTGTTGTTGCCGGCTATCCCGTGGTGGATCTCAAAGTCAAGCTGGTGTTCGGTTCGTACCACGACGTGGACTCCAGTGAGCAGGCTTTCTACATTGCCGGTTCTCAGGCAATCAAGCAAGCATGCCGCCAGGCCGGTGGCGTATTGCTCGAACCCATCATGTCTGTGGAAGCTGTCACTCCCGAGGAATACCTTGGCGATGTGATCGGCGACCTCAACGGCCGCCGCGGCCGTGTTGGCGAAATGGAAGCCCGTACGGGCGTTCAGGTTGTCCGGTGCTTTGTGCCGCTGTCCGAGATGTTCGGATATGCCACCGACCTTCGGTCACGCACCCAGGGCCGCGCCACGTTCTCGATGCAGTTCGATCACTACGAGCAGGTTCCGGCCAGCTTGGCAGAAGAGATTACGAAGAAACAATAGATGTGTGATCGCTGAGTCTTCAAGCAAAAGTCCGGGGTGGCTCGCAGGGCGGAAACGCCGAGCCGATACACCCCGGCAGCTTTGACTTCCAGCGTCATCGTGGAAACAACCGGATCAAATAAGGAGAATCCAAATGGCTTCCATGACGAGCGATCGGATCAGGATTAAGCTCAAAGCCTACGATTACCGCATTCTGGACAAGGCGGTAACCGAGATCGTCGATACCGCCCGGAACACCGGCGCGGCTATTGCCGGTCCCATCCCGCTGCCGACGAATGTTCATCGGACGACTGTCCAGAAGTCCGTGCATGTGGACAAGAAGTCCCGCGAACAGTTCGAGATGCGCATCCACAAGCGGTTGCTGGACATCCTGGAACCGACCCAGCAGACCGTAGATGCCCTCGGTAAACTGTCCCTGCCTGCCGGCGTGGACGTTGAAATCAAGCTGTAGTGGGGTGAATCATGGCTAAAAATCTTGGTATACTCGGAAAGAAACTGGGCATGACCCGCGTGTTCAGGGAAGACGGTACTGTCTGCCCTGTGACCGTGATCCAGGCTGGTCCCTGCCCGGTGATGCAGGTCAAAACCTCGGACAAGGAAGGCTACAGCGCCATTCAGGTCGGTTTTGACGCTATTGAGGAACGTAAGGTCGTCAAGCCTCAGAAAGGCCATCAGGCCAAGGCTGGCAAAGGCCTGTTCCGTCACCTCAAGGAATTCCGTCTTGAAGACGTTTCCGCTTACGAGGTGGGCAGTGAAATCACTGTCGATATCTTCGCTCCCGGCGAAAAGGTCAAGGTTACTGGTAAGAGCAAGGGTAAAGGTTTCCAGGGCGTTATGAAGCGCTGGAACTTCCATGGCCTGCGCGCATCTCATGGTGCGGAAAAGGTTCACCGCTCCCCCGGTTCCGTCGGTAACGCAACATTCCCCGGCCGTGTCTGGAAAAACAAGAAGATGCCTGGCCAGATGGGAAATGCCCGCGTAACCGTTTCCAACATCGAGATCGTCGATGTCCGTCCCGAGGAGAACATCCTCGTGGTCAAGGGCCAGGTGCCCGGTCCCAAGGACGGCCTGGTGATGATCCGCAAAAACGCCTAAGCGGAGCAAGAGGTATCTACAATGACGAAACTGAGCATATTTGATCAGAACAAGAAGGAAGTGGGCAATATCGAGCTTGCTCCTGAGGTCTTCGCGGTCGAGATTCGGCCCGAGATCCTGCAGCTCGTCGTCAGGGCCCAGCTCGCTGCCAAACGCAGCGGAACACACTCCACCAAGACCCGTAATACGGTCCGTGGCGGTGGTCGTAAGCCCTGGCGTCAAAAAGGTACAGGCCGTGCTCGCGCCGGTTCCGTGCGCTCCCCGCTGTGGCGTGGTGGCGCTATCACCTTTGGTCCGCAGCCACGTAGCTACGAATTCAAGGTCAACAAGAAGGTCCGCAAACTGGCCATGAAGATGGCTTTGTCCTCCCGTTTGTCCGAAGACAAGCTCATGGTGGTCAAGAGCATCGACATGCCTGAGATCAAGACCCGCGCTTTTGCAGAGGTCAAGAAGTCTTTGGGACTGGAAAAAGCCTTGATTGTCGTGAAGGAAGCTGATAAAAATCTCGCTCTTTCTGCCAGGAATATTCCCGGCATCAAAGTTGTCGAGGCTGAGAAGCTTAATGTTTACGACGTGCTGTTGTACCCCGAACTGGTAATGTTCGAGGGTGCCGCCGTTGACGTTCAGGAGAGGTTGAAATAGCCATGGATTATTCCAAGATATTGCTCAAGCCGGTTATCTCCGAGAAGGCTACCGAAGCCAAGGAGCAGGCCAATCACGTCTCCTTTTACGTTCACCCCGATGCCAACAAGGTCGAGGTGAAGAAGGCCGTTGAAACCGCCTTCGACGTCAAGGTTGAGTCCGTGAACATCATTCGTAAAAGAGCACTGCCGCGTATGCGTTTTGGTCGCGTGGTTGGACGTGAGTCCGGCTACAAGAAGGCCATGGTCAAGCTCGTGGCCGGTGAAAAAATCGAATTCTTCGAGGGAGTGTAAGCCATGGCTACCCGTAAGCTGAAGCCGACTTCTCCGGGCCGCCGGTTCCA
The DNA here is from genome assembly GCA_913060505.1 of uncultured Desulfovibrio sp. Lineage (GTDB taxonomy): Bacteria > Desulfobacterota > Desulfovibrionia > Desulfovibrionales > Desulfovibrionaceae > Pseudodesulfovibrio. The sequence goes on from CAJXRQ010000001.1 coordinate 343,231, forward strand.
GACGATTTCCGATTTTGCGGAAGTCACCCGGACCACTCCCGAGAAATCGTTGACCAAGGGCCTGACCAAAAAGGCAGGCAGGAACAACAATGGTCGCGTGACTTCCCGCCGTCGCGGCGGTGGCGTCAAGCGCCTGTATCGCATGATTGACTTCAAGCGCAACAAGCTGGCTGTGCCTGCTGTGGTCGCAGAGATCGAATACGATCCGAACCGCAGCGCCCGCATCGCTCTGCTGCACTATGCCGACGGCGAAAAGCGTTATATCCTTTGCCCGGTGGGCCTGAATCAGGGCGACACCATTGTGGCTGGTGAGAACGCTGACATCAAGCCCGGCAACGCACTGGCTCTGAAGAGCATCCCCACCGGTACCGTGGTGCACAACATCGAGTTGCATCCCGGCCGTGGCGGGCAGTTCTGCCGCGCTGCCGGCACGTATGCCCAGCTGGTTGCTAAGGAAGGACGCTACGCTCTGCTGCGTATGCCTTCCGGTGAAGTTCGCAAGGTGCTCGTTACCTGCATGGCCACAGTCGGTCAGGTGGGCAACATTCACCACGAAAACATCTCCCTGGGCAAGGCCGGCCGCAATCGTTATCTGGGCCGCCGTCCCAAAGTCCGTGGCGTGGCCATGAACCCCATCGATCACCCGCTCGGTGGTGGTGAAGGTCGTAGCTCCGGTGGTCGTCACCCGGTTTCCCCGTGGGGCGTTCCAGCCAAGGGCTACAGAACCCGCAACACGAAGAAAGCGTCTTCCAAGCTCATTGTGAAGCGGCGCGGACAGAAATAGGAGTTGAAGTATGCCTAGGTCTCTTAAAAAAGGTCCTTTCGTGGATGATCATCTTATCAAGAAGATATCCACGGCTCAGGAAAATAATGATCGCCGGGTCATCAAGACCTGGTCCCGTAGATCCACCATCATTCCCGAGATGGTTGGCATGACCTTCGCCGTTCATAACGGTCGTAAGTTCATTCCCGTGTTCGTGACCGAGAACATGGTTGGCCACAAGCTTGGTGAGTTTTCGCCCACCAGGACCTACTTTGGCCATGCTGCCGACAAGAAGAAGGGTAAATAGGTGAGATGAAATGGAAGCTAAAGCAGTAGCAAAATTCATCCGTGTGTCTCCTCGCAAGACCCGTATCGTTGCCGAGAACATCAAGGGCAAGCCTGTTGAGGACGCCCTGAACATTCTGCGCTTTACGCCTAAAAAGCCTGCGCAGATCTTGAGCAAGGTTTTGTACTCCGCCGTTGCTAACGCGGAACAGAAGCCCGGTGTCGATGTGGACGCACTGATTGTTGATAAAGTCATCGTCAATGAAGGCCCGACCTGGAAACGCATCCAGCCTAGGGCCATGGGCCGCGCTTACCGTATTCGCAAGCGCACCAGCCACATAACCATCGTGGTCAAGGAAGTTTAGGGGGCAGCCATGGGTCAGAAAGTACATCCTTACGGTTTTCGTCTGGGGTATAACAAGAACTGGCTGTCTCGCTGGTACAGCAAGAAGGACTATCCTGCGTTCGTCTTCCAGGACGACCAGGTGCGCAAGTTCGTCAAGAAAAAGCTGTATCAAGCAGGCGTAGCCCGCATTGAGATCGAACGCGCTGGCGGCAAGATCCGTCTGATCATCCATACCGCACGTCCGGGTATCATCATCGGACGCAAGGGCGTGGAGATCGAAAAACTGCGCGAAGAATTGAGAAGCAAGTTCAAAACTGAATTCACCATTGAAGTGAACGAAATCCGTCGACCTGAGGTCGAAGCTCAGCTCGTAGCTGAGAACATCGCCCAGCAGCTCGAACGCCGCGTTGCCTTCCGCCGTGCCATGAAGCGTACGGTGGGCCTTGCCAGGAAATTCGGCGCCGAGGGTATCAAGGTCGCTTGTGCCGGCCGCCTCGCGGGTGCGGAAATCGCCCGCGGTGAGTGGTACCGTGACGGTCGTGTGCCTCTTCACACGCTTCGTGCGGACATTGACTACGGTTATGCTGTTGCGTCCACGACGTACGGCGTTATCGGCGTCAAGGTCTGGATCTTCAAGGGTGAGATTCTGGACAAAGAGGTAGAACAGTAATGCTCGCTCCAAAAAAGGTTAAGTTCCGGAAGCGGCAAAAAAGCCGCAACAGAGGCAAGGCCCTCAGGGGTAACAGCGTAGCCTTCGGCGAAATCGGCCTGAAGGCTCTGGAGCACGGAAAACTTACTAGCCAGCAAATTGAGTCGGCGCGTGTTGCAATCATGCGTCACATCAAACGTGGCGGTAAGGTCTGGATCCGTATTTTCCCTGATTTCCCCATCACCTCCAAGCCTGCGGAAGTCCGCATGGGTAAGGGTAAGGGCGCACCTGAAGGTTGGTGTGCTCCGGTGAAGCCGGGCCGGGTTATGTATGAAGTTAAAGGTGTTGATCTTGCTTTGGCAAAGGAAGCGCTCAAGCGCGCCTCCTACAAGTTGCCCATCAAGACCACCATCGTCGTCAAGGAGGGTCTTGAGTAATGAACGTCAAGGAACTTCGTGAAATGGACGACGCTCAGCTGATTGAAAAGCTGGACGAGTTCCGCAAGGAATTGTTTGGCCTTCGCTTCAAGCACGCCACCGCGCAGCTTGAAAATACCGGAAAGCTGAGTGAAGTGAAGAAGACTATTGCCCGCATCCTGACCATCCAGCGGGAAAGACAGGGAGCATAACCCATGGCTGAGTTCAAATACGAAGGCAACCGGCGTACCCTGACCGGGGTTGTCATCTCAGACAAGGCCGACAAGACCATTGTCGTCCGCGTCGAGACTCTGGTCAAGCACCCGTTGCTGAAGAAATACATCCGTCGCCGCAAAAAGTTCATGGCCCATGATCCGGCCAATGACTGCCATACCGGTGACAAGGTGCAGATTGTGGAATCCAAGCCCCTGAGCCGCCGCAAGAGATGGCATCTGGTTCAGATTCTGGAAAAAGCCGTTTAGGCGTTGAGAGGATAATAGCCAATGATACAGGTTGAATCCAAACTCGACGTAGCGGACAACTCTGGGGCCAAGAAAGTATCCTGCATCAAGGTTCTTGGTGGTTCCAAGAGGCGCTACGCCAGTGTCGGTGATATCATCGTCGTTTCTGTGAAAGAGGCCATGCCCCATTCCAAAGTGAAGAAGGGCGCTGTCATGAAAGCCGTTGTTGTGCGGACTCGCAAGGAAATCGGTCGTCCCGATGGTTCCTACATCAAGTTCGACAACAATTCTGCCGTTCTCCTGAACAACAACATGGACCCCGTTGGTACTCGTATCTTCGGACCTGTTGCCAGGGAATTGCGCGCTGCCGGTTTCATGAAGATTGTATCCCTTGCTCCTGAAGTATTGTAGGAGGTGACCATTATGAAGACTAAGCTGCGTAAAGACGACAAGGTCGTGGTCATCGCCGGTAAGGACAAGGGCAAGATCGGCAAGATCCTGAAAGTGTACAAGAAAAAGGATGCCGTTCTCGTGGAGAAGGTCAACGTGGTCAAGCGCCACACCAAGGCCAACCCCTACGCCAATCAGCCCGGCGGTATTGTGGAAAAGGAAGCCCCGATCCATGTTTCCAATGTCCAGGCGGTTTGTGATGCTTGCACCAAGCCGACCCGGATCGGGTACAAGAAGACCGAAGACGGCAAGAAGGTCCGTTTTTGCAAAAAGTGCAACGAGATCTTCAAGTAGGTAGACCACAATGACTCGTCTTGAGAAAGTATACAAAGAAAAAGTGGCTCCCGCGCTCAACAAGGAGTTCGGGTACAAAAGCCCCATGCAGATGCCTAAGGTCGAGAAGATTTCTCTTAACATCGGCCTTGGCGAAGCCAGTCAGAACAGCAAGCTTATCGACGATGCCGTTGATGAGTTGACACGGATCGCTGGCCAGCGTGCAGTCGTTACTCGTGCTAAGAAGTCCATCGCGGCTTTCAAACTGCGCGAGAACATGCCTATTGGCGTTCGCGTCACTCTGCGCCGTGATCTGATGTGGGACTTTCTGGATAAACTGGTTTCGTTCGCCCTTCCGCGAGTCCGCGACTTCCGCGGTATTCCGGACAGGGGGTTTGACGGACGTGGCAACTTCACCCTCGGTATTCGGGAACATTCCATTTTTCCCGAACTCGAGATCGACAAGGTCGAGCACGTGAAGGGTATGAACATTACCATCGTCACTTCCGCCACAACGGACAAGGAAGGCAAGATGCTTCTTGACCTTCTTGGAATGCCTTTCAAGAAGTAGGAGGACCGAAATGGCTAGAACTGCATTAAGAGTCAAGGCTCGCCGCAAGCCCAAGTTCAAGGTTCGCGCCTACAATCGCTGCCCGATCTGCGGGCGGCCCCGGGCGTTTCTGAGAAGGTACGGAATCTGCCGTATCTGCTTCCGGAATAAAGCCCTTGCAGGCGAACTTCCCGGCGTGCGCAAAGCGAGCTGGTAATTTTCTAAGGAGAATATAATGGCTGTTGTTGATCCCATAGCCGATATGCTGACCCGCATCAGGAACGCCCACGGCGCTTTCCACAAAAGCGTCACTGTGCCTACCTCCAAAGTGAAGGTGGCCATTGCGGAAATCCTGAAAGCCGAAGGCTACATCGCTGACTATGCTGTTGAAGGCAGGGACATTAATGTCGCCCTCAAGTACGCTGACGGTCAGGCCATCATTTCCGGCCTGAAGAAAGTGAGCAAGCCGGGCCGCCGCGTTTACTGCGGTGCCCAGGACATTCCCAGAGTGCAGAACGGACTTGGTATCTGCATCCTGTCTACGTCTGCAGGGCTGCTTGAGGGGGCACAGGCCCGCGAAAAGAACATGGGCGGCGAACTGCTCTGCGAAATTTGGTAACCGAGGTTAACCATGTCTAGGATAGGAAAGAAACCGATTGAAATCCCTTCAGGCGTCGAAATTAAAGTCGGCGCCGATGAAGTGACGGTCAAGGGGCCTAAAGGTTCCCTGACCACCGCTGTGCATCCGAAGGTCGAATATAAAATCGAGGACAACCAGGTCGAAGTGCTGCGTGTGGACGATTCCCGTCTTGCTCGTAGCCAGCACGGCCTGCGCCGCACTCTTCTCGCCAACTGCGTCGAGGGTGTCACCAAGGGCTTTGAAAGAGCCCTGGAAGTTATCGGCGTTGGTTACAAAGTGTCCGTGCAGGGCAAGAAGATCGTGTTGAACGTCGGGTTTTCACACCCGGTGGAGTTCGATCTGCCCAAGGACATTGATGCCAAGGCTGAAGGCTCCAAGGTGACGCTTTCCGGCACCAACAAACAGTTGGTCGGTGAAGTGGCGGCTCAGATTCGCCGCGTGCGTCCGCCGGAACCCTACAAGGGCAAGGGCATCAAGTACGTTGACGAAATCATCAAGCGCAAGGCCGGCAAGGCCGGTGCCAAGTAGGGGTAGGGTAGCGATATGAAAATGACCAAAGAACAAGCTCGGCACCGCAGGAAGATTCGTATCCGCAAGAAGGTGTCCGGCACCGCTGTACGCCCCAGACTGGTCGTCTTCCGTTCCAACAAGCACCTGTATGCGCAGCTGGTTGACGATGTAAATGGTACCACTCTGGCTAGCGCCTCCACGCAGGTTGCCGCTAAGGATGGTGAGGCCCTCAACCCCAACTGCGAATCCGCTGCCCGTGTTGGCAAGGACATCGCAGCCCGGGCGCTTGAGCAGAAGATAGAAACCGTGGTGTTCGACCGCAACGGTTACATCTACCATGGCAAAATCAAGGCTCTGGCCGACGGCGCTCGCGAGGGCGGCCTCAAATTCTAGAGGGTGACTATCATGATGGAACAGAACGATTCTGGACTGATCGAAAAAATCGTCTACCTGAACCGCGTTGCCAAGGTTGTGAAGGGCGGTCGCCGCTTCAGCTTCAGCTGCCTTGTCGTCGTTGGTGACGGTGAAGGCAAAGTGGGATACGGTCTTGGAAAGGCCAATGAAGTTCCTGAAGCCATTCGCAAGGCTTCCGAACGGGCCAAGAAAGACATGATCGATGTCCCTCTGCTGGAAGGCACTCTGCCTTATGAGGTTCTCGGACGTTACGGCGCAGGCCGCGTCGTGCTTAAGCCCGCCTCCGAAGGTACCGGCATCATCGCCGGCGGCCCGGTGCGTGCTATTATGGAAGCCGTAGGTGTCAGGGATATCCTGACCAAAGCCATCGGCACCAACAATCCGCATAACGTCCTTCGCGCCACTATCGCGGGTTTGGCTTCGCTGCGTAGCGCAGATGAAGTTTCCAAACTGCGCGGCAAGCCGGTTTCCACGCCGAGAAAGTAAGGAGTGCCGGTATGTTGAAGGTAAAACTTATCAAGAGCAAAATCGCGTGCAAGCCCAATCAGGTCAAGAACTTGGAAGCTCTGGGCCTGCACAAGATTCGCCAGGAAAAGTCTTTTGAGGACCGCCCGGAAATCCGCGGCATGATCGAAAAGGTTAAGCACCTGGTGGAGGTAACTGAATCATGAGGCTGCACGAACTCTATCCGTTCCCTGAAGAATACAAGGAACGGAAGCGTATAGGCCGTGGTTCCGGTTCCGGCTGGGGTAAGACCTCTGCCAAGGGCCACAAAGGACAGAACAGCCGCTCCGGCGGTGGTGTCCGTCCCGGCTTTGAAGGTGGCCAGATGCCTCTGGCCCGTCGCCTTCCGAAGCGCGGCTTCAAGAACCGTTTCCGCGAGGAATATGTTGCGATCAACATCGGTCGCCTGGTGAGCGCATTCGAGGAAAAAGCCGAGATTACTCTGGCAGACATCTACGAACGCGGTCTTGCCAAGCAGGGCGCACCGATCAAGGTACTGGGCGTCGGCGAACTGGCCAAGGCTGTTACTGTTGAAGCTCACCGCTTCAGCGCCTCGGCTGTCGAAAAGATCCAGAAGGCCGGCGGAACCGCCAAGGCCATTGAAGGCTAAGCTTCAACCGTATTGGAAGGGTTAACGTGGCATTGTCAGGAGTCGAAAATATCGCCCGTCTGCCGGAGCTGAAGAAAAAACTGCTCTGGACGTTCGCACTGCTCGCTGTTTACAGGCTTGGTATCCACATTCCTGTTCCCGGTGTTGATAGTAGCGCATTGGCTGATTTCTTTGCCAGCGCACAGAACACGCTGTTCGGGCTTTTTGACATGTTCTCCGGTGGCGGGTTGAAAAACCTGTCCATCTTTGCGCTGGGTATCATGCCCTACATCTCCGCCTCCATTATCATCCAGCTTCTGACCGTGGTCAGTCCCGAACTGAAGCGGATGCAGAAAGAGGAAGGGGAGGCTGGACGTAAGAAGATTACCCAGTACACCCGTTATGGAACCGTGCTTATCTGCCTTGTGCAGGGCTTTGCCATCGCGGCCGGCCTTGAGGGCATGAGCAGTCCTTCCGGCGCACCTGTTGTGTTGCATGCCGGTATGGGCTTTAAGCTCATGACGGTCCTGACATTGACTGCGGGAACCTGTTTCCTCATGTGGCTTGGCGAACAAATGACAGAAAAGGGAATCGGCAACGGTATCTCTCTGATTATCTTCGGAGGTATCGTTGCCGGGCTTCCCAGAGCCATTCTCAACACGACAAGGCTCATGACTGTCGGGGAAATCTCTTTGTTCATGCTGCTTATCATCATGGCCGTCATGGTTGCGACCCTGGCGTTCATCGTGTTCATGGAGCGTGGACAGCGCCGAATTCCCATTCACTATGCCAAACGTCAGATGGGCCGAAAAATGGTCGGTGGACAAACGACGCATTTGCCGCTTCGTATCAACACCGCCGGTGTTATTCCTCCGATCTTTGCATCGTCCATCCTGATGTTCCCGGCAACCATTGCTCAGTTCTCAAGCGTGGAGTGGCTTAAGGATATCACTGGATTCCTGACTCCGAGCTCCATTGTTTATAACGTGATGTTCATCGCCATTATCATCTTCTTCTGCTACTTCTATACGGCAATCGTTTTTGATCCCAAAGGCATTGCCGAGAACATTCAGAAGCAGGGTGGCTTTATTCCGGGAATTCGCCCTGGTGCAAAAACCCGTGAGTACATCGACAGGGTACTGGCCCGCATCACTCTTTGGGGTGCTCTGTATGTTTCGGCCATATGTGTACTGCCCATGATCATGATCGCCAAGCTTAACGTTCCGTTCTATTTCGGCGGTACGGCATTGCTGATCGTTGTTGGTGTGGGCATGGACACTATGGGCCAGATCGAATCGTATCTGATTTCCCACCAGTACGAAGGCCTGATGGGTAAAGCCGGGAAAGTGAAGGGAAGGCGATAGCCTTGAAAAAGTATAGAGGTGTTTTCCTCAAAAATGACAAAGAGATTAGCCTGATTCGTGAGGCCAATCGAATTGTTTCGATAATTCTCGATGAGCTGGGTGAGAACGTCCGTCCGGGCGTTCCCACCATGCTTTTCGAAGATATTTGCAGGGAGCGGTGCGCCGAGTTCGGCGTACGTCCTGCTTTTTTGGGATACCAGGGATTTCCCTATGCCCTGTGTTGTTCCGTTAATGAAGAAGTCGTACACGGTTTTCCTTCGGAGACTCGCTTCCTCGCCGATGGAGACATTGTCAGTTTTGACATGGGTGTCGTGTACGAAGGATTCTACGGTGACTCCGCAAGGACCTACGCCGTTGGCAAGGTCTCTGATGAGGCCCAAAAACTCATGGAAGTTACCCATGAGGCGTTGCATCGTGGAATTGCTGAAGCCGTCCCCGGCAATAATTTGTACGATATCTCTGCGGCTGTGCAGAATTATGTCGAGGAATTCGGATTTGGCATTGTTCGACGGTTTGTCGGACATGGTATAGGCTCTCATCTTCATGAGAAGCCCGAGATTCCCAACTTCGTTCCCTCGGGCATGACCGGCGTTCCGCTCAAAGCGGGAATGGTGCTGGCTATCGAACCCATGGTAACCATGGGGACGCACGAAGTTGAAGTCCTTGATGACCAATGGACTGCCGTGACTCGTGACCGGGCTTTGTCCGCACATTTCGAGCATACAATTGCGGTTACGTCTGAAGGGCCGAGGATACTGAGTTCGACCAATTAGGGATGGCGAACATTAATACTTGCTCTTTTTTCAGTTCTGCTGTAAAAGATGCAGCTTTGATTTGACGGCCAGACCCAATGGCGGGTTCTGGCGATACGCTATTGATTTGGAGTTTGACATGAAAGTCAGGCCTTCTGTTAAGAAAATGTGTTCCAAGTGCAAAATCATTAGGCGCGGCGGTGTTCTGCGGGTAATCTGTGAGAACCCCAGACACAAACAGCGTCAAGGATAAAGGGGAATAGCCGTGGCACGTATCGCAGGTGTTGATCTGCCCAAGAATAAGCGCATGGATATTGCGCTGACCTATATCTACGGCATCGGCCGCACGACGGCCCTGGAGATTCTGTCTGCTGTCAAGATTGATTGGCAGAAAAAGACTGATGACCTCAGTAACGAAGAGGTCAACTCCATCCGTAACGAGATCGAACAGAACTACAAGGTTGAGGGCGATCTCCGTCGGGAAGTGATCCAGAACATCAAGCGCTTGATGGACATCGGCTGCTACCGCGGCCTGCGCCATCGTCGTGGACTTCCCTGCCATGGGCAGCGGACCCACACCAACGCACGCACCCGTAAGGGACCGCGTCGTTCTGTCGTTGGCAGAAAGAAGAAAAAGTAGCGCTTGGACGTACGATAATAATTGAGAAAGTCGGGCCATTCATGTGTGGTTCGCCTTTACTCGTCAAACGGAAATTTTAAAGGGAGAGTCCGGCAATGGCTAGACCCCGCCGTACGAAGAAAAAAGAGAAAAAGAACATCCCTGTTGGCGTGGCCCACATCAAGGCCACGTTCAACAACACCATTATCACCTTCACCGATCCGAAGGGCAATGTGGTGAGCTGGGCGAGTGCTGGAGCTGCTTTCAAAGGCTCCCGTAAAAGCACTCCCTTTGCCGCTCAGATTGCCGCCGAGTCTGCGGCCAAGACTGCCCGCGACAACGGCATGCGTACTGTTGGTATCATGGTGAAGGGCCCCGGTTCCGGTCGTGAGGCCGCAATGCGCGCCATCAGTGCCGCCGGTTTCAAGGTGACGTTCATTCGTGACATCACCCCGATTCCGCATAATGGCTGCCGTCCGCCGAAACGCCGCAGGGTTTAAAGGAGATTTACAGTGGCAAGATATACGCAAGCCAAGTGCAAGCTTTGCCGCCGCGAGGGCCAGAAACTGTTCCTCAAGGGCGACCGCTGCTATACTGACAAGTGCGCTTATGAAAAACGCCCTTATGCTCCGGGCCACGCAGGCCGTATGCGCAAGAAGATGAGCGATTACGCCATCATGCTGCGTGAAAAGCAGAAGGTTCGCCGCATGTACGGTGTGCTTGAAGGGCAGTTCCGTAAATATTATGAACGTGCCGACGCCATGAAAGGCGTAACCGGCCACAACCTGCTGTTCCTGCTCGAGCGCCGTCTTGACAACGTCATTTACCGCCTCGGATTCGCGAACTCCCGCGATCAGGCTCGTCAGATGGTTCTCCATGGCATGTTCGTCATGAACGGCCGTCGCGTAAGCATTCCCTCCATGCTGGTGAAGCCCGGGGATGCCATTGAAGTTCGCGAGGAGAGCCGCAAGGTGCCCGTGATCATGGAAGCCCAGGAAGTCATCGCCCGCCGGGGCTGCCCCGAATGGCTGGAGTCCGACGGCGCCAACTTCAAGGGTGCGGTCAAGGCTCTGCCCAGCCGGGAAGATATCCAGTTCCCGATCAACGAGCAGCTCATCGTCGAATTGTACTCAAAATAGATAGGTGCACTGCATGCTTATTCAGAACGGCGACAAGCTTATCAACGCCCGCAACTGGTTCGAACTCGTCAAGCCCGAGAATCTCGTACGCGACGCCAAGTCTTCCGGGACTTATGGCAAATTTGTGTGCGAGCCTTTGGAGCGTGGCTATGGAACGACCATTGGCAATGCCATGCGGAGAACTTTGCTTTCCTCTCTTCAGGGATGTGCTATCGTTGCTGCCCGTATTGAGGGAGTTCAGCACGAGTTCACCACCATGGAGGGTGTGCTGGAGGACATGACCGAGGTTGTCCTCAACCTCAAATCCGTCCGGTTGGCCATGACCACAGACGAAGCGCAAACCCTGGTTCTCGAAGCCGACAAGCAGGGTGCGGTCACCGCCGCCATGATCAAGGAAAACCAGAACGTCAAGGTTCTGAACCCCGAGCAGCACATCGCCACCCTGACCGAGGACCGGCCCTTGAAAATGGAATTGGAGATCCGCATGGGCAAGGGTTACATGCCCGCGGAAATGCATGAAGGTCTGGCCGATGAAATCGGACTGATCACCATGGATTCCAGCTTTTCTCCCATCCGCAAGGTTGCCTTTAATGTCGAGCAGGCTCGCGTCGGTCAGATGACCAACTACGACAAGCTCATTCTCGAAGTCTGGACAGACGGCTCCGTTACTCCGGAAGACGCCTGTGCTTACAGTGCCAAGATTCTCAAGGAACAGCTTTCCGTGTTCATCAATTTTGATGAGATGACCTCGGAGGCTCAGGAGAGCGAGGAAGACAAGATCGACCTCAATCCGAACCTCTTCAAGAGCATCGACGAACTGGAGCTTTCCGTTCGTGCCACGAACTGCCTCAAGGCCGCCAACATTCAGCTTGTCGGCGAACTTGTACAGCGCACCGAGGCCCAGATGCTCAAGACCAAGAACTTCGGCCGCAAGTCTCTTGACGAGATTCGCCGTGTGCTTGACAGCATGAACCTGAAGTTCGGCATGGCACTTGAGGATTTTGACAAAAAATATCAGGAATGGCTGAAGAGGAAAGAGAAAAATGAGGCATAGGAAGTCCGGAAGGAAGCTCAATAGAAGCTCGTCCCACCGCAAGGCCCTGTTCCGCAACATGGCCAAGGCTCTGCTGACCTACGAATCCATTCGTACAACGGAAGCCAAGGCCAAGGAACTGCGCAAGGTTATCGATCGCCTGATCACTCTGGCTCTCAAGAATGACCTGCATGCCCGTCGTCAGGCCTACAAAGTGCTGAACAGCCACCAGATGGTCCAGCGCCTGTTTGACGAAATCGGCCCCCGTTTCAACGGCGGTGGCGGTTATACCCGTATCATCAAGCTGTCCTCGCCCCGCAAGGGCGACTGCGCTCCCATGGTCATCATTGAGTTGACCAAGCTCGCAGGCGCAGCTCCGGCCCCGGCTGAAGAGCCCAAGGCCGAGGAAAAGCCCGCTCCCAAGAAGAAGGCTGCTCCGAAAAAGAAAGCCGAAAAGGCTGCCGACAAGACCGAGGAAAAGGCTGAAGAAGCCGAAACCAAGGAAGATTAGTCGACTTTAGGAGAGGGCAGGGTAACCTGCCCTTTCTTTTTATATTTTGTTATAGATTTTATCTATAGGAAGATGGTGGCTTTATGGATATGCGTAAATTGGAAGCGTTTTGCCGGGTGTATGAGCAGCGCAGCTTTTCCAAGGCTGCCAAGGAATTATTTCTTTCCCAGCCTACGGTTAGCTCGCATATTTCTTCCCTTGAAGCTGAGTTGGGCGTCCTGTTGTTCGATCGTCTGGGAAGAACAACATTGCCCACGGAAGCTGCGGAAGTCCTTTATGACAGTGCCCACGTTGTTTTTGAAAAGCTGGATGAAGTCAAAACCAAGATCCAGTTATTGCAGGATAAGGTTGTGGGAGAACTGCATCTTGGTGGGAGCACTATCCCGGCGACCTATATTCTCCCCGTAATCATGGGCGCCTTTGCCGCTCAATATCCCGAAGTTTCTTTTCAAATTGACGTCGGCAACTGCAAGAGCATCATGGACAAAGTCGACTCCGGCGATTTGTTACTCGGAATCGTCGGGGCAAAACCGCATGCTCCCGGGTTGGAGGCCGATCTTATTCTGGAAGACGATGTGGTCGTGGTCGCACATTCCTGCCACGCAACGTCGTTTGCAAACACCCCTGTCTCCATCCAGGATCTTGCTTTGGTGCCGTGGGTCATTCGAAAAAAGGGATCCGGAACCCGTGCTGCATTTGAGAATGCTGTTGAGTCATACAATATTCTCTCTCAACTCGATGTTCGAGCATGTGTAGACAATACGGCCACTGCCATGGAATGCGTTTTGGCCGGGCTGGGGGTAACTGTCACTTCTACCGCTGTGGTGGAACGTTACAAGGGACGAGCCGATCTTTGTGTCCTTGATGTGCCTGATTTGCGTCTCAAGCGGCAATTCTATTTGACGTATCGTACAGATCGCCGTCTGTTCCCAGCAGCGGAAGCGTTTGTCCGTTTTTGCCGCGAACGGGCCAGAGCTCTTCTCTCCAACGGCACATAATTGTCGCTTTTCCTCATTTTCCTGTTGTTTCAAATCCTGTAGTGTTGAAGGCATTGGAGGATTTCAATGAAAACAAAGATCATAGCCACCCTTGGTCCGGCGTCTCGTGAACCGAACATCATGGAAGCCATGGTGCAGGAAGGTGTTCGAGTATTCCGACTTAATTTTTCCCACGGAAATGCCGCTTCCTTTGTTGATACTGTGCGCGACATTCGTGCGATTTCGGATCGTTTGAACATCGTGATCACTATTCTTGCCGATTTGAGTGGGCCAAAGATCCGTATCGGGGAGCTGGTTCATTCTCCTGCACACGTCGTTCGGGGGCAAGAGGTATTGCTTGGCCCGGATGAGAGGCGAACCTCCCATGATCCCAATATGCTGTTTCTCCCATTCGATCATTCCGTTATTCTTTCCGAATTGTCCGATGGGGATGCGGTCCATCTTTGTGATGGCATGGTGCGTTTTACTGTGACGAGTTGTGTGGAGTCGGGGGCGGTCTTTGTCCTCAAGGCCGAGAATGGAGGACTGCTGACATCGCACAAGGGGATTGCATTTCCCGGGAAGTTTATTTCCATCCCTGCGCTGACGGAAAAAGACAGAGTCGATCTTGCCGAAGCACTCGATTTGGGTGTGGATGCCGTGGCCATGTCATTCGTTCAGTCTGGACGCGATATTCTCGATCTGCGCGAGGCAATGGAAAAAGACGGACGAGTGCTGCCTATCATCGCAAAAATGGAGCAGCGGGCCGCTTATGATAATTTACAGGCTGTATTGGAGGCGGCTGATGGCTTGATGGTTGCGCGTGGCGATCTTGGCGTTCAATGCCCGTTACCGGAGCTGCCCATTATGCAGAAAACCATCATCGATGCCTGCCGGGCCATGGACAAGCCCGTGATCGTCGCCACCCAAATGCTTATTTCCATGGTGGACAATCCTGCGCCGACGCGGCCTGAAACAACGGATGTTGCCAACGCTATTCTTGATGGAGCGGATGCGGTAATGCTCTCCGAGGAGACAGCCATAGGCAAACATCCGGTTGAGGTCGTCGGCTATATGGCGCGGATTGCGCAGCAGGCCGAATCCTATGGTCTGCAAAAGAACGGTGGGCCGTTGTCGCCCAAAGGGCGGGAAGATCCGGAACGGACGTTGGCCTATTGCGCCTGCCTGTTGGCCGGACAAACCGCTTCTCGAGCTTTGGTGTGTCACACGCGTTCCGGTACCACGGCCTTGCGTGTCAGCGGACGCCGTCCCGTACAATCAATATATGCGCTTTCCCCGAATCAGGAGTCTCTGCATCTGCTGAATTTCAGTTGGGGCGTGATTCCTCATCTGGTAGATCGCGAACATACCAGCCATCTCAGGCGGTGTGAGGCTTTTGTGGATGCATGTGCCGATTTTGAGGCCGGACAGAGTGTGGTCATTACCGCCGGGCAAAAGACTCCCGGACGCATGGACCTTCATACTAACGAAGTGAAGGTCTATTACAAAGGGTAGTGCTGCTTTATGCCGCCTCTTCTGTCATGGCCGGGAGGAAATTCAGTTCCGGTACCGCAGGGATTTCCCCGCATTTGTACAGGTACTGATAAAAGAGCTTCAATCCCTCCAGTTCTTCCGGACCGAGGTCGTAAAACAGCCCGTCGAAGTATGAGCACATCTGTTGGTTGTTTAGAATACTGGATTGGGCGGCAAGAGTGCATAGATCACCAATGTGATCCTGCCCCCATTGTTTTGCCTGTAGCAGGATGTTGCAACCGGCGAGTATTCTTTGCGGATCAGCGACAACGGCTTCCCGTTGGGCAATCCAGACACCGAAGATGAACGGGTGGCCCGTCTGCCTGCGCCATGCCTCTCCCAGGTCAATGCGCACCGGGTAGTCCTCATGGTAGCGCAGGTTCAATGCCTCGTCGCCGATACACAGGATTGCCTGCGGCCTTTGTCCGTCACTCAGGACCTGAGTGGCGTCTCCGGTCTGGTAGCGTACGGGAATCTCCCATTCATTCATGAGTACGCGCAGTAATACAGCGGATGTGTGGCTCTGGGAGCTGACCAGTATGCTTTCTCCGGTCAGTTTTTCCACGGGGACTCTGCTCAGCAGCAGGACGCTTTGCACCGGGCCACGGCTTCCGATGGCGATATCCGGGATCAAGTAGTATTTCTCCGGGTGGCGTGCATATTCGACGCTGGAGGCTGCCGATATTTCCAGTTCGCCTTTGTGCATGAGTCTGTTCAGGCTTGCCGGTGGGCCGGAGACAATGTCGAAGTCGTGTGGCAATACTCCTGTCTCCAGCGGATGATAGATGGGGAGGACATTAAGATAGCCGATTTTTCCAAGAGCGATCATAGTGATTTCTCCAGCAGTGAATAGTCCATGGTTCGTTGCGCCGGTGTGAAGCCTGCGTCTTTTACCAGCCGGTTGATTTCTTCCTTTGTGAGCCGGAAGGAAACACCGGCGGCCTTGACCACGTTTTCCTCGATCATTGTGGACCCGAAGTCGTTGCCACCGAAATGCAGCCCCATCTGGGCTATGCCCGGTCCCATGGTCACCCACGAAACCTGGATGTTGTCCACGTTGTCCAGCACGATGCGCGAGACGGCCAGAGTGCGTAAATATTCCACGCTGGTAAGCTTGCGACAGTGAGGCAAAGCCGTATGATCCGGCTGGAAGGTCCAGGGAATGAACGCCGTGTATCCGCCGGTCTTGTCCTGGCTCTCGCGTACTGCAAATAGATGTTCCAGCCGTTGGTCCGGGCTTTCCACATGGCCAAACATCATTGTGGCCGTAGTTTTCAGGCCTTGTCGGTGCGCTTCTTCCATGACGCCCAGCCATTGTCCTGCCGGACATTTGTTGGGAGCGATCTCGGAACGTACCTCGTCCACGAGAATTTCCGCGCCGCCTCCGGGAATGGAATCCAGCCCGGCCGCATGCAGCCTGCGAATGACCTCGGCTACGTTAAGTCCATTCAATTCGCTGAAATAGACGATTTCCGGAGGAGAGAAGGCGTGAACGTGAACCGGATGGTTGTCTTTGATGTAGTGCAACATATCCTCATACCATGACAGGGGCAGGGTCGGATGATGCCCTCCCTGCATGAGAATCTGCGTACCACCCAGGTCTATGGTTTCCTTGATCTTGCGGCCGATTTCCTCGTGCGAAAGCACATAGCCGCCATCCTGCTCCGGCCCTTTGTAGAATGCGCAGAATTTGCAACCGCACACACATACGTTGGAATAGTTGATGTTGCGGTCGGACACATAGGTGACCACTGGTTCAGGGTGCTTGGCCATGCGCACTGCATGGGCCAGAAAACCCAATTCGTGGAAATCCGCATCGAGGTAAAGCCTGCGGGCTTCGTCAAAGTCAATACGTTCTCCACTGAGAACTTTTTCATAAAGAGTATTCATTGTTTTGTGTCCCTGAAAGAAGAGCCGCGTAGTGGCTACAGTTCGTTGAACTTTGCATCGCGTCGGACCGGATTCAGGCCACAACCGCGAATCATTTCCTGTAGCTCCTGGCTGGTAATGGCCTGAGCCGAATCCGCACCGGCTTCGTGGCCGATTTTTTCTTCCACCACTGTACCGTCGAAGTCGTCGGCACCGAATTTGAGAGCGGCTTGCGCAACCTTGACGCCCAACATGATCCAGTAGGCTTTCACATGGGGGATGTTATCCAGCAGAAGGCGGCTGACAGCTATGGTGCGAAGTTGTTCCAAGCCTGTGAGCTGATTTGTGATTTCCAGCTTGCTGTTCTCCGTGAGGAAAGGCAGGGGGATGAAACAGGTGAATCCGCCGGAAATGTCCTGCTGCTCCCGAAGGCGAATCAGGTGGTCCACTCTCTGTTCATGGGATTCCAGATGTCCGAACAACATGGTGCAGTTGGTTTTGATGCCCATATTGTGCGCTTCGCCATGGATGCGAAGCCATGTTTCGGCATCAATTTTTCTGGGACAAAGCTGCTGACGGATTGCCGGGTCGAATATTTCCGCACCACCTCCGGTGAGCATGTCCAGTCCTGCAGCTTTGAGTCTGGTCAATACTTCGGTGGTCGGCAATTGTGCCAATTCGGCAAAGTGGGCGATTTCCGCTGCCGTGAAACTTTTGATCACGGTCTGCGGCAGGCGTTCCCGAACCAGAGAGAGCAGGTCTTCGAAATAGGCTAGCGGCAACGTCGGGTGGCAACTGCCCACGATATGTATTTCGTTGGGGGAAGCCGCGTTGGCATCCAGCTTGGCCGCAATGTCGTCCAGGCTGAGGGCAAAGGCTCCGTTGCGGGCTTCATCTTCACGCTGGTAGGCACAGAACACACATCGGTTTACGCAGATATTACTGTAGTTGATGTGCTGGTTGACCACGTAATAGGTCTTGCGCCCATGCATCTGTTGTCTTACGTGGTTTGCCAACGTGCCCACGGCAAGCGGTTCTTCACAGTTGAACAGGCGCAGGCCGTCTTCACGGCTTAGCCTTTCGCCTGTCATAACCTTCTGTTGAACATCCCCGAGGCCGACGTTGGTAAAAAAGTCGCTTTTTATGAAGAATTCAATCATGTTTTTGGAATGCCCGAAAGCCCATGCCGCAAGAGGTCGAGCAGGCTGTCGAGTCTGGTTTCTATGGTTTGGCGGTCAGCACCATGGAGTATGGAGTCTCCATCCAGAAAGGGGACGGCTACGGACTGGAGAAAGCGATCTACAGTCGTGTCCAGCAGGTATACGGCCATGTCTGTATCGATATCCGAGCGCAGTTGTCCGCTTTCCATGGCCTCTTGGACCAACGAGTGCAGGAATTTGCCCGAGGTGGCGCGTATTCTGGTAAGAAACCGTTCGCGCATGGGAAAATTTTCCTGAAGGAGCATCTTCAGGTATATTCGATAGATGTTCGGATGTGCTTCAATGAAGTCGGCCCCGGCAAGTGTAACTTGGCGCACCCGTTCAAACAGGTCGCCGCCTTCGGTTTCCAGCCGGATCTGCTTGAGCGGTGCCTTGAGCATGGTCACGGCATGTCCGAAAACGTACTCCAGAATTCCCTGCTTGGTGCCAAAGTATTTGAACAGGGAACCTTTGGCTATTCCAAGCCTGTTTACCATGCGGTTTACGCTGGCCTGATGGAATCCGTACTCGGCAAATTCCTTTGTGGCTTCGATCATGATGCGTTCGCGTTTACTCTGATCGAGATTTTCAAAGGTGGTCTTTTGGGGAGGCATTGTCTTTCCTGTCTGATAGTGGCATCATGTATAGTGACCGGGTGGTCATTCGCTATGTTTATAGCTGGCGGATCGTTGTGTCAACGTCTTTCAACCTCAGCCCCATGGTATTGCCATGACCGATACACTTTATTTGGCCCATTCCCCGTGCCCCAATGACACGTTTATTTTTCATGCCCTGAATTCGGGCCTGGTTGCTTCCCCATGCAGAACGCTAGATGTGCGGTTGGCAGACATTGAGGAGCTGAATACTTTGGCCGCCCAGGCAAAGGCGGATGTCGTCAAGGTTTCCGTGGCCGCAGTAGCGGGATTGCTGGAAGAGTACATCGTGCTGACTGCCGGAGGGGCGCTGGGGCGTGGTGTGGGGCCTGTTCTGGTTTCCGATGCGGATTTCGGTATTGAGAATCTCGATGGTCAGCCGGTAGCTATTCCCGGATTTCATACCACCGCCAATTTGCTGTTTGGTATTTTTTGCAGGCAACAGGGCATAACGCCACATCTGACCGAGTTGGTTTACGATCAGGTTATGCCGGGGATCAGCGATGGACTGGTTCGAGCCGGCGTGGTCATCCACGAAGGACGGTTTACGTTCGCCGAGCATGGGTTGCGGCAGTTGCTCGATCTCGGCCAATGGTGGGAGGAGTATACCGGCATGCCCCTACCGTTGGGCTGCATCATGATTCGCCGTTCGTTGGGTATGGGCATGGCCCGTTCCATGGATAAGGCCATCAGGGCCAGTCTTGAGTATGCATGGGCCAATCCAGTGGTTTCCAGAGCGTATATTCGTGAACATGCGCAGGAAATGCAGGATGAAGTCATTGATCAGCACATCCGTACGTTTGTGACGGATTACAGCATGGATGTGGGAGCTGAAGGCGAGGGCGCCATCATGGCTTTGCTTGAAGAGGTCTGCCGGATTTCAGGAAAGACGATTCCGGATCTTCCGGTTTTTGTTCCCGGAGACTAGTTGCGTCAGGGGATGAGTAACAGATTGTCGCCAGGATCGACGTATGTATTGCCGTGCAGGAAGCGTTTTATGTCCGGTGCGGGACTGATTCCCTGAGGCGAGATTCTGAACGCGGCCCCATAGCCGCGAAACGTTTGCAGTATTGCGGCAGTCCTGGCGCGGATGTAGTCTTTGCGTTGGCGTTCATTCATGTCCCGACCAAGCCTGTCCGGATGCAGCGACAGCAGGATAATCGGATTTCTGTTGTAGATGAAGTCTGCCATGGCCGGGATCGTGTCATACTCTCCACCTTCGATATCCATCTTGATGAATTCGACGTCGTTCAATTCTTCAGCAAAAACGCGTTTGGCATCCAGTGCTTTTGCGTTGAAGCTGGTGTCGCCATGATTGCGCATTGTCGATGATTCACTCATTCCGGCCTGTCCTGGCGAGACCATGGTAATGGTGCCGTCAAAATTTGTCAGTGCGGCGTTGTGCAGAATGATTCGGTCTGCAAGGCCCGGATTGAGGTCGATGTTTTTTTTGAGGGCTGCAAAAGCGGCATGATCCGGCTCGAACGCATGGACTGTTTCTGCAATATGGGCGGCAAAGAGCGCTGTCGGGCCGATCCATGCGCCAATATCAGCCACGATGGCGCCGGGGCGAATGTACTTCTTGAAAATTTCAAATGTAGCCGGTTCCCATCGCCCTGTGCCCAACAGATCCCAGAAACGTTGCAGCTTCGGTTCAACATGGGCGGAAAGGGTGTGCCCCGACACGGTAAATGTCTTTTGCATACCATGGATATGGCATGAAAAGAGTTTCTTGTCAGCCTTCCGATTTGTTTTTCCCCTGACTATACCAGACTCCGGCCAATACCAATCCGCAGCAACCATATTGGAGCATGCTCAGGCGTTCATCCAGCATGATCCAACTCAAAAGCAGTGTGAATACCGGAATGAGGTTGATGAAAGCGGATGCCTGTCCGGCAGGAACTTTACTCATGCCCAGGTTGTATAGTCCATATCCCCCGATGGTGACCATTATACCCAGGAACATGATCGCGCCGATTCCCATGGGATCGAAAGTCGTTGGTGTCACCGTGGATGGCAGGAAAAGCAGCGGGAAAAAGAATACTGCTCCTATCATGGCCTGAATCATGGTCAGGAACCACGGATTGTAACGGTCACTCAGAAATTTGAGCGTGATCATGTATCCCGTGGCGCAGAACATGGCCAGGAATTCGAAAAAGTTGCCCAGAATCGGGTTTGGGGCGTTACCCGAGGCTTCGGACAGTAGCGAAAGTAAAATGGAGCCGGTAATGGCTACAGCAAAACCGATGCCCGTACGGCGGGCAAAGGGTTCCTTGAGGATGAATTTCGCCGCAAGGGCGATCATGAGCGGGGCCATGGCGCAAATCATGCCGGCCTGGGATGCGTCCGTGTATTGCAGGGCTGTGGATTCGAATACGAAATAGAGGCCCGGCTCGCAGACGCCCATGAACAGCAATAATTTCCAGTCTCCGGTTTTGTATTCCACGTTGCTGAAGTTGCGGGAAAAGGCCAGCAGACAAACACTGCCGAGCAGCATGCGGAAGAAGAGCACCACCATGGGATCGTATATGCGAAAGGCAACTTTGAGTACGGGAAATGAACCGGCCCAGAAAAGAGCCGCAGTCAGCAGGGCGCCGTAGGCGACTGCCTTGCCGTTGGAAAGCGTCATGAAAGACACTCCTTGTGATGAAGAAACGATGCGACGGGGGAGGAATAGCATCGGAAAAAAGAAAAGAACAGCAAATTTTATTGTGGAGGGAATAAAAAAACGGCACCTGAAATTCCAGACGCCGTTTTTTGGGAGAACCGGAAAAAATTTTAGAGGCAGACAGCCAGCAAGTTGAAGGGCTGGTAACCGTTGTCCGGATTCTCAGCATAACGGCAGCCAAGATTGGAGTCATCCCGCTTGTTGGTGATGTCGTCACTGGAACCGTCATAATGCGGACATTCGTTGTTGTTGCACACGAGTATTACTCCCCAGCCAC
Source organism: uncultured Desulfovibrio sp. (assembly GCA_913060505.1). Classification (GTDB taxonomy): domain Bacteria; phylum Desulfobacterota; class Desulfovibrionia; order Desulfovibrionales; family Desulfovibrionaceae; genus Pseudodesulfovibrio. Next base: position 364,675 of record CAJXRQ010000001.1, read on the forward strand.
TCTGCGGCGGCGCTACCCATGGCTCCATAGGCTTATTGCAATGCGGACACACGCGGTCTTCGAGTTCGGTGGTTACACCAGCATATGTATGTTTCACGGAAAGTCCCTCCTGCGTTTTTTTGAACGTCTTCTATTGCGCAAAATATTAGGTAATGCCTGATTCCCTTACGTCAAGGCCGGGGATCGGATTCTGCTTCACGGGCTTCGTACTGGTCGCGGAGCATGCGGAACAGCTCCCGAAAAGCCTTGGGTTTAGCTCCGGTGGCCTTTTCCTTGCGGGCGTTGCGGACAAGCTGCCGGAACCGCTGGCCATCCATGGCTGGGAATCGATTGAATAATTCGTCCACTAGATCGTCGTCGCCGCCCACGAGGGTGTCGCGCCAGAGTTCAACCTGGTGGAAAGCCTTTGTGGTGGCGGCTCGTCCGTTGCGGATATCATCCAGATAGGATCGGATTGGAGCAGTATCCACGTCGCGCATGATTTTACCCAGATATTGGGAGTGCCGACGTTTGGCCTCGTGCTTTTTGAGCGTCCTGGCAAACAATATTTCCTGCTCAAGCTGAGACGGCAGGTTGGCCTTGCGGATCTGCTCCGGGCTGAGAGCTACCAACTCGTCACCCAGCTTTTGCAAATCGGCCATATGCTTTTTCATCTGGGTTCGGCTTGGCCGGTCTTCGTATTGTTCATCTTGCTGCGACATGGTTCCTCCGGGCGATGTGTTACATGCTCAGGACCGGGCTGGCAAGCGGGGAGAGGTGCAAGGCATTGCATAACGCTCGGGCATGCTTCTGGCGTTCATTGCGTTTATCGCATACCATCAGCGCATGCCCGGTTTATCTGATTCAGGACAACACGCCGTACCGAAGGTTTCCGTGCTCATGAGCACGTTCAACCGGCGGCAATATCTTGCGGAGGCCATTCGTTCGGTCAAAAAGCAAACCTATACCGATTGGGAGCTTGTATTGGTCAACGATGGTGGAGAAGACGTTCAGTCCGTAGTCAGCAGTTTTTTTGACAAACGTATCCGTTTGATATCATTGCCGGAGAACAGGGGGAAATCCTACGCTGTCAATACGGCATTTGGTGAGTCCCGGGGGCGTTACATTGCCTATCTTGATGACGACGATGCATGGCTGCCGAATCATTTGCAAACGCATGTTGACGTTTTGGATCAGGAACCGTCCGTCATGCTTTGCCATTCCAATACGCATAAAGTGACGCTTGAGATGGATGATGGTTCCGTCAGGGAAGTCGGGCGCGAGCAACTCTATGCCCGGCCCGTAAGTTTTTCGGACCTGATCGCTCGCAATGAAATCACCTGGCTTTCCGTAGTGCATCGTCGCGAATGTTTTGATGCCGTGGGCGGTATGGATGAACGGCTCGATGCCCTGGTGGATTTTGACCTGTGGCGCAGAATAGCGGCCCGTTTTTCATTTCGACATATCCCGGTGCATACCGGCGACTATTATTTCCGTTTTGAAAAGGGCGGTTCCCATGCTCAGATTACAGGCCGGATGGCTTTGGATCCGGCGGGGTATTTACATAATCACGTTTTGCTTTCACGCAAACGTTTTTCCAAACTTTTGGAACATGAACATGAAGAGGCCCTCCGTCGTTCCCGGCGGGATGCTGCTGTGTCCTTTCTGATTGCCAGGGGGCGTTCATTTTGTAATGCAGGCCGCGTGGAACGGGCGAGAGTTTCTTTGCGCCTTGCCATAGCCGTGGATTCAGGGGCCGGGGCTTTACGGGAATTGGGACGCCTGGAACTGGAACAGGGCAGATCTGCCGAGGCCCTGACATGCTTTGAACGTTGTCTGTCCATCGCTCCCTGTCTTGCGGACCATTTTTATGCCGCCAAAGCTTGCCTTGCCCTGCGCAAACCGCATAGGGCATTGCAGTTTATGGAGCCTCTTGACCGCGGAGATCTGTCTGGCGAGGCGAAAAAACTCATGCATGAATACCGGGTCGAGGCCCATCGGATATTGTCCTCGTTACAGCCGGAAGCCGACTGATTCTTTTTTTAGGCGGCTTTTACCGAACGCCGTTTATCCAATTCAACAAGCAGAAATACCCCCACCCCGCAGGCCAGAACCTTGAGCCAATCGAACAGTGATATGGGAGCACTGCCGAACACGGTGTTCATGAACGGGGCGTAGGTATACATGAGTTGCAGCAGAAGCATGAATACGAAGCCGCCGCTGACCCATGGATTGCTCATGAGCCCCAGAGCAAAAGGCGAACGGCTGAATGAGCGGGAGTTGAAGAGGTAGAAAGCTTCCACAACCACGAAAACATTGACTGCCATGGTTCTGGCTTTTTCCGTTGTAGCTCCCGAGACCAGCTCAAGCTCAAAGAGCCCGAAGGCCGTGATGAGCAACAACAGACTGACCATGCCAACCCGTTTGAGAATGGTCCTGTCCCAAAGCGGTTTGTCCGGTCTGCGTGGAGGGGTATTCATGATGCCTTTTTCTTTGGGCTCGAAAGCCAGCATCATACCCAGGCAACCAGCTGTGGTCATGTTGATCCACAATATCTGAACGGGCAGGATGGGCAGAGTTGCCCCGAACAGGATGGCCGCAAGGATGACCAGTCCTTCTCCTGTATTGGTGGGCAGCGTCCATGCGATGAATTTTGTCAGATTGGCGAACACGCCTCTCCCTTCTTCCACAGCGGCCTCGATGGTGGCAAAGTTATCGTCCGTCAGCACCATGTCTGCGGCTTCCTTGGCTGCTTCCGTTCCGTTCATGCCCATGGCGATGCCTATGTCAGCCTGTCTGAGCGCCGGAGCGTCGTTGACGCCGTCACCTGTCATGGCGCAGATTTCACCCTGAGATTGCAAGGCCATGACCAGCCTCAGCTTTTGTTCCGGGGAGACTCGGGCGAAAACCGAAATGCCTCGCGCTGTTTCCATGAGCTCCTTATCCGACATGGCCGAGATTTCACTGCCGGTCAGGACTTGGCAGGTATTCGACAGGACGCACTCGGAGCGTTCCAGCTGGAGCATGTTTCCGATAGCCTGCGCGGTAACGGCATGGTCTCCGGTGATCATTTTTACATCCACGCCGGCCCTGTGGCAGCTATCAATAGCCTTTCTGACCTCATTGCGTGGTGGGTCAATCATTCCCTGCAAACCAAGAAATTCCAGGCCGGAGTCAAGACCGTGCTTGTCGAAAGAATCCGGGGAAAGACCGGTTTTGCGTGCAAGAGCCAAAACACGCAATCCCTTGGAGGCCAGAGTGTTTTGCATGTCCTGAATTGCTGCCGCGTCCAAATCGGTCGGAGTGCCGTCCGATCCGAAATCGGAATCGCATTTTGAAAGTATGACCTCGACAGCCCCTTTCACGTATGCAACCGGACCTTCCGGCCCCGTGTGCAACGTGGCCATGTATTGCAGGGCCGATTCAAACGGGATTGCCGTTACGCGGGGAAAAATCTTGTTTTCGGTCGTCCGATCCAGTCCTCCCTTGACTGCGGACACCAATAACGCCGCTTCAGTCGGATCGCCCTGTACCTCCGTCCTGTCCCCGGATCTTTTAAGCTCGGCATCGTTGCAAAGCAGCCCGGCGCGCAGGCATTCCTGCAAGAGTACTCCAGATTCGGATTCCTTTTGCGGGCGTATTTTCCCACGTGTGTCATACCCGGAACCGGAGACTTCATAAATCGTCTGGCCGCAGTAAATTTCCTGCACTGTCATTTCGTTTTGTGTCAGGGTGCCGGTTTTATCGGTGCAGATAACTGTTGTGCCGCCAAGCGTTTCCACGGCGGGAAGCTTGCGTACAATGGCTTTTTTTTCGGCCATCCGGGAAACGCCGAGGGCAAGAATGACCGTAATGGCGGCGGGCAACCCTTCGGGAATGGCTCCCACGGCAAGGGCTACAGCCGCCATGAACATTTCCGTTGCAGGCTCGTCGCGCAAAATTCCGAATGCAAAAGCCAATCCTGCCAGGATGAGAATAGTCACCAGCAGGATATGGCTAAAATGTGTTATTTTTTTGGTGAGTGGAGTCATGATGTCCTGCGCGGACTCAACCAGGTCGGAAATGCGTCCCAATTCCGTTGCTGCGCCTGTTGCCACAACGATACCGCGTCCCTGTCCATAGCTCACAATTGTTCCGGCAAAGGCCATGCAGTGCCTGTCGGCAAGCGTCGCATCAATGTCGGATTCTTCGCGATCTTTGGTCGTGGGGATGGATTCTCCGGTCAAAGCGGATTCATCCACACGCAGTTCCCAGGTGTCCACAATGCGCATGTCCGCCGGGACTTTATCTCCTGAGCCGAGCAAGACCACGTCGCCCGGAACCAGCTGTGCAGCGTCCACCTGTTGTTTCGCTCCGCAACGGATCACCGTGGCCTGAGTACGCATGGAGGATGCGAGCGCTTCAAGTGCCCGAACCGCCTTGAGCTCCTGAAGGAAACCCACCACAGCATTCACCATGACAACGCCGAGAATGACGGCGGAGTCAATCCATTCGCCAAGGAGTGCCGTTATGACTCCGGCAATGATGAGGATATATACGAGTGGCTGATGGAATTGCAGTAAAAAGCGTTGCCATGCAGGTTGCGTCTTTTTGCTGGTGATGACGTTTTCCCCGAAATGCTCCAGACGAAGTTCCGTTTCAAAAAGGTCCAGCCCTTTTTGCGCATCCACATCCAGCAGCTCCGTAATCTTTTCGACCGGAATATGGTGCCAGTGTTTTTTCATGAGCGTCTGCATGATAGCCTCCCGACCATATGCCTGCGCCAGGCTCGGCGCATGTTTTTTGATTCTCCGATTGGAACATAATTCGAGGAAAGGTCAAGGTGGTTAAAGAACCATTCTTGCACGATAGTTTTCATGCGTTGACAAATTTACCTGTTCGGGGAATAGTATAATGGACTGTAAATCGTATACTTCCCCATTTGGGACGAGGGGAGCAGACAAGGAGTCGGGGACTGATGTTTTTTTGTGACCAGAAGAATTATTCGCACAAAAACGAAGACAGTCTTATGCGCTATCTTTGGTTCATCATCCGGATTTGTGTCCGTGGACTGGCGCTGCTCATGACCATGGTCATCGTTTGGGGCATTTTCGATGTCGTCTATGTCCTGTATCAGCGGATGATGACGCCACCTTACTTTCTTCTCAACATAAACGACATTCTCGCCACGTTCGGAGCGTTCATGGCCGTGCTTATCGCCATCGAAATATTTGCCAACATCGTCATCTACCTGCAATCGGAGATGATCCATCTCCGGCTTGTAATTTCAACCGCGCTCATGGCCGCGGCAAGAAAGGTTATCGTCCTTGATTATTCCGTGAACAATTATCTTGAGGTGTTATCCGTAGCCTGTGTGATATTGGCCCTTGCCGTATGCTATTGGCTGATCGTGCTGACCTCCCGCCAAATGGATCGACCCGACACTGCAACCCAAAAGGCTGGATAGAGCCTTACAAAGGAGCGAACAATGAAGACTGGAAGAATCGTTTTCGTCATGTTGGTAGTCATGTGCTGTATGGTTTCTTCGGCCTTTGCGGATCCAAGTATTGTTCTGGCTGATAAACAGAAGATCAAGACGTATCGAACCATGGACAAGGCTAAGGATACTTCGTTTTTCTCAGCAAAATGGAGCAGCGTTTTCAAGAATTGTCGGGGGAAGGACGTTTCTGTAAAAATAGTTGCTGCGGCGGTGAGAAAAAGTGCGTCGTCATATTCCTATGTCTGGCGCGATATTTACACTCGTACAAGTCAGACAGACCTTATGGTGGAGTTTTTTATTGATTCGGAAAAGGTGCTGTTGGTGGAGAATCCTCAACGGACGACCCTTGGTTTCGACCATATCCTTCCCGGAGGCGAGAGCCTTGAGGTTTTTGTCGATGCCTCCGAGTTTTCTAGCAACATAATGTTTGACGTGCGTGTGGTAAGCGATGCTCCCACGCTCGAAAGCATGTGCGGTCTCTAGCAGGGAGCATGAACGTCATTACCCATCCCAATGATTTTGCAGGGAAAACGCCCCGTTCATATGAGCGGGGCGTTGTTGTCTTGCCTTAATATTCCTTGACGGGTTCCTGTCGGGTGGATTCCATCCTCATGGAAATGGTGAACAGTATACCCAGCGCTGCGGCTATTGCGCCGACCATGAAAACCACAGGGTAACCGAGTCTGTCCGCCAATCCGCCAGTGAGCGGCGCGGAAACGGCGTAGGCCAAGTCCTGAAAAGCCGCAAAACCGCCGAAAGCCGTCCCGCGGAGTTCGCTCGGCACACGCTTGACGACTTCCACTCCCATGGCCGGGAATATCATGGAACATCCCAGTCCTGTGAGCAATGAACCGGCCAATGCCGTGTAGACGTCCGGCGCCAGCCATAAGAGTGTTTGTCCCGCCAATTCTACGGCCAGTGAATAGAACGCCAACCGGACTCCGCCAATTTTATCCGGCAACGCTCCGAAGAGAATGCGACTAATCACAAAACCGAAGCCGAAGCAGCTCAGACCGAAGCCCGCATATGGCCATCCGTTGCTTTTGAAATAGAGCGAAATGAATGCGCCAAGCACGGCAAAGCCTACACCTTGCAGGCCTACCACTGCACCCTGTTGCCAGATCATGTGTATAATCCGTAAAAATGATTTCCGAGGGGCTGTTTTTTTCTCCGGGAGCACCGCCCGGGCATTGGCCAGCAGGCCGCCTCCTGCCAACGGCAGAATAAGACTAAGCCCCATTAATAGTATGAAGCCGTAATCTTCATATACCGTCAGGCCAATTGGTCCACCGACTGCAAAAGCCCCGTACATGGCCATGCCGGCAACAGAGAGTACTTTTCCTGAATGTTGCGGCCCGATCAGGGCGAAATGCCAGTTGATGATCCCCGTCAGTGTCATGCTTTCGCCAAGACCCAACAACAACCGGCCACAAAGCAGGATTGCATATGCCGCAGGGCGCGGCAGTCCCGGACATGCTGAGGCGAGGCATATGCCCGCAGCAGACATGTAAATGACAAGCCCCAGCATGGCGCACTTCTTGGTGCTGCGGGTATCTGCAAAGTTTCCTGCATAGCTTCTTGAAAAAATCGTGGAGATAAAGGCTATCCCCACAGCCAGGCCACCCATCCAGTTCGGCAGGCCAAGCTTTTGGCCGACGTATACGGAAATGACAGGCAACGCTATTGCCACGGAAAGATAGGAAATGAAAATCGCAATACCCATTCTGAAAAGGCATTTTACACAAGAGTCTTTTTGCATCGGGTTCTCCATGGTTGAAGTCCATGGGGGGAGATGAAATATAAAAACGCACTCTCCTGACCACAGGTGGACAAGCTAGTGCGTTGGTTGTCGTTAACGCGTACGGAGGTAGGCAAAAGATGTCTACCCATTCTCAATTTTGGAGACAGTGCAACTCGGAGGTTGCTTTGTCCAAGAAGAAGGTTGTCGGGTGCCATTGACGAGAGCCCGTGTGTTTTACTGACAGGCAGCAATTTTTTCATACAGTTGGCGGCATTCGTTTTCACTGGCCCGGAGTCCAAGCTCTTCGCACAGTATTTGTTCGAGTTCTTTCGGATTGGCAATCTCCATGCTTTGCGTTTCCGATTGCCGTATGACCCAGTATTTCAAATCTATCAAGGAGCGGGTTTCGTCTTCCAGAATTCGTGATGTTACCAAATGTTTCACGAAGTTCGCGTCAGGGTGTTTGTGGGAGAAGAAATGTCCCAATTCACAGTCAGCCTGACCATAGCGGGCCAACTCGAAGCGATACAGGGAGAAAAAGTCACCGTCCTTGAATACCTGCATGTGATATTCGCCTGGATGGCGCTCTTTAATGCGAAAGTTGTTTCTGCCTGTATTGACTTCACAGCCGGACATCGGAACCGGAAGCGACGGTCCGAGAAAACCAAAACCTACATCCACGACATACTGTTGCCCTGCATATTCTACCATTGTGATTCGATGTGTTAATCCGGGGTGAATATCCTGATTATGGATCACACGAGCCAGAAAAAGCTTTGGGGAAAATCCAAGCTCTTTCAACACCTCGAAAAACAGGCCATTTTGTTCAAAGCAGTACCCGCCGCGACGTCTGACAACAATTCGTTGATAGAGCGATGGAAAATCCAATGGCAAGTCATCACCGAGTTGGCATCCCAAACTGCTGAAGGCAAAAGTAGCTACATGCCGGGTAGCTGCATCACAAAGAAAGTTGAAATCCGGATTCCGGTTATGCAGATCGAGGGTCTGCAGATATTTTTCTGTCATTGTGCGCCGTTCCATATAATTCCCACCTTGAGTAAAGAGCAATGTTGTCGTGTTTGTCATAAATTCTTAAAAGATTTTTGTATATTCGTTGCCTTTTTCGTCAGTTGTGAATGCTCTGAGCAGGCCTGAATAGACATAACCAAATGAAGTTGGTGTAACTCCTGTGCTGTATAAGTGTTCATTTTTTTTTTCAGGCTGATGCAGGTGCAAATTTCTTGTAAGGATTCCCAGGTGGCTTCCTGAATCTTTTCATATTCTTCAATAGCCTTTCGCAAGGCTGACAGCGCTTTTGATTCCAATACAGGATCGATCACGGCTTCTCCCGGCAATGTGATTATATGGCAACCAAGTTATGAGAGCTTGGTTGTTGCCTTTCGTTGTGTGTTTCTTTCGCTTCCACTGATAATATAAAAGCATTATTGGTTTTGCCAGTTCATATGTTGCCCCATTGGTTGAACAGTTTTTTTTGGGTTTTGTTTGCTTTGGTACAACGACAAAACGATGAAACACTTTCAACTATTGAGCTGAAAGCGTTTCATCGTAAATTCTGTGGCGTTGAAGCCGGGATCCATACCTTGGATAAATTGCAGCATCGAAACAATGATATGATTTTATATAAGTTTCTGCTTGTGTAAGGCTTCCTTCTGCTTCGCTTGGGCTTCAGGCTTTTGACCTGAAGTTGACCAAGGATAATTAATTGGGAACAACCTATTTATCCTGCAACAATTCAAAATCAACAATGATTTCGACTTCGTTGCCAATGAGTATGCCTCCTCCATCGATGGGTTGATTCCAGCCCACGCCAAAGTTCCGTCTGTCAATGGTTATTTCGGCCTTGCCGCCGAGACGAGTGTGCCCCCAAGGGTCTTTACGCAGATCGTTCAGGCCGGTCACGATGAAAGTGGCGTCGCGGGAGATTCCCTTGACAGTCAGTTTGCCCATGGCTCCAAATCCCTTGGATGTCTGGGTTATTCGGGAACTGACAAAGGTCATGTTCGGATACTTGGCAGCTTCCAGAAAGTCTCCGCTTTTGAGGTGTGTGTCACGTTTATCCACCCCTGTATCAAGGCTATCGACAGCGATGATGACATTGAATGTTGTGGGCTTGCCATCGCTGAATTCCAGAGTCCCCTTTATGTCGGGGAATGCTCCCCTGACCTTGGCGATCATCATGTGTTGGATGGCAAAGTTTGCGGCGGAGTGGTCCGGATCAATTTTCCAGTTCTCAGCCAGCGCTGATGTGGCGCTGAAGACCAGCGCAAAAACAATTAAAAGTACCTTTTTCATGATAGACCTCCCAAGTGTCAGGGGTGTTGTTCCTATAGCGTGTTCAGTACCATTTCTTCATAGGATTGCCGCCATCCCTTGGGATGGATTTTGACGTCCTTTTTCTTGTGGCCTACGCATAAAAGCATGGGAATCCAGTACTGTTCAGGGATATCAAAAGCCTTGCGGACGCCTTCATGATCGAATCCATCCATGGGGTGAGTGTGCAAACCAAGGTCTGAAGCAGCATACATGATGGACATGGCGAACAGGCCGGTATTCTTGTTGGCAAAGGCTTGGCTGGCGGCTTCTGATCCGCCGTAAAGGGCTGAAGTGGTTGAGATGAACCAGTCCCGCTGTTCCGGCTGCATGCTGTTGCTGAAGTTGGCCTCCAGTGTCGTATTGCCTTCTTTCCATCCCTCCCTGTCCGCAAGCATGATGAGAACCACCGGGGCTTCACTGACCTTGGGCTGGTCAAAAGCGAGCTTTTGCAACTCGGCCTTTTTGCTTGCGTCGCGCAAGACGATCAGCTTCCATGGTTGAAGATTGAAACTGGATGGGGCTTTCGCGGCATTTTGAATGATTTCGCGTAACTGGTCTTCTGTAACATTTTGGGCAGGGTCAAAGAAATTGATGGCACGACGATTGGTAAGGATTTCTTTGAATTCCATGATTTTCCTCCGTCAGTTCATACGTTTTTTGGGTTTTGTGAAGGTTCTGTCCTGACATTTTCCTTGAAGGCCTGATCCAACTCTTTCTGGTAATTCATCACGCTGGGACAGCGCCATGCAAACGATTCGTTCACGGTCTATCCGTGAGGAGCAAGAAGCAGACAGGCCCATTCGCCGGGTACGGACACTTCATTGGAGCCTGGCTGATTTCTCGACGCATTTTTTCTTTTCCTTATCCTTGTCCCGGCAATAAGGCGGATGTATCCGGGGGTGGTAGCGTATACCATAAATTATCCCATGAAAGTTGCCACAAAAAAAGCACAACATCATCAGAGCGATGATTCATGGAGCCTTCTATGGTGGTGAAAAAAAGTTGACGGCGCGAGCTGGGATTGTTTTCGGGAAAAGGCGAGTCTGTGGCTGGAAAATTTTCGGTTTAAACCGGAAGTCGATGTCTGTATGGATTGGTGGATTTAAAAAAATGCCCGCAATACCCCGCCACTTTTGACGGGGGATTGCGGATGAGCATGGTGTGTATGCGGTTAATCGGCGTTGCCCCCCCAATAGCATCCCGTAGGGTAAACCGTTTTGTGGGCGGGTGTGTCCATGATGCCTTCCAGATTGTGTATCCGGTTCGCCATGCGAGGGGCTTGTTATACCATCATGATACTGGTCTTCTTGGGTGTGGTGCTACCTGAAAGCAGCAGATTGGTGCAATGTGTGTGGCGAAAACCATGGTAGCGCGGTTTCCTGAACGGAAGCTCCTTCACCACCGCTTGGAAGCGCCCATAATGTCTGCCCTAAAATGGGGAGCCTTCATTCCGACATGCCTCCAAGCTCGGGATTTCACAGTCTGGCGGCGAAGAAATAATGGTATCCCTAACATATTGCCAATTCCCGGTGCATCGCCCGCAGTGTCCAGCCTTATTTTAAGTCCTGCTCGAGTTTTTTGAGGATTTTGTGCGCAGATTCGACAATTTCCCCCTGTAAATCATAGGGAGCGATGTTTTCCATGTCAGCCCTGCGTACCTCGTCACTCATGGGGATGACGCCAAGCAAATCGGTCTCGGGAAGATGTGAGCGAAGGTAGGCTATTTCGGTTTCGTTGCGAACTTTGCTGGCAACGACAAAGTGTTTTTTTAGTCCGATGTCCGCAGCGAGCTTCCAAATTTGTTTGGCTGTCTGCACGCTGCGAGACCCTGGTTCCACCACGGTGATCAGGGCATCAACGGATTCTGCTGTTCCGCGGCCAAGATGCTCGATGCCTGCTTCCATGTCCATGACGACGCTTTCGCCTTTTTGAAAGAGAATATGTTTCATGAGCGTCCTGACCAATGCGTGCTCAGGACAAATGCAACCGCCGCCGCCTTGTTCGACCGTGCCGAGGAGGAGTAGCCGGATGCCATTGTGCTCGATAGCGAATTCGTTCGGAATATCAGCGACATATGGTGTCAGAGAGTAGAATCCGTCGCCTTCGGCCCCGGTTCTCTCTTCTGCGAGGTCTTTCATTTTGGAAATGGGAGTGGCGGCGGCCAGGGATTCGGGGGAAATACCGATGGCGGAACCGAAGTTGGCGTCCGGATCGGCGTCAATGGCCAGCACTGTGTCGCCCCGGTCAGCCAGCAGGCGGGCCAGGAGTCCGGCGAGCGTTGTTTTGCCGACGCCGCCCTTGCCGGTGATAGCAATTTTCATGTGAACCTCCTGAAATTGGCCCGCCGTCAGAAAACGGCGGGCCTTTGACTTGTTTCGTCAGATGCCCAGTCCCTGACGCTTTTCCATAAGCGCTTCATACAGCTTGTCGGCAGCGGCGATCGGATCGGTTTCCGGGATGAAGTAACCACCGAAAAGTTCCTTGGCGTCTTCGGTAAGGACTTTGACAACACCGGGAGCACCCGTGATTTGAGGCATGATACCGATATGGGTGGGGAAGCCGAGAGCCACAGCCCAACTGCCAATGGCAACTGCCTTTTCGGACATCATTTCCGGAGCGGAAGCAACTACCGGCAGATCGCTTAAATCGACATCAAGGGCCTCTGCCAGTGCGGAGGCGACCAGAACGGCCCGGGAGTTGTCAACGCAGGAACCCATGTGGAGTACCGGCGGCAGAGGGCCTTCGAGTCCTGCGGCCGTTCCTACTGCGGTCAAAATGCCGAGCAGGGATTCGCCGCAGTATTTTTGAGCCGCTTCCTGAGTCATCATGCCGTTTTTGGCAAAGGCACCCGCGCCGCATCCTGTGGCAAGCACGAGAACATTTTTCGCCAACAGTTCCTTGGCGATGGTCATGAAGGAATCGTCGTGCTTGACTCTGGTGTTGTTGCATCCGGCGAACAGGGCCACGCCCTTGATGTCACCGCTGACGATGGCATCTATGAGCGGCTTGAGCGGATCCTCGGCATTGACCTTCGACAGGGCGGCGACGATGGCTTCCTTGCTGAAGCCGACAATGGCTGTTTCCTTGACATCGGGAATGTTGACCCGTGCGGGATCGCGACGGTTGAATGCCTCAATGGACAGGTGAACGATTTCCCGGGCTTTCTCCAGTGCATTTTCCTCACTGAACTCAACGTGGTGGGCGCCGGTGATTTTGTTATCCGGCACCGTCGTGATTATTTCAGTGTGGAAACAACTGCCGACGGAAGCGATGGATGGCATGATACACTGGACATCCACGACCATGGAGTCAATGGCTCCGGTGAGGAGGGCCATATCCTGCGAGAGGTAGTTGGTGGCCAGTGGGATTCCCCGGCGAAGCATGACTTCGTTTCCGGTACAGCATACGCCGACCACGTTGATGCCTCCGGGGGCTCCAGCTGCAATGGCTTCGTCATTGAGTTTTATGGCCATATCGCAGATGACCTCGCTGAGCAGTGGGTTGTGACCGTGCAGGGCGATGTTGACTGCGTCTTCCTTGAGAACTCCGAGATTGGCCTTGGTGACAACCGGTTGCGGAGTACCGAACATGGCGTCGGAGAGTTCCGTGGCAAGTACCATCCCGGTGTAGTCGGCCAGCGCTCCCCGCATGCCTCCCATGAGCAGATTGACGTGATCCGCTTCACAGCCCACATGGGTACGGCCAAGGATGTTGGTGACAATGGCGTCAATGTTGTGCGGCATGACCCCGAGGGCCTTGATTCTCTCCACACGTTTGGCCGGCAGGGTTTTGGTAAGCCATACGCAACCGCTGGAGTTGTCCTGATTCATGTAATCGTGGAGGCTGGCCAGGGCGACATCCAGAGCTATATCCCGGGTGGAACGACCTTCCGTTTCCACATCGAGCGTTTGGGCTATGTTCATCAGTTTGGTTTCATCCTTGATGGAATAAGCCTCAAGGCCGTGCTTGCCCAGATGCTCCATGGCGAGGGCTATATGCCTGCCGTGTTCGGAGTGGGCCGCGGCCCCGGCTGCCTGCATCCGAATGAAATTACGCGCGACGATAACATCCGCAGTTGCTCCACATATGCCCCGATCCGCTCCTTTGCCAAACGGATCAATGCGGCATGGTCCCTTCCAGCAGATGCGGCAACATACACCGAGTTCGCCGAATCCACATTGGGGTTGCATCTTCTCGTAACGGTCCCAGGGTGTTTCGATGCCTTCCTTTTTGGCCAAAGGGACGAGCAGGTCCATTGATTTGTCGATAGAAACGTTTTGAGGCATGGTGTTATCCTTTGTAAATGGAAGTGGGATGGCTTGCTTCACGAGCTCTGGCGAGCATAAGCTGCTGACGGTAGTCGGTGATGGTGACCAGGCGTAGCGCCCCGGTGGGACAGGCTTCCACGCAGCCGCAATGGAACTGCCCTTCGTCATCGACCTGTTGAATACAGAGGTCACACTTCTTGGCGACACCCTGATTTGTCCGTCCTTTTTCGGTGATTCCTTCCTTGACGACTTCGATGGCACCAAACGGGCAGGCCATGACGCAGACCTTGCAACCGACGCAGCGGTTCTCATTTACCCTGACAATGCCGTCGTCCTGATAGATCGCCCCGGTGGGGCAGGCGTGGGCGCACGGTGCATCTTCGCACTGGCGGCACTGCATGGGAACCTTGACGCCATCGACCCGAACGACATGGATTCTGGGGACAAGCTGGTATTGGCTTGCCTTGGCTTCAGCCAGAGTGTAGCCGCTATGCGCCTGGGCACAGGCCAACTCACACTGTTTGCAACCGACACATTTTGATGCGTCGGCGTAGATGATGGGATTTTCGTTTGGTCCGGACACAGATCTCCTCCCATTTGGTTGATTAGTCGGCTTCAAAACTTTTTACATAAAGTTCGCGCCCCTGTTCGAGGCACACATCGCCGCCGGCACACTTTGGACAGGTGCCTGACCATTGCTTCCGTCCCAGGGAAGCTCCACACTTTTCGCAGCGGAAAACCGCAGCGACCGGTTCGATGATCAGTTTGGCCCCTGCAAGTGCTCCGGATTCAACGGCAACGTCGAAACACCCCCGCAAAGTTTCCTTTTCGACACAGGTCAGCTCTCCGATGCACATAGTGATCGAATTTATTTTTGAAACGCCATGCTTCCTCGCTTCATCCTCCACGATGGAGATAGTGCTCAGAACGATTGATGTTTCATGCATGACCGAGGCCTCAATGGTTTGGGTTTACGTCGCTGCCGTAGCATGTAGAGAACCAGTCAACCTCTGCCGACGATAAAAATCTGTCCTGTTTTTGACAGAAAGAAGATTTAAGTGAAAATGATTTGCGCCTCGCCATGTGAATGGCGAGGCGCAATATTATGACGGATCGTGTACGTAATGTGGCTGATACCGGGCTTTTTACCGCTCCGTGCATGATATGCAAGGGTCAATGCTGTTGATTATGAGTGGTATGTCGGAGATTTTGCAATTGTGCATCATGGCATGAAGCGCTTCCCAATTCATATAGGTGGGAACACGCCATTTCAGTCGTTGGGGCCTGTCCGTGCCGTCAGACTTGAGATAGTAGATCAATTCGCCGCGGGGAGCCTCCGAACGCGCGACGGATTGGCCGGGCGGAATCTCAGGCAAACAGTCCGGAACAGTGGGGCCTTTTGGCATCCGTTCAAGACATTGTTCCATGAGGGAAATCGCGTCCATGGCTTCCCGAAGGCGGACCAGCGCACGGCTGCGGACATCAGCGGCCTCTTCCGTCTGCACGGTGAAGGAGAGCTGATCATATGCCGAGTACGGCGCTTTGTCCCTGACGTCATAGGCGATACCGGAGCCTCTGGCGACCGGGCCGACCACCCCCAGGCGGACGGCGTCCTTTTTTGGCAGAATGCCGATCCCTTTGGTCCGCGCGGTGATCAGCGGATCCTTTGCATAGATCTGATAGATTTCATCCAGAGGGCGTTTCATTTCCTCCAGCTGGGTGCGGAGAAAGGACTCGATCCCATCGTCAAGGTCATACTTGACACCGCCGATGCAGTTGGCTGCGAGATCCATCCGGTTGCCGTATACGCCTTCCTTGATATCCTGTGCCTGCTCCCGTATTTCCATGACATGCATGAACAGGGAGTTGAATCCGATAGTATGCGCCATGATCCCGACATTGAAAAGGTTGGAAGCGAGGCGTTTTATTTCATCGGCCATGACCCGGAGGTAGCGGGCTCGTTCGGGAATGTCGATGCCCGCCACGTTTTCCACGGCCATACAGTAGGTGCAGGGGTGGCTGTTCGAGCAAAGTGAACAGAGTCGTTCCGTCAGGGTTATGTTTTGAAAATAGTTGCGCTGAAGAGCCAGCGATTCCATGCCGCGATGGACGTGTCCTGCAGAAATTTCAAGTCCCTTGACTGTTTCGCCCTCGATGTCCACGCGGAAGTACATGGGCTCTTCAAGAGCCACATGCAGAGGGCCGACCGGGATGGAATAGGTTGCCATTATTTTGCCTCCTTGGCCCAGTCGGGCATACTGGTTTCGGCAAAGATGGTTTCCCAGAGCCGTTTGG
This sequence comes from uncultured Desulfovibrio sp., assembly GCA_913060505.1. Taxonomy (GTDB): domain Bacteria; phylum Desulfobacterota; class Desulfovibrionia; order Desulfovibrionales; family Desulfovibrionaceae; genus Pseudodesulfovibrio. The sequence goes on from CAJXRQ010000001.1 coordinate 380,771, forward strand.
TCGATGCGCCGTTCATCATGGAAGAGAGCGGAATGAGCCGGTTGAAAACGCCGGAATCGATGTCAGGATCGAGAAAAAGCCTTTTGGGGGCATCCCGGCCAGTCAGTTTTACCTCAAAGAGTTCCGCGAATTCCCGCTCGTGCCAGTCCGCGTTGGTGAAATCATTGACCAATGAAGGTACACAGCGGTCATCGGGGGTAACCGGAATGGAAACGTTCAACACGGCGCCATCAAGATCGAAGTTGTAAACCAGCTCCATATTCCCCCCGCAGGAGAATTTTTCTTCGTTGAAAGCTGTGATTGCGCAAAGCCTTGCTCCGTGTGCGGCCAGGCGTTTTGCCGTTTCCGGGAGCGCTGCGGCGGAGGGCAGTGCCAGCCAGCCGAAGATGTTGCCGTTTGAGTCCGTGGTGTGGACGATAGTCCGGTCGGGAAAAATGGACTCGAAGGGGCTGTCCGTTGTTTTGGTGCTCATGAATTACTCCTGTCAGTCGAGAAACAGGTTTTGCTTTTGATTTGCTGCATAGCCGAGGTCAGGCGTCTGCAGTCCGGGCAGATTTGCATGATTTCAGCGGTGTTTACGGCGCCTACCAACCCTTTGGCCAAACGTTGGTGCAGGTGGGGCAACATCCGTTTTCCACATCTTTTGCAAACGGGGTATTCGACGAACTGCACCTCACAGCATGTGTATTTTTCGGATTGTTCGTGAGACAGGTGCCAGTCATTGGTCATGGTGATTGCATTGGCTGGACAGTAATGTTCGCACAAGCCGCAGAATGTACATGTGTTGTGCCAGAGCCTGAACTCCATTCCCCGTCCGTCGGCTGATTCGGTCATGGCAATGGCTCCGCCGGCGCATACGTGGCTACAGATGCCACATGCCAGGCAGCGTTCGGGATTAAGCTCGGCACGGCCGCGCAGTCGTTTCGGAGTGAAGGTGTCGCCAAAGGGAAATGCTTCTGTGGCCGGCCCCTTGATGATATTTCGAACGAGTATTTTCAGGAACGGAAGCATTACGCTACCTCCATGATCTGTTTTTTCCAGATTTCACACGCCTTGAGGATACCTTCCATGATCGCCTGTGGGCGAGGCGGGCATCCCGGTACGTTGACGTCTATTGGGATGTATCGGTCCATCGGGCCTTCGATGGAGTAACTGTCACGAAATACCCCGCCGGAGATGGGACAGATGCCCACGGCCACCGTGACTTTGGGATGGGGAATCTCTTCATAGACCCGGAGGACGCGTTCCTTGACACGCGTGGTCAAGGGGCCGGATATGAGAACGATGTCCGCGTGGCGGGGGCTGCCGCAATATTTGCAGCCAAGTCTTTCGACGTCGTAGCGGGGGATGAGTGCGGTCGTTGCCAACTCCACGTCGCATCCGTTGCAGGAACCGGCGTTGATCCGGTACAGCCAGGGAGATTTGTGGACAAACTGTTTGAGATACTTGTGCATGATTACCTCGTTTAACGGAGCAGGAACGCGCCAAGCAGGCTGACGTATGCCAGCGAGGACGGATATTTCAGGAAAAAGATAAAGGCCTGATCTATGCGCAAACGGCCGGTCGAAGCCCGGAACAGGGATACGGCCGTCAGCATGAGCACCAGACATTTAACCAGGTGGAAGGGGAGGTTTACCCATATGCCGCCGGGAAGGAGCAACGGGAAAAAGAGTGCCACGCCGAGGCTGAGAACCACCATGAGCTTGACCGCCGACATCAGGTTGAAAAGAGCGAGCAATGGACCGGAATATTCAAGAACCGGCCCTTCAATCACTTCTTCCTCCGCCTCGGGAATGTCGAAGAGACCGGCTCCCATGGTGCCGGGTATGAATAACAGATAGGCAAGAAATGCCGGGATCATGACAGGGTCGAGCAGGAACGGACCATTGGCGGTCTGGTAGGCGATGATGCCGTCCAGGGAAAGGCTCCAGTCCGCCCGGACCGCGACCGCAAGCAGGGTGGCGAGCAACGGTATTTCGTAGGCGAACATGATGACCATTTCCCGCGAAAAGCCAATAGCCCCGAAAGGGGAACTGGAGGAGGAACCTCCAAACATGAACGCAAGTGCGGGAAGAGAGAACAGGTAGAGAAGGACAAAAATGTCTCCGGCCCCCGGGATGCCCTTCCAGACACCCGCTATGGGCACAAGAGCCGCACATACGAGGCTGCCCATCAACCCCATCATCGGAGCAAGTTTGAAGATCGCATCATTGGCACTTTCCGGTATCAGGATTTCCTTGGTGCTCAATTTGATTATGTCGAAGACGGGTTGCAGTACCGGTGGACCGACACGGCGTTGCAGTCGGGCCACGGCTATCCTGTCCATTCCCTTGAAGAGCAGCCCCGTGGCCAGGGCGAACAGGCCGCCCGGGAATATGAGCAAGGCGATGCCTGCATGGATATAGTCGTTGATCATGGTTTTTTACTCCTTGATAAATGGGGCTGAAATCTTGCGTCGTAGCTGGCGGACGAATTCAAGCGGGGCCTCATAAAGGTTTTCAGCGGTGACATTGGTCGTTTCTGCGGGAAGTTCCGTGACGCCGCACATGTGGATACCCGTTCGTCTGACGTTGCCGTTCATGAGGTGCAGAAGCATTGCCACCATGGCGAAGGCGACAAAAAGCATGACCCCTACCAGGGTTGCGTTCCACATCTGAGGCGCATTGGTCACGCCGGACAACGTGCTGACCACCGCGGGCAGGTCGAGAGTCTGCATGATGGAGCCGATGGGGCTCAAGACCATACCCGGGAAGATGCCTGTCGCCAGACATATCGAAGCAAGGATGCCCATGGGAGCGAGCATGAGAGGACCGACCTCGGTGACCGATGCGTGTCTGTCCGCGGGATGTCCGAGGAAGGCGGAATGGAGAAACTTGATGAAGTAGGCGAGCGTCAGAACGCTGCCGGACAGGGCCAGAAGCAGGAGCAGTATTTCCCCCTTGTCCAGCAAGGCATTGTACAACAGCCATTTGGACGTGAATCCGTTGAAGGGAGGTACGCCCGCTGCCGACATGGTGGCCACGCCGAATGCGAGCGTGGTCAGCGGCATGCGCCGTCCGATGCCCCCCAGTTCGTTAAGGGAATGGGCATGGGTTTTATACATCAGAGCCCCTGCGCAGAGGAACGCGAGATTTTTGAAAGCCATATGGTTGACGAAGTGCATCAGGCCTCCGGTCACGCCCATGGGCGTACCGAGACAGAGACCGAGCAGGATGTACCCGAGCTGGCTGACAGTCGAGTAGATAAGCACTCCCTTGATGCCTGACTGGGTCACGGCTTTGTAAGCCGCGTAGAAAATGGTCGCTGCGGCAACCCATGCGCCGGTGTACATGATGTTTGCCATGAGAGGGGTGCCCTGTAGCGGCCTGCCGATGACGAAACAGAGCACGAGCATACCTAATGGCGCAGTTTTGAGCAGAACGGCCGAAATGTAGCCGCTGACGGGGGTGGGGGCAGTGGCAGGATGCATCTGCCAGTCGATGCGCAGGGGAATCATGGCGGCTTTCATGAAGAAGCCGATGGCCATCAATACGACGGGGAAGCCCCATTGCGCAGTTCTCAGCTTGGCGAGTGTTTCGGTGATGGCAGCGATATCATATATTCCTGCAAGACGCCCCAGAAGGAGAACTCCCAGAAATATACATGACGCGCCGATGAGGTTGAACAGAAAGTATTTGGTTCCTTCTTTTCGCGCTTCGTTGCTTTCTTCATGAATGATGGCAAAGAAAAGCGGCCAACTGCTCATGATTTCCCAGAAGGCGAAGAAGTTGAAAAGGTCGGATGAGAGGGCCAGTCCGGTGAGCCCGCAAACCATAACCAGACAGACGGAGAAGAAGCGCCACTGACGATGACTGTGGTTCATGTACTGGGCCGCATAAAGGAAGCTGAGAGTGGCGGAGAAGAGAAGGATGGACGCAAAAGCCATCCCGTATGACGAAGATTGTGGCAGCATAAACAGGCTGCATCCCGCCAGTGCGGTGGTTCCGGCCGCGATTATTCCCATTTGCCGGGTTCGTTGTAAGCAAACCATGCAGATCGCACCGGCACCAAGAATCAAGGCGGGGATGGGCCAATTCAGAGCAAGGCCGGGGATAGGGACTATACCGGCGCTACCCCAGATGGCTGCCGCCGCTTTGATTACCGGGGTGAGCCAAAGTTCCGGACGCAGACCGAAGAGGATGCAACCGGATGCCAGCGTCAGCATGGCAAAGAGCATGGAGTGTGGCGCTTCAGGGACTTTCCGCTGTTCTCCCTGCGTGAAAAAGAGAACTTTGAGCAGCCTTCCGTAATAGACTGCGCCGATGAGGCTGCCGATCAGGATGACCGCCGCAACCGGATACAATCCCGCTTGCACGGCTGAGTGGAGCATGAGGAACTTGCTGATGAATCCGTTGAAGGGCGGCAATCCCATAATGGAAAGAATGCCTATGGCAAAGCAGGTTCCGGTTATCGGCATTCGCCGCCCCAGCCCCGCCAGCCTGTCTACGTGCTGGCTTCCCGCACGCATGATGAACGCGCCGGCCGCGAGAAAAAGCAGGTTTTTTATCAGAGCATGGTTGACTACGTGCCCCAGGGCGCCAACCGTGGTGATCCAGGTGTTGATGCTCAGAATGAGTGTTATTTCACCCACCTGTGCGAGTGTGGAGTAGGCGAGCATGCGTTTGATGTCGTTTTGGCGTAGGGCCATGATTTCACCGAAGAGCAGGGTGATGCAGCCGGTGAACATAAGCAGGTTCGGCAGGAGCGATTTGCCTCCGGTCTCAAAAAACGCCACACCTCCGGCCGCGAGCAGCGGGAGGAATTTGGCCAGCCCGAGAATACCTGCTTTGGTCAAGATGCCGGACATGGGGGCCGAGATGGATGACGGAGCAACTGGATGGGCATCCGGCAGCCATGAATGCATGGGAAAGAGGCCCGCCTTGACCCCAAGCCCGATGAAAAAGAGCAGGGCGATGAGCGCTCCGGTGCCGCCCAATCCTGCCGGTGCCGCCAACTGCAGGTCCGAGATAACGAAGGTACCCGTGGAGCTGTGCCACAGGAGAATCCCGTAATGCATTATCGTGGCGCCGGAAACGCACATGATGAAATATTTGTACCCTGCCTTGAGGGCTTCTTTTGTCTGTTTGTGGATGACAAGCAGGTAGGAGGTCCAGGTCATCAACTCCCAGAAAAGATAAAAGTTGCCGAGATCATGGGCGGTTGCCACCCCCACAAGCGAGCCATACATAAGAAACAGGAAGAAAAAGTATCGGTTGGCGTTCGGCTTTTCACCCAGATAGCCTATGGAGTAAATAACCACGAGGGTGCAGATAAAAGCGAACAGCAGTGAGCCGAGAAACAGGAAAGCGTCTGATTGGGGCGTCAGGGCGACCGTCACAAGCGCCCCTGCCGCGATGGATACAGCCAGGATGTTCCGCAGTCGGGATGACAGTCTCCCGGCGGCAAAGACGGCGAAGGCTCCGAGATAGGGGACCAGAACCTCGAGAGGCCACGGGCGTTCAAAATGCGGCAAGGCGTTTCCGGCCGTTGTCGTTCCTGTGAAGATGGCAAGTTGTTTACAGAAGTGGAGAATCGGTTCCGGATGGATGGTCATGAAGGCGGTCAAGCCTGCCAGTACCAGCGCAATCATACCGGAGATGGAAATGAATTCATTGCCTTGGGCTGTGGCCGTTTTATCCTGCGTCTCAAAGCAGATCGTTTGTATGGCGCGAAGAATGTATATGGCCGCGATAATGGTGCCAAGTGTGGCTGAAGCGGCAATCAGATAGTTGCCGTTTTCAATGGCCGCATAGGTGACGATGAATTTGCTGATTGCCCCTTTGAACGGGGAAAGCCCCATGAAGGAGAACATCCCGAAACCGAACAGCAACGCGGTCATGGGCAGCCGGGTGCGCATACCTCGCAGGGCGTCGAGATTCCAGGAACCGGCCTCTCTGGCCAGTCTCCACGCCGCCAGAAACGCGAGGCTGCGGATCACTATCTGGCAGATCAGATGCATGAAAGACCCTGTGATACCTGAAGTGGAGCCAACGCCCAAGCCTATCAGGAGATAGCCGGTCTCGGCGATCGTGGAAAAAATCAGGAGCCTTTTGAGGTTATAAACGGAACGCAGTGCCAGCAACTCGCCCATTATGATAATGAGCGCGCCAGTGATGGATATAAAATGGGATGCCGTGGACATTATTACTGAATCCTCCTCCCGCCTCTATAAGAAGGAGGTGAAGGAACCGTCTGTCCATTCTTTGACAAAAAAAATTAAAGAGGCAATTGGGATGCCGCCTGGAGGCGGTCCATGTCGGGAATGAAAAATTTTCCTCTGCTTCGGCGTTCGATAAGACCTGATTTGTACATGTCGTTGAGGAGTGTGGACACCATCTGGCGTGAAGCGCCCACTAGCTGGGCGATTTGTCCCACTGTGAGAGTGAGTTCAAGGAGGCGTCCGCCGTCTTGATCAACACCCGACAGCAGAGCTTCCTCATAAAAGAAGAGTGTCAGACGCAATTCCGTATCGCGAAAAGCGAAGCCGTCGATTATCGAAAAGGAGCCGGAAAGCAGCTCACCGAGAACCTTGACCATGGTCAGGGTGAATTCACAGTGTTCAGCGGCTATTTTTTTGAATTCATGGACAGGACAGACGTACATGCTGCCGTTCTCCAGAGCCCGACAGGTCGCCCGGGTGTGCGTACTGTATATGTCCCCCGGGCTGAGGATGGAGAGCATAAACTCGCGAGAAGTGGAACTCAGATAAATTCGGGCTTTTCCTTCGCGAATAATGAAAACGTTATTCTCCTTGCCGTCCGGCGAAGCCAAAACCTCTCCCTTGAGAAAAGAACGGGCATGAAATGCCTTGAGGATGTTTTTGTTCTCAGGGGATTCAATGATTTTAATGAGATCAAGACTTGTAAGTCTCATTTTCGACTGCATAATGCGCTCTCTTTGCAAGAGATTTTATCTGGTTAATTTTTTATTGCTAATAAGAAAAAAATCAAAGAGCAATTCGGTTTTTTCTATCCGGGTGACGTTTTGTCTATATAATACAATTTGAAACTATCCCCAAATAAAAAAAGGTAAATTGGGACGAAGGTCTCGTTTTCATGTCTGCTGTATGTTCGCTTTTCACACGACATAACGCAAGTTTTCCGACATTACGCAGTCATGCACGCTATGCATGGTGATCGGGGAACCGCATGGTGACGAACAAGACAATCATTTTCTGGCTGTTTTGATCGATTGGCCTGGTGTCCTCAAAAATGGCATTCGAAATGTTATGGGAGGATTCAATCAAGCCTATGATTATAGGTGGTTAGGGTGGTTCCTTTTTGTTTGGAAAAGAGAAGTGGGGTACCCGGTAGTTCTTCGTTGCGTCTGGGCTAAGGGGCCACAATTGATGACGTTCTAGGTGTGGACTACTTTGTTAGCCGTCCTGGACGCTATTTTTAAGGTAGGCAGGTGCATAGGCTCTGTGAGTTTTGTTCTTCAGGGTTGTTCCTTCCTTCGTTGTCCATTCCACCGAGGCTGGCACGAGGAGGGGGCATCATATGCTGGGATATATCCACCGGATAATTTTTTGCAGGAAGGAGGGGAAAAAGGGCTCATGCGCGTTCCCAGGTTTTAACGATAGTTAAACATGAACGCATAAATTGGTACTAACGTACCATAACACCAAACAATTCTTTACTGTTCATTTTCAGCCGCACGCTTTCACATCCAAACACATCAGGCTGTACACAGTTCCCGTCAAAGGATAACCATATTGATGTCTGGAAATCCATCATTGTCGCAATTTCCCTCGGCTACCTATGCGTAGCGGCCGAATGAAGCTGCGCGGTATCCAAAATGGATTTCTGGTTTTGTTTGGAGCGTTAACGTTGCTGGGCAAATTCCCCTTGTAAACTCTTTTGAGAATTTTTTAAGGAGATCAGCAAAAAGGAAATTTCTGTAGCTCGTTCGATAAAAAAAAGGTTGCAGCATGCTGCTACAACCTTTTGCTCTCATGGTGCCGAAGAGAAGACTCGAACTTCCACGCCCGTGAAGGCACATGGTCCTGAACCATGCGTGTCTACCAATTCCACCACTTCGGCTCGGCAGATTGGGTTTATATATACGCCAGTTCGGCTTTGCAAGCTTTTTTTTCAGGATTTTGCATTTGTCTGAAATGATGCACTATTCATTGTTTTCCCACGGCAGGGGAACCAAAGCGGATACCACGGCGGGAACCTGACCGGATTCCACAAAGCGGGCCAACTGCTGAACCTCTTCGGCCATGTATCTGTCCGTGCGCACTACCGGGAACAGTTTTTCTTCTTCCATCTTGGTGAATAGAGCCTCTGAGGCTGGACTGAGTTGCTTTTCCCGGTCTGTCAGCGGATGTTCCCGGGTGACGGTCGCATCGAAGACCACGCCATGTCCATGTCCGTTCATGCGATTTTTGAGTGCTTCCAGATCCTCCTGAACCCAGCCGGGCAGTGTGGCCTCCGTGGGAATGGTGCTCAATCGTTTACGGATGGCCATGGCCTGATGAATGTAAGCCAGCTCTATGGCCAATACATGGGCGGCCCTGGGCAGGGTTTTAAACAGGCGAACGGCGAGGCCGGTGCCCATGCTGACGTGATCCTCCTGACCGGAGTTGGTAGAGATATTGAACAGGTGGCTCGGCATGCACTGGCCCCAGATGTCGTTGGTCAGTGATGCCGAAGCGTATTCCAGCATCATCATGCCGCTGGAGAGCGCCTTGTCTTCGTGAGCCATGTCCGGCCATTTGAGGTCGCGTCCGAGCCCTTTGTTGCGCACGGGATCCACAAAGCGGACGGAACGCATGTGCGCAAGGTTGGACATGATGGAAAGGGCCTGCATGAGGTTGTATATCTGTACGGCCACAGGCATGCCGTGGAAATGGCCGCCGGAAACGATGTCTGTGTATTCGCCGTCCGGACCGGGCAGAAGGATGGGATTGTCCGTGGCGCTGTTGGCCTCCACCAGCAGGGCGTTCTCCGCCGTGCTGATGAGATCGTGGCAGGTTCCCAACACCTGTGCCGCGCAACGGATGTTGTAGGGATCCTGCACTTGCCCGTCCGTCTTGAAATCCCTATGGGCGGCGCGGATGGGGGAATCCTGCATGAGTTGCCAAATCCAGTCTGCCACGCGCAGCGCTCCGGCGTGGGGACGTACAGCATGAAAGTCCGGCCGGAAATAGGTGTCCGGCGCAAGCATAACCTGTGCAACAAGTGCGGAGTTCACGGCTGCCGTGCGTAGCAGATCTTTGAGCTTGGCACAGGAGGCGAGGCCAAGCGCATTCATGAACTGCACGCCGTTGTTCAGGGCAAGGCCTTCCTTCATTTCAAATTGTACAGGTTCCAGCCCTGCTTTTTCCAAGGCTTCGGAGGCGGGGATGCGTTTTTGACCGAGAAAAACGTCGCCTTCGCCCATGACGGCCATGGCGATGTGCGAGAGCGGTGCCAGGTCGCCACTGGCCCCTACCGATCCAAGTTCGGGAACCACCGGCGTTATGTCCGCATTAAGCATGTTCAGCAACGCCTGAACCAGTGTGGGCCGAACTCCGCTGAATCCGCGAGAGAGCGAATTGGCGCGCAGCAGCATGGTTATACGCACAACCTTCCTGTCCATGGGAGCTCCTGCGCCCACGGCATGGGAAAGAATGAGGTTTCGTTGCAAGTCGCACAGATGTTCATCCGGCACGGAAAGGTCCACGTTGTGGCCGAAACCGCGGTTGAACCCGTATGCCGGCACGTCTTGCGTATTGACGAAACGTTCAATCTGTTCGCGCCGCTCTGCCAGCATGTCGAATGTGGAACGTGCGAGCTTCACTTGGCTGCCGTCCGCCACGTCCATGACGTCTTTGAGTGTGAGTTGTTCGGTGTGGTTGATGATGACGGTCATGATTCCTCCGGGCTAGGCCCATCCATAAAGAAATGTATATGTGGCCAGTGCCGCCAGCTTTGCGGTGCGGTCGTCAATGTCCATTTCCGGATTTGTTTCCGTGATTTCAAATACTGCTGTTTCGGAATGCCGGAAGCAGTGGTCCGCAAACAGCAGTACGTCCCGCCCGGAAAGTCCGACAGGGGAAGGCGCACTGACTCCCGGCGCATCTGCGGCGCATATCGAGTCCATATCCAACCCTGCGAACAGGGGACGGTTTGCAATGCTTTCGAACAGTTCGTCAAGGTAGCGGGCAACCCCTTTTGATGCCATGCGTGCCAGAGTATGGACATGAACGCCCATGGCTCTTGCCTGTTCAAGGTAACGGGGACTGTTGGCCTGTGGCTGCGTGCCGACCTCATGGAGATTTTCGGGACACAGAAAATTCTGTTCCAGCAGCATGCGATAGGGCGTTCCTGAGTGGGGTTGATTTGCCTCACGCATGTCGAGATGCGCGTCCACGTTTATGGC
>CAJXRQ010000002.1 GCA_913060505.1 uncultured Desulfovibrio sp.
CTTCCAGTTGCGGCACCTGTTGTGGGAAATGTAGACCATTTGCTCCGGGGGAGCCTGCCGTATTGCCGGGTGAGGATGTGAGCCCCTATGTTGGTGCCCGGTAATCAGGAATGTGTCAGTATCCAATTGGGTCAGCCTGTCCAGAAGACCATGGCTCAGGCCTGCGCCGTTATGGGATGCCCATGTCTCGCCGTTATCCGCGCTCCAGAAAAAAACAACACCGTGGTCGTCGCCGATTACCAGATGACCGTCCTCCAGTGCCGTAATGCGTGGACAATGACTATTGTCCGTACGCAGGAGGCGGACTGGTGACCACGTGTCGCCAAGGTCATCGCTTGTGCGGACGACCAGGGCGCGGCGCGTGGCCACATGCTGGTCGTATTCGTTGTAGACCACCACAAGACGGCCGGTGTCCGTTATGCAGACGTCCGGAAAGCAGAGGTAGTGCCCGGGCCTGCGGTCGATGATCGTGTGACGTTCAGCTTTGTCACTGATGCTCGGCATGGTTTCTCCTTTCGGCGTTTTTCGATTATATCGTAATGAATTGCTAAATTTCCTAGTTTTGGTTTCTGTCGTCGATAACCCGCTTCGTTTTGGCGAAACTGCGCGGCAGTTCTCCGGGATTCACAACCTGAACTTCGCTGCGCACAAGAATATGTTCGCGTACGGATTGGCTGACAGCATGTGCCAGTTGCGTGTCGCTGCCACCATGTGCCTCCGGAGAACGTTCCACTTTGACAGCCATGTAATCCAGTCCGTCATGGCGTGTCAGGCTGATTTGGTATTCTGCGGAAAGTTTCGGGAAGGCTTCAAGAACTTCGGCTATCTGACCGGGATAAATGTTCACGCCCCGGAAGATGAACATGTCGTCCGAGCGGCCTTGGATACGTTCATGGCGGGGCATGGTCACACCGCACGAACATGTGCCTGGGACAAGTCGGGTCAGGTCTCGGGTGCGGTAGCGAATCAGCGGTGATCCCTCCTTGCAGAGAGTCGTTACAACCATTTCGCCGAGTTCGCCCGGTGCCACAGGTTCGAGAGTGACCGGATCAAGCACTTCGAGAATGTAGAGGTCCGCCCAGTAGTGGATTCCTTCGTGGGCGGTACATTCCAGTCCCGCTCCGGGACCGTAGAGTTCCGTCATGCCCGTAATGTCGAAGCTATGTTCCAATCCAAGACTTTCTTCAAACTGTTTACGCATTTTGTCGGAATGGGCTTCCCCGCCGAAGATGACTCGCTTGAGTGCAATTTTGTCCTGCAGGCCATGCTTGATGACCTGTTCGCCCATGAGCAGGGCCATGGATGCCGTGGAGCAGAGGCATGTCGGCTTGAGATCTTCAAGTATCTGTAGCTGAATCTCAAGCAGTCCCGGCCCCACAGGAAGCGTCATGGCGCCGAATCGTTCGCTGCCGAGTTGGAACCCGGCACCTGCTGTCCACAGCCCGTAACCCACGCATACCTGCACTCGATCTTCGCGGGTCAGGCCTGCCAGTTCATAGCAGCGGGCGAACATGTCTTTCCACGTGTCGATGTCCCGCTGCGTATAGGAAAGGATTTTGCGTTTGCCTGTGGTTCCGCTGGAACCGTGGATGCGCACTACGTCCCGCTCTGGTACCGAGAGTAAAGGGAAAGGATATCCTTGTTTGAGGTCATCCGCTGTTGTCAGAGGCAGTTTTCGCAGATCATCCAGACTTTGTATGCATCCCGGCTCAATACCGGCCTCACTCAGGCGCCGGCGATAAAATGGATTGCCCTTGTAAGCATGGTCCACAGTCCAGCACAGGCCTTCAAGTTGTCGTTCTGCTATCTGTTCTTCTGTCATTTGCGGTATGAAACGGTATTGGCCGGACATATATGCACTCCTTGGCGTGGCATGGCTCTTGTCTGAACGGGGAAAATGGGATAGCTCTCCCATAATCCGTCAACCGTTTATTCATGCAGCAAAAACTTCGGTTATTCAAGTAGCAAGGCAGGATAATGGACATTTCTAACCTTTTGGTATTGCAGTTTTATCCTCTGTTCACCGTGCCTGTGGCCGCAATCGTCGGGCTTGTCATGGGCAGCTTCTACAATGTCTGCGTGTACCGGTATGTGGCCGAGATTCCCCTGAGCAAGCCCCGGCGTTCGTTTTGTCCTTCCTGCAACCACATGCTTTCATGGTTCGAGAACATTCCTTTGGTCAGCTATTGGGTGCTTGGCGGTCGTTGTCGCCACTGTGGAGAACGTATCAGTCCCCGCTACATGATTGTGGAGTTGACCTCCATGCTCTGGGCGGCCCTTTTGGCTTTCAAGGTGGGATTGACCTTGCCGTGGCTGGTGTACATGGTCTTTGGAGGCCTGTTCATTGTGGGCAGTTTTATTGATTTTGAAATATTTATTCTTCCGGACCGAATAACTCTTGGGGGAACCTTGCTGGCTTTGGTCATCAAGGGAATGCTCGGCTGGACAGCTTTCAAGGCGGCCCTTTTTGGGGCCTTGTTGGGTGGTGGGGGCTTCTGGCTGTTGCAGCAGGGATATCGGATTATCCGCAAGGAAGAAGGGCTTGGAACCGGTGACGTGAAGTTGCTTCTTTGTATCGGTGCACTGGTGGGGCCGTTGGGCCTGCCGTTTACAGTGCTTAGTGCCTCGGTGGTTGCGTTGATCGCCAGCATTGTGTACATGCGTCTGCCCGGATCGAAAGGGATGCAGACCCGTATTCCATTTGGCCCGTTTCTTTGCCTTGGGGCCATGTTGCAAATTCTTGTGGGGCGGGAAGTGCTGGCTTGGTATCTGACTTTTTATTAAGCAGTTGCTTGTTTTTTCATCATGAACACTGTGCATAAGTCCTTTTGTGTATAGTGTTCATATCTTTTTTATTTATCCAATATTATTGTTTTTATTGTGTTCAAAACGTGTTTGTTTTTTGTTCCTTTTTGTCTTTGAAAAAAGGAGACGTTAACAATCCACGAGGGCGTTGGCGCGTGAGCAGGAAAAGTGACTGTTTATGGAGTGACTGTGACGTAATCAACGACCGACGTGACACCGTGCATGCTTCGGGCAATCGTAAGGGCCGAGGTCTTAACTTGTGGATTCGTGGTGTACCCCATGACCAGAGCTGTGGACTGGATGACTCTGGCCCGGATGGATGATCCTTTGAGCAGGGGGGACTGTTGATAGAGCTTCGCTAGTTGTCGGGTCAATTGCAGGTCGTGGGATGGATTCGATTTTTTCGTAGCAGGGAAGAAATGTGTGGTAAGCGTCTCCACTCCACGAACCGTGCAAGCTATTTCCGTTGCGTGGCTCGCGTTATCTTTGTCTGCCACTTCACCGACCAGATACACATGTCGGTCAAAGGAATATGGTTGCAGTTCCGGATAGCCTTTGATGAGCAGACGTTCATCCATTCTGCGTTCCAGGACGGCATCATCCTTGTTAACCGGGCAATTGAAGTCGATGCGTTCTTTTGGGAGATATTTGTCGGCCATATTGGCCGTGTCGTATCCGGTCATGCTCATACCAGCCAGCTGGACCACGGGGGAACCGCAGCCGCAAATGAACAAAAGGCACAGACAAAGCAACAGTGGGCGAATCATGCTTCTCTCAATCTGGGTTGGAACTCCTGACTTTTTTAAACTGTCCAAGTTTTTGGGTCAACTTCCCGCAATGCGATTCCCTACTACCAGCAAGTAGGTATCCCCGGAAATGATCTGTTCGTGGACAGGAATCAGGTACGCGGGACGGTTTTCCCAGTCGTCCCAATGGCGTTTGCGGATGGCCAATACCACCTTGTCCGTTTCGGCAATACGTTTTTCGATTTCATCAAGGTGGTCGATCTCAGCCAGATCGTGCTGCGCATAATAGGTAAAGATGCCGGAGTATATTTTGTAGGACATGGGAGTGTACCCTTTGTCCACATATTGCTTGATGAGCAGAGCCTCGGCCTTGGGACTCATTGCCGGGTCAAGGGAGGGGGCTGTCAGCAGTCCTATGGGATACATCCAGACGATTACCGTGAGCACAAGACAGAGCAGATTGCCGGAAACCGGGGCACTTCTGCGCATGAAAAGAAGAATGCCGCCGCAGCACAGGATCGCAGCCCCCAGCGCCAACCCTCGAACTGGTGTTTGCACCGGGGCGAAGTCCGCTCCAACAAACATGCCCATGCCCAGTAAAACAAGAAAACCTGCCACGAACGTCCAGAAACGTCGGGTGTGGCGTGTGTCCGTGCTTGCGAGAGCTTGTGCCGAAAGCAGAGCCATGGCCGGGAACATCGGGAGGATGTAAATAAGCACTTTCCCGCTCAGGCTTGAGAGGAAGGTGAACATGCCCAGAAACATGATCCACAAGAAAGAGCTTTTCCCGTTGCCGTTGGTGCGTTCCTTTACTGCCGTACCCCAGAATCCCGGAGAAACAAGTCTTTTCAGGGGGAGGGCAAAGGGGAGCAGTGTCCATGGCAACCATGCCAGCGGCAGGGCAATGAAATAGTATAGCAGGGGCTCTCGGTGGTGGAATGTGTGTGTGGCCCGTTGCACGATTTGTTTGCCGATGACGGTGTTCAGCAGAAAGGAAGGGCCCTGGGTAATGATGACACCGCCGATCCACAGGAGCAGCATGCCGAGCATGACTCCAAGCCCTTTAAGCATGGGCTTGGAAAACATTTCCCGAACACGGCCTCGCCATACCAGCCAGATCAATATGGTCACGAGAGGAAACAGGAAGCCCAGCGGCCCTTTTATAAGGGTTGCCAAGCCGGCCATTGCAAAACCGCCGATTGGCCATTTGCCTTGCTGGTCAGAAGAAAAAGCACGGAAAAAGCAGGCGTGGGAAGCTGTGATACAGGCTCCGAAGAGCAGATCCATGCGTGAATAATGAAAAAGGGCCATCAGGAACAAGGTAGAAAGCAGGATCGTGGTGGAAATCAGCGATGTTCGGCGGTTGAATCCGAGGGCTTTGGCCAAAGCATAAGCCGCAAACAGGAAGAAAAGTCCGGATAATGCCGCTCCTATGAAGAAAACCGTCGGCATATCTGCTGGCGTTAACGTGTCGATAAGCCACAGGAACCAGAAATAGACGGGAGGTTTGTCCGGGTAGGGCATGCCATTAAGGGAGAGTACCAGCCAGTTTCCATGGTGTATCAGGTTTTGATAGGCATTGCCGTAGCGCACCTCGTCTGAAAACCACAATGCGCGATTATTCAAGGTGAACCAGGTTTGCGCGAGCACCGCAACTGTCATGAACAGCCATGGATGATTCTCAAGAAAATTCCAGATGTATTCGGGAATGCGTGAAAACTTGGACGTAGAGATCTCGGGCATGTCAGTCCTTGGGAGCAAAGGTGTTGATGGCAAAGCCGGTTACGGAGCCGAGCATCCAGCCGAAGAAGACGTCCGTCGGGTGGTGCCAGCTGAGATAGATGCGGGAAAAAGCCACGATTCCGATAACGAGGCCGATGCCGAGAGAGGTCAAAGTGCGTTTGTTGCGCAGAGCGAACGGCAGTGCGGCTCCCGTGATTTCAGTTGTGTGTCCGGACGGCAGCGAGTGCATGGATCCGCTGGAAGACATGGGCTGGAACAAGGTTTCTCCGCCGGGGCGGGGACGCCCTATGGTTATTTTGAGAAAACGGACGGCCACAAGTGCTATAAGTAGTTGTGCAATAACATATACTCCTACGAAGCGGGCCAACTTGCGGTCTCTGGTCCGCCATGCACGAAAGAGTAGAAAAAGATAGACTGCGTAGAATACCGCGTTTCCCCAATCGGTAATGATCTGGAACAGAGCGGTCAGGGCCGGGTGGGCTGGCCGTAATGCGGTATAGTATTCGGCAACGGCTTTTTCGTTTGGAAAACAAATAGCCAGGATGCCGAGAACGGCCAGCAAGGGCATGGAGGCCAGCAGCCAGTCGGTGATGGTGCGGGAAAAACGCATGAAGGCTTTGTAGGCTGAAACCGCGTCTTGGGCAAGCTAGCCGTTTTCCGAGTCGTCTTTTTCTCGCGGTTCAAAGGTGTACCGCTTCCAGACGTCATCCGGGGCGTCTAACTCCCGTAGAATTTCCGCGAGACTGTGGCCTTCCTTTTTCCAGTATTTGTATTCGTGTTCAGAGCAGGCAAAAGGGATGATAAGATCTCCCTGCTTATTGAGATACGGTTTGTTATCGCTCATGGAGGGGAGTTATTTCAGGAAATGCGGCGTAGTTCAAGTTCATTTCGTGAACAGCTCGGAATGCCTGAGTCTTTAATGCTGTCTTTATCTTTTTCATAAAAAGAAAACCCTGCCGGACAATCCGGCAGGGCCGCGCAACACAGAGACCATGCATGGTCACTGAAAATCAGGCTGCCTGTTCCGAGTCTTTCCCGCATACGCAACGGTCCACTTCGCGAACTTTTTTGAGCACTTTTTTAATGATGCGTTTGTACTGGCCGAGGTCCTGCGGCTCGTAGCGGAACTTGGCTCTGGTCAACCCTGCCATGTCCAGGGTTTCATTGAATAGGTATGGCATATACAGGGGGTTCTGCTTGATGAACATTTCCACTTCGCCCATGGTTTTGTGGATTTCTTCCTGATTCTTGCCCACTTTTTTGAACAGACGGGAAAGTCGTTTTTCCACACTGCGGAACGAAACACTCCATCTGTGGCTGTCTGGGGTCAGGTTCAACGGTTGGCGAGGATGGCAGCAAGCCATGAGTTCCTGCATGAAGTTGTCCACACTGCCGGGAACCGAGGAAAGAACACCTTTGTTGTAGGCCGTCTGCATATCGACCATTTTCGTTCCCTCAATTATCGCACCGCCGCCATACAGGTTGAATATCGGCAGATTTGCCTGCTGGATGTCTGCTTCCATTTCACGTTTTGCCGTGAGGTACTGCACTGTGGAGATGATATCTTCTCCATGAGCATTTTTGATTTTCTGGTGCAATTTCGGGTTGAATTCGCTTTTGATTTCTGACGCGTGGTGGCCTTTGGCGTGAGTACGGTCTTTGGGCCAGGCAAAATCCTGACCAGCCAATACGATGTGATTAACTCCCATCCAGCGCAAGAGTCGGGAAAGCGAAAGGCTTACGTTTCCGCCTGCATCCAATACCAGATCGTGGTTCTGCATGACGAAAGTACCCATTCCCCCCATTGTCCAAAGTGGGAGCGTTGGGCCAGGGTAACGTCTCACCAACTCGGGATTGCATTTGGTGGAATATATGAAAGGAACATCGCGTGCGAACTCCGGATCGAGATGGTCGTATGCTCGCAGCATGCTGCCGTCATAGTCAATTGCCAGGCAGAAATGCGGCTTGATCCCAAGGTTTTGCAGGACGGGCATGGTCTGCAACGCTGTAGTATACAAAGCATAGCCCGGCGATTTGCGTAATTCCTCGGCATGATCAGAGAGCGAAGGACCTGCACCCAATATTACGGCCGCCACACCGGTGCCGCGCTCTTTCATGGGTAACAGGCTGCCATTTTCCATGGCGCGCTGGTAATTCTGGAGTTCGTTGCCAACCATGATGTCCTGACGAAGACGGAGTGTCGCCAATTCTACGGAAAAGTTTTCCAAGAGATGTTTGGTATCGCGCGCCCATTTTGCATACTCGGGACCGAGTTGTTGGCTGGGAACGTCCAGACGCATGTAAATGCGGCCGTAGATATATTGAAGGTCCAGATTTTTGACGACCTGCTGCATATAGTCCTTGCGCGGCAGGCAGAAATGCAATTTTTTGTTTTCAATGAAAGCCTTGTAATCGGACTGGCCGAGACAGGCCATGAGCATTTCCGGCTGGGGCTCAAGCACGATAATTTTGTGGGTATCGGGTGTATTCATGAGCAGGTGATTGATCCCGTAGCCCACATTGCAACCGATGATGATGGTGGCACTTGTGGTCGCTTTTTCATCTTCGGGCGTCCATTTATCATAGAAATGAAAAGGCGGCATGGCATCGAACATGCCGTTCCCGTTGTCCATTTTCCAGTCCACAAGCCCGTGCTTGTTTTCGATGAGCCGCTCTTCGAGTCTTGACTGGTCCAACTGTTGGCTGGAGAGCCATGAGTACACGGGGTGTCCGATTTCTTTCAGGACTTTGATGTTCGATTCAAGGAATGGGTATCCTGCCATTGCATGGTCCTTCCTGTTTGGGGTTCATGTTGCGCTTCTATTCTTGCGTTTGGCAAATTGCATGGAGTGTGCCAGTTGCGCCAAACCCTGTTTTGCTCTAGGCTGCAATACGGAATTCGAAAAAAAATACTCCATGATTTCAAGGAAGTGTCATGAGTCCTTACGTTCTCGATCATGTTGGCGGCACCCCTTTGGTGGAAATACGGCACCTTAATCCAAACCCCAATGTCAAGATTTTGGCCAAGTTGGAATCGTGTAATCCCGGAGGGTCCATCAAGGATCGTGTGGCCTTGGCGATGGTGCGGGCTGCAGAAGAATCTGGCGAACTCGTTCCGGGAAAGACTGTTATCGAGCCAACGAGCGGCAATACGGGTATTGGGCTTGCCATGGTCTGTGCTGTCCGAGGATATCGCGTCAAGCTGCTTATGAGCGAAAACGCCAGTGAAGAACGGCGCATGATTTTGCGCGCCTATGGTGCGGAAATCGAACTGACTCCCGGACACATGGGCACAGACGGAGCCATTGAGTTGGCATATCGCATGGCTCGCGAGGAGTCTGACAAGTATGTGCTCATGGATCAATATAACAATCCTGCCTGCATTGATGCCCATTATAATGGAACCGGACTGGAAATATGGGAGCAGACCGGGGGAGAAGTGACGCACGCTGTTTGTACGTTGGGGACTTCGGGAACAGCCATGGGATGCGCAAAAAGATTGCATGAGATGGGCGATGTTTTCGTGGCAGCCGTGGAACCGTATGCAGGGCACAAAATTCAGGGACTCAAGAATATGCATGAGTC
The DNA here is from genome assembly GCA_913060505.1 of uncultured Desulfovibrio sp. GTDB lineage: Bacteria > Desulfobacterota > Desulfovibrionia > Desulfovibrionales > Desulfovibrionaceae > Pseudodesulfovibrio. Next base: position 8,880 of record CAJXRQ010000002.1, read on the forward strand.
ATATCCTCCTGGAATATATGATAAATCTAAGTTGGATGTTGTGTTGCGAATTGAAGACGAAGAAGCATTCGAGTTGTGCCGCAAGCTGGCGCACGAGGAGGGCCTGTTTGTGGGCATGAGTTCGGGCGCAGCCATGGGCGGGGCCTTGAAGCTGGCCGAGAACATGGACAGCGGCGTCATTGTGGTAATATTCCCGGACGGCGGCGAACGATATCTGAGCACACCGCTCTTTGCGGCAAATGAGGCTCAGGGAATGTGCGTGACGTCGGTGACCGGAGAGTCGGTCTGCCTTGATTGCTCCGGCGGTCCCGGCCTGTATTCCATGGGGCCGAGCCTTGATAATCCTGCCGGTCTGGATGCCTGGCGGCGGGTAATCCTGCTTGATGTCATGGCTCGTTGCTTGCGGGGGCGGGGAGCGGATGTCCATAGTGCATGTGGGCTTTCCGATATGGATGACCGTACATTGACGGCAGCGCGCGAGACAGGGGAGGAGCGTGAAGCATTCGTTCAACAGGCCCGTCAGAATATTATGGATCGTGCTGCCTCCCTGGGGGTGGACAGCAGCATGAATTGGCCTTTGGCTGTGCAAGGGCAGGAAAAGGCGCTTGATATCTGCCGTTCACTGCTTGGGCACGGTTTGGCTTACGAAAAATTACGAAGCGTCTATTTCGACGTGTTTCGCGATGCCCGGTATGGGGAATTGGGAACGCAGGACATGACCAAGGTCTCGGCTGGCCGGACCGTGGATCTTGATGCCTACGTCAAGGACAACCCTCTGGATTTCACGTTGCTTAAACGTGCGACCCTCATGGATCTCAAGCGTGGTGACGTGCTTGAGACCGAGTGGGGCAATGTGCGGCCTACGTGGTTTTTGCAACATGCAGCAGCGGCTTTGGCTGGTCTGGATCGTATTGACGTTTTTCTGGGGAGTGAATCCCATCGTTTCCCGCATCTTGAAAACCTGCGAGCCATTTGGAGTGCTGCTGGTCGCGAATTGCAGGCGTGGATGGTTGAGCCCCAGGTTGCGGCGGATCCCGGGCAGAGTCTTGATGACATTCTGGAACAGGTTGGCAACGCCCGGGCCGTTCGGCTTTGGTTACTTTCCGCTTCGCATCACAAGGCGCTTTGTGCTGGTTCCGGGAGTGTTGCCATGTGGGTACGCAACTGGCAAAGAATTCAGGATGGTGCTGCGGTGCTAAGTCTTGCCGTAGGCAACAGGGGAGAGGATGTCTCTGACGAAGTGCAGCAGGCGGTATTTGATCTCAAGGCCGGTTTTGCAGAAGCCTTGGATGCGGATATCTCGCTGCATCGTTTTTGGCCGGTGCTGTTCAGGTTCATCAAGCAGGTCAATGGTTGGAGCATCGGGCCGGGCATGAGTGGTGCCGCCGCCCGTCATTGCCTTGATCAGTTGTTGCAGATGGACGACGTGTTGGGAATTGTGGATAGGGAGGGCCTGCCAATTGCGCTTTCCCAATTGCCGGCGCAGGTTCAACAGATGGTTGCGGATCGTCAGAAAGCGCGTGCCGCAAAGGATTATATAGCTTCGGACCATTTGCGGGAAGCCTTGGCGAAAGCCGGGTTTAAGGTCAGGGACAGTACCTCAGGCCCACAGATTTACCGTATTTAATCAAGATACCAACGTGGTTGCCTCCAGCGGACAAAGGTGGTGATTTGTTTTGCTGGAGGCCTTTTTTGCTGATGCTGACTAGTCGTCAAAGGCATCTGTTAATCGAAGAGGTCCGAGTACTCCCCATATCCTTCAGCTTCCAGTTCAGCGGCCGGAATAAAGCGCAACGCAGCGGAATTGATGCAATAACGCAATCCTGTGGGAGCTGGACCATCATTGAAAACATGGCCCAGGTGAGAATCACTCTGTGCGCTTCGCACTTCGGTTCGAACCGAGAGTAATGTCCTGTCTTCTCTTTCCACCAGATTTTTCGGAACAAGCGGTCGGGTGAAGCTGGGCCAACCCGATCCTGAGTCGAATTTGTCCCTGGAACTGAATAACGGTTCTCCTGAAACAATATCCACGTAGATCCCCGGCTGGTGATTGTTCCAGTATTCGTTGTCAAACGGTGGTTCTGTTCCCTGCTTACGAACTACATGATATTGCAGGGGCGTCAGTGTTTGCTTCAAGTTTGCGTCCGCTTCCGTGGTATCCGGTTTTTTCTGTTGCTTTTCAGGAGAAGGCAAGGTGATCGGACAGCCTTTTCCTCCCCAATGCCGTTCTGTAAAGCGATCCCGTCCTGAGAAATTTCGATAGGTATTGTAGCGTGCAGGATTTTTTTTGTAGTAATCCTGATGATATTCCTCAGCCGGATAAAAGCTGGTAAACGGAAGTACTTTCGTTACCACCGAAGAGGAGAATCGTCCTGATTCTTCAAGCGCTTCCTTGGATTGTTCCGCTAACAGCCGCTGGTCGTCAGAGTGATAAAAAATGGCCGAGGTGTATTGAAAACCTCGATCTCCGAATGAGCCTCCTTCATCTGTCGGGTCAATGTGTTTCCAAAACAATGCAAGGATTTGTTGATAACTGATTTTTGTCGGATCAAAACGGATTTGTACGGCTTCCCGGTGGCCGGTTCTGCCACTGGCAACTTCTTCATACGTCGGGGCATGTTCGTCTCCGCCTGCGTATCCCGAGGTGGCTTTTTCAACTCCCGGAAGCTTCTTGAAGTCTGCCTCAACACACCAGAAACACCCTCCAGCGAGTGTTGCTGTTTGCAGTTTGTCTGTGTTTTCGGTCATGGATTTTGCCTCCGCTAAGGGGGTGAAGAGCAATAAGGAAATTGAAATTAACAGTCCTGCATAAACAAGCCTTACCAACGGCCAAATTGTGGAGTCATGTTTTTTATGCTGTCTGGCAATCATGATACCTCCATTGCGCTAATAGTTATCATTCTAAATAATAGCTTGAACCCTGAAGTCAATGTTCAATGGCTGAAAGGAGGCTATTTCTCGCAAATATTACAATTGTCCTTCATGGAAGTGAGTTGTTTTGAACATATCATGGGTAGCTAATTTGGGGGTTGACTTATTCTACGGATTAAAGCAGGTAAATACCCAATTATGTATTAGAAACCTTCCATAAGGCCCAGTTTTGGCCTGACAATTTCGGCACTCTGTCGGCAGCAGGTGAGTCTTGCTGTTCTTTTCCCATGCATTCTTGACAGTGGGCATACGCCCCGAACGGAAGGTCACATAATGACTGATAAAAAATCACTTATCCACTTCCTCAATAAAGCGCCAGACCTGCACACCCCTTGGGCTGGAGACTACAAGATCCCATGGAACGAACCGGAGTTCAGCCGGAGAATGCTCAACGAGCACTTGGCGCAGGAGCATGATTTGGCCAGCAGGCGTTCTGAAATCATTGCCTTGCAAGCTTCCTGGATTATTGAGCATGCCCTGTGTGGTAGAACAGGAAGTGTTCTTGACCTTGGGTGCGGACCGGGACTCTACGCGCCGCGTTTTGCTTCGCATGGTTGCCAGTATCTTGGTATCGATTTCGGGCCTGCATCCATTGAGTATGCCAACGCTCACTATTCAGTCGACGGCCAAGTGAGCTTCCGTCTTGATGACGTACGGTCGGCAGAGCTCGGTAATGGATATGATGTGGTCCTGATGCTCTATGGCGAATTGAATGTCTTTTCGCCTGAAGCATGTGCAGATATTGTTGAGCGCGCCTGTAAGAGCCTGAAGCCCGGCGGGAAAATGGTTATTGAAGGATATACCCGCGAAACCGTTGTCAGCCTCGGACAGGGGCAGGGATGGTATGCTTGTGAGAACGGCCTGTTTGCCGAAACGCCGCACATTTGCCTGATACAGAATCATTGGCTTGAGGAACTGAACGTTTCCGTTCAGGAGTTCAAGGTGGTAGAAATGGATACAGGTGCGTTGAACCAGTGCCGGAGCACAACTCAGGCGTATTCCAATGAAGAGTATTCCACCCTGTTTGCACAGGCCGGTTTTGTCAATTCCTTCGTACACGATACATGGCCTGGTAATCCGGAACATCACGTGTTGTTTATGGCGGAAAAGGCCGGTTGATAATTATCCGGATAGGAAATGAAAGGCAAAGGCCGGGAATTATCCCGGCCTGTTTTTTTGAAAAAAGAAGTCGTGTCCAACAGATAGGCGACCAAAAAGAAAGCCGCCCTGAGGCGGCCTTGTGATTAATCTGTATGCTGCAGTTTGCGTTTGCGGCGGGTCGATTTGTGCTGTGAGAAGCGTTTGACGTCGATACCGTACTTTTTAACTTTATAGTTAACGATACGGTAGGAAACCCGCAGATCCCGTGCGGCCTGCAACATGTTGCCAGCCGTTTTCTTGAGTGAATCCACAAGAAGTTCTTGTTCGAACTTGGCTACAGCCTCGCCAAAGGAGAGGTTTGTTCCTGTGGCAGAGCTTTCTGCTGTCTGGAGAGTGGGCGGAAGGTGGTAGGTACGGATGACCTCCTCTTCGCACACGAGCACGGCGCGTTCCACGCAGTTGCGCAGTTCGCGTACATTTCCGGGCCAATGATACATGGTTAACAGCTCGATAGCCGGAGTAGATATACGTTTGACTTCCTTACTGTATTCACGGGTGAATTCATCCAGGAAGTGTTCAGCCAGCGGCAGAATATCTTCACGCCTTTCCTTGAGGGACGGGATGAAGACCGGGAAGACATTGATGCGATAGAACAGATCTTCGCGGAAAAGGCCTTGCTCCAGCAATTCTTCCAGAGGTTGGTGTGTGGCGCAGATAAGCCGTGCATCTACCGTAATGGTCTGCTCGGAACCTACACGCTGGATTTCCTTTTCTTGAATTGCACGCAATACCTTGGCTTGAGCGTCCAGAGAAAGCTCTCCGATTTCATCAAGGAAAAGAGTCCCCTGATCCGCTACCTCGAAAAGACCGCGTTTGGTTTGGAAGGCTCCGGTAAATGCACCTTTTTGATGACCAAACAGCTCAGACTCTATCAATTCTGAGGGCAGAGCCGCGCAGTTGAGACGGATCAGTGGCTTGTCCGCACGTGGGCTTGCCGCGTGAATGAATTCCGCAAGCAGTTCCTTGCCTGTGCCGGACTCGCCTCGCAAGAGCACCGTAGCACGGCTCGGCGCAACCTGACGCGCCTGCCTGAGTACCATGCGCATGGCTTTGCTGGCGGCCACAAAGTTGGAAGGCGGCGGCGTTTCCACGCCCGACGTAACCACGCCCTGTGCCAGCATGTGGTTATGCATGGCCATTTCTTCCTGCAGCTGGGCAACCTGATGGGCAATGAACCCGGCTACCACTTCCAGAAAACGCTCATGTCCACGCATGTCGTCCAATGGAATAAGCGGAACATCCACACTCAAAGCACCGATAATGTCATTACCGGCTTTGCTGCGGTTTACGATAGGCACGCAAATGAAGCCGAGTTTGGTCAGTTCCTCCTCGGAGCGTCCGAATGCCTTGTTCAGAAACTCCGGATCATCGGACATACGGGGAACAATAATGGAGTCCCCGGATTCAAACACTCGACCGATGACGCCGCGGCCTGGTGAGTAAGTGACTTCATCGGCTGCAGCCGGACTATAGGTGAGGGAGAGTTTGAGGTTCTCCGTCTTGGGGTCCATGATGACCATGAACGCCCGGACATACCCCATGTCCCGCGCCAGAATTTCCAGCAGGTGGTTGAGGCTTTCCTCCATGGGAACCGATTTGGAAAGCTCTTCCTGAACCTGTTTGATCGTCGTCAGGTATGCCGCGTCCGGTGCATCCTGCGTGTGTATTACCATGTTTGCTCTCTTATCCGTTAGGTGTTTTCGAGTGATCTCACACCCAGTTCGAGGGCCTTTATGTTGACGTCCACTATCTTGGCCGGGAGATTGCTTTTGATTGTTTCGGCCAGGGTTTGCAGACTGACGGGCACGGCATCCGTAGCCGTGAGCGCGCCCAGAAGCGCCAAGTTTCCTGCCTGAACAGCCCCGGCTTCAAGTCCGAGGGTTTGGCAAGGCAGGTAAAAGCTTTTGTCCGTACATTGGGCGACCACTTCCTTGACTGTTTCCAGACTTGGATTTTCCTGCTTGCCCATGGCTACGGACAGAGGAGGAAGGAATTCGGTGCTGGAAAGCACCAGGCCGCCCTTGCGCAGGTAAGGCATGGCCCGCATGGTCTCCAAAGGTTCGAAGCCCAACAACACGTCGGCTTCACCCAAGCCTATCTTGGGGCTTTTACAACCGATGAGCACGGTGGATTCCACCACACCGCCGCGTTGGGCCATGCCGTGAATTTCACCGGAAGTCACAGGTAGTCCCTCGGCAAGAACGGTTTTGGCCAAAAGTGTGGTCGCGGTCAGTGTTCCCTGACCGCCCACGCCTGTGAGCATGATGCGTATAGGTTTGATGTCGCTCATTTAACGGCCTCTTTTCTTGGACTTGATATGAGTACATACCTGCAAACAGAGCATGCAGCCACTGCACAGGATGGGATTGACGGCCGCCTTGTCTCCTTCCTTGTAAAAGGCAGGGCAGGCGAGTTTGTCCAGACATTCTGCGCGGCCGGTACATGAGTCGGCCACGTAGGCCACCATGGGGGCAGTCTTTTTATATACCCGGCGTGTGTGCAGAGGACATGGTTCGCGAGCGATGAGCACGCGCACGCCGGACATTTCCTTGAGTTCCTCAAGGGCTGCCGTGGTCTTTTTCTGGTTCAGGGGATTGACTTGGCGAATGTGTTCCACGCCGAGTCCTTCACAAGCCCTGGCGATATCCAGCCGATGCTCGTTTGCGCCGTGAATGGTCATTTCCACGCCCGGATGCGGCTGATGGCCTGTCATGGCCGTGGTGTGGTTATCCAGAATCACGAGCAGTACGTCATGGTTGTTGAAAACAGCACTTGCCAGCCCGGTAAGTCCGGAATGGAAGAAGGTGGAGTCGCCGATAAAGGCCACAACGGGTTTGTCGTTGGCCAGTGAGGCGCCACAACCTGCGGAAATGGACGACCCCATGCAAACGAGGAAGTCGGCCATGGACAATGGAGGTAGTAAACCGAGCGTGTAGCAACCAATGTCCGAGGAATAAATGGCATCATCGCCAAAGACCTTGCGGGCGGCAAAATAGGTTGCCCGGTGAGGGCAGCCCGCACAGAGGTTCGGCGGACGCTGGGGCAGTTCCGCGGGGATGCAGGAATCGCATGCAAAAGTCTCTTCGCCCACTTGTGCCCGCAGCACATTGGCTACCATGGTGACGGTGAATTCGCCGTTGGGAGGAAGCAGTCCTTTGCCTTCGATGGTCAGGTTTAGACCGTTTTTTTGTGCCAGAACACGCAAATCGTTTTCAAGAATGGGTTCCAGCTCTTCAATGACAATGAGCTTGTCCACGCTTTTCATGAAATCGAGAGCCATGTTTTCGGGCAGAGGATGGGAGAAGCCCAACTCCATGACTTTGAATTTGCCGGCCAGACCTGTTTCCATGATGGCGTCCGCCAAGTAGGCCCGGCTGATGCCGGAAGCCGCGATGCCAATGGCGCCGGTTCCATGAATTTTATTGTACGGAGATTTTTCCGCTTCTTCGCGCAATGCGGCAATGCGTTTGAGCAGGCGTTCATGCATGGGGCGGGCAAACGCCGGGATGGGAACGCGCTTTGCCGGGTTCCGTGTAAAGCCTTCCGGCTTGCCCGGTGCGGGCATGGGACCAAACTCCACAGGACCACGCAAGTGGTTCACGCGGGTCGTGGTGCGCAGCAGCAAAGGACTTTCGTGTTTTTGGGAAAGAAGCAAGCCGTCGCGAGCCATGTCCTTGGCTTCCTGTGCCGAAGACGGCTCGAAAACCGGCAACCCGGCCAAGCGGCCATAGTAACGGTTATCCTGTTCGTTTTGACTGGAGTGGCAGCCCGGGTCGTCGGCGGAAAGCAGCATCATCCCGCCGGGAGTACCTGTGTACGACAACGTCAGCAGCGGATCGGCCGCTACGTTGACGCCCACATGTTTCATGGTCGTCAGGGTCATAGCGCCGGAGAGGGATGCTCCGCCTCCCACTTCCAGTGCAACCTTTTCATTGGCCGAGTATTCGAATTTGTACTTCGCGTTGGGAGCAAGGCGATAGAATGTGTCCGGTACCTCGGAAGAGGGCGTGCCAGGATAGCAGGTGACTACCTGAATGCCTGCTTCCAGTGCGCCCCGGACGATGGCTTCGTTGCCAAGCAGCAGGTGGGTTGCACCGCCCTCGGGCGACAGCAGAGGATGGGCCATGGGATTCTCCGTACGTATCTTCTGACGGTTATTGTTTGAGCTGTGCCAGCTTGTAGGCGACAAACTGTTTGTCCAGTGTGCCAGCCGTTTCCAGTCGTTCATAGGCCTTGACGGCAGTGGCTTTGTCCCCGGCCTGCTCTGCGGCGAGAGCCAATTGACGGTTCACCGGAACGATCAGGGTTTTGGGGATGGAGTCGGCCAGCGGCTTGAGCTCTTCCAGCGCTTTTTTGGCATCTCCGGCAAGCAGGGCGGCTTTGGCTTGGCCGAGCTTGGCGATAAGGGCTATTTCGTCGTCAGAGTCGACTTTTATATCCTTATAATATTGTGCGGCTTTGTCGTATTGCTTCAACTCCAAGGCAAGGGATGCGGCTTCAAAGTAAACCGATGCCTGCATGTTGGAGGGAGCGTTTTCTGCCAGTGCGACGATCTTGTCCAGCCGTTCCTGCCCTTGGTTGTTCAGCAGGATTTCACCGATCGCGATACGGGTTTTACTGGCCTGGTTGTTGCGGTGCCAGCGAAGTCCGCTCCAAATGACAGTCAGGCCGACAATGATCACAATAAACAATGTAATGTGTTTTTTGTATTTGTTCACAGCTTCCATCAGGGGCTTCATGCTCTGGGGAGCTCCCTGTTCGATGCTGTCAAGAACTGACTGCTGGTTGTTTTCATGTTCTGCCATGCAAGGCTCTCCTTCATAGCGGCTTGGTGAGATCGTGATTGAATGCCTTCCGCGACGGACCGTCCGCCGTGGCAAAAGTGGGTAGTAAGCAAAATTGTAAAAAAGGTCAAAGGCATTTTCTCAAAAGTATGCCGAAAGAGCGTGTTCAAAGCCTGTTTGAACAGGAATATCGTGGCATAATGACAAAAAAGGTAATTTCCATTTTCTTGACGGCAAAAGGGGGTGTTGGTGGCAGAAGTCTTCGAGGTATAAATGAATGGTTCCTTTTTATGAATGGAATTCTGTTTTTCGTGTATTTTCTGAATGATTGTCAGTCTGATTTGTTTGCTGAAGAAGAAACGAGTTTGTTGACGAAAAATGGTTGTGCAAGATATACGAATAATTGCGGTATCGCGTAGAGAGTCGCTAGAAATTTTTCAGGAGATGCAGGATGGACATACGGGAACAGATGGTAGCAATGGGTCGTCGTGCCAAGGTTGCAGCCAGGGCTTTGACCAAGGCTTCAGGCTCGGATAAGCAGAAGGCCTTGCTTTTGTTGGCGGATTTGCTTGAGAATAATGCTGAAAGCATTCGGCAAGCCAACCTTAAAGATGTGGATGCTGCTGTTGAGCGGGGCCTTGATGCTGCCAAAGTGCAGCGATTGACAATTACGGAAAAGGTTTTGACTTCCATGGTGCAGGGATGCCGCGAAGTCGCTGCCATGTCCGACCCCGTGGGCGAGGTTGAGTCCATGAAAAAGCGTCCTAACGGTATGTTGGTGGGACGCATGCGTGTGCCTTTGGGAGTGGTGGCCATGATTTACGAATCTCGCCCGAATGCTACCGTAGATGCCGGAATTCTGTGTCTGAAGGCCGGAAACGCGACTATCCTGCGCGGTGGATCTGAGGCATTTCATTCCAACACGGCGTTGGCCGAGCTAATGCATGAAGCTTTGGAGAAGGCCGGCCTGCCGCGTGATGCCGTTCAGATTCCTCCCACCACCTCTCGCGAAGCTGTGGCTGAAATGCTCAAACTTGACGAATATATCGATGTGGTCATCCCGAGGGGCGGCGAGGGATTGATCCGTGCTGTTACGGAACAGGCCTCCATGCCCGTGCTGAAACACTACAAAGGTGTTTGCCATGCGTTCGCAGACGTTACCTGTGATATGGACAAGACGTTGGCGATTCTGGAGAATGCCAAAATGCAGTATCCCAGTGGATGCAACGCGCTTGAGTGTTTGCTGGTGCATCGGGATGTTGCTGCGGAATTGTTGCCCCGTGTGGCTGAGACCTTGGGCCCCAAGGGCGTATCTTTCCACGCTTGTCCCGAATCCTTGCCTTTGTTGGGGCAATGGGCAGAAGCTGCCACAGATCAGGACTGGGGAATGGAGTATCTTTCCCTGAATTTGGCTGTGAAGATGGTGTCCGGTCTTGATGAAGCCATGGATTTCATTGCAGAGTATGGCTCCAATCATACCGAGGCTATTTTGACCGAGGATCATTCCCGGGCCATGCGTTTTGTCCGTGAGGTTGATGCTTCTCTGGTTGTTGTCAATGCCACTACACGTTTCAATGATGGCGCCCAGCTGGGCTTGGGGGCGGAAATAGGAATTTCCACTTCCAAGTTGCATGCCTATGGTCCCATGGGAGTGCGCGAGCTGACGTCTGCCAAATTCGTTTTGCTTGGAGACTGGCAGGTCCGTGAGTAGTCGTTTTTTTGTGCCGTTTCAAATCGTTTGGTCCGCTTGGTTGTTTCGCCGGGCGGGCCTTTTGCCATGTTCCTTCTGTTGTCAGGGACAAAGCTTCGTATTATCATAGTGCTGAGGAATAGCCTGAAACGAGGAGTGGTCTTGTGAAAATCGGTCTGTTGGGTGGCAGTTTCAATCCCGTGCATACAGGGCACGTACGCATGGCTATCGAGGTGCGTGAGGCCCTTGATTTGGACAGGGTTGAATTGATTCCGGTTCGACATCCACCGCATAAAACAGATGAGGGATTGCTCCCTTTTTCCTTGCGCATGGAATTATGTAATGCCTCGATTCAGGGCGTTCCCGGCCTTGGTTCCAACCCTATCGAAGGCCGGCGTCCCGGACCTTCGTTTACCTGTGACACGTTGACCTGCTATCGTGAGGAACAGCCTGAGAGCGAGTTGGTATTCATCATGGGAGCGGCGACTTTTCTTGAGCTGGAAAGTTGGAAGCGAGGGCTGGAACTGCCGGAGCTGGCTTCGCTGGCTGTCGTCAACCGTTGGACTGCTGCGGAAAAGGTTGCGGAAACCATTGCTGCCCGTTGGCCAGATGCCGAACGGGAAGCCGATGGCGTGTGGCGTTTTTCTTCCGGGCACGCCGTGCACCGTATTGCCATTCCTCGTTTGGATATCAAGGCGGCCATGTTGCGAGAGCGGTGGTTGCAGGGGCGAGATATCAGTTTCCTTGTTCCGTGCGGCGTTCGGGATATGTTGGAAGAGCACCGGAAAGAAGTGACTTCCTACTGGGAAAAGCGCCCGTAACCCTTGCATTTTAAATAGAGGCGACGTCTGCTTCGGAAAGTACGCTGACAAGGCGCATGAATGCATCCCGATTATACAATCCCTTGTCCTGTTTGATGATTTTCAAGGCCTCGAACGGTTTGAACGGCGGACGATAAAATTGTTTACGCGTCAGCTTGTCGTAGTATTCGCAAAGCGCGACAATGCGGGCGTAAAATGGAATTTCTTCACCTTTGACCCGGCCGGGAAATCCCTTTCCGTCTTCCCGTTCATGATGAAAAAGCACACAGTGGATACTCTCGGGAGAAAGAGGGATGGTTGCGCATGCCTGTACGCCGAGAATGGGGTGCGTGTCCCATATCCGGCGTTGCGCCAGAGGCATTATATCCGGATCGACTTTGAGGAGTTCCGTGTCCAGTGACAACTTCCCGTAGTCATGCAGCATGGCTCCGCCGCCGCAGTCTGCCAGCAATTCTTCCCCTCCGTCCAACGTCATGAGTACACTGGCCGTGAGCACGGCTGTTCCCAGTCCATGGTGGTAAATGTCAAATCCGTGAGCGATAAGTTTTGATAGTTCCTTGAGTCCTCGGGGAGAACGGAACAAAAGGGCGCTTTCCGTAATAAATTTTTGGAAGCGTTCATAGTGTTCCTGTAATTGTCGTGGGGGCAACTTGGCTTCGAAAAGGTCTTTTGCTACGGAATTTGCCGAGCGGGTCCATGCCGCAGCCCGGGAATTCATGGGGATGGATGCGTCGGCTAGCATGCGGGCTATGTGCCGCTCCACATAAGCGTTCAACTCCTGTTCTTCATCCTTATGCACATAGAGTGTGGTTACATCCTGAATTTCCAGACGCAACTGGTGTTCTGGCGAAAATTGTTCGCCTGATGTTGAATAGAGAACGAACCTGTCCTCCTGTTTCAGGTAGGTCACGAATCCGGCCTTTGTGTTTGGCAGGATGAGTCGCGTGGCAATGGGGATGTAGAGATCGGGCATGGCGAATCCGGGGTTGGGGTCCGAGGATTGCTGATTCTAGAGCCTATGCTCGTATTGGTCAATAAGGGCCGGAGGCGACCTTTAACGGGAAGTGAGGATTGTTTGTATGGCAGCCATGGTTTGGTCTGGAGTGATGCCGGAAAGGCATTCAAGGCCTCGTGTGCATTCGGTGGCTCCGTGCAAAGAACAGGGGCGGCAATCCATTTCACGTTCAAGGACAATGTCTTGCGTTCCTGCCGGGTAGAACCCCCATACTTTTGCCGTTGGGCCGAACAGGGCTACCACTGGGGTTTTGACTCCCGAGGCAAGGTGCATTGGTCCGGAGTCATTGGTGATCATGACGTCCGCCGCAGCAAGAATGGCGCAGGTCGTGCGAAGGTCGGTACGATTTGTGAGGTCATTATCAATATTTTGGGAAAAGAACGGCATTTTGTTGCGTCCCACTACTACCCAATCGATGTTGGCCTGTTCCAGTTGTTTTATCAGTGTGCGCCAGTGGGCTTCGGGCCATTGCTTGGCCGGATGCGTTGCGTACGGGTGTAGGGCGACCAATGCCGTGTTTTTGCGAAGAGGGTGTATCAGATCCAACGCTTTTGTGTTTTCCGACGCCGTCATGACTATGTGTGGAAGCAGTTCGGTTGCCGGGATTGCTTTTCGCTCCAGAGCCATGGCGTACCGTTGTGGCACGTTGGTCCGTTCCAGCATGGATCGGAATTTGGGAGAGCCGGTACGGCTGAAGATTCGCCGGTGCAGTCCTGATTTTGGGTAGCGGCGTACCGGGCTGGGCCAACGTAACCCGAGGATACGCGACCTTAGAGTGCCGTGCAGATCGAGCAGAGGGAGATGGCCGAACTCCCTGGCCAGCCGGGAGCATTGCCTGAGCCATGCCTTGGTGCCGGCAAGAGCGTCCGCTTTGACCGGGTATATGTGTTCGATGGCCGGGTGATTTTTCAGGATCGGGGTGAATGCTTCCTTGGTCAGGAAGATAAAATGCATACCCCGCGTCTTTCGCCAGTATTCGAGGACGCCGGTTGTCAGGGCCACGTCACCCATGTGTCCCAGCCGCACGACAACTGCCGAGGCTGTTTTTCCTACTTTTTCCATATGAATTTTATTTTCCATTTTTCGAACTCGCCCAGTGTGCCGAAAACATTTAGCAAGTCAAGCCCCCATGCGAGTTGCAGTGCGTTTGCGGTTCTGTTATGTTCCGGCAACTGGAAAAACGGCTTAATGGCCTCGTTTTTTCGAGAGGTGACCAACACAAAATCATGATAGAACTCATCCTTGCCGTCGGACTGGCGGTTTTTGTTTCCACCTTCTGTTCTTTGGCGGAGGCCGCCCTGTATTCACTGCCATGGAGCCATGTGGAAAAGCTCAAGCGGCGTGGAAAGAAGTCGGGCGAGGCGTTGGAACGTCTACGCAACAATGTTGAAGAGCCGATTACCGCCATCCTGACGCTGAATACCGTGGCCCATACTGCAGGAGCGGCTGTGGCCGGATGGGCGTGGGCCAGGTTGTACGGCGAGCACACCCTGTGGATATTTACCGTGGTGTTTACGCTGGTCATTTTGATCGTTTCGGAGATCCTGCCTAAGACTATCGGTGTGGTCTATAACGATGTCCTTGCGCCGCCCTTGGCACCCACTCTTCGTTTTCTGGTCTGGGTATTCAAGCCCGCAGTCAAGGTTCTCGGCCTTGTTGCCACGTTGATTCGTGGCAGTCGCAAGTCGCCGGAGCACAGTGAGGCGGACATTCTTGCCGTGGCCAGTCTGACGCGCCGTTCAGGAGTGATCAAACCCTACGAAGAGCAGTCCATTCGCAATATTCTGTTGCTGGATGACAAGACCGTGGAGCAGGTAATGACGCCGCGGACGGTTGTGTTCAGCCTCCCTGCCGATATGACTGTGGCCGAAGCGCGGGACCTGCATCCAGTTTGGCCCCATAGCCGGGTTCCCGTGTTCGGCGATGACAATGACGACATCGTGGGCATTGCTTACCGGCGGCAGGTCTTTGAGGCTTTGGCCGACGATAATGATGAACTCAAACTTTCCGACCTGATGCGTCCTGTGCGTTTTGTGCTGGAAAGCCTCACGCTGGATCAGGTTTTGGTTAAATTTCTGGGCAGCCGTATGCATCTATTCGTAGTGCTGGATGAATACGGAGGAATGGCCGGAGTTATTTCCCTTGAGGACGTGCTTGAGGAAATTCTGGGCAATGAGATTGTGGACGAAACCGATCAGGTCGTGGACATGCGCGAGCTTGCCCGGATGCGGCGCGGTAATTTGGTTCAGGGGCACATGGAAGATCATGCCCCGTCCGAGGATAGCAAGGAATAGGGATGGCAAAAAAGAGCAATAAAAGTATATATCTGGCAGCGATGATCCTTTTTCTCGGCGGACTGGGCTACCTGTTGTGGTCCGGCCTTTCCGAAAACAGTACATATTTTCTGAACGTTTCAGAGGCTCTGGCCATGGAACAAGGCAGCCTGAACAGGGCTCGTCTGTTTGGCAAAGTCTCTCCGCAAAATCTGGAAACCCATCCCGGCTCTCTTGGCGTGGGATTTGATCTCGTGGACAAGATGGATGGAGCAAAGGTTTTGCGCGTGGAGTACAAGGGTGCAGTCCCGGATACATTCAAGCCGGGGGTGGAAGTCATCGTGGAAGGGGCGTTCAATTCTGAAAACACGCTCTTTACGGCCTCTTCTCTGGTTACCAAATGTCCGTCCAAATATCGTGAGCAGAGTGATGCCATGGAACAGGAAAAGGGATAAGCCAAAGAAGCTCGCCAGGTTTGCCGTCAATTTTCCAACAGGGTACTACTTCTCGCCCAATCTGAATAATCTCCCGCCATGCGGGACTTTTTAAGGAGTATTCATGCAGTTGACCGCCTACGTAGGTCTCCTTTTTGCCCTTCTCGCCAGCCTTTTCACTGCAGGGGCTGCCATCTGGGCGGCCTGGTCCGACAGGGACGATATCCGTCCTTTTGTCGAATACGGCAACATTGGCGTGGCCATGGGAGTGGTTTTTTCGTCATTGATCATGCTCATGGCGTTGGCTGCCCGCAATTATGGTTTTCTATACGTTTATGAGAACGTGGATAACACGCTGAATTTCGTTTACACGCTCACGGCATTTTGGGGAGGACGGGAAGGCTCCTTGCTGTTTTGGGAGCTGATTATTGCCGTAAGCGGTGTGGCTTTTGTGTATACGCCGGGATACAAGGCGCTGGCGCCAAGAACCCGGCTTTTTTTCTGGGTACTGTTCATGAGTATCCAGGGCTTTTTCCTGCTGTTGCTGACCAGCTGGTCCAACCCGTTCATGACGCTGACGCCCGCCCCCTCGGATGGTCGAGGACTTAATCCTTTGCTCCGCAATCCGGGCATGATTTTTCATCCGCCCCTTTTGTTTCTTGGGTTTGCCGGTTTCACCATCCCCGCGGCGTGTGCTCTGGCTTCCAGTATTACGGGCGAAGCCAAATCGTGGGTCAAGCTCATACGCAATTGGAATATCCTGGCATGGATATTTTTGACCGCAGGCATCATTCTCGGCGGCTGGTGGTCCTACATGGAACTTGGTTGGGGCGGTTACTGGGCATGGGATCCGGTGGAGAACGCTTCGCTTATCCCCTGGTTCGCGGCAACGGCGTTTTTGCATACGGCAATCATCGAACAGCGTCGGGGCGCGTTGCAACGCACCAATGTGTTCCTTATGTCACTGACTTTTCTGTTGTGCATTTTCAGCACCTACCTGACCCGCAGCGGAGTTATTGAATCGTTACATACGTTCGGTGAATCCGGTGTGTCTTTCCCCCTGTTCGTAGCCATGGCTCTCGGGGCGGTTGTGACAGTGGTTTGCGTGATCTTCGGCGAGTTTCATGTCAAACGCTCGCTGAGCGATTTATTGAGCCGTCAGGGGTTGCTTGTGGCAGCGGCATGGTTTTTCCTTGCTCTTGGTTTCGTGGTCACACTCGGAACCATGTGGCCTGTCATCAGCAAGTTGTGGAGTGCCAATTCCGTGGGGCTTGATCAGCACTTCTACAACAAGGTCTGTCTGCCGTTCATGAGTCTTCTCGTCTTCGTGTTCGCTTTCT
The DNA here is from genome assembly GCA_913060505.1 of uncultured Desulfovibrio sp. GTDB lineage: Bacteria > Desulfobacterota > Desulfovibrionia > Desulfovibrionales > Desulfovibrionaceae > Pseudodesulfovibrio. The sequence goes on from CAJXRQ010000002.1 coordinate 25,329, forward strand.
GTCCCTGGCTGGGATGGAAGGGGGGCATTCGTAGTTACGTCGGACTGTACGGTGCTGTCGGGACACTGGTCGCTTCAGCTGTCGTACTTTTGGCCATGGGAGTTACCAAACCGCTGGCTGTCTTTGCCGCGGCCTCTGCATGTACGGCCGTCGTCACTATTGCTTTGCTATTTGTCTTGTACCCTGCTTTGCGCAAAAACGTTCAATCCTGGGGGCAATATGGAATCCATCTCGGATTGGCGTTGTTAGCCTTGGGGATAGCCTTTTCCGGGCCGTACAAGGTTGAACGTGAGGTCATGCTGGCCAAAGGGGAAAGCGTGCAGGTGGGCGATTACACCATGACGTTTGTGGACTCAAAGCAGGACAGCACCCCGGAATTTCGCGCTCGATTGGTGGGAACGCTCAAAGTGACACTTGGTGAAAAAGAAATCGGCACCCTGTACCCGGAAAAAAGGATTTATCGCAATTTCCCTCGTCAGCAATTTGCCGAAGTCTCAGTCATTCCCGGTTTTGGTGATGAACTCTACGCCACGGTTCTTGGACTGGACCAGAGCGGCAAGCTGAGCTTCAAAATCAGCATCAATCCCTTGGTCAACTGGATTTGGATCGGTGGCACCCTTATGTGTCTGTTCGGCTTTTTGTTGCTTAAGCGTCCCCGGGAGGAGGTGCTTTAGCCCTTATGCCGGATTCTTCTGATATCGTCCTGAACGTGCGCCGTTGCGCCAAGTTCTTTGGATCCAAATTGGTTTTCAAGGACGTGTCCTGCCAGTTGCACCAAGGAGAAATCTTGCTTCTGGCCGGTGCCAACGGAGCCGGGAAGTCCACTCTGGTCAAGATTATGGCCGGACTTGCCCGTCCTTCTGCCGGGGAGGCTTCCCTGGATTTGCCCCCGGAAGAAGTGGCCTACCTCGGACATGCAACGTTTTTGTATCCGGGGTTGAGTGCTCGTGCCAACCTTTCCTTTTGGGCCGGGATGTATGGCCTGTGTCCCGGCAAAGACGAATTGGATGCCGTGCTGAAACGGGTCGGCCTGAGTCGTGCCGCAGAAGAGAAAGCTGGAGGTTTTTCCCGTGGCATGGCCCAACGGTTGAATTTGGCGCGTATTTATCTTGTTCGTCCCCGCTTGATTTTTTTGGATGAACCCGGAACCGGACTGGATGTCCGCTCTCTCTCCATGCTCCGTGATGAAATTCGTACGTACAGGGAACAGGGCGTTTCCATTGTGTGGATCAGTCATCATCTACGTGACGATGTCGCCATGGCTGACTCTGTGTTGTGCCTTGCCAAGCGTCGTGTGGACTATTACGGCACGGCTGCGGATTTTGATGCCGGGAGGCTATTGTGTTGAGGCGGGCGCGGCTGGTAGCCGCCAAGGATCTGGTCCTTTCCGTTTCCGGCGGGCAGGGGCTGGTTCAGGCTGTCCTGCTCGGCTTGCTGTTGATTTTTCTGTTTAGCTTGTCCAAGCCGCTGGGCGGTACCATTTCTCCGCAAGCCGCCGGTGCCATTTTTTGGCTTTCCTCCGCTTTTGGTCTTGTATTGATTTTCAACGATCTGTTCAGCCTGGAAGAAACGAACGGCGCACGCATGGGGCTGCTTTCAACGCCGGTGCCCGTGCATGCCGTATGGTTGGGCAAAGGTGTTGCGGGATTGGGCTTGCTGCTGGTGACGCAGATTGTTTTTCTGCCTGCGACCATTGCGTTTTTAGGCCAATCCGTTCCGGGATCGGCTTTGCTTTTGTTGGGGACTCTTCTGGCTGCGGATGTGGGACTGGTGGTCCTTGGTGCGCTGCTGGGAGCCCTTTCTCAGGGACAGGGCGCGCGCGAGTCGCTTTTGTCTGTAATAGTTTTTCCCTTGCTTTTGCCGGTGCTGCTGGCCGGGATTACCCTGTTCGGCATGGTTTTTTCCGGCGAGGATATTGCCGGGGCCGGACGCTGGTTGGGTATCATTGGCGCTTTTGACGGTGTGTTCTCAGGCGCGGGATTGATTTTGTTTCCGTTCGTATATGGCGGAGAAGAATAGTATTTTGGAGTTCATCGTATGGATAAGGTGAAGGTATTGGCCCTGCTTGCCGTCCCAGCTTTCGTTCTGCATCAGTGGATGATCTGGTTTTATGCGCCGGTGGCGCAGTCCGGACTGGTCCAGAAGATTTTCTACACCCATCTTCCCTGTTCATGGTGGGCACTGGTGAGTTTCTTTTTCGTTTTTTTTGCCAGTGGCATGTATCTTTTGACCCGACGAGATTGCTATGACCGTCTGGCCGGAGCGTCCGCCGAGATTGGCGTTTTGCTGGCGACGCTGGCTCTGGGCACGGGCTCCACATGGGCTCGGGCCGAATGGGGGCATTGGTGGGTCTGGGATCCCAAGCTGACGACAACCCTGATCATGTGGTACGTGTACGCAGGGTATCTGGTTTTACGGGCGTCTCCCGTCGGAGGAAATCGTAAGGCCATTGTCTGTGCTGTTTTGGGGGTGGTTGCATTTCTGGATGTCCCTTTGGTCTTTTTCGCGGCCAAATTGTGGGGAAGTGCCCACCCTGACGGTCTGGCCCGGCAGGGCAGCGGTATGCTGGCTTCCATGTGGTACACCGTATTTGCCGGTCTCGGGGCCTTCGGATTTGTTTGGGGAGCCTTGCTCGTTTCCCGCCTGCGCCAGCTTGGACTCCGCGCTCGGCTGGATGCTCTGTTGGTTTGGGATGAAGAATAACGCATAAGGGAGCTATCGTGTCTGCGACAATATATCTTTTTACTGCCAATATTATTGTTTGGGTCGGCATTGCCGGATATGTGGCGTTTTTGGCCACCCGAACCTCCACCTTGGAAAAACGTGTGGGACAACTTGAGCTTTTGGGGGACGAACATGGCGACGGCTAGCAATCTTTTGGGTCGCAAACTCGTTCTGGCAATGACGGCATGTTGCCTGCTTGTGATCTTTGGTGTTTCGATTTTTTATCGGGTCAACAACCCGAACCTGACTGTTCAGGCCAAAAAAAAATCCGGTGGCATGAGTGCCATGACCACAGGCATGGGCGGTTTGCAGGAGATGATGGTCAAGGCAGAGAAAGAGCCTGACAACGTGGAAAATCTCGTGAGTCTCGGCAACGCTTTTCTCATGATGCGTGCCTGGGACCGCGCCCTTGGATATTTGGAACGGGCAAAGACTCTTCAACCGAACAATGTGGCTGTTCTCAAAAGCGTGGGGATTTGTTATTTCCAGAAACAGATGCATGAACAAGCGGTAGAGATTTATGAGCACGTTCTGGAAGAACAACCCGGTGATGCGCTTTCCCATTATAATCTCGGCATCATCTTCAAGCATTATCTCAATGATCCGCAAAGCGCCGCCACGCATTTTCGGGCCGTTGTAGAGCTCCCCCATGGGGATGCGGAGATGAAGAAACATGCAAAAGCCGAACTGGAGGAACTCGGAAAGTTGTAATTTCTCACGGGAATTTTTCAGTTTACTGTTTGCCATTATTGACAAGTTTGGCAGACTCTCTAGAATGTCAAACTTCCGCTACTTGTTCTTTGTAAATGTTTTTCGCGTACATGACGGCGGAAAGGGGATGAGAGCCCTTTCCGTTTGTAACCAGTTTGAACCATTACGTTACAGGAGAGAATCTTATGAGAGGGAAATGGAGTCTGGTAGTGTTCGCAATGGCCATTATGGCCTTTGCCGTGGCAGGTTGCAGCAGTGGCGAGGAAAAGAAAGCCGAGGAAGCTCCCGCCAAAAAGCTTGTGCTCGGTGTTGCCGGAGCCCACAGTGGCGATCTGGCTTCCTATGGATTGCCCACTGTGAATGCTGCCAAGCTGGTCGCTGCCGATATTAACGCCAAGGGTGGCGTGCTCGGCATGCAGGTTGAAGTTTTTGCACAGGATGATCAGTGCAAGCCTGAAATGGCGACCAACGCCGCCACAAAGCTGGTTTCCGATGACGTGAAAATCGTGCTCGGACACATTTGCTCCGGCGCCACCAAGGCTGCTCTTGAAATTTACAAGGACGCCAAGGTTGTGTGCATGTCTCCCTCTGCCACCAACCCGCCGTTGACCCAGTCCGGCAACTATCCCAACTTCTTCCGCACCATCGCATCGGATGATGCCCAGGCTATTCTGGAAGTGAAGTTCGCCAAAAAACTCGGCCTCAAGAACGTGGCCGTAATTCATGATAAAGGTGACTACGGTAAGGGCTTTGCCGAATTCTGCAAGCAGTTTGTGGAAGCTGATGCCGACATGAATGTAGCCCTTTTCGAAGGTGTTACTCCCGGCGCAGTGGACTACTCCGCAGTCGTACAGAAAATCAAGAACTCCGGCGCAGACGGCGTCATCTTCGGCGGCTATCATCCTGAAGCCTCCAAGATCGTAACCAGCATGCGCAAGAAGGGCCTGGACATTCCGTTCCTGTCGGACGACGGTGTTAAGGACGATACCTTCATCAAGGTCGCCGGTGAATACGCCGAAGGCGTTTATGCCACCGGTCCCCGCGATATCTCTGCCAACAAATTGTACTCCGTGGCTCTGGAAGAGCATAAAAAGGAATTCGGTTCCGAGCCCGGTGCATTTTTCTATCAGGCTTACGCTGCTGCTCTGGCTTTGCTCAACGCCGTGGAAAAAGCCGGCTCCACCGACTATGATAAGGTTGTTGAGGCTCTGCGAACCCAATACGTTGAGACCCCATTGGGCAAGATCAAGTTCGACAAGCGCGGTGATGCCGAAGGTGTCGGCTTCTCCGTGTATCAGGTCAAGAACGGCCAATATGTGGAACTCGCCAACTAGGGCGGCGGTCGGAAACAATGCATGAACAGCAGGGGGCAGGCCGCGGCCTGTCCCCTGATTGTGTATGGAAACCGGATAGGAACACTGATGGAATATTTCCTTGAACTCTTTTTCGGCGGCCTGACACGTGGCAGCATCTACGCCCTGATCGCTTTGGGCTATACCATGGTTTACGGCATTATCGAGCTGATCAACTTCGCTCATGGCGAAATCTACATGATCGGCGCGTTCACCGGATTGATCGTGGCAGGGGTGTTGGGCGCGTTGGGTTTTCCCGGATTCGCCATTCTGGTGTTGGCCGTGATTGTTGCGGTAATTTATTCTGCGGCATACGGCTTCACCATTGAGAAGATCGCGTACAAGCCATTGCGCGGAGCTCCGAGGCTGTCGCCTCTTATTTCCGCCATTGGCATGTCCATTTTTTTGCAGAACTATGTCATGCTGGCGCAGACATCGGATTTCTTGCCTTTTCCGAGCCTTATCCCCGAATTCAAAATTCCCGGTCTCACAGGAATCATCACCAGTTCGGAGGTGGTTATCGTCGCAGTCACCGTCGTGGTATGCGTGGCTCTGACGTTGTTCATCAAGTACGGCAAACTGGGCAAGGCCATGCGTGCCACTGCCCAGAATCGTAAAATGGCTCAGCTCGTGGGCATAAGTGTCAACACCGTCATTTCAGCTACGTTCGTAATCGGATCAAGTCTTGCTGCCGTCGGCGGTGTCCTCATTGCCTCGCACATAGGCCAAATAAACTATTACATAGGTTTTATTGCAGGCATCAAGGCCTTTACGGCCGCAGTACTCGGTGGCATTGGCAGCATCCCAGGTGCCATGCTCGGTGCTCTTATCCTCGGATTAACCGAGGCTTTCGCTACCGGTTACGTTTCGTCGGATTACGAGGACGTGTTCGCTTTCGCCCTGCTGGTTCTGATTCTTATCTTCAGGCCTGCGGGAATCATGGGCAAGCAGCCTACGCAAAAGGTATAGACAATAGCGTGGCCGAAAAGGCGCGCAAGCAATACAAGGGATAAACTGTGAACAATAACATAAAGGCTGACAAGGGTAAGAGGCCACTGGCCTTTTTTTCGGCCGGATGCGACAGCGCGGCGCATGCGCTCAGGCGATCCGTCCTTGTGGCGCTATGGTTCATGTTTTTGACGTTCCCGATCATGGTCATCAAGGTTGATACCGTCAACAAGACTATTGATTGGCGTTGGATGAATCTGCTTTGGATCGGTATTGGCTCGTTCGTGCTTTCATTTGTTTGGCGCTGGTTGCTCGAACGTAAGGAACTGCAAAAGGATCAGGTTTCCACGGAAGGCCCGGTGGAGCGGCTGTTGACCTCCGCTTCATCCATTCCGGCAGCGAAGTGGAGTCTTCTCGCCATTGTCGGTATCGCCGCTTTGGTTTTTCCGCACCTTGCGGGAATGTATCAGACCAACATCATGATTTCCTGCCTGACTTATGTAGCTCTCGGGCTGGGATTGAATATCGTGGTTGGGTTGGCTGGCCTGCTGGACCTCGGTTATGTGGCGTTTTACGCCGTTGGGGCTTATGCCTACGCACTCATGAACATGCATTTCCAGATTGGTTTTTGGACCATGTTGCCTCTTGGTGCGGTGCTTGGAGCCATTTGCGGTATTTTGCTTGGTTTCCCCGTGTTGCGTCTTCGTGGTGACTATCTGGCTATCGTCACTCTGGGCTTCGGGGAAATCATCCGGCTGGTGCTGGAAAACTGGGGTGAAGTCACCATGGGGCCCAGCGGCATATCCGGTATTGACCGTCCCATGCTCTTCGGCCACAAGTTCGGCGTCTTCGATTCCATTACTTTCATGTACTATATCATGCTTGGCCTCATGATCCTGACTATTTTCTTCGTAAACCGGCTGCAAAACTCGCGCATCGGGCGAGCGTGGCTGGCTCTGCGCGAAGACGAAATCGCATGTCAGGCAATGGGCATTGACCGTACCAAGACCAAACTCATGGCCTTTGCTCTTGGAGCAACGTGGGCCGGTATGGCCGGTGTGGTCTTTGCTGCCAAGACGACATTCATCAATCCGGCCAGCTTTACTTTCTGGGAGTCGGCCATCATTTTGTCCGTGGTCGTCATCGGTGGAATGGGCTCCGTTCGCGGCGTCATTCTCGGGGCATTGGTGCTCATTCTGTTGCCGGAATACCTTCGGGCTTTTTCCGAATTCAGGATGCTCATTTTCGGAGCCACCATGGTTCTGGTCATGGTCTTCAGGCCACAGGGGCTGATTAGGGCCAAACGTAAGGTCTATACCTATATGGGCAGGAAAACAGCGGGGGCGGAACATGGTTAGTCCCGTTCTCAACGTACAAGATATCTGCATGGACTTCGGGGGCATTCGTGCTCTCGACGAAGTGAACCTCGACGTGAAGGCTGGGGAGATTGTGGCGCTCATAGGGCCTAACGGTGCGGGAAAGACGACGTTCTTCAACTGCATAACCGGCATTTACAAACCGACCAGCGGAGACGTTGTGGTCGGGCGTAGTGGCGATAGCCCCCGGCGTATCAACGGCATCAAGCCGAATCTGGTCACGGAAATCGGTATGGCCAGGACGTTTCAGAACATTCGGCTTTTTCCATCCATGACCGCTTTGGAAAACGTGATGATCGGGACGCATTGTCGAACCAAGTCCGGTATATGGGGCGCTATTTCCCATAACCGCAAGGCTCGCGTCGAAGAACAGGAAATCATAGAGAGAAGCTACCATCTTCTTGAGCTGGTGCATCTGGAAGAATACGCCAACGAACTGGCTTGCAATTTGCCTTACGGAAAGCAGCGCCGTTTGGAAATCGCCCGTGCCATGGCAACGGATCCGTTTCTTCTGCTGCTGGATGAACCCGCAGCTGGCATGAATCCGCATGAAACCATTGAACTCAAGGAGTTGGTGCTGGGTATTCGGGATGTATACGGGATCTCCATCCTGCTCATCGAGCATGACATGAAAATGGTCATGAGCATGTCTGACCGCATTTTCGTACTGGATTACGGGAGGCTTATCTCGCATGGCACACCGCAGGAAGTCAGCGGCGACCCCGCAGTGATCAAGGCCTATCTCGGAGAAGGGGACGACGATGTCTAAAATGCTCGAACTGAAAAATATCGACACCTATTATGGCAATATCCAGGCCCTGTATAATGTCAGCCTGCATATCAATCATGGTGAAATCATCACCTTGATCGGCGGTAACGGCGCGGGCAAGTCCACAACGCTCATGACTATCTGCGGGGTGCTTTCCCCGCGCAACGGGAGTGTCGTTTACGAAGAACTGGACATTACCGGAATGAAGGCTGAGAAAGTCGTGTCCCGTGGCATTTGTCAGGTTCCGGAAGGACGGCTCATCTTCCCGGAATTATCCATCTCCGAGAATCTGGATATGGGCGCCTTTTTGCGTAAGGACAAGGACGGGATCAAGCACGATAGGAATTATGCTTACGAGTTGTTCCCCATCTTATATGAGCGTCGAAAGCAGATGGGCGGGAACCTTTCGGGGGGCGAGCAGCAGATGTTGGCCATAGCCCGGGCGCTCATGGCCCGGCCCCGCCTTTTGTTGCTGGATGAGCCTTCCATGGGGCTCGCCCCTTTGATTGTTAAACAAATATTTGAAATTATTACTAAAATTAATAAAGAATCAGGAACCACCATTTTTCTTGTTGAACAAAACGCCAACCTTGCGCTAAAGATCGGCCACCGAGGTTACGTAATGGAAAACGGAAAAATAGTGATGACCGACACCTGCGACACATTGCTCGCCAACGAGGATGTGAAGCGCGCGTACCTCGGGCTATAACGAGCGAAGAACGGCCGGACGCAAGTCCGGCCTTAATCGTATGTAGGTATAACAACCCGGAGGAACAAATGGAGAAGATTCTCGACAAGGCCCTAACTTTTGATGACGTCCTCCTTCTTCCCGCCTATTCGGAAGTGCTGCCCGACATGGTGGACACGTCCACTTATCTGACGCCCGAACTCAAGCTCAATATCCCGCTCATTTCCGCAGCCATGGACACCGTGACCGAGGCACGCATGGCCATTGCCATGGCTCGCCATGGTGGGGCTGGCGTGATCCACAAGAACATGTCCGTTCGCGAACAGGTCCGCGAGGTGGACAGGGTCAAGAAGTCCGAATCCGGCATGATCCACAACCCCATTACCGTGCATCCCGACGACACGTTAGGCAAGGTCATGGACATCATGCAGGAGTACCGGATATCCGGCCTGCCTGTTGTTCGGGGGGAACATCTTGTGGGTATCATTACCAACCGCGACATCCGTTTCGTCTCGGACAGGGAAACGCCTGTTTCCGAGCTCATGACCTCGCGGGATCTGGTAACGGTGCCGGAAGGAATTTCCACGGAAGAAGCCAAGCGCAAACTGCATCAGAACCGTATCGAGAAGCTTTTGGTGGTGGATGATGAAAACAATCTCAAGGGATTGATTACCATCAAGGACATCAACAAGGTTAAAAAGTACCCCAACGCGGTTAAGGACAGTTTTGGTCGTCTGATTTGCGGTGCAGCTATCGGCATTGGCAAAGACTGCGAAGCCCGGGCGGAAGCCCTGTTGCGGGCCGGAGTTGACTTTCTGGCTCTGGATTCTGCGCATGGCCATTCCCGCAATATTCTTGACGCTGTGCGGATGATCCGCAGTTCTTTCCCGGAGGCGCAGATCGTGGGCGGCAACGTCGCCACGTATGAAGGCGCCAAAGCACTTATCGAAGCTGGTGTGGACACAGTCAAGGTGGGCATCGGCCCTGGTTCCATATGCACCACTCGCGTCGTGGCCGGCGTGGGGGTGCCCCAGATTACAGCGGTCATGGAAGCTGCGAAGGCATGCCGTGAAGCAGACAAGTGCATTATTGCGGATGGCGGCATCAAGTATTCCGGCGACATCGTCAAGGCATTGGTCGTTGGTGCCAATACCTGCATGATGGGGTCGCTTTTTGCTGGAACCGAAGAAAGCCCGGGTGAGACCATTTTGTATCAAGGCCGCACCTACAAAACCTATCGCGGCATGGGTTCCATCGACGCCATGAAAAAGGGTAGCTCGGACCGTTATTTTCAGGAAAAATCCAAGAAGCTCGTTCCCGAAGGTATCGTGGGACGGGTGCCGTACCGCGGCCCGGTGGGTGAGTCCATCTACCAGCTCATCGGTGGACTGCGGTCCGGTATGGGATACACCGGCTGCCAGAACATTGAAGAGCTGTTCGAGAAAGCCCAGCTGGTACAGATTTCACCCGCAGGCCTGCGTGAATCCCATGTTCACGATGTGACCATCACCAAGGAATCTCCCAACTATCGGGTTGAAGGTTCCTAACCCAAAGGCTACGCTCTTTGTGGTAAACGGAGTAATATATCTATGCTGAATCAAGACAAGGTCGTCATTCTGGATTTCGGGTCTCAGTTTACCCAGCTTATTGCGCGGCGCATCCGCGAAGCTGGTGTATACTCGGAAATTCATCCCTGTAATGTGGACCCTGCCAAGGTCAAAGCCTTGAACCCGCAGGCTTTGATCCTCTCCGGCGGCCCTTCCAGCGTGCTGGAAGGCGGCTGTCCGGATCTGGCCCCGGAGTATCTCGAATGGGGATTGCCCACACTGGGTATCTGCTACGGTATGCAGCTGCTTGCCCATAAGCTGGGCGGAAAGGTGGTTTCTTCCACGGACCGGGAATATGGTCGGGCCGAGTTCGAGGCCATGAACGACAGTCCCCTGTTCGACGGCATCGAAAACAGTGACAAGTTGACTGTATGGATGTCCCACGGTGACAGGGTGCAGGCCATTCCTCCCGATTTCGAGATCATGGGCAAGACTGAATCCATCGAATTCGGTGCCATGGGGAACCGGGAACGCAAGATCTATGCGCTGCAATTCCATCCGGAAGTTGCTCATACAGATCAGGGCGCCCAAATAATCAACAACTTCCTGTTCAAGGTGGCTGAGTTGAAGCCATCCTGGTCCATGTCTTCCTTTGTGGAAACCTGTATTGAAGACCTCAAGCGTCAGGTGGGCGACGACAAAGTTGTCCTGGGCCTTTCCGGCGGCATTGACTCTACCGTGGCCGCCGTGTTGTTGCACAAGGCCATAGGCCGCAATTTGCACTGCATTTTTGTGGATAATGGCTTGCTGCGCATGGGCGAGCGCGAAGAAGTTATCGGCTTTTTGGCAGAGCACTTTGATCTCAATGTCAAGGTTGTGGATGCTGCTGATGAATTCCTTGGCAAGCTTAAAGGTGTCACCGACCCTGAAAAGAAACGCAAGATCATCGGCTATACGTTTATCGACGTGTTTGACCGTGAAGCCAAAAATATTCAGGGCGTCAAGTTTCTGGGGCAGGGTACCCTGTATCCGGATGTGATCGAATCCGAATCCTTCAAAGGCCCTTCGGCCGTGATCAAGAGCCACCACAACGTGGGCGGCCTGCCTGAAACCATGAACCTTGAACTGGTGGAGCCTCTCCGCGAATTGTTCAAGGATGAGGTTCGTCGTGCGGCCTACGAATTGGGGCTGCCCGAACACATCATCTGGCGTCATCCCTTCCCGGGACCGGGGCTGTCCATACGTATTCTTGGAGAAATCACCGAAGAGCGCCTCTCCATTCTGCGACTTGCCGATCGCATCGTTCAGAACGAACTTATTGCCTCGGACTGGTATCGTAAGGTATGGCAGGGATTCGCGGTTCTTCTTCCCTTGAAGACCGTCGGCGTCATGGGCGATGGCCGGACCTATGAAAATGTCATTGCATTGCGTATTGTGGACAGCATCGACGCCATGACTGCGGATTGGACTCGTCTGCCTTCCGAAGTATTGGCGCGTATATCCAACCGCATTATCAATGAGGTGAAGGGTGTTAACCGTGTGGTTCTGGACATTTCCTCCAAGCCGCCGAGCACCATCGAGTGGGAATAAGCGGCTTTTACTGATTGCATAAGGAATAGATATGTTTGGAATTGGCGGACCTGAACTACTGATCATCGTTGTTGTTGCCTTGATTGTCATTGGGCCGGCAAAGCTGCCGCAGATGATGCGCGGCCTTGGCAAGGGCATGGCGGAATTCAAGCGCATGAGCAACGATGTCAAAAGCACTCTTGATCAGGAAGTGCAGCAGGCCGAAGCGGATATTCGAAAGAAGGATGCCGAAAAGGCTCTGGCTGCCAAAAAAACCGCTGAAAAGGCAGCAAAGGAAAAGGAAGCTGTGGCTGAACCCAGCCCGGCATCCAAGGACGCTGCCGAAAAGACTGACGCTGAACCCGGCGATCAGCCCAAGGAGAGCGCATGAGCTCCGACAAGGACTTGACCCCCGGCTCCGAAGAGAAGGAGCCCCGGGAACAGGACGAGAATTCTATCGATTCTCCTGAGTCCGAACAGGGGCATTCCGCAGAAGAACATGACGGGGCCGGAGGCAACTCCGGCCCCGACTCCCTGGAAGACGAGAGCTCTACAGAGCGCCCGTCCGAGGAGAGTGACGTCGATTCACAAGAACAAGCTTCCGCTGATTCAGAGGGTGAATCGGCTTCGGACGCTGAAGGCGAAGCTGACCCGGATGAGGACGACTATGATGAAGACGATGGGGCCAGCATGGGCCTGCTCGATCATCTGGGGGAACTTCGTCAACGTTTGGTCCGTGCCGTTCTGGCAACGGCTGTGGGGATGATCGCGTGTTACGGCTTTGCCGAAAAGCTGTTCGACATCCTTATGAAGCCCATGAAGGTCGTTTTGGAAAAACATGCGGCCAGCCAACTTCTCTTGCCAGAAGATTTTTTTATCAACCTGCAACACTCGTTGACGCAGGCTCTCAAAACCACGGATTTCAAGTATTACGATCAGCTGGGCGTGTTTGTGGATGCACTCAAGGAATCTCTTGGTCCCTTGGCCATGAGTGGGCATTTCCAATACACGTATCCTGCGGAAGCATTTTTTGCGCATATCAAGATATCCATTGTCGCGGGAATCTTCCTCATGAGCCCCGTGATATTCGCCCAGATCTGGGGATTTATCGCACCGGGATTGTATGCACATGAACGTCGTTGGGTTGTTCCCATGGCGATCGTTTCCGCTGTATTTTTCGTTGCTGGCGGGGTTTTTGGCTATTTCGTGGTATTCCCCTTCGGCTTTGACTTTTTTGCCAGTTTTGCTTCTTCGGAAATCGCATTTACTCCGAAACTCAACGAGTATTTGAGCTTCTGCCTCAAGTTGCTTTTCGCTTTTGGTGTAGTTTTCGAATTGCCGCTGTTTATCTTTTTCCTCGCCCGGCTTGGTGTGGTCACTTCCAAAGGACTGCGGCAAAAACGCAAGTATGCAATTCTTGTTGCGTTTGTGACTGCTGCCATCCTGACACCTCCTGATCCCTTTACCCAGTGCCTTATGGCTGGTCCGCTGATCATTTTGTATGAGCTGGGTATCTGGGTAGCGTTCTTTTTCGGCAAAAAGAAGCCGATGAAGGAAGAAGAGGTTGAAGATAGGGCAGAGGAATCGGTTGCACCGGAAAGTGACGCTGAGTCTGTGAACGAAGATTCTCCAGAGGGTGAAGCGGAAGCTGCTGCGGCATTGGAAGATGTTGAGGCTCCTGACACCGAAAAAGAAAAATAACGACCATACTTACACGAGGCTGCTGCGGGATTTGAATATCCCGGTTGCGGTGATGCGTTGTAGTGTATTTTCTTTTCTGGATTTTTCTTATACTGTCCACCAAAAGGAGGATGCGGTGAATACTCGGGAAGCGTCCATTAAACGGACTACCAACGAGACTGATATCGCTTTGCGGCTCGTTCTTGACGGGCAGGGCAAGGCGTCTATCAGCACCGGAGTCGGATTTGCCGATCACATGCTGGAGCTTATGTGTTTCTGGGGACGTTTCGATCTTGATTTGTCCTGCAAGGGCGATTTGGAGATCGATACCCATCACTCGTTGGAGGACATAGCCCTTTGTTTCGGGCAGGCCTTGGCTGAGGCGCTTGGAGACAAACAGGGAATTGCACGCGTGGGATGGGCCAAAGTACCCATGGACGAAGCTTTGGTCGAAGTTGTGACAGACCTTTCCGGGCGTCCGTATTTGGTATATGAAGACGATCTGCTGCCTGCAGTCATCGCAGGAGACGAAAAAGACGTCTGGCGTGAATTTCTTAAATCCTTGGCGTACAAGGCGGGGATGAACCTGCACGTCAAATTTGAATACGGCCGTAACGGCCATCATCTTTTGGAGGCAGCGTTCAAAGCGCTCGGCATGGCCCTTGGGGCTGCCGTCCGGCGTGAACGCCAAGGTGTTTCCAGTACTAAAGGGAGTCTTGATTGATGAAACGACTCACAGCTCGTGCATGTGTTCTGGTGCTTGGTCTTTCTCTGTTGGTTTTGGCCGGTTGTGGAAAGCCAAGGCCTTCGGCCACGGCTCCTCGGCCGCAAGGAAAACTTGTTATTGCGGCGTTTACCAGCCCGACTTCTTCCATGGACCTGCTTGCCGGGTACTTGCCGGAAGAAGACAAACCTGTTTCTCCTGAGGTTTTGAGCAAACTAGATGCCGTCATTCAGAACACTTTGAATGAACACGGTGTCATGGATTATACGCCTGCTGCCGTGACCAGACAGTGCCAGGATGTGGTTGTATTCAAGGAAGCCGGCATACCGCGTATGTCTGCCCTCAATTATTGGGTCAATGTTGGCAAGTGCATGACCGCCGATTATATTCTGGTTCCGCAGGTTTTGGCGTGGCATGAGCGTGAAGGCGGGGAAATGGGAGTGAAGAACGCTGCCGCTGTCTCTATTGATCTTTTTCTCATAAACGTGAAAGAGCGTACCATGCTGCGCGGACATTTTTCCGAGACTCAGGAATCCTTGAGCCAGAATCTTTTTGCTGCCGGGAAGTTCTTTAACCGTGGCGGCAAGTGGGTGAGCGCTCTCCAGTTGGCTCAGGAAGGAATAGACGAAAAACTTATGGAAATCGGATTATGATTTTGAGGGCTTAGAATAAAACGCTTTAAATACTTGGATTGCAAGGGGACGGCTGTTTGTTTCAGCCGTCCCTTTTATTTTTGCAGGATGTGATTTTACTCGGAGGCGCAGAATGGCCATTGGGTGTTACGGTTAATGGAAAGGGCAGCTCGAAGGTTGCCCTTGTTGGCTGTGCATTGGGCTGAGATTATTTTTCTTTTTTCCAGCGTTCGATGCACTCTTTGATTACTTCATGGGCTTTGACTACGTCGCCGAATCCGAGCACTTTGGTTGTGCCCGGTTTTTTAAGATCTTTGTAGTGGGAGAAATGGTGTGCGATTTGTTTTTGCCATTGCTCGCCTAGGTCTGCAAGGGATTGAATACGGTTGCCGGTATTGCGGTCGTCAGCTGGGACACAAATGATTTTGTGGTCCATTTCAGCATCGTCTTCGAATTCCAGAACGCCGAGGACAACAGCTTCGGCGACCACGCCGGTGGGCATTGGTTCGTCAGTTACGAAAAGTACATCCAGTTCATCGCCGTCGTCATCAAGAGTCGCGGGGATAAAGCCATAGTTGACGGGTTTGGCAAAGATCGCCAGTTCCACTCTATCCAGTACCATGAGTTTACGTTTGCGGTCGAATTCGACCTTATGGGAAGAACCCATGGGAATCTCAATAACCACGTTGATCATCTCACCCTCAGCATAAGGCGTTAAAATTGAATTGTAGTCCATTTCTTCTCCTTTGATGTCTTGGTTAGGTGTGTACGAATTTATTATCGCAACCTTAATGACATTGCTTGAAAATGAAAAACAAAATTCAGTTTTTATTGTGGCGGGAATCAGACAATTCTGCGTTCGTGGTAGCACGAAGGGGCGTTAAGTTGGACAAGGGCATTTCAGAGAGATGAGATATCCGGTTCCGGCATGCTCCTCAATTGATTTCTTTTTCCATTCGGGATAAGGCTTCGCCTAGAGATTGATCGATGCGGATTTAGCTCGGATTCATGCGTAAAAATCGCTGGTTCAGGCTTACGGTAAGACCTGCAACAATAATAAATTTCAGGCACAAAGAACGCCAGTCTGCATAGGCAAGCTGCTGCGGATATTTTTTGATTTTTTTTGGGAGCCAGAATGGGCTTCGACCTTGTGTGAAAATCGTACCTGCGTGTGCCCCCTGAAGCAGAAAAGGGGAGAATGATACATATCTTTTTTAATGTGTTCAATAATTCCAATGGATTGAAGCGAGGGCTCAAGTTGTGATTCTTTTCCCGGCTGTAGATATCAAAGGCGGGCAGTGTGTACGCCTGACCCAAGGCAAGGAAGACCAGGTAACTGTCTTTTCTTCCGACCCTGTGGCACAGGCCCGGCATTGGGCCGGACTTGGCTGCAAGTATCTTCATGTGGTTGATCTTGACGGCGCTTTTTCCGGCAAGCCCAAGAATTATGAGCTGATAAAAGATATTTGTGCGGCCATAGACATTCCTGTGCAGTTGGGTGGCGGTATTCGCGATCTTGAAACCGCCAAGGCATACGTCGATGCCGGTGTCACCCGTTTGATTATCGGCACCATGGCACTTGAAGATCCAGACTTGTTTTCCGAATTGTGCAAAGCTCTTCCCGGGCAGGTCGGTGTATCTCTCGATGCCGTAGACGGCGCTCTCAAAAGCAAAGGCTGGGTCGAGGATGCCGGTTTGCGTATCGAAGATGTGTTGCCCCGGCTGGAAAAAGATGGCGTAGCTTTTCTTGTGTATACGGATATCGCCCGGGATGGAATGCAGACCGGCGTGAATCTGGACGCGCTGGAGCGTTTGTGTTCCATGACATCCATTCCGGTTGTAGCAGCAGGTGGCGTTCATACCATTGCGGACATTATGAACCTGCACCCGCTTTGCCGCAAAGGGCTTGAAGGAGCGATCTCCGGTCGTGCCATTTATGTGGGCACTCTTGACGTGCGCGAAGCCAATGACTGGATTGAGAGCAAAAGCTGACGAATAGTTAGCGTAGAACAATAAAAAAAGCCCTGCACCAATTTGGTGCAGGGCTTTTTTGTTTTTGTCTGTAGACCGTTAACGGCCCCAATCACCTTTTTCTTCAATGCGGATGTATTTCTGAAAGGTATAATAAAAGCCGGCGAGAGCATTGCATAGCCCTGCCAGCCCATCCAGAAATCCAAGTTTGAGCAAATAGAGCTTGAAGAAGCGAATTTTCGCATGAATCAGCGCACGCACAAAGCCGCCCTTGCGGCCTTTGGCTCGCAAAGCCTTTGCCCCTTCCTCGGCATAATAGTTAATCTTTTCCATGTGCTCGAAAAAAGAGTTGTATGGATAGTGAAGGATATCTCCCGTGAGCTTATGGGTGGAGCCTGTTGGTTCGAAATGATAGTGGGCTCCACTGGCCGTAACTTTCATCCGTCCATTTCGGAAAACTCGAAGCAGGTGGTCGGGATACCATCCGGAATGTTTCATGAAACGGTTGAAATAATAGGAGCTGCGTGGTGTGTAGTAGCCGGCTACATCTTCATCTTTTTGAATGGCCGTCTGAATATTCTTTTTAAGCTCGTCTGTGAGCATCTCATCCTGATCCAGACTTATGATCCAATCCGAGTCTATTTTTCCCAAGGCGAATTCGAATTGTTTTACCGGTCCGGGCCACGGGCGGACAACCACTTCCGCACCGCACTGTTCGGCAATGGAAACCGTCTTGTCGGAACTTTCGGAATCCACGACCATAAGCCTGTCGCAAAAATCGAGTGACTCAAGGCATTCCCTGAGCCAGCGTTCCCCGTTGTATGTCAGTACCAGTCCGGTAACGGTCATACTCATGTCTTCCTCCTCAAACAGTTTGCGCGCACAGTACAGATTTCCGCCCAAGTGGTCCAATATTCATTTGCACGATTGCTGTGGAGCGTCTGTTCATGTTAACTTAGGGTAATGAAATCTATTGTCCGTCCTGTTATGTTTTTTTTGCTTATTCATGTTTTTTTGCTACCCGTGCAAGCATTGGCGGAGGGGCGGCTTGTATTCGGATGGCCGGAACGTTCCTATTTTGGCGGGAAGGCGCAGAAGCTGCTTCGGCAGGCATATGGGAAAATTGGATACAGCGTAGAATTTAAGAGAGTTCCGATGTTGCGTTCGCTGGACGAGGTTAATAGCGGGCATTTTGACGGTGAAGTCTGCCGCCTGCGCGGCCTTTCTTCGCAGTACCCAAATCTTATTCTGGTTCGTGTCCCTTTATGTATTGTTCATGTCGTTGCTGTGTCACGCACCGAACATTTGTTGAAGGGCTGGGATGATTTTGCTGGACTTGCTGTGGCATATCGGCCTGGAATCGTTGGAGTGCGCCACCTTTTGCCCACGAACGTGCGAATCATGGGAGGGCTTAATACGAAGCATGCCTTGGATCTTGTCGTAGAAAATCGGGTGGATGTGGCCCTTTTGCTGCAGGCCAACATTAAATCATGGCTGAACACTCCACAGTACGCGAAGCTTTGTGTGCAAGAGCTTCCGTTCGGCAGGATGCCTTTGTACCATTATCTTCATGAGCGACACGCGACGCTGGTTCCAAAAGTAGAAGTGGTATTGAGGGGGTTAGTCGATCACTAGATTTAACTTGTGGTTTTCTTCAGGACTTTTCTTTGATATGATAATAGTTATTCTTTTCAAAAAAAGGAGGACATATGAATAGTAATGGCAAGTCATGGAGCCCGTATGTTGCCGGGGCATTGAGCGGACTTTTGAGTATCGCTTCGGTTCTGGTCGCAGGGAAGTATCTTGGTGCCTCCACAACTTTTGCCCGAGTGATGGGCATGATAGAGCGGAGCATTTCCACAACTCTTGTGGACACTCCCTATTACCTGAAATACACGCTGGCCGTTGATTGGCAGTTTATGTTCGTATTCGGAATCGTGCTGGGAGCCTTTCTTTCATCTCGACTGGATGGATCGTTCCGTGTGCAACTGGTGCCGGATATGTGGGAACGCAACTTCGGTTCGGGAGGAATCTTCCGTGTCGTTGTTGCTTTTGTTGGCGGCATGATAGCTGTGTACGGGGCACGGTTCGCCGGGGGGTGTCCGAGTGGGCACGGTCTTTCCGGTTTAACACAGCTTTCGATCAGTGGTTTTATTGCTGCGGCTTGTTTCTTTGCAGGCGGCATGATTTCCGCCAATATTTTGTACGGGAGGAGACGATAATGAAATTGCTGCTGGGATTGATTACCGGAATCGTCTTTGGCTTTTTGCTCCAGAAGGCTCGTGTCCTGCGCTATGACAAGCAGATAGGGGCGTTGCGCCTCAAGGATATGACTATCGTCAAGTTCATGTTGTCGCACATCATGGTAGCCATGGTGGGGATATACCTGTTGCAAGGCTTCGGGATGGTAAATCTTTCGCCCAAGGCTACGGTACTGGGAGCCAATATCCTTGGCGGCCTGATTTTCGGCCTGGGATGGGGATTGGTCGGTTACTGCCCCGGAACGGCGGCCGGAGCGTTGGGTGAGGGGCGTATTGATGCCATATTTGCCATGCTTGGCATGTTGGTGGGAGCTTCCCTGTTTGCCCATACCTATCCTTGGCTCAAGGCCACCGTGTATACATGGGGAGCTTTTGGAAAGATCACGCTTCCTCCATTGCTGGGCATTAACCAGTGGTTGATCATTGCCGTGCTCTTGGTTGTCTATGCCATGTTCCTGCGTTTTTTGGAGCGTAAGCAATTGTAAACCGGTTCTGAGCCCTACTGAGTTCAAGACCCTGCGCGTCTATCGATGTGCAGGGTTTCTTTGTGTCTTCTTTTGCGTTTTTTACGCGATTCGAAGGATAATTTAATGTAACGCGTAGCCTGAAAGAAAAGAGCAGAGTTATGCGCATAAAATCCGGTTTTGCTGGACCTTGTTTGCGAAACGCGTTACGTCCACAGCCATCCAAAAACTCACAAAGGGGAATCTCGTGAAAAATAAAGGTGCCAATCCCATGGCCTTGGCTCCATTGGGCCTTTTTTTAGCCATCTTTATTGGAACCGGTCTGTATTTGACTTCCATCGGAACGGATATGGCTTTTTACCAGCTCTCGGCCACTGTTGCCATTTTGCCGGCCATTGTCTGGGCTGTGGCCATGGGGCGGGAGAAGGTGTCCGAAAAGATCAACATTTTTCTCTCCGGCGTGGGTGACGTGAATATCATCACCATGTGCGTAATTTACATGTTGGCCGGTGGTTTTGCCGCAGTGGCGAAGTCCATTGGCGGAGTGGAAGCTACGGTTAATTTTGGCTTATCCGTCATTCCCGCCACAATGGTCTTGCCCGGCCTGTTTGTGATCGGTGCTTTTATTGCCACGGCCATGGGGTCCGCCATGGGAACCGTCGCAGCAATCGCTCCCATCGCCGTAGGGGTGGCGGACAAGACCGATCTGGCGCTGCCGTTGCTTATGGGAGCTGTCGTTGGCGGAGCCATGTTCGGTGACAATTTGTCCATGATTTCGGATACCACGATTGCCGCTACCCGGACACAAGGCTGCAAGATGAGCGACAAGTTCAAAATGAACCTGAAGCTCGCTCTGCCTGCCGCAGTGGCGACCATTATCATATTTGCCTTTTTGGGAGCTTCTGGAGAAGTTGTGGTGCGCGGCGATTATGAAATCGTCAAGGTCGTACCATACGTGGCCATTCTGGTCATGGCCGTCATGGGATTGAATGTATTCATTGTTTTGCTCGCCGGGATTTTGCTTTGCGGAGTCGTGGGCCTTTTCATAACGCCCGGATTTACTCCCTTGGCCTTTGCGCAGAATATTTATGCCGGTTTCAAGGGAATGCATGAGATCATGGTTTTATCCATGTTGATTGGCGGATTGGGAGAACTTCTTCGGCTGCATGGCGGTGTGGATTGGATTATCCAATTCATCGGCAAATTGACATCGGGTAAAAAAAGCACCCGTTCTGGCGAACTTTCCATTTCCATTCTGGCAGTGCTTGCAGATTTGTGTACGGCCAACAATACTGTTGCCATTATCCTTACCGGCGGCATGGCCAAGGAAATCGCGGAGCGAAACGGAGTTGATCCGCGTCGTAGTGCTTCGCTTCTGGATATTTTTTCCTGCGTTGTACAAGGGGTTATTCCTTATGGTGCGCAGGTGCTTTTGGCCGGTTCCATCGCAAAGATTTCGCCGTTGTCCGTCGTGGGGTCCATGTACTACTGCTATGCGCTGGCTATTGCCGCCGTACTGGGCATTATATTTGGATTTCCCAAAGTGAAGTCTTAGATAGGGAATGGATTCCCCATCCTGTTTTGTTAGCTATTTTGTAACGGGGTAATGGAGCAGGAGAAAATAGGTTCATGTGAACCTTGCTATATTGTAACCAAACTGCCCCGGCATCAACTGATGCCGGGGCAGTTTGGTTACAACTCGTCAGGGGCTGCAAAGGGAATTATCTCCTTTGGTCGCCAGAGACTTCTTTTATTGGTCTTGTCCTTCCTTGAAAAGGTGAACATCCATTTGCGGAAAGGGGATGGAAACGTCTTGCTCGTCAAAGGTTAGCTTGATTTTTTCCAGCAGGTCAAAACGTACAGCCCAGTAGTCCGCAGTTTTGCACCACGGCCGCACTACGAAATTCACGCTGCTGTCGCCCAGCTCGGAAACGGCAACAGTCGGGGCCGGTGTTTTCAGAACGCGTTCATCCGCAGTTACGATTTCTTCAAGAAGTTTTTTGGCTTTGGGAATCATATCGCCGTAGCCAATGCCTATGACCAGATCGATGCGCCGCGTATCGTTGGCGGTCACGTTTACGATCACATCGCCAAGAATGGAAGCGTTGGGCACGATAACGCTCTGGTTGTCCGGTGTGGTCAGATACGTGTTGAAAATCTTGATGGCTTCGACTGTGCCCGATGTCCCGGCCACGGTTACGTAATCGCCTCTCTTGAAGAATCTCAGCAGGATAATCATGACTCCAGCTGCAAAGTTGGAAAGAGAGTCCTTGAGAGCGAGGCCTACGGCCAGTCCTGCGGCACCCAAAACCGCGAGGAAGGAGGTGATGTTCAGCCCCATCTGCCCCAATGCCGCGACAATCACGGCTGCCAGTGCCGCATAATATGTAATGCTGCACAGGAAAGATGTCAGCGTATCATCCACGTGGGCTCTGGTCATGCCCTTGCGCATGATGCCTATGATGCGCTTGGCTACCCAGCGGCCAAGGAAAAATACGATCAGCGCGATGAGAATGTTTACGCCATTGATGCTCAGCCAGCTGATAGCGTTTTTTACAAGTCCTTGAATCATTTCCGGATTGAAAATCTTATCCATGCACGTTCCTCCAGTGTGTTCTTGAGCACGGGTATAGCAGAATCCGGGAAAGGTTGTCATTGAGAACCTGCAACGATGCGCTGTTTATAAAAAGAGACGAGAAAGCGCTGTATTTATTTTTTCGAAAATGGGCGGAAGACAGAAAAGGGAGGTGCAAAGCGCCTCCCTTGGTTGAATGCTTAGAACGGTTGACCGTTGTTGATGAGAATATAGCCTCCCACATAACTGCTGTTAATACGCTCTAGATATCTTACACACCCAACGAGGGCTTTTGCCGTTTTATCATCCTTTGAATTCCATTGGATTATTGAATATCCATATATATTTTTTATACCTGAACTGCTGACAAATTTTACTCGACGGCTTGAATGAGCAGGGAGTACAACAATATTACCTTTACCTATAATCTCTCCAGTGCTGTTTTCTGATCCATTATATATTAGGGCCATGTTGCTTCTCTCGGTCCCGTCATTGCCGTAAAAGTGAATTGTGCATTCAACTTCTGTGTCCGTAATATTGGAAAGATATATATCGCTCTGGAGCTGTGCGTTTTTAGCTTTGAATACTTGTGTAAAAGGTAGAATTGTACTGCCTTGGGATCCCCCAAATGCGCTTGTGGCACCGACCATGACCATGAGTGTGGCAATTAACAACATGAATTTTTTCATAAGAATTCTCCTTTTGGAACTGTGTGTGAATTCGAAGAAGGCACAATGCCTTCTTCTGTAAGTTAATCAATATAGTTCTTTTTGCTATTGCCATATTGTGATTGTGTAAAGTGAAGTTTATTAAAATTGGAAGACCGTTATGAGGCGATGGGATTACAAAGAAAAAGCCGTCGTATCCAAAAGGATACGGCGGCTTGAACATCCGGGCTGAAAACGATGGGCTAATCGTTTTTGATGGTGCAGGGATCTTTTTCTTCCGGCAGAGGTTCGGCAGAGCTACCGGGAAGAACCAGGTTCAGGATTACTCCGACGATACCAGCGAGGCCGATGCCGCCAAGACGGAATTCTCCGCCGAAGGGCAGGGACATGCCGCCCACGCCGAAGATGACGATGATTGCCACGATGGCAAGGTTGCGGGCTTCCAGAAGGTCATTACCCGCTTTAACCAATGTGTTCATGCCGACCACCATGATGGCTCCGAAAAGCAGGATCATGATGCCGCCCATGACAGGTACGGGGATGGTGGACAAAAATGCGCCCAGCTTGCCGACAAAGGCGAGCAGAATGGCCGCGATAGCTGCCCAGGTCATGATGCCGGGGTTGAATACTTTGGTCAGCGCCACTGCGCCGGAAACTTCGGAATAAGTGGTGTTCGGAGGACCGCCCAGCATGGAGGCCAGTGAGGTGGCCAGACCGTCACCCAGCATGGTGCGATGGATTCCGGGATCCTTCACATAGTCCTTGCCCGTGACACAGCCAATGGCCAAAACGTCGCCGAAGTGCTCAATGGCCGGTGCGATCGCCACCGGGACAATGAACAGGATGGCTGCCCACTTGAATTCCGGGAATACGAAATTGGGAACGGCCACCCACGGGGCAGCCGCTATGCCCGAGAAATCGACTACGCCCAGCAAAAGGGACATTACATAGCCGACTGCGATGCCGGAGAGAATGGGGATGAGCTTGAGCCAACCTTTTCCCATCAGGGAGACCAGCACCGTGGTTACCAGCGCAGAAAGTGAGATGACCAACGCTTTCCATTCCAGAACGAGCACTGTTCCGTCCCCGGTCTTGCCGAGAGCCATGGTCACGGCAGTCGGGGCGAGGATCAGGCCGATGACCATGATAACCGGTCCGGTCACGATGGGGGGCAATACCTTGCGCAGCGCTTCGACGCCGAAGGTTTTTATCAATATGCTCAATACCACGTAAAATAGTCCTGCAGCCGTCAGGCCGGACATGGTGGCAGGAATACCCCAAGTCTGAACTCCATAAATGATGGGTGCGATGAACGCAAATGATGAAGCCAGAAAAACAGGAACGCGGCCTTTGGTTATAATCTGGAAAATCAGGGTTCCTGCTCCAGCCGTAAACAGTGCCACGTTGGGATTGAGTCCGGTCAGCAACGGAACCAGAACCAACGCTCCGAATGCCACGAACAACATTTGTGCGCCCAGAAACGCGTCTTTCAGTTTGAACTTGTACTCCGTAGAGTGCACGTCATGCATCAGACAACCTCCTCCTTACCTCGCATACAATTGAAAGAAATCCCCCAAAAAAAGGGCACGCCCTTTAGCGTGCCCTACTTGGTGCCGAAAATTTTGTCTCCGGCGTCCCCGAGTCCGGGAAGAATGTACCCGATGTCATTGAGTTTTTCGTCAATGGCAGCGGTATATATCTCTACATCCGGGTGCTTGCTCATGATACGCTCGATACCCTCGGGAGCGCAGCACAGGAAAAGACCGCGAATTTGTTTGCAACCGGAACTCTTGAGAAGTTCGATGGTGGCTTCAAGTGTGCCGCCTGTAGCCAGCATGGGGTCCAGAATGAGTGCCATGCGCTGGTCAATGTTGTTGGCGAGTTTTACGTAGTATTCTACGGGCTGAAGTGTTTCTTCGTTGCGGTAAAAGCCTACAACGGAAACTTTTGCTCCGGGAATCATGTCGGTGACACCGTCCATCATGCCCAAACCGGCACGCAGGATGGGGACAACCGTGATTTTTTTGCCCTTGATGTTATCCACCTCGACGTCTCCGGCCCAGCCGGTGATGGTAACCTTTTCGGTTTCCAGGTCTTTGGTGGCTTCGTATGTCAGCAGTCGCGAAATTTCCGTGGAAAGTGCGCGAAAACGGCTTGTGGAGATGTCGCTCTGCCTCAAAAGGCCGATCTTATGCTTGATGAGCGGGTGCTCAACCAAATGTACCGCCACGTGTGCGCCTCCTTTGGGAGTTTATATTGCTTGGGAATTTTTGCGTTCAGATGCACAAAATTTCCCCCTTGTAAGTCCAACTGGGCTCGACGGTCAAGAGGGTAAATGCATCTTACGTTTTTGTCATCATGGCATGTTGTTTTACTTTCCAAGTATTCCCGTTATATGCTTCACGCATGACCGATACGAGAGGAAAACGGCATTGGCAGCAACAGGCCGGGGACAACGCATACGGCGTTCGGCTGGACAAGTTTTGGGCGGAATCACTTTCCGGACAGGGCGTGTCCCGTGGTCGGGTGCGTGAATGGATAGAATCCGGTCATGCGCTGGTGGACGGGGCTGTTGAAACAAAAGGCAAGCGCAAATTGACAGGCACGGAACTACTGGAACTTTCGGAGCCGGCCAATATGGTTGACGCGGATGCTCCGCAGCCGGAAAATATGCCGCTACGTGTCCTGTTTGAGGATGAGCATGTTTTGGTGATCGACAAGCCCGCCGGTTTGACCACACATCCTGCTCCCGGATGCCCTGACAACACATTGGTCAACCGCCTTTTGCATCATTGGCCGGACATGGCCGGAGAGCGTTCGGGTATGGAGGCTTCCCGCCCCGGTATCGTTCATCGTCTGGACAAGGATACTTCCGGGCTGATCGCCGTGGCCAGAACCGAAGCTGACAGGCTGGCGCTGGCCTCCGATTTTGCAGAGCGGCGGGTGAGCAAAGTGTATCTGGCTATTGTCCATGGATGTCCCCAACCGCCAGTCGGAGGCATTAATGCCCCCATGGGCCGTCACCCCTCCAACAAGACCCGTATGGCCGTGGTTGAAAAAGGAGGCCGGGAGGCACGTAGCCGCTATAGCACCTTGTGGACAGATCCTCTTGGACGCGCCAGTCTTGTGGCGGTGCGTATCTTCACTGGCAGGACGCATCAGATACGTGTGCACATGGCCCACATCGGGCATCCCCTACTGGGAGATGCCGTTTACGGTAGCACCGAGGCGTCACGTCTGCTGGCTCAAACAATGCCGGATGTTGTTGCTGAACGTCAGATGCTCCATGCCTTTTGGTTGCGCTTTTTTCATCCTGATTCCGGGGAACAAATGCGTTTTACCTGCGAACCTCCCAAGGACTTCACGCGTGTACTACGGGGACTTAACCGAACCTGCCTGCGTGTGGGCCTGGTCGGTATGCCTGGATGCGGCAAGTCAACAACGTTGGCCGCATTACGCTCCATGCATATCCCCGTATTCAGTGCAGACGAGTGTGTTGCCGCTCTTTATGAACCCGGCCAAGATGGTGCCGAGATGATTCGAGGGCGTTTTGGTGGGCGGTACTCTCTTGAGAACGGCGGGGTGGACAAGCGGGTTCTGTTTGCAGCCATGCTGGAAGCGGATGACGTGCGGCGGGAAGTCATGGATATGATCCATCCCATGGTAAAACATGCCTGTGGTCATTTTTTTGAGGAGCATGCCCAGGAACCATTTGCCGTTGCAGAAGTCCCTTTGCTGTTGGAGGGGGGATGGCACACGGAGGGGGTGGTGGATGAAATTGTTTACGTTGATTGCCCGGATGAATTGCGCACCGGACCATTTCGCAAGTCCAGAGGATTGTCTTTGGAAACCTTGGCAGCTTTCGATTCATGGCAGTGGTCCGCTGACGATAAACGGGCCTGTTGCACCCATGTTATAAATAACCTTGGGGACAAAGAAGCCCTGGAGTCTGAGGTGCAACGTGTCGTGCAGAGATTTAGGGCGGTGGCGAAAGATCGAGATACTGCGCAAGAGCAATGGATGGCCAATCTTTGGCCCGATTTGACCCGGGAACTGGACGGCGAAGAATGATTCCTTTGAGAGATAACGTCCCGCGGGTCCATCCACCCCTCGCCGTGGTGTTGCTCATTGTTATCAATGCGTTGGTCTTTTTTTATGAGGTCGGTCTTGATCCGTTATCCAAAGCACAGCTTTTTCATTTGTACGGAGTCGTTCCGCTCCGTTTCCTGAATCCGGAATGGGCCAACCATATCGGATATCCAGATAGTTCCGTGATCCCATTTTTTAGCTATATGTTCCTGCATAGCGGATGGTTGCATCTCATCCTGAATATGTGGATGCTCTGGATTTTCGGGGACAATATAGAAGATGTAACCGGCCATGGATGGTTTTTGCTTTTTTATGCGCTTTGCGGTCTGGCCGCTGTTGGGGCACATATTCTTTCCGATGCCTCTTCTTCCGTTCCTGTAGTCGGAGCTTCCGGCGCGGTGGCCGGAGTCATGGGGGCTTACATGGTTCTGTATCCCCACGGCAAAGTTCAGGTTTTGGTGCCGATTTTTTTCTTTCCACTTTTCTTTCGCGTGCCTTCGGTCCTGTTCCTGGGGATATGGGCTGGATCCCAATTCCTGACAGGAGTCTTGACCATCGCCAATGGAGCAGCCCAACCCGTGGCGGTATGGGCTCACGTGGGTGGCTTTGTGGCAGGAATAGCACTTATCATGGTTTTTCGAGGGCGAGACCGTTGTTACTATTGCTATAATCCGGACTTTCGGGACTACAGCGAACCAACTGAGCGCAATCAGAAGTAGGTCGTATTTCAAGAAAGCTGGTTTGAAAGTTTTTTTTGGCAAAGACAAGTGCCGGAATCGAGCTCGGAACATGCTTATCAACACTTCTCCACTCTTTTTTACTGGCCGTTTTTATGGCTTTAGCTGCGTCTCTTTTTTAGGATGAACTCCGACTGTTGTCCTTTGTTGTTAGGTGGTTTTTCATCCAGCAAAAGAGAGTGGACTGTTTAGGCATATAAGACTGTTTGGGTAAATCATTTCCCCTTTTCCATGTCTGCATCCAAATTGCGCCTGTTGAAAACGCGACATCAGTTGTGGAAAACTTTGAGAAAAATGATGCTCCCTGCCTTGACTTGGGAAGGTTGAGAATTATGCTATGATACTGGAACGAACCAGCTATTTCGTTCAAAAGGAGACGCTTTTCCCTATGAGTGTGCAATACAAGGATTACTACAAGGTGCTCGGCGTTGGGCGCAGTTCCAGTCAGGACGACATCTCCAAGGCTTTCAAGAAGCTGGCCCGGAAATATCATCCCGACCTGAACCCGAACAACAAAAGTGCCGAAGATAAATTCAAGGAAATCAACGAGGCATATGAAGTCCTCAAGGATCCTGAAAAACGGAAAATGTATGATCAGTTCGGTTCTGATTGGGAACACGGACAGAATTTTCAACCCCCGCCGGGTTTTGAGAACATGCGTTTTAACTTCGGTGGCGGTGGAGGTCCGGACTTCTCCCAAGGACCTGGCGGGTTCAGTGATTTTTTCGAAACCATCTTCGGTGGTGGAGGCGGTGCGGATTTTCGCGGCGGCTTTAACCGGACTGGTGGTTTTCGCCAACAGCCGCGACGCGGCGCGGATTCCGAGGCGCTGTACGAGTTGAGCCTCGAAGAAGCATACCGGGGCGGCAAGAAATCCATCACCCTGACCGAGCATGATCAGAGCGGCGTCCCACGTACCCGCACGCTGGAAGTGCATGTGCCCTCAGGCATCAAGGACGGGCAACGCATCCGGCTGAGCGGACAGGGGAATCCCGGGATGGCCGGTGGCGCTCGAGGAGATCTGTTTCTGAAAATTCGGTTATTGCCGAACTCACGTTTTGCCGTGGAGGGAGCCAATATCGTCTATGATCTGCCTCTGGCGCCATGGGAGGCCGCACTGGGCGCAACCGTGCGTGTCCCCACGCTGGACGGGCAAATTGACATGAACATTCCAGCAGGAATGGGGTCCGGCAAGAAATTGCGTATTCGTGGCAAGGGATTGGGCACTGGAGCAAAACGCGGCGACCAGTTCATTCGCGTCATGATTCAGGTTCCGGAGTCGCTTTCGGACAAGGAAAAACAATTGATGGAAGACTTGGCCGAGGCCTCCTCGTTCAACCCAAGAGAACAATAGCAAGGAAGACCGTATGTCCACGAAAAAACTCAAGCAGATGTTGCTGAAGCTCCCGGGTCTGAACCTTCCCGAGCGTTCGGAGTACGTGGCCTGGGCCCAGATTGTGGAATTGACAGGTATTACCACATCCGGGGTGACCGAGTTGATAGAATTGGGTTGGCTGGAGCCCTCGCGTACCAGTGCGGACGAATACCTTTTCCCGTGCCGGGACGTGTATCGAATTCAAAAATTGATGCGCTTGTGCAAGGATCTCGAGATTACGGCGACAGGCGGTTCAATCATCGTGGACCTGATGGAACGAATCGAGGAATTGGAACGGGAAGTGGAAGATTTGCAGCGACACTTATAGGGGAAAGCGTCCCTAAGAATTTCGATTCAGGAGGTAACGCATATGGACCCGAACAGATTTACGCAAAAAACACAGGAAGCCGTTTCCGAGGCGCAGAACAAGGCCATTCGGGGCGGACAACAACAGATAGACTGCGAGCATCTGCTGTTTGCACTGGCCGCTCAGGAAAACGGCCTGGTGCCACAGATACTGCAGAAGTTGGGGGTTGACCCTGCCGAGTATACCGGAGCCGTGGATGCCGAGATAGCTCGGCTGCCCAAGGTCTCCGGCCCTGGAGCCACTCCTGACCGCATCATGGTCACCAGCCGGATGCAATCCGTACTGGTCAAGGCGGAGGATCACGCCAAACGCATGAATGACGAATTCATGAGCGTGGAGCATTTGTTTCTCGCTCTCATGGATGAACCCGCAGGGTCGGGCGTGGGCAAGGTCAACCGGCGGTTTGGCATAGACAAGGACAAAGTTCTTTCCGCTCTGACCGAGGTGCGCGGGCATCAACGTGTGACATCGGACAATCCCGAGGCCACATATGATTCCCTCAAAAAGTACGGACGCGATCTTGTGGATGAAGCCAAGTCCGGCAGGTTGGACCCGGTTATCGGTCGCGATGCCGAGATTCGACGCGTGATCCGTATTCTCTCCCGGCGTACCAAGAACAATCCCGTACTTATCGGTGAGGCCGGCGTGGGTAAAACCGCCATCGTGGAAGGTTTGGCCCAGCGTATCGTCAAGCAGGATGTGCCCGAAGGTCTCAAAGACAAGGTCGTTTATTCGCTGGATATGGGGGCTCTTATTGCCGGAGCCAAATATCGGGGCGAGTTTGAAGAACGTCTGAAGGCTGTGCTTAAGGAAGTGCAGGAATCCGCTGGTCGGATTTTGCTTTTTATTGACGAACTTCACACCATTGTGGGTGCAGGAAAGACAGAAGGCTCCATGGACGCCGGCAATCTGCTTAAGCCCATGTTGGCCCGGGGAGAACTGCATTGCATCGGTGCGACGACCACGGATGAATATCGTAAGAATATCGAAAAGGACCCGGCGTTGGAACGCCGTTTTCAGACCGTGATGGTTGATGAACCTACCGTGGAAGACACCATTTCCATACTGCGCGGTTTGCGAGAGCGGTTTGAGGTACACCACGGTGTCCGCATTTCCGATGGTGCGGTTGTGGAAGCCGCCGTTCTTTCCAGCAGGTACATTTCGGATCGTCAGCTGCCGGATAAGGCTATCGACCTCATTGACGAAGCTGCGGCACTGATTCGCACGGAAATCGATTCCCAGCCGTATGAGTTGGACAAGGCGAACCGTCAGATTATGCAGTTGGAGATTGAGCGAGAGGCTTTGAAGCGCGAGACCGATAAAGCCTCGTATGACAGACTGGAAAAGCTGGAACGCGAATTGGCTGACCTCAAGGAGCAACAGTCCCGTCTTTTAGCCCAATGGGAGAATGAGAAGGGCGGTATCGAACGATTGCGTACCATCAAGGCTGAAATTGAGTCCGTACGACACCAAATCGAGGAAGCAAAGCGCGTTCACGATTACAACCGTGCCGCAGAGTTGGAATACGGCCAGCTCAATGCCCTTATCAAGGAACTGGAAGCTCGCACCAAGGCCATGGAAGATGCTGGAGAAGGCCAGCGTATGGTCAAGGAAGAGGTCGGGCCGGATGATGTGGCTCAGGTTATTGCCCGTTGGACCGGGATTCCGGTTTCCAAGTTGCTGGAAGGCGAGCGTG
Source organism: uncultured Desulfovibrio sp. (assembly GCA_913060505.1). Classification (GTDB taxonomy): domain Bacteria; phylum Desulfobacterota; class Desulfovibrionia; order Desulfovibrionales; family Desulfovibrionaceae; genus Pseudodesulfovibrio. The sequence goes on from CAJXRQ010000002.1 coordinate 56,252, forward strand.
ACAAGTTGCTTCGGCTCGGTGAGCAGCTTCATGCACGGGTGATTGGGCAGGACGACGCGGTTCAGGCTGTTGCGGACGCCGTGTTGCGTGCCCGTGCCGGACTCAAGAATCCGTCACGTCCAATCGGTTCGTTCATATTCCTTGGTCCAACCGGTGTCGGCAAGACTGAGCTCTGCAAGACCCTGGCCGAATCCCTGTTCGATTCCGAGGATAACATGATCCGTATCGATATGTCGGAGTATATGGAAAAACATACGGTTGCACGGCTCATTGGTGCTCCTCCGGGCTATGTTGGCTACGACGAAGGTGGTCAACTGACCGAGGCCGTCCGCCGTAAACCTTACAGCGTTGTTCTGTTCGATGAGATAGAAAAGGCGCATCACGACGTATTTAACGTATTGTTGCAGATTCTGGACGACGGCAGGCTTACGGATAGCCACGGACGGACTGTGGATTTCAAAAATACCATTATTATCATGACCTCCAACTTGGGTGCCCAGTATATGCTGGACGGCATTGCCGAGAATGGCGAGTTCAATCCGGGTGTGGAAGAAAAGGTCATGGAGACGTTGCGGCATCATTTTCGTCCAGAGTTTTTGAACCGGGTGGATGAAAGCGTATTGTTCCATCCTCTGGTGATGGAACAATTGACCATGATTGTTGAGTTGCTGGCGCAAGGATTGCGTAAGCGCCTTGAGGATCGGGACATCTCTCTGGAACTGACCGACAAGGCCAAGGCTTTTATAGCCCAGTCAGCCTACGATCCCAGCTTTGGTGCCCGTCCGTTGCATCGTTACTTGCAGGCTCATCTGGAGACACCGCTGGCCAAACAGATAATTGGCGGTACTCTGGAGGACGGCATGGGGATTGTGGTGGATGAACAGGACGGAAATCTGGTGTTCAAGACGAACTAGACGTTGTCTGGCCCCTTTGTGGACTAATGCTGAATCTCGCCCCGGCATCTTTGATGCCGGGGCTTTTTGTTACCCGTTGTCGTTCCCCTTATAAAACTGTAACAAGGCTTTTTTATGACCGTAGAAAAAAGGCATGAATATGTTCACTAAAATGCAGACATTGATTAACGACCCTGACGCCTTGGAACAGTTATACCGTAGAAATAAGCGCGAATTTGTGGCCTCGTTCGGCAGTGTCTTTGCAATGCATCCCGATTCGATTTTGCTACAGGCATGGCGTGCACGATTGGAATACGGGCAATCCAACAAGCAGCCCCGCCTGAGCAGTATAGACCTGATCGTGCTGGTAGGGTTATGTTTTCTCGCCGGGTTCCTGCTTGAGTTACCCTTACCCTATTGGGCAGGATTCGCGTTGGACAAAGATCTGTTTTTTTCGCGATATTTTGTCCTTATTCCGTTTGCCACAATGGCCGCCTTTACTTTGTATATGCGAGGTTGGCCCCGGAAAAACTTGCTGTTGTTGGCGGGCTTTGTGCTGGTGCCTGCCATTTACATCCCTTTTGTGCCAGAATTGTGGGATGACGTTTTTTCCCTCGCATGTCTGCATATGCCTTTTTTCTTTTGGTATGCGTATGGACTCATTCGCAACGGGCAACGTTGGCGGGAATCCGAAGCCCGTATTGAGTATATTCGATTTTCCGGTGAGATGCTTATTCTGAGCGGATTGTTATTGCTCGGTGGAATTATTCTTTTTTTCCTTACCTCCAGTCTGTTCGACATGCTCAATTGGGGCAATTATTGGCTTTTCAAGCGGATGGGAACGTTCGGGATGGCCGCGATTCCTCTTGTCGCGGCCTGGGCCACGGATACCTATTCGGCTGCACGGCGAATCGTTCCGCTCATGGCACGCATTTTTGCTCCTCTCCTGCTCGTACTCATTGTCGCATATATGTTGGCAATGGCTTGGAATCTTGCCGCATTGTTCCATGAGCGAAACACGCTGCAATTATACAATATTCTTCTGTTCTTTGTGCTTATTACCGTCGCCTTTACGCTGACAGAACGGCGACAGCAGGGAAACGGAAGCCTTGTAAACGGCATGCTGGGCTGGATGTTGGCCGCAACCTTGGTGTTGGATGTGGTAGGGATATGTGCCATTGGTTGGCGAATTTGGGAATATGGTGGTTTCACCCCAAACCGCCTTGCTGTTTTAGGCTTCAATTTGGTGGTGAGCGGTAATTTGACTGTTTTGCTACGTGGTTATTGGAAATACTGGCGCGGCAATGTTTCCATGGAAGATGTTGAAAAAGTTCTTGCTTCCTATCTACCTGTCTATGGCGCATGGGCAGCTTTTGCAATTTTCGTTTTGCCGTGGATATTTCGATATTAGCGGGGAAGGCCGTGCGGGAAAATTCAGATTGTTATTTCCTTGTGGAGCGGAAACACCGTGCCTCCGCTCCGAGAGGAGAGTTGCCGCTAGCGAGGGCTTTTTAGACTCAAGCGGCAATGGATGCCACAACCGGGCGCAGGGATTCGATCAGTGCGATGACTTTGCCCTGAACACTGGCAATGTCTTGCTCATTGGGACGTCCTTCGATGTTGCCCATCCGTCCCTGCGTGTTCATGAACTGCATTTTTGAAGGAACAAATGCGCCGGGAATGCACCATTCCGCTGCGATCGTCATGCCCAGATGGTCATAGAGTTGGCCCATGTATTTAACCGCCGGAATAGCTTCCGCTTCGCCGGTGTGCGGTCCTGCATAGGTGCAGTAGAGCGCAGCGAATTTGCCGGGGATGCGCGGAGAGTTCGGCAAAATGCGGTTGGCTTTTTTGGCGGCTTCCATCTGTTCATCCATCCATTTGATCATAGCCTTGCCGGGAAGCCACGAATAAACTCCGGACCCCATGAAAACCAGATCATATTCAAGTGGGTCAGGGTGTGTTTTGTCCTTTTGAATGTTCAGGGTAGTTACTGTACAACCTGCGTCTTTTGCTGCCTGTGTAACCGCAAGGGCAATTTTTTCGGTTTGTCCGTTCAATGAAGCGTAAACGTTGAGTACTTTCATTGCGTTTTTCCTTGGATATGTTCGTTGTTGGTTGAATGGGAAATCGTAGTTTTACGGTAGCATACCAGATAGTTGCATCCCAGGTCCAAATAGCTGTTGCGTGAGAATCCGCTTGGCAGGGCAATGGCGTCCACATCATGCTCGGAAATGCGCATGGACAGTGGAGGACCAAAATTCATTTTCTCTTTTTTGCATTCCAGAACGGCTACGAGGCCTCCCGGCGAAATGATCCTATATATTTCCTTGAACAGTGGGGCACCCTGGTTTTCGATATCCAGACAATGCAAGGAGGTGGAAAGCAGGCAGGTATTTACGCATTCGTTCGGAAACGGGAGTGGGGCGCACATATCCTGCATTTGTACCGCCACATTTTTTATGCCTTGTTTTCTGCTTCGCTGTTGCACCTCGTGAATCCTGTTTTGATTCAGATCCACGGCCAACACAAGCCCTTCTTTTCCTACTTCGCGGGCGGCATGGAATACATAATCACCTGGGCCGCAACCGAGATCCAAAAATGTTTGCCCCGGTGAAAGGTCTAATTCCTGAAACACCAGATTCGAGTCATGCATTTGATAACTGGTTGGGCCTTTGCCTGCTTTGCCATGCGTTCCGTTGCATCTTCTGGGATTTTGTTGTTCTTTCATCGGAACTCCTTACAGGTAATGAATAAATGATTCCGTTTTCATGACTTCGTTTTCATTCCTATTGCCGTCAAAAGTCAGGGAAAGCAGCGGTTTCGTGCCGTTGCCGTTGCCCTTGTGTAGTATGCCGAGCGATATGCCGGTATTTTCATACATGGATGTTGCAGTAATCACTCCATCTATACCTTTGGGGCAGTTATGGGCCTTGGCAGCTCTGTACCGCCCAAACGCCCCGGCGTAATGGCCGAGAAGTGAAGAGGCTTTTTCTTCCAATTGTTTCTGGTTGGCTGCATATGGGCTGGCCTCTTTCAATCGTTCGGATAGAACCTCGATACCGTACTGCAAGTGCGACAGAAAACGTTGTGACTTTGGCGTTCTTTTGTCTTTTTGTTCTTCGAAATGGTCGTTCCAGAAATGGAACAGGCATTCTCCGAGTGGCGCAAAGACAACTTCGTATCCTTGTGCTTCAAGACGTTCAAAGGTGTGGTCATTGAGAGTAGGGTTATAGAGTACGAGCGGTTCTCCTATGGAAAAGAGGCGTTTCGCGGCTGGTTCGGATGCATGTTGTGCGTATATTTCATCTGCCAAAGCAGAGAGTACGTTGAGATCAAGCGCGTTGGCCCGCACCATGGCAAGAGTTCGCTCCAACATTGTGTCTCGATTGGACGGCTTGGCTTGTAAAACAAGGTCTCCGGCCAGCAGACAGCATTGCAAGGGAAGAGCCCATTGTTCATCCATCTCCGGAATATCTTCAAGAAAGGGGGAAAACATCTGAATGTTGTTCAACCCTTGTTGATCCAGTTTGGTACGCAGGAATCTTGAATACTGTGCATCCACTTCCGCCCCTTCGCTTTGGGGGAGAACAAGTACGGGATGCTCTTCAGGATTCATGTACCTTGTTGCCTCAAGCATATCCCCCAGCAGTGCTGTCATGGAGAAATATTCATTGGCCACAGTATGCTTACGGCCTGTTTCAATGGAAGACGAAGTCGTCTGTGGAAGCGGACTTGCCTTATACCCCTCGGTTTGAAGCCGTTCACACAGAATTTCCGAGTAAGGATACAGGCGTGGCAGCAGAAGTGTCGTATGATCTTTATCTTCTATTGAAAAAGATTGCGCGGAGGAAATGGCTACTTGTGGGCCGACTGGCGGTGTTGCCGGAGCAGGGCATGTGTCATCATTGGTGTTGCCCAAACTGTTCACGAAGGCCTCAACGCGGGTGATTACGCCCACAGCTGAAGAGTGTTCATCTACTTCAATCGTCAGGTACGGCTTGTCCTTCATGATATCCTTGAAATAGTGGCTCAGTACCGTATCCGGCCCACACCCGTGGTGCGTCAGGAAGACCGCATGCAGATTCGGGTGGTGCCGGACCAATTTCGCAGCTTCCAGTATGTGCTGTCCGAATGGCCAATACATGTTGGGGTATTCTTTGAATATGTCTGCCTCCGGAACATCGAAAAACGGCAATGCCTGATACCCCAATTCCCTCAACCTGTCGGCAATGCCGAGATTCAGTGCAGGGTCGGCGACTCCGTAGATTTTTGAGATGAGTACAAAGGTCTTTTTTCGGGGATCCAGCGTTGCCATGGCTTTGGTCGAGCGTTGTTCAATCCTTTTCTCGAAACCGTGATAGGATTGCATGCCTTTTTGCAAGGCCAGAGCAGTCTGTTCTTTTGTGCAGCCGAGTCTTGCCCCCATATTCATGAACATGGAGCGCATGAAATCCTGACCAAGGCTGAATGCAAAAGTCGGTGCAAGCAGTTCAACACCTTTTTCTTTCAGACGCATGGCCTTGTTAATGATCTTGAAAGCCAACTGCATGTAGGCGCATCCGTAATTCTGTCGTGCTTGCGATCTAGGATGGAATACTGTGTAGAGGTCCGGGAAAAATAAATAATCAACGTTCTTATCCACCAACTCAGCTACATGGCCATTGACAAGTTTGACCGGATAACAGGTTTCGTCCAACGAGTATTCCTGTGCACGTCGAACTGTTTCTTCAGAAGTCGGCTTTGAGAGCAGAACATTAAGGCCGAGTTCCTTGAAAAAAGGGTAAAACATGGGAAACATGCCATAGGTGAACAATGTTCGAGGAATACCGATCGTTTTTTTGTTCGGATCAAGGTTTTTCGTATATCCTTCGAAAATGAATTCCTGAAGATCCTGATTGAAATCAGAGCCTTCTGGAGAGTGGGACGACTCCGGGCATTGTTCCATTTCATGTGGTTGCAGTTGAAAACCCTTGGAGACTGTTGGGCCAGTATCCATTTCTTCCCGCGCAAGAACTGCCGCGCCAAAGGCCCCGGTTACGCTGAAGAATGGGGGGACAATGACTTCCTTGCCCAGAGTGGCCCGCAGCGCGTTAACCACTCCCTGGTTGTGTGCAACGCCTCCCTGAAAGAGAATGGTGTTGCCAATGCGTTTTTGACCGACAACGCGGTTCAGGTAGTTTTTGACAATGGAATAACAAAGGCCCGATGCGAGATCTTCCACCGCTGCTCCATGGGCCAAATGCGCGGCTATGCTTGTTTCCATGAAAACCGTACACCGTTCTCCCAGCGAAATGGGAGCTTCACTTTCAAACACGATTTCGCCAAATTGACTAAGTTCAATTCCAAGTTTTTTGGCCTGCTCCTCGATGAATGAGCCCGTTCCTGCCGCACAGATTTTGTTCATTTGGAAGTCTGTGACCACGCCGTTGTCCATGGCGATGAATTTGGAATCCTGCCCTCCGATTTCCATGACCGTATCCACGGTAGGTACAAGCGTGCGCGCCCCTTTGGCTTGTGCCGTAATCTCGTCGCGAACCACATCCGCCCCTACAAGCCTGCCGATCATGTAACGGCCAGAACCTGTCGTTCCCACTCCGGCAATGCGGACCGTATCCTGAAATTGGTCCTGTAATTCACGGAGCCCAAGTTTGACAGCCGTAACAGGATTGCCTGCGGTTCGCAGATAACGATAGCCGAGGATTTTGTTTTCGCTGTTGGTGAGCACCAGATTGGTGCTAGTGGAGCCGACATCAATGCCCAGCCAGCACTCGGTAAAATCCGTTGAGCTATATGTCGCGCATTGGTGTTTTTCCTCAGCATCACCCCTACCGAAATTGTATAACGGTTGAAGTCTTATGTTTCTGTCCTCAAGCAGGGGCATGGAGGCTGCCATATCCAATGAATCCATGAGTGTCTTCAGGTTCAATTCTGAATTTTGCTGACGAGCCATCAGGGAGGCTCCCACGGCTGCACAGGACTCCCCGTGTTTAACCCTGAGCAACTCTTCCTTTTTGAGTTTGAGGATTTTTTGCAGGGTTTCGGAAATGATCTTGTTTTGGGACACGCCTCCCACGAAAAGGATTGGGCATGGACTATCCATGCCGCGCATCACTGCATTTCTGTAATTTTGGGTTACTGCGTGGGCCAAGCCCAGCAGAATATCGGCAACAGGAACACCTTCCTGTTGATGGTGGATTATGTCTGTTTTGGCAAAAACGCTGCATCGTCCAGCTATGCGAGGAATATGCGTCGCTTTTGCTGCGATCTCGGCATATTTTCCTATCTTCAGATTCAGGCGGGATGTTTGTTCTTCCAGAAAAGAGCCGGTTCCGGATGAGCAGTTAGAATTCATGGAAACCTGAACACGAGATTTGTCGTTCACACTGAACCCGGTGATAAATTTTGCACTTTGTCCGCCTATTTCCACTATTGAGGCGCAGGTAGGAGCAAGGTGGAGAGAGCCTTCCACGATGGAAGCCACCTCGTTGACCTGTGCGATTGTTTCATCGCTGAACATGTTTTTGCCGCTTCCTGTAACAGCTCCATGCGTAATGGACTCTTCTGGCAATTCCTCAAGCAATGATTTGAGAGTTGTTCCGACATTCCCCTTGTGCAGCTTATATTGGGCGTAATGTATGTTTCCATGTGCATTTGTTGCCACAACTTTTATCGCAGAGTAACCGATGTCTATTCCGAGACTCAGCATGGTATGTTCCTCGTTTGGGTTTATCATGGTTTAGAGTCTAAACTTTATAGTCAAAAAAAAGCAATAAATTTTGTTTTAATTTCGTTCAGGGCAGGAGGAATATCGGAAGATTCTGTTTTTTGCTGTCAGGACCCGAACATCTCTTTCATTCTATCGCTGGCGATTCCTTCAATGACGGCCAGGATCGCTGAAGCTGTTGCCAGCTGCGGGTCGGAAAATTCTTCTAGCCGATGAAAGAGTTCCCGCATGTGGCGTTCGTGGAATTCTTCATGGATATCGAAGGCGTGCCATCCTGTTTTGGTAAGGAATGCCTGAATTTCCTTGTTGTTGTCCGGAGCCTTGTCCCGATAGGCAAATCCTTTTTTTTCCAGCTTGCCCACCATTTGGGAGACTGCGCTCTTGGTTACCCCCAAAGCGGACGCAAGTGTTTTCATGTTACCGCCTTTGTTTTGGCCTATAGCCTGCAAACAGTGGATTTCCCGGGCAGTCAACTCCACGTCGTCCGCAATGCGAATGGGCAGCTCTTCAATACGGGCGTGCTTGTTTATTATTCGCATGAGGCGGCCAGTCAGGTGTCTTATGGTTTCTTCGTTGCTACTCATAATAGATTGATAAAGTTGCTAAATGATGGTGTCAAGGAACTTAACGCTTTGTCCTTTTTGCCGGGATGAATCAGAAACTATAGCGTATTGATGTATATATGTTGGAGTTGTTGGAGAACTGTCCGAAAAATGTTTCCGGATTATTCCCGAAGAATATGTTGGCTCCAATGGTAGCAGTAGTTTTGTCGGATATCTTGTACTCAGCACGGGGACGCAGGTAGGCGTCTTCGTCCGACGGGGAATAGTAGCCGTCAAGCGCCAGAGTCAGTGTTTGGCTCATGAGTAACTGACTGAGCTGGACCGTGACGACATGCCTGAATTCATCCTTGGGGCGGCCACCGGTAAAGCGATCCCGGTATTCCTGGTAATCAAGCATTTGTTCCACATAATATTGGATGTCCACGTTGCAATCGGGCCAGATTTCCTGACCATATCCCACTACATAGCGCATTTGGGAGTTGTGAACTTTGGAATTGGTTCCGCCGTGACTTTGCGTTGAATCGTAAAAGGCGAACTCGGCGTTTCCTATTCCGGGGCCGACCTGACCGCGAGCACTGGCGCCGTACGTATTCAATTTCGGGAATGTCGCTGTTCCACGGTCATTTACCCCTTTGGGATCTTTCCAGTAGCCCCAGTAACCGTATAGTGCCAATTCGTAGTTGTTGATGTTACGGTATATGCGCATGGCAAATTCGTCGTCTTCAAACCAATCGTCCGGGGTGTCCGCGTCAAGAATGTCGTCTTTGCCAAGGCGTTTGTCTTCTTCGGTACTCCAATAGGAGATGTACTCTCCATTGATGTAGCGATCCGGTTCGAAACGCGGCGTATAAACGAGGTCCACATTGGCAAAATGACTAAAAAGCCCGACTTTGGCAGAGGTGCTCGGAGCCTTGAGGTATTCGGCATCCCGGCCAATGAAAAATGACTGCCAGTCCTTGGGGAACATGTCGTTCAGGAATACCAGTCCCCCGGTTCCCCATGTCAGCACTTGCCTGCCAACCTTGATGTCCACATTGTCGCCGGGACGGGAAAATATCCATGCTTCGCGGGTGTCGAAATCTACGGTTTCGGTAACGCCGTCCGTTTTCAGATCTCCCTTGAATTTGAAGTCTGCCCAGTCCGTGTAAGTAAACATTTCCAATTGCAGCGTCGCTTCAGCAACGGAAACATCTTTTTGTTCGGGATCGTTTCGAGTCCGCACCCCCATTCGTGTTTCAACATATCCATTGATTTCCACGGGAGCGAACTGTTCAATGAGCCAGTACAACGAAGACCGCGGAGGAATCTCTTCACTTTGAGCTTTGCCCGGTGCGGCCAGGGCTAAAAACAGCCCCAGCCACATGGCCGCACAAATACAGGCGGTCCGGTTCATCGCATCACTTCCCGGGGGGGCCTTCTTAAGTACCGCTCCCCGAACAGTTCTTCTTTCAAGGGAATGTCATAGACCACATCCGAGTACGTCATGGTCGTGGTACTGCCTGTCTCAAGGTTTCGTACCAACGAATTGATGACGGTGGGGTATGTTTGACCGTTTCCGCCATTGATGTCCTTTATCTCGACCACCTCCATGATTCGATATAACTGGTCGCCGTTTTTGTAGTATTCCACCAACATGGGAAGGAATGTTTTTGGATCTATATGAGCGACATAGTGTGAAAATTCGACACTGCTTGAATCGATAGGCGTGTTTTTGACAAGATATTCGCCGTCTTCGGTGCCAATGAATTCATGTGTGTCTTCGCAGAGGTTGCGTCCCGAAATGTCTTCGTACAGGAAGTCCGACCCGGCAAAGCTGGTGCGTTTGTCTCCTGCGGCGATGCGTTTCACAAGGTCCAGGCTGGGCATGTAGAGCCAACGGGAGTCGTCCTCACCCTGTTTTGTGGTCTTATGCACCAGAAAAACCATTTTGCGTACATCGGCAGGAGACTTGAAATAGGTCAGGTAGAGCTGTTCTCCGTCGCTATCATCCTGATTTTTGCGGATGATGTTCAGCGAGCGATTACGGATGCGTCCCTGGCTGTCCACTATTTTGAGCGCGACTTTTCCTTTGCATGTCGTTCCCTGATACAGGGATGCGTGGTTGGCACGTTTTACTATTTCGTTCCCATTAAGTTCTGTCGACGTTTCTGACGCATAGGATATTTCAATGAGCAGCAGAGTCGAAGCTATGACCACGGCCGCGATGAGGGTGATGATGAATGCCAGCAATCCGAGCAGGAATGACTTGATGTTCATGTTTTCCTCCTCTCCTTTTATTAAAGGCATTGTCGTTGTGGACATTTTGTATCCTCCTATTGTTGGGCGGTTTTGATCGCTTGCTTGCCGGAAAAGAAATGTTTTTCTGCAAGGGTTATTATTGCGGGCATGCCTACAAGGGTGAGAACTCCCGAGAGCAGCATGATGGATGAAAGCAGTAAACTTGTCGTTTTGTATGGAACCAGCGAAGAGGTCAGCAGAGGTAAAAAGCCGATGGCGATTACCATGATATTGCGGCTGATGGCCCGTGCCGGTGCATCGAACATCTGGGGTACGGTTTTTTTCCATGATCCCGTGTGAGGGTGTATGGATCGGCAGCGCTCTACAAAGTGGATGGCGAAATCAACGGACATTCCCAGTGTGAGCACGCCGAGCACGGCAACCGGCATGTCGTAGTCCTTGCCGATAATTCCGATGAAGCCATAGATGAAGGCGATGGTCATGGTCAGGGGGACCATGCATAACAAGCCCCACTTGAGAGAGCGGAACAGGAATACTGTCATGAACAGAACAATGCCGAAGCTGCCGATGAAGGACCGAAGCATGCCTTGTACCATCTGGTTTTGCCATGCCACGTTGATGTAAGTCAGTCCCGCCCACTTGTGGCTTATGGGCACGGGAGGCGGAGTGGTTTTGAAGTAATCATCCACGAAGCGCTCCACGGCTTCCATGACCTTGTTGTCTCCGCTGGAAAGTTGGACCACTACGCAGGCGTGACCGAAGTCGGGTGTCACCATGTGCCATAAGTCGTGCGGGCGATGTCCTTGCTGGAATTGCATATAGCATTCTCCCACACTTTGGAGTTTGTCCGGCACGCGGTAATTGGCAGGAGAGCCGTCCAGCATCTCCTGATTGATTTTGCTGACAACATCTGCTGCCGAATATGCCTTGCCCACAAGTCCGTTGCTTTCGAGTGTGTTTTGCAGTTTGGCCAAGTATTGCAAGACATCCGGCCTTTTGAAAGGCTTGAGCCGTTCCTGTTCCAGACTGAAGAAGCTCTTGAGTTCGTCATAAACGTAATAGTCCGCATCGGATGCTTTCTCTGCAATCCTGTCTGTGATGGCTATGGCCGAGTCCAGAAATGACTGGTCGAGTGTGCCTGCGGAGCTTTCCTTGCGGAGTTCGCTGAGCAGTTTGTTCGCAAGTTGTGGTGCATTGGGAGCATGTGATGAGATCTGCTGCGCGAACGTAATGAACCGCCTGGAAACGTCCTGCCTGAATTTTGCGGACCGTGTGTCTGTCTTGATGCTATCCAGAATGAGATAGGCCGGGTGCGTTCCGTTGAAATGGGTGTTGAGGTCCGTATCGGCCTTGCGGATAGGGTGATCCATGGCAAACCACTTTATAGGGTTGTCATTGATCTGGATTTGGGAAATGCCCCAGATTGAGATTGTGAGAAGGAGTAGCAAACCGGCAATAATAGGTTTTGCCTGACGGTATGCCGTGCGTCCTGTGGCCGAAAGCAGAGCGTCCATAATGGAATTTTTGTGTTCCGTATGGGCCTCGAATCCGAAATTGGTAAAAGCTTTCTTGGGGAGTACCATGACGTAGGCAGGAACGAATACAATGGTCAAAAACCATGCGACCATGATTCCGAAGCCCACGAAAACACCGAAGATCTGTACCGGAGGAATAGGAGTGAGGGCCAGCGAGAAGAATCCTGCGGCAGAAGTGAGCGAGGTGTAAAGCATTGGCATGAAAAGGGTTCCAAGAACTTCACGAACGGTCTCTTCCCGTCCTTTTGATGGCGTATAAGCATCGAAAAATTCCGAAAGAATGTGAATGGAGTCCACCACGGCGATTGACATGAGGAAAACCGGGATCATGGAGCTCATGATGTGCACGTCGAAGTCCATTCCGATCATGAGGCCCATGGCTATGATGACGGAAAATGTGGCGATTATCATGGGCAATATCGTCAGGGAGAGTTTTCGGAAAAAGTAGAAAAGCAAAAAGAATATGGTGCACATGGCCAGAGGCGATGCCACCATCATTTCCGTGAACATTTCCACGCCGATAGCGTCCTGTGCCACCGGGAGCCCGGTAATGTGGAACTGGTCGTCTCCAGTCATGGCCTCGATTTTTTCGTTGAGGGCTTTGTAAACTCGGTAACTCAGGTGTTTGTCCGTGAGTGGAAGGTAAAGGCATAGGGATTTGCCGTCTTCGGAAGCCATGCGTCCTGCGAGCATGGGGTTGGCCATGATTTTTTCCCGAACAGCAAGGGCCTCTTCCTGATTTTGCGGCGCTTTCGGCATGAGCCAATCAAAGGATATGGTTCCCGGACCTGCCTGACTGATATGCTCGACCATGGATGGAGCTACCATATCGACTTCGATGACCCCTTGCCTTCTTCCCGGTTTGTCAGGATCCTCCCAGTTGAGATTTTTGGCGAAGCTGGCCAGCGTATGAATTCTTTGCAGCGTTTGAGGGTTGAATATGCCGTTTGGGTTTTTGGAATTAACCACGCCAACCACAACGATTTCAGACAAACTAAAAGTTTTTTTCGCTTGGTTGTGGAAGACTCTCGATTTTTCATTTTCCGGAAGCATATGCTCCGGGTCCGTATCAATGTTCACCTGAGGGAAAAATGATCCCGTAATGATGACGGCGAGCAGGATAAACAGGATTGTTGTCCAGCTTCGGTGAATGGCAAAGGAAACAAGTGCATTTCTGATCCGTTTCATGAGGCTCCCCCCCCCAAGATGCTGAGAGCAATTTTTTTTGTTTAATAGTAAAGCTTCTAAGCTATTTTATTAAAAAAAGAAGCCGTGTGCAGGCGTTTTTGGCGTCTTTTTCCTTGCTATAGGGGGATAATGTTTAGAAGGTCAACTAAAATGTGCATTTTTTTTTTGTTTGTTTATATTAGTGAGGGGTTGTTAGTTTTTAATTGAATAAAATTATTGAATTTTTATTGCGTATTGATTTGTACGACGAGCTGACCGGTGGTGTAGTGTATAAACTTTTTTGTCAACTTACCGTGTTGAGAAAGGTGACAGCTCGTTGTTCTGACCAGTAAAGTCCGTCTTGGGAGAAGCGCACGAAGCCAACATGCCCACCTGTTCTCGGGGTCTCCAGGAAAAGATTTGGATTGGCTTCGGCAAGCGTGTGGGGAAAACAGGTTGGAGTGAGGAATGGATCGTTGAGTGCGTTAACCAGTAGGGTAGGGACATTAATGTTTGGGAGATATGCAAGACAGGAACTTTGTTTGTAATAGTCCAGGGCGTCTCGGAACCCGTGCATTGGGGCCGTGTAGCGGTCATCAAATTCATGGAACGTGGTGATGTTTTCAAGACCGTCCAGAGTTACAAGGCCCGGGAACTGGGCGTCCTTTTCCCGTATTCGCTGGCGAAGTCCTCTCATGAAGTATTCCATATAAATACGGCATGAAGGCCGTTCCAAAGTCTTGCTGGAACCTGCAAGGTCGCAGGGAACGGAAAATACAACAGCCCCTTTGACTTCTGACGGCATGTTCGCAGAGTATTCGCCGAGGTATTTGAGCGTCTGGTTGCCGCCCATGCTGAAGCCTACGAGCGCGGCTTGTGTGTAGCCGCCGGTCGTGAGCGAGTGGTTCAAAACCGTGTGCAGATCGTCAGTTACGCCGCTATGGTAGGTGCGCTGAGTTCGGTTGAGTTCGCCGGAACAGCCCCGAAAATTCAGGCAAACCACATCCCATCCTGCATATGTAAATGCTTTTGCCATGCCCAAAGGATATTTTTTGCGGGAGTTGCCTTCCAGACCGTGTGATATGATGACAACCCGGCGGGTGGATGTTGACGCGGAATGGACATCTATGTCGATAAAGTCTCCGTCCGGGGTGTCAATCCGTGTGCGTTTCGGCGACATCCTCGGCGTGGGACGCAACAGCGTAGGGTACATGGTTTGGATATGCCCGTTGCTGAAGGGAAAGTGTATTCGATAGTCGGATGTGGGTAGAACTGGCATGGGGGGCTCCTGATAGTGTGGGACAATAGTGCACTGATACTTTGTGTCGCGTCAATCGTGTCCCCCCCCCACCACCAAGCCGCACACAGGGGCGTTGCCCTGTGAATGGACCCGGTATAGGGTAAGGGCAATCAGGAGGTGTTGTTATCGGACCCTACTCGAGAACTGATTTGGAAAATTATGCCGAGGTTCTGCTTTGGGCCGTAGGGCAGTCACGTGGACGGGAATTGACCAAGGGGGACGTGGTGGTTATCCGGTATGACCATCAGGCCATTGCCCTTGTTGAAAGTTTATATTCCGTGTGCACGGATCGTCATTTCCGGCCCGTGCCCGTGGCAAAGCTCACGCCGATTATGGAAGTGGAGCATTATCTTAATTCCAGTTTTGCCCAGCTGACGTTTCAGCAGCCCGGAAGGATGGAATTGTTCAAGGCTGCTGCGGGTTGCATCAATCTCCTTGCGCCGGAAGATCTCGTCCATTTGCAGACGGTCGATCCCCATACCATAGCCGAAGCCAGCCGCGCAGAGCAGCCTCTTCGACGTATGCTGGATCGATGGCGTCAGGCGGGAGCGTTGGGCTGGACCATGGGGCTTTATCCTACTGAAGCATTGGCTCAGGCTTCGGGATTGGATTTTGATGAGTATGCCCGAAGGCTTCACCGCGCCTGTTGGTTGAACATGCCCGATCCTGTTCGCGAATGGCGTCGAATTCAGCGAGAGTTGCACGAATTGTGTGCCTGGTTGGATGCGATGCATATTCGGTCCTTTAAAGTGGAAGGGGAGCATCTGGATCTGCGTGTCCCCGTAGGAAACAACCGTCGCTTCAAAGCATTGACCGGCGGCAATATCCCGGGAAACGAGATCTATGTTGCTCCGGACTGCCGAGGAGTGGAAGGGGTATTTTATGCCAATCAACCCAGTTTGCGCACAGGGCATTTGGTCCAAAACGTGACCCTTGAGTTTTATGACGGTGTGACTACCCGGGTGGACGCGGAACGGGGCCTGGTTTTCCTTCAGCGTCAGCTTTATACGGATGCAGGGGCTCGGCGGGTCGGAGAATTTTCGTTGACGGATAAGCGGTATTCGCGCGTGGATAGCTTCATGGCCCACACGTTGCTTGATGAAAATGTAGGTGGAGAATACGGGAATTGTCACATTGCCTTGGGCGGTTCGTTGGTTGAATGTTTTGACGGGCCATCCGAAGCCTTGACTCTGGAACTGGAGGCGTCGCTTGGATTCAATGTTTCCGATATCCATTGGGACATGGTTAATACGGAACCCAAACGGGTTACGGCCATGCTTGCCGATGGAAAACCCCGCCTTGTTTACGAGAACGGTGAGTTCAAAGTCTGATTTTCTTCCTACAAAAGAGGCTGTTTGCCTGTTGACAAGCACAAGTGGATGCTTACTTGTCTGCTCAGCGCACATGTTCAGTGTGCAGACAAGTTGAAATTCATTTGAGGACGGATACATATGCCCAAGGAAAAAGAAACGGACATTCCCATCAACGGGATTGATCAGGACGAAGTGAATCCGGAAGTGGAAAATGAAGTGCAGGCCGAGGAAAATGCCGCGGAACTATCCCTTTCCGAAGAAGAACTTACCGCCCTGTGTCGGGAGCACGTCTGCCCTGAATGTGACGTGATGCAAAAAGCAGAGGCCGACAAGTTACGTGCTTTGGCCGACACGGAAAATATCAAGAAACGTCTGGTTCGCGAGGCTGAAGATTTGAAACGGTATGCGGGGGAATCCATTCTGGGAGACCTTTTGCCCGTGTTGGACAATCTTGATCTCGCCCTCGTTCATGCCGATCATGCCGATGAGTCCTGCAAGAATTTCATTATGGGCGTCGATATGACCAGAAAAATTTTTCTGGATACGCTCAAGAAACATGGCCTGGAGGCTGTTGAGGCCGGACGTGGCGAAGAGTTCAACCCCGAGTTTCACGAAGCCGTGGGCATGGCGACGGAAGATGAGCTGGGAGACAACACCGTGGCTCAGATCGTCCAGGCCGGGTACGTGCTTAAAGGCCGTCTTTTGCGACCAGCCAAGGTCATGGTCAACAAGAAGTCTTGAAAAAGCATGAATGCTGCCTTTACAAGCGAATCTGAGTGCTTAATTGGAATCTAGTGTTTACCAAAAACGAATATAAATCACGATATCAAGAGAATATGAGGAGGAATTTCAATGGGTAAGATCATTGGCATCGACCTCGGAACCACCAACTCCTGCGTATATGTCATGGAGGGTAAGGACCCGAAGTGTGTAACAAACCCTGAAGGCGGACGCACCACGCCGTCCATCGTGGCCTTCACTGATAAAGAACGGCTGGTGGGCGAAATCGCCAAACGCCAGGCGGTCACCAACCCCGACAAGACCGTGTTCGCCATCAAGCGCCTCATGGGTCGCGACATCAACGCGCCTGAGGTCAGCAAGTGGCAGGGCCATTGTCCTTATAAAATCATTTCCGGCAACGGTAACGACGCCTGGGTAGAAGTGGGCGGTAAAAAGTACAGCCCACCTGAAGTTTCCGCCATGATTCTTCAGAAGCTGAAGAAAGATGCGGAAATCTATCTGGGTGAAACCGTAACCGAGGCCGTTATTACCGTCCCGGCATACTTCAATGACTCCCAGCGTCAGGCCACCAAAGACGCTGGAAAGATCGCCGGCCTTGAGGTCAAACGTATCATCAACGAACCCACCGCAGCTTCGCTGGCCTACGGTTTTGACAAGAAAGCCAACGAAAAGATCGTGGTTTTTGACCTCGGCGGCGGAACCTTTGACGTCTCCGTGCTGGAAGTTGGCGACAACGTCGTCGAAGTCCGCGCCACCAACGGCGACACCTTCCTCGGCGGCGAAGACTTTGACCAGCGTGTCATCGAATATCTCGTGGACGAGTTCAAAAAGGAAAACGGCATTGATCTTTCCCAGGACCGTATGGCTCTGCAACGTCTCAAGGAGGCGGGTGAAAAAGCCAAGAAGGAACTGTCCTCCTCCATGGAGACTGAGGTCAACCTTCCGTTCATCACTGCTGACCAGAACGGTCCCAAGCACCTGATGGTCAAGATCAGCCGCGGCAAGTTGGAAAAGCTTGTTGAGGACCTTGTTGATCGCACTGTCGAACCCTGCAAGAAGGCCTTGTCTGACGCCGGTCTTTCCGCTTCGGACATTGATGAGGTAATTCTTGTGGGCGGCATGACCCGTATGCCGTTGGTGCAGGAGAAGGTGAAATCCTTCTTCGGCAAGGAACCTAACCGCTCCGTGAACCCGGATGAAGTTGTGGCCATGGGCGCTGCCATTCAGGGCGGCATCCTTTCCGGTGATGTCAAGGATGTTCTGCTTCTGGACGTGACCCCGCTTTCCCTCGGTATTGAAACCATGGGCGGCGTGTTCACCAAGCTTATTGAGCGCAACACGACCATTCCGACCAAGAAGTCTCAGGTGTTCACCACGGCCTCGGAAAACCAGCCGTCCGTTTCCATTCGCGTCTTCCAAGGCGAGCGCCCCATGTGCGCTGACAACATGCTGCTGGGCAATTTTGAACTGGCAGGAATTCCGCCGGCGCCGCGTGGCGTACCGCAGATCGAGGTTACCTTCGACATCGATGCCAACGGTATTGTCAACGTATCCGCCAAGGATATGGGAACCGGCAAGGAACAGTCCATCCAGATCACGGCTTCTTCCGGTCTGAGTGACGATGAAATCGATCGCATGGTCAAGGACGCCGAGTCCCATGCTGACGAAGACAAGAAGAAGCAGGAACTTATTGAGATTCGCAACCAGGCCGACACGCTGATTTACACCTCGGAGAAGTCCATCAGGGATATCGGCGAGAATGTGGATGCTGAACTCAAGGCCGACATTGAGAGCAAGATTGATGAACTGAAAAAGGCCATGGAAGGCGACGACCATGACGCCATCAAACAGGCCTCCGACGCCTTGGCCCAGTCTTCCCACAAGCTGGCAGAAAAACTTTATGCCCAGCAGGGACAGGATCAGGCCGGAGCAGGGCCTGAAGCCCAGGCCGGTCCGGATGCCGGTGCCGAGCAGCCCAAGCAGGACGACGAAGATGTAGTCGACGCCGACTACACCGAAGTCAAGTAGACGGCTTGCCAACTCGGACCAAGCCAAGTATAGCAATACCCGGCTCGCAGTATGCGGGCCGGGTTTTTTCTGCGCTTTCCGGCAATGGAGAATACGGAACCGTTATCATGAATACCATATATTTTGGACGCACCGTCCGACTAAGTCTCGCGGCTTTGGCCGTGCTTGCTGCCGTTTTTGTTTTCGGTTGTACGCCCGGCATGTCTCCCTGGACCCAAAGGGCCATGAAGAGCGTGGACATGCTCTCCACGGCCGACCTGATGGCTGAGGCCGACAAGGCTTGGACCGCAAAGGAATATCCTGCTTCCGAGCTATATTACAGCAATGCACTGGATCGGCATGATCTTGCGGCACCGCTTCGTACGTTGGCCCAGAGCCGGCTAGGACTGAGCGCGTATCATAACGAGCATTACCATCAGGCCATGACCAGCCTTGAAAAGTGGGCCAATCTGGAAATCAATGCGGTGAGCCGCTGGGATTGGCAGCAGGCCTATTTGGATACGGCCAATGCTCTGGGCAGACAGAAGCGACTGGAGAACCACCGTGCATGGGCGTTGGAACAAACGGCTCTGCCGTGGAAGACTCGCCGTAACATGGCTACGTGGTATGCCAGTTATTATATGGGCATGAAGGACTGGGAACAATCGTTATCCGTTTTGGATGCATTTTATTCCAAGGCCCCGGACCAAATAGCCCGTGCGGATTTTGAACACGCGTATCGTGCCGAGCTTGAAAACTATAAAGATGGTCAGCTTGCGGATTTGTCCGGTTATGTTTCCGCCTCCAATCTTTACCGCTTTCCTTATGCTTTGGTATCGTTTGAACGCTCCTTGCGCGAGGCCGATAGCAAAAAGAAGTGGGGCGCACTTTGGCGCAATATGCAAAATATAGCCTCCAACGCAAACCTTGCGGACCGGGGCGGCTTGATTGAAATGCTTGATAAGCTGGAAGCCCGTTACGGCCTGCCGCGGATTGGAATCGCATTGGCGTTGCCCATGACCGGTCCATATGCCAAGGTCGGAACCCGAATTCTGCGCGGAGCTGGCGTAGGGCAGTGGCGACAGTCCGGACTGGGCGATGAAGTGGATATCCGAGTCATCAACACTGCGGCCCCAGGGTGGGTAGATCGTCTTGATGCCTTGCCTCCCCATTTCTCTTTAATTGGTGGCCCGTTGCGTGTTCAAGCTTTCAAGGAATTACTTGCCTCGGACAAGAAAGATTCCATTTTGAAAAAACGGGCGTTTTTCACCTTTTTGCCCGGCCTTGGTGACGTAACTGAAGGTCATGATGCCTGGCGTTTCTTTACCAGCCGTGAAGATGAAGTACGCAGTTTGGTTCGCATGGCTGTTGAGCGTTTGGGGATTCACAACTTTGCAGTGTTTTATCCCGAAGAAAAATTCGGTCGAACCATGGCCAAGACTTTTTATCAGGAAGCAGCCCCTCTTGGTGCACGTATTCGTGGAATGGAGGCTTATCCTCCTCAAAAGCTGACCGCGTGGAACCAATATATTGCCAAATTGCTTAAAGTCCCTGCTGAATTCAAGGATAACAAGGAGGCGCCGCTTCCCATGCCGGACTTCGGGGCAGTCTTTATTCCGGACGGTTGGAGACAGGCCCAGAATTTGTTGCCCAACTTCTTTTTCTACGAAAGCGAACAGTTGGTCTTTCTCGGTCCCGGACTTTGGAGCCGGGCATTGGATCGTACCAAGGATATTGAAGAACAGTACTACAAGCTGGCCATTTGTCCCGGCGCGTGGTGGGGCGGCAGTGACGGCGCAATGGCTTTGCAGGATGCCCTGACGGAAGAAGGACTTGGCAAAGCCGATTTCTGGGTTGCTTTGGGATTTGATTTTGTCCGTTTTGCTTCCCATATGGGGACTTTGCCTTCCGGTTGGGATGCGGGTGACGTCAATGCGCGCATAGCCAAGGCCCAGCAAATGGATTTCAGCATGGCCGCTTTATCCTGGGACCATGATGGTAAAGCTCGACAGGATCTGTTTTTGTTTAGTCCGACACGGCATGGAAAGACCGTATGTAATGTGGATACGATCAAGACTCGTATGCAAAAGGCCACTGCTCGTCGTATTCGGCGTGCCAAGGCGTACAAGGCGCGTGAGATCGCGGATTAGTGCCTTCCTGTTGCTGTGTATCAAAGGAGTTTGAATACCATGAAGATTAGTCCTGAGGAAGTCGCCAAGGTGGCCTCATTGGCCCGGTTGGACCTTTCCACTGAAAAGATTGAGCTGTTTGCCGGACAGCTTGATGACATTTTGAACTATATGGATAAGCTGGGTGAGTTGGACACCAGTGACGTTGAACCCTTGTACAGCCCGGTGGAACATACCACCGTTCTGCGTGCCGACGAGCCTCGCAAGGATTATTCGCGTGAAGAGGTTCTTTCCAACGCCCCGGAACAGGACGGCGCGTTTTTTATTGTTCCCAGAATTGTTTAGCCATCGTCACAAGGTTGATTCATGTCAGATATGCATAGCATGACTCTTTCCGAGATCGCGGCCAAGTTGCAGTCGCGGGAAGTGTCCGTTGAACACGTTGTCCAGTCATGCCTGGATAGAATTGAGTCCACGGAACCCCGTGTCCATGCGCTTTTGAACGTGCAGGATGAGGCCGCTCTTGCCCAGGCCAGGGAAATGGATCAGGCCGGGCCGGATGTCAGCAAGCCTCTTTGGGGTGTTCCCATTGTGCTTAAGGATTTGTTGACCACCAAAGGAGTTGCCACTACCTGCGCCTCCAGGATCCTCGAGGGGTTCGTGCCTTTCTATGATGCCACCGTGGTGGAACGGCTGCGCGATGCCGGGGCAATTCTTATCGGCAAGGCCAACATGGATGAATTCGCCATGGGATCTTCCACCGAAAATTCGGCATTCCAGAAGACCTCCAACCCGTGGGATTCTGATCGGGTTCCCGGCGGTTCTTCTGGCGGTTCCGGAGCAACTGTGGCTGCCTGTCAGTGTTATGGCGCCCTTGGAACAGACACAGGTGGTTCCATTCGTCTTCCCGCATCGTTTTGCGGGATTGTGGGTTTGAAACCTACATATGGACGGGTTTCGAGGTTCGGCATGGTCGCTTACGGTTCTTCTCTGGACCAGATTGGTCCCATGACCCGAAGCGTTGAAGATGCTGCTCGCATTCTTCAGATTATAGCTGGCCATGATCCGAAAGACTCCACCTCGGTGGATCGTGAAGTCCCGGATTATTGTGCGTCTTTGGGAAAGGACGATCTTTCAGGCCTGCGCATCGGTTTGCCCGAAGAATATTGGGGAGAGGGACTTGCCCCTGAAGTGGAAGCTGCCTGCCGGGACGCCATAGCCAAGGCAGAATCGCTCGGCGCAACGACTGTGCCGGTCAAGCTTTCCCTGACCGATTATGCCATTGCCACTTATTACATTATCGCCGTGGCCGAGGCTTCTTCCAACCTGTCCCGCTTTGACGGCGTGCGCTACGGCTACCGCAACAAGGATGCCGAAGAATTGATCGACATGTACACCCGTAGCCGCACTGAAGGATTCGGTGACGAAGTTCAGCGTCGAATCATCATGGGCGCGTATGTACTTTCCAGCGGGTACTATGATGCCTATTATCGAAAAGCCGCTCAGGTGCGTCGCCTGATTCGCCGGGACTTTGAACAGGCCTTTGCCCAATGCGACGTCATTGCCGGTCCGGTTTGTCCTACAACTGCGTTCCGTTCCGGTGAAAAGGCGGATCCGTTGCAGATGTATCTTATGGACATTTTCACCATTTCCCTGAACCTTGCCGGCCTCCCCGGAATGAGCCTTCCCGTGGGGCTTGGCTCCGAGAGCCAAATGCCTGTCGGTTTGCAGCTCATGGGACCGGCCTTCTCCGAAGAACGGCTTTTATCCGTTGCCGATGCGTTGGAGCGTTCGTTGCCCCCAATGCCTGTGCCGGAAATGTAATTGTTTTTATGGTTTCAGGAAGTACCTTTCCTCTGACCTTTACGGCCCTGCTTCGCCTTGCGGCGTGGCAGGGCTTTTGTTTGCCGTTGCCGAACATTTGTGCAACCTGAGTGCAGCAGGAGACTCCCATGATCCAATGGCAACAGTCCATACAACGCACCGAGTGGCCTCGCATACTGTTCGTGGAACAAGACTATTTGGTGGTGCCGGAGCTTTTGTCCGCCATGCGGCAATTGGGCGTGGAGCATGCCACGGTTTCCTTTCGACAGGACGCATCATTTTTGCGGGAGTTTTTCAATACGCTTGAGGCCTTTCATCCTGATTTTATCTTGACCGTGAATCATGCCGGACTGGATGCTCAGGGAGAAGTTTTGCGATTGCTGAAACAGGCCGGTATTCCTCTAGCCAGTTGGTTTGTTGATCGGCATGAGATGTTTATGCGCAATAGGGCGTCTGCCGACTCCTTGTTGGCTGTTTTTTCGTGGGACCCGGATGCCGTGTCTTCACTTGCCGCACAGGGAGTTGCTTATGCAGGCTATCTGCCTTTGGCTGCCAATGTTGATTGCTTTCGTCGGCCGTCTGTCCCGACAGAGCCGTTGCGGAGTGTTGCCTTTATCGGTTCGTCATGGCGGGGCAAGGTTGCGGACCTGCGAGTGGCTGGACAATTCCCGGATGAATTATTGCGCCAGTCCGAGAGATTGGCTCAACAATGGGCGGTCACTCCTCATGAACCTGTGTTTCGTTTGTTGCGGGCAGATGCCGCGGCTTACAATGCTTGGAAGTCTTTAACAGATGAAAAACGGCTTATGCTTTTGCGTTTGGTCCAACTACAGGCCACCTCGTTGCATCGAATCGACTGTGTTCGTGAGCTTTTACCCTTTTCTCCCTTGATCGTGGGAGATGCCCATTGGAAGCAAGTACTTGCCGATGATTCGTTTAGCTGGTGTGATCGTATTTCCTATCGGGATGAGTTGCCGCAATTTTATGGCGATAATATCGTCAACTTTAATGTGAACAGTCTTCAGTCCCGCCATGCGCAAAATCAACGTATATTTGACGTGCCTTCCTGCGGAGCGTTTGTGTTTTCACAACAGAGCCGGTCCTTGGAAGAATTATTTGAACCGGGGCTTGAAGTGGCTTGCTATCAGGATAAGGACGACATTCGTCCTTCGGTGGAAAAGTGGCTTGCCGATACAGAAGCGCGCAAACGTATCGTTGAAGCCGGTTATCGGCGCGTCATGGCCCATCATACGTATATGCATCGGGTTGATAAAATCGTTTCCGCGATGGAGCAGACTTTTTGAGGAACTTAGTGAAATTAAATGAGAGAGAGCGGCCCATCCGGATTATTCTGGATGGGCCGCTTTTTTATTTCATTTGATAGCTGGTGGGGCCTTGGCTGTAGTTTGTTTTGTCCAACCAAGTCGAGGGATATCCTATCTCTATGGGCATGGTCGATGGTTCAGGATCGGAATACCGTCCGTTGGGTAAATTGATGTATCCGTCAGCGTATTTGGCAATGAGCATGTCACCCAGGTTCCACCATTGTTCCAGAATGTGATTTGAGTTTGTTGTTGCCTCCGTGCCCAGTATGAGGGGGGCTGATTTGGGCGGATTAGCCATGATTTTGTCCATTCGTTCTACAAACTGGAGGGATTCCTGCTCAAGTTCGTGCTGCAACGGCTGGATGTCGTTGCTGGTCATCCGTTGGAAGTTGAGACGTGATAGCGAGTTGACGTAGTCAAACGCCCACCATGCCGCTTTGCGATCCAGCTTTTGTGGGCTGCCGCTTGAATAGGCCGTGTTGAGAGTACTGGCCTTTGCAAAGAATGGAGCAAAGCAACTGGTGTATGAAACATCCGGTCCGTACCAGACCAATCCTTTTGTCATGTCCGGGGCGTTGGGGCGCCATTGGCAAACAAAGGTATAGCCTTGATAGAAGACCGAGATGGCACGTTCCCATGCGCCCGCCAAAGGCGTTGTGCTCTTGCTGATGTTGTTTTGGGGATTGTCATAGGGGCCTACAAAACGGTGCGGATCTCCATAGGGACCGGCCGCGACTCCCTTGGTCAGGTCGAATTGTGTTCCTTCGTAGTGATCGCGGTATAAGGAAAAAACATCCTGTGGCGTCAGTTTATTTTTGGGAGCTATGGCAAAGGGGTAAGCCGTCGTGTATCCGTCCTTGACCCAAGGACTCAATCCGAGGTCGGGGTTGACGCGGTCCAGAACTCGCCATACGCGGCGCAATGAATAGTAGGGATGATTGTATTCACCGGGGCTGACGGCCATGAGCCAGTCGAATGGCGTTTTGCCGTCCCAGTGGCCGGTTTGGATGACGCCTTTGGGCAGGTGCTTGGACCAGTAGAATTCCTTATGCGTTTTATCCTTGAAATTCACGTTGCGGATGCGGAATTCATTTGCAGCCACAAATACCATTCCGTCCGGCACTCGTTGGGCCACCCATGCGGAATGGGCCGATTGGTCTCCAAGGGCGCACATTTCCATGACCCAGGCTTCGTTCGGATCTGCCACCAACAGGGTTTCCCCTGTTGAATAGAATCCGTATTTGTCGATGAGCCCTCCCATCAAGGTTATGGCTTCACGGGCCGTCTTGCAGTTCTCAAGGGCGATTCGTGACAGTTCAGAACTATAAAACAGGCGCATGGGACCAGGCTTGTCGCCGTTGTTGGGCTTTGGTTCATAGTATGCGCCATTGGTGCATTCGCCCATCATGAGGTTGTGTTCGTTCATGATGCCGTATGCACCATCATAGTAGGCATAGGAAATGGGGACTTCGTGGCCGAGTATGGCCCAAATTTTTTTGTACGCAAGCTTGTAAAGCGGCTTGGTATATGGTGCGCCCGTATCGTAAGCTGGCCCTCTTTCTTTTGTTGAAATGCGTGGGTAGCGATAATGTTCCGCGAATATTTGCCGTTTTCCTTCTTGTGGACGGGCCGGAACCAGAATGAATCGCTGGTCCCCCAATTCGTCGTCATCAGAGTGGGCTACCAGCATGGAGCCGTCCGCGCTGGCGCCTTTGGTGACGATCATGGTTGTGCAACAAAGAGCCGTGGCGCTTGTTGCCAGCAACAAAAGCAATGTACTCATGAAAATCATTTTAAGCCGTATCATGTTTTCCTCCATTGGATGGGTGAACTGTCTTGCATGATATATGTTTTGCCGGTCCTTGTTCAGGGCCTGAGCGTTATAGATTTACGGGCTTGCCCTCACATGCGGGTCCATGCCATGGTGCGCCCTGTGATGAAGACGCAAGAAAATACAGTCGCTGTCGGGGTAAGCGGTGGTATGGACAGCCTTTTGGCTCTGTGTCTGCTCAAGGAACAGGGCAGGGACGTCCTGGCGGTGCATGCCCACTTTTTGTCTCCCGGGTCGCATTGGGAAACCTTGAAAAGTGGTCTGCAAAAAGTCTGTAAAACGCTTGATGTCCCTCTGCATGTGGCGGATTTGCATCGTGAGTTTGATCTGTATGTTGTAAGGCGTTTTGTTGCCGACTACAGTGCAGGTTTGACGCCGAACCCTTGTGCTGCTTGCAATCCTCTCATGAAGTTTGGCCAGCTTTTTGATTTTGTCCGTTCGCTTGGGGCTGAGCGCATTGCTACGGGGCATTACGCCCGTATGCAGGGTGTCGAGCCGTGGGGGACAATGTTGCTACGAGGCGTGGACCGCTCCAAGGACCAGAGTTATTTTCTTTCCCTTGTCCCCTTGGAGAGGCTGCGCAAGGCTGAATTTCCTCTTGCGGGTACGCTCAAGCGGGATGTTCCCGAGATTTTGGAACGTCATGGAGTACGCCCACCCTTGCCGTCCGAAAGTCAGGAAATATGTTTTGTTCCTGATGACGATTATCAGGCTTTTCTCGAACAACATGGAGATATGCCCGGCCATGGAGCCATGACCCTGCCGGATGGGACTCGAGTTGGCACACACAGGGGATTGTGGCGCTATACACAAGGGCAGCGGCGTGGATTGGGAATCGCCTGGCGGCATCCTTTGTATGTCTTGGACAAGAGTGTGGCTGACAATCGTTTGATTGTCGGACCGAAGGATATGCTGGAAGCCCCGGGCTGTATTGTCGCGGAATTGAATTTGATGGTCCCGCCGGAGTCCTGGCCAGCGGTGATACGGGTGCAGACACGGTATCGGCAAAAAGCCAAACCAAGCCATTTTGAAGTGCGTGGTGATCAACTGATATTGCATTTTGACGAGCCGCACACCCGTCCGACGCCGGGACAGGTCGCCGCTATCTATACGGATGATGACGTGGTGTTGGGAGGAGGTATCATTTCCGCTTCCCTGTAACGATGTCAGGGAAAGTCGAAAAAATCTTCGTGTTTTTCCCGTATGGTTTCCTGATAGGCCTCGGCACGAATCCGGCGCATGGTGGTAAGAATTTGTTGTGTTTCGAGCTCCGGCTTTTTGCTCAGATAGTTGGCCCACCAACGAATTTCAGAACTGAGACGGAAGCGAAGCGGATCTCTGAATCGGGACAATAGGTTGAAGCCCTTGTTGCGCTCCCCGGAGGCAATAAGTGAAAGACCGAGAAAGTAGAGGGCGTCCGTATTTCGAGGATAGGCCGTCAATGTCTCCTGAAAAGCGGTTGCAGCTTCTTCGTATTGCCTCTTCTTGAAAAGAATGAGTGAACGGCGGTTTTGCGAGTAGGCCGCGTTTGGGCCGTCATAGACAAATTCATCCGTCCAGGTGACGAGGACCCCGCCTCCGCCGGTTCCTGCACAGACTCCTGCCGAATATGGCGAACAGGCCGCGACCATCAGTAGCAGGGACACCATAATCAATGATTGTGCATTACTTTTCATTTTCTTGACCGTATCCAGTTTTGGAGGTAGCCCCCTTCATCAAGCCGCAAAGTAAACGTTGCGGTAACGGTTAAAACTCATTTAACCATAGTTCAAATGCTGTCCTGAGCGGACTTTGTAGTAACTAATCCAATTTTGACAATCATACATGATACTTTTTCATACCGCCACATTCGGGTGTAAAATCAACCAGTACGAAACACGGTCTATTGCAGAGACTTGGCGTGAATTGGCGCCTGAAGGAGGATATCCCGAAGTCGTGGAGGTAGACGATCCGTCAAGGGCGGATGTGATCCTGGTCAATTCCTGCGCGGTGACGGCGAATGCCGTGAGTGACTTGCGGCAGAGCGTGCGGCGTTTTCATCGCGATAATCCTGATGCCCGTATTATTATTACAGGGTGCGCCGCTCAAGTCGTGGGTGATGAATTGGCCAAGCTGCCCGGCGTTGTTCGCGTTGTTGGTCAGGCAGACAAGGCCGGACTTCTGGCCGGACCAGATGCCGAGTCTCGTTCAATTCAAAAGTCGTCTGGCTCTGTTCCTGTTTTTGCACCTTTTCATATTTCCGAATATCATCGGGCAAGGCCTGTTGTTAAAATTCAGGATGGCTGTTCTCATCGCTGCACGTTTTGTATCGTCCCTCTTGCCCGTGGTCGAAGCGTGAGCCGTCCTGTGGCGGAGATTGAAGCAGAGGTCGCACGCTTGCTGGATGCCGGTTTTCGCGAAATGATCCTTTCCGGCGTCAACCTTAGGCATTTCGGACGTGATTTGAAACCTGTACAGGAATTTTGGGATTTGGTGGCTCACCTCGAGAGCGCCTTCGCCGATCAATGGGCAGGGCGGGCCAGATTTCGTATATCCTCGCTGGAGCCAGGGCAACTGGACGATCATGCGCTTTCAGTATTGGCTCATTCTCGTATTGTCTGTCCTCAGCTGCATATATCCTTGCAAAGTGGGGATCCCCAAGTGCTCAAACGCATGGGACGCGGACATTATCGAGCCGAACAGGCCGTGGAGTTTTGTGACAAGTTGCGTGAAATCTGGCCGGAATTCGGGCTCGGAGCCGACCTGCTTGTTGGATTTCCTGGAGAAACAGACAAGCAGTTTGAAAATACAATGGCTATATGTGATCAATTGCCGTTGACCTACGGGCATGTATTCCCATATTCGCAACGTCCTGGCACTCCTGCCGCGGAAATGAAGGACCAAGTTGACGTTGCCGTGCGAAAATCCCGAGCAGCCCGGTTGCGCACATTGGTCAACAAAAAGAAAAAATCTTTTTTGGAACATTTGGGGACTTTGCCCGAGCTACTTGTGTTGGTGCAGGATGAACAGGGCAAAGGCTTATGTGAATTTTACGCGCCGTGTTTTATTGACCCGGCCAGTATGCCGTTGCGCCCACGATCATTGGTGCAATGCAAGCCCGTTACATTGCGTTCCGGTGTTTTGCATTGCGTGCCCCTGTGACTGTTCGTTACATCTGCGTATACCTTGCGGCTGACAAAGACGGTCAGCTCGTATACATAGTGCAGGAAAACAAAGGAAATAGATATGCCAGTTAGCATGACCGGGTACGGCCGGTTTGAGACAACGGAAGATAAGTGGTCCCATGTGTGGGAAATTCGGAGCGTCAACGGCCGTTTTCTGGACGTGAAATGGCGGCTCCCCCATACCTTGCGGTCGTTGGAAAACGGCTGGGAAAAAGTTGTTCGCCAGTTCGCTTCGCGCGGGCGTGTGGACGTTTCCCTCAATTTGGAAATGTTGAGTGCCGATGTCTTGGGCGTCAGTTTCAATGAACCGCTGGCAAGGGCCATGTTCGGAGAAATGGAAAAACAGGCTGAAAAGTTTGGCAAAACCTATACACCTGACTTCAACAAGGTTTTGGGGATGTCTTCTCTTTGGCGTGATGACAATAGTGAACCAGATCCGGGATTGGCCGAAAGCCTGACCTCTGGTTTGCAGGGCGCTTTGAAGAATTGGTGTGAATCTCGACGTGTGGAAGGAAAGGCCATGGCCAGCGATTTGTTGGCTCGTGTTGATGTCCTTCGTGAGCTTTCCGAGCGTATTGCCGAGCGGATTCCGCAGGTGTTGGATATCCGCCGGACCAATCTCAAGGATCGCATCCGTGAAATCATGGAATCCCTTGATGCGGAATACAATGAAGACCGTATGCTTCAGGAAGTGGCTATCCTGACCGATAAACTTGATGTTTCCGAAGAATTGACACGTTTGTCCACGCATCTGGATCGTTTGCACGAAGTGCTTTCTTCCAAGGGAGAAGCTGGCAAAAAATTGGATTTTCTGCTTCAGGAAACGTTCAGGGAAATCAATACCTGCGGCAACAAGGCGCAGGATAGCGACGTGAGCGGTATGGTCGTAGATTTCAAGGCTGAGCTGGAAAAGTGCCGTGAACAGGTTCAGAACATAGAGTAGGAGTCGACATATGCAGAAACAAGGACTGTTGAACATAGGTTTTGGTAATTTCGTCGTCAGCGGCCGTGTGGTGACCATCGTTAACCCTACATCCGCCCCTATGCGCCGGCTGCGTGAGGATGCGCGGCAGGAAGGTCGATTGATTGATGCTACTCAGGGCAGAAAAACGAGGGCCATTATCGTGACTGATTCCAATCATGTAATTCTTTCTGCCATTCAGGCGGAAACCATTGGCCAGCGTTTCAGTTCCGAAGAAGGCGAATAACCATGGAGTTGGACCATAACTCCCGCCGCGGTCTGATTTTTGTTATCTGCGCACCCAGTGGTACAGGTAAGAGTACACTAATAAAAAGGCTTATGGATGAATTTCCGGATTTCGGATTTTCCATTTCCTACACAACCCGAGAGCCTCGTGGCCGGGAGCAAAACGGACGGGAATACCATTTCGTTTCCCGGGAGAGTTTTGAGGCCATGCGTTCTCGGGGCGAGTTTGCGGAATGGGCTGAAGTGCACGGGAATTATTATGGCACGGCTGTGGCTCCCGTGCAGGCGCTTCTCGCGCAGGGCAAGGACGCTTTGTTCGATATCGATGTGCAAGGCGCATTGCAGCTCAAGAAAGTATTTGTTGATGGCGTGTTCGTGTTCCTGCTCCCTCCTTCTCGGGAGGAGCTGGAACAGCGGCTGCGTTCTCGCGGTACGGATTCGGATGAAGCTATTGCCAAGCGCCTTGGAAATTCCTTGGGCGAGTTGAAGTTGGCGGGCGAGTTCGACCACTGGATCGTAAACAACGATTTGGAGAAGGCTTATAGCGAGTTGCGGGCCGTTTACCTTGCTGGGCGCACCACTCCCGCAGCACAACCCGGCTTGCTGGAAAAGATTGTTGACGGATGGGAGAAGTAACATGGCCGAACTTGTGGTGGCTCTTGATTATCAGGACGCGGAATCCGCATTGACCATGGCCCGGGAACTTGAAGGACAAGTCCCCTGGGTCAAGGTGGGAATGGAGCTGTTTACTGCGGAAGGACCAGCCATTGTACAGCACCTTAAGAATCTTGATTTTAATGTTTTTCTCGATCTTAAATTTCACGATATTCCCAATACGGTGAAAGGGGCAGTGCGGTCTGCAACCCGCATGGGAGTGGATATGGTCAATATTCATGCTCTGGGCGGCAGGCGAATGGCTGAAGGAGCCTTGGAAGGTCGTGATATGGGGCTTACTCCGGGGCAGGAGCCGCCCATCGTGTTGGCTGTGACCGTGCTTACCAGCGTGGGCCCAGGTGACATCCCGTTGAAGGACGCGCCGGAGCCTGGTGCATTGGCGCTTGACCTGGCTGTGAAAGCCAAGCAATATGGCCTGAATGGAGTGGTCTGTTCTGCGTTGGAAGCTCGTGGAATCAAGGCTTCATGCGGAACCGGCTTCAGTTGCCTGACTCCCGGAATCAGGCCTGCCGCCGTGGCTGGCGACGACCAACGTCGGGTGGTGACACCTGCTCAGGCTGTGCAGAATGGGGCGGATTATCTGGTCGTGGGCCGTCCGGTGACTGGAGCGCAGGATTCGCGATCAGCAGCACGTGCCATTATGGACGAGATGCACGCAGCCTTAGTGTGAAGTGAGGGTATATGACGGAACATAGCGCTAAATCGGACCAGCCGGAAAAGATCGAAGGACTTGGAAAGGATAAGCTTCAGGGCGCCTTTTCCACTCAGTCTGTGGTCAAAGTCGGCACTGGTACCACCCAGCGCAAAACCATTCAGAAAACATTCTGGTTTTGCAAGGAAAACGATGCGGGTGATGTCGAGGTTCAGCCGTTGAATGTGAATTATATTCCCTCCGGTCCGACTCGGGATGTTCCACGCGATGATTTTCTGTCCAAGTTCAATCCTGAACCGGAATTTTATGTCAGTACGGTCTTTCCCAAAATGCAGGAACTTAATGAGACCATTGTGCGCGGTGAAAAACACCGCTCTCGCGGGGCTGCCTACAGTGCCGAATTTGAGTTCAAGCAGGCTACCAGTATTGATGAAGAAAATGTTCGCGCCAATTTTGGGCTCGGGCTCACCTATCTGGACCGAGGAGAGCAGACCAAGGCAAACGATATTTTTAAGCGGTTGGTGACGCTGGAAGCCGCGTTTGAACAAGAACATAAGCATTTGTTCAATGATTTCGGTATCAATTTGCGCAAGAACAGCATGTTTGATCAAGCCCTTGAATACTACCTGCGGGCTGAAGAGCTGGTGGAGGATGATGAAAATCTCTACCACAACATCGCACGGGTGTATTATGAAAAAGGGGAGTTGGAACAGTGCCTCAAGTATTTGAAGAAAAGTCTTGAATTGAATCCTCATATGGAAGAAAGTCTCCAGTTCATGGATTTTTTACAAAAGAATCAGCCGGCTGGCGGTAATGGCAAGGCGGATGGCAAAGCTCAGGATTTAGCTTTGGAATAACTATTTTCATTGTTTCTGCCATGCGCTGGAGGGGAGAATATGTATCAGGAGCGCGTTCAGAAATTTTTAAAGGAACTTCCGACTCTTCGTGAAGATCTGCCTTTTTCTCCCACGTTGTTCAAAACCCTTTTCGAACAAACCGGTGGAGATTCCATGTCCTCCCTTGAGGATATCGCCGAAACCATGAGTCTCGATCAGGGACTGACCACACGGGTACTGAGCCTTGCCAATTCCGCATACTACGGCTTGCAGGCCGAGGTTTCGTCCGTGAAACGGGCCGCAGCCGTACTCGGGTTGTCGGAGATTCGTAATATCGTGCTTTCCTTGGGCGTTAAGGGACTGACAGAAAAGTATTCGTTGCCGGAGGGCTTTGATTACGCAAGCTATTGGCGTCATCAGTACCTTGTAGCTTCCCTGTCTGCCCAAATATGCCGGGAGGTGGGGGAAGGAGTGCCCGCGACTCTTTTCACCGCAGGGCTGCTGCACGATATCGGTAAGCTTGTGATGGCCATGCGGCGGCCCGATGACTGGGAAGCCATTCAGGAATTGCGCGAAGATCGAGAGTGTTCCGAGAGTGAGGCTGAAGACGAATATTGGGGGCTTGATCATGCTGTTGTAGGTTCGCTTGTACTCAAGTATTGGGACTTGCCTTCGGAGTTGGTAGAACCGGTCAATTGGCATCATGTTCCAGCTCTGGCTCCGGAACAACAGTCTGCAGCTTCAATCATTTGCCTTGCCAATGCTCTGGTTCATTGTCTTGATGAAAGTGAAGAATGCTCGGAAGAAGTAATTGACGCCTGTGGCGAATTTCGTCTTGATGTCGAAGAAATTATGGAGCTTGCTCAGGAAACCGTTGAATCCGACGATGTGGAACATTTTTTGAGCATGTTGATCTGATCCTTTTTTGTTCCTTTACTATATTTCAGGAGTTGCTTTGCCCTGCCGTTGGATCATGCGGAGTGATGAGGATATTCCCTCAACCCTTGCCGCACTTGCCGAAGACCTGGAGATATCACCGCTTATTGCCGAAATCTTGTGGAGTCGTGGAATACAGACTCGAGAAGACATGGACCGTTTTTTGTCACCGGGGTTGGTCAATTTGTTGAATCCGACTCTGATTCCCGGCTTGGAGCAGGCTGCACAAATTACAGCTCAGGGGATTCAGGAGGCCAAAAAGATCGCTATTTGGGGCGACTACGATGTGGACGGTATTACTTCCACTGCCGTTCTTACAAAATTTTTGTCACAATGCGGGATGGAAACACTGCATCATCTCCCGAACCGCCTTGAAGAAGGCTACGGCCTTAATTGTGAAGGAATCGACAGTCTGGCCGAGCAGGGCGTCGAGCTGCTCATTACTGTAGACTGCGGCATTACGGACGTAGAGGCCGTGGCCCATGCACGGTCAAAGGGAATGACGGTCGTAGTGACAGACCATCACCTGCCAGGTGATTCGCTGCCGGACGCGCATGCCGTTTGCGACCCCCGACTTGATGACTCATGCCCTCAGAGCCACATTCTGGCTGGAGTGGGCGTGGCGTTTATGCTGGTTGTTCGTTTGCGGCGTCTTTTGGGGCGGGACGACGTAGATGTGCGTACGTTGCTTGATTTTGTAGCGTTGGGAACCATTGCGGATGTGGTGCCGCTCACGGGGCAGAATCGAATTTTGGTAAAGAACGGCCTTCTGCTTATCAAGGAAGCCCGTCGGCCTGGCATTGCCGCCTTGAAAATGGTCAGTGGTTATGAACGCCATGCAGAACTGGGAGCCGGGCAGATCGGGTTCAATCTTGCCCCCCGAATCAATGCCGCCGGGCGTTTGGGGGATCCGCAAAAAGCATTGTCCATGTTGTTGGCTGATTCCGAGGATGAGGCTATGCCCTATGCGCGGGAGTTGGATATGGCCAATACGGAACGGCGCAGGCAGGAAGCCGAAATAGCCGAACAGGCCATAGCTCAGGCCGAGCAACAGGCTGACAGGCTCTCCATGGTACTTTATGCCGGAGATTGGCATCCAGGCATAATCGGAATTGTGGCCTCCCGAGTGGTGGAGAAGTATTATCGGCCTACGCTTATTCTGTGTGACGGAGGCGAGCCCGGTGTGATCAAGGGGTCGGGACGTAGTATCTCCGAGTTTGACCTGCACGGTGGCCTTACGCGTATAGCGGATATATTGCTCGGATTCGGCGGACACCGGCAGGCAGCGGGACTTTCTTTGCGCAAGGATGACCTTGAGTTGTTACGGGATCGTTTTGAAGCCATCGTCGTCGAAGATCTTGGTTCCGAACCTCTTGTTCCGTCTCTCAAGGTGGACAGGAATCTGGAGTTTTCCGAGATTGATTACACATTGCTGCGTGAGTTGGAGATGTTGCAGCCTTTTGGCTTGGGAAATCCGGAACCGGTGTTCATGTCTTCACCTGTTGTTGTCCGGGACTGCCGATTGTTTGGCCGCGAGCGCGAGCATGTGAAGCTGTCCCTTGCAGATGCTCAAACCGGCGCCTGTCTGGCGGCCAAGGCCTGGCGGATGGGGGATACATTGACCCGGGATTGCAAGGGCAGCACCATGACCTTTGCCTTTACTCCCAAAATCGACCGTTTTACGGGAGTCCCCCGCATAGAGTTGCGTGTTCGGGATTGGAACGAATAGCCAACTCTATTCTGCACAGTTGACGCAGAGGCGTGTTTCGGGCATCGCCAGCAATCGAGCCATGGGAATGGGCTCGTCACATTCGATACAGCGTCCGAAATCTTCATCCTCATCTACATCCTTGAGGGCTTTTCCCAGCTTGAGAAGACGTGCCTTGAGGTTGGAAAGCTGTTTTTCGGCGACAGCCTGGTTGACTATGTTATCCATACGAGTGAGACGTCCCAGCGAGGCATCAGGAGCTATGGGCTCGCATTGTTTTTCCAGGCGGGGAATCTCCGCTTGTATACCTTCAATTTCTTTGAGAGCCGCCTTTTTGAATAGTTCTTTTTGATTTCTGTCCATTATGGTGTCCTTACATCTTTGTCAGAAGTAAAAAAACAGGTATTGTAGATCGTTGTATGCGCAGGAGCTTTTCGCAAATACTCTGTCTTCCAATGAAAAAGAAAACGCCCGAAATCGGGCAGTCCAATATGAAACCGTATATGACTTTTTCGGAAAATGAAAGCCTTGGAGTATCAATCTTTGGCTTCATGCGGGGAAATATTTACTCCTGTTGAAGAAGCGAACAGGAGCAAATGATACAACAGTTTGTCAGAAGGAAGGTTTGGTTGAAAGAAGATATATCTAATATCCTGAAACTATGGGGAATCGATTCTTTGTCGATTCGTTCGGACATATTTGTTCCCGGAAGTTCCGAACGGTGTGTGCAACGACACGTAGTGGAAGATGGTGATAAGAATGTCTGGGTGCTGGAGCGTCTGTTTCCTGACCAGTTTGAACGCCGCGAACACATTGGGCGGATGCTTGAGCGTTTGCGGGAGTCCGGATTGCCCGTGCTTTACTATTGCCGTTCCAGCCAAGGCGGTTTTGTCGCACAGGAAGACGGATTTCACTGGCAGCTCGCTCCCCATGTGCCGGGAGATGCTCTTCCCCAGCCCGACTTTGTGGACGATGAAAAGCGTGGACGGAGTCTTGGAGAATTTTTGGTGCGCCTGCGGCAGGTCGGATCGGATATCCATGACCTTGATAGTGTGCCGGATTTTAATCTTCCGCAGTATGTGGAAGAACTTATGGACACGGTTCGCCTTCGGAAGCCAGAATTGCATAGCGCTCTTGCATCCGTGCGAACTGTCCTTTCTCCCCTGTTTGATGCGTGGAACGACTTGCCGCATTGTTTGTGTCATGGTGATTTTCATCCTTTGAACGTAATCTGGAAAGGGCAGGAAGTGGCGGCAGTCATTGATTGGGAATTCGCCGGATTGCGTCCTGCACTGTATGACGTTGCCAATTGTCTCGGTTGTGTAGGGATTGAAGATCCGAACGCGCTGAATGTCGGTTTGGCTCCGGCCATGCTGCAGCGCATGCAGGAAGGCGATATTTTGAATAACTCTGGCGCACAGTTCTTTCCTCATCTTTTGCTGGCGTTGCGTTTTGCCTGGATGTCCGAATGGCTGCGCCGGGATGATCTGGAAATGCAGTATCTTGAATGTGACTATATGACCCTGCTGGCAGGTAACCTTGGTGGGTTGAGTCGCGTTTGGAGTCGATTTGGCAATTTTGGTTAATTAAGGTTGACAAAATGCTTCTTTTTTCTCACTTTTGTTTTTTAAAGATTAACAAAGGTGGGTGGATAATGGTAGTGGCTTTTGCCGGACGCGGGTTACGATGTGGTTTTGGCAAGTCAACCGATGCATCCGTGTTCTCCAATCTGGTTCGTTCCCGGATTGCCGCAGGGTTCCCGTCTCCAGCAGATGATTACATGGAGCGGCCGCTGGATTTGAACGAATATCTGGTGCAACGGCCGGAGTCTTCCTATTTTGTGCGTGTGGTCGGTGATTCCATGCTTGGCGCCGGAATTCATGACGGAGATCTGTTGGTGGTGGACCGTTCCCGAACTTCCGGAACGGGTGACATTGTCATAGCCTGTCTGGACGGGGAATTTCTGGTCAAGCGGTTAGGACGGGATTCGGATGGGAACGTGATGTTGCTGCCGGAAAATATTGAATATACGCCCATCGTCGTGACCCCGGAATCGGATTTTTCCCTATGGGGTGTTGTCATGCACGTCATTCATTCCCTGTAATAGTATGACATCCCTGTTTGCCCTGGTTGATTGCAATTCCTTTTACGCATCCTGTGAGCGTGTTTTTCGTCCTGACCTTCGTGCAAAGCCCATCGTCGTGCTTTCCAATAATGATGGATGCATTATTGCCCGTTCGGCTGAGGCAAAGGCTTTGGGGATTTCCATGGGCGCCCCGTATTTCAAGTGCCGGGATATGCTCAGGCGCAACGGAGTGGCTGTGTTTTCCTCCAACTATGCTTTGTACGGCGACCTCTCCTCTCGTGTGATGAATGTGTTGGAGCGGTTTTCGCCCCGTTTGGAGGTCTATTCCATTGACGAGGCATTTTTGGATCTTTCCAATGTTCCCGGGGGAGGCGCTCATCATGCCCGGCGGTTACGGGCAACCGTATTGCGTTGGACAGGAATCCCCGTTTCCGTGGGGCTTGGACGTACCCGAACATTGGCCAAGATCGCCAACCGTTTTGCCAAACAGCAACCTCAGTGCCGTGGGGTGTTTAATCTGGAATGCTCTCCAAAGCCTGAACTTGTGTTGTCCTTTATGCCGGTGCGGGACGTTTGGGGAATCGGACGCCGACATGCTCGGCGGTTGGAGGCCCATGGAGTGCATTCCGCGCTGGACTTTAGAGACCTGGACAGTAATTGGGTGAAGCGGCGCATGGGGGTGACTGGGCTGCACACGCAATTGGAATTGCGGGGTATTTCATGCTTTGGCTGGGATCATCGCCCAGGCGTTCGTAAGAGTGTGCTTTCCTCGCGCTCTTTCGGCAGACCTGTGGAGCGTGTCGCCGAATTGCGCGAGGCTGTTGCCTATCATACAGAGCGAGCTGCGGAGAAGCTGCGGCGGCAGAAGTCCGTGGCTTCCGGAGTGACTGTTTTTCTGGAGACCAATCGTTTTGCTCCGGGGGCGCCACAATACTCGAATTCCGGTTTCACAGCCATACATCCTGCCTCTTTGCATACGCCTATATTGCTTGGCGCGGCGTTATCCTTGTTGGACCGCCTGTTTCGGGAAGGATATCAATTCAAGAAGTGTGGGGTCATGTTTTCCGGATTGGAGCAGGAGCGCGGACGGTGGTTGAGCCTTTTTGATACCCCGGACGAAGTTCATTCAGGACATGCTCAACTTATGCAGACGCTAGACGGCATCAACGGGCGCTGGGGGCGCGATACCGTGCATTTTGCCGCATCCGGACTACAACGTACCTGGACCATGCGGCAGGAAATGCGTTCGCCCCGGTATACGTCTGTATGGTCTGAGTTACCGGTGGCAAAGGCGGAATGAAGCGTCGGCTTATTTGCCGGCTTTGTCCGCCATGGCGGAAAGCCGCGCACGGATGTAGGAGGAGGCGAGGTCGCCCAATTCATCGGAACCGGCTTTTCCCTTGCCGTATTCAGCCAGATCCTTGTCGATTTGTTTTTCCATGCGTTCGGACTCGAGGAACATGATATAGGTCAGCACCAGAGCCGCACTGTTTTCTTCGGTTCCGTCGCAAAGAAGTTCTACAGCATTGTGCGGAGCAGTTTCCAGAAGCCTGTCCGCAAACATGGCGATCCATTTTTCATACAATTCATGCATGATGGGCGGTACCATCTCCGCTACGGATTGCATGGTTTCCTCTCGGGGAGCCACGCCGGTGACAGCCATGAACTCTGACAGGGCCTCGGCTCGTTTATCCTGATCCTGTTCCTCGATCCTGTTCAATATGGTGGTGCGAATATGTTCGCGCAGCAAATTATCGCTCATTATCTGCTCCTTGGCGTTATGGTGCTGGGCACGGTAACGGATTGGGCGTTTGTGGGCAAGTGATGCCTCGTCGGGAGATGAGTGATGGAGGCAGTTTATTTTTGTTGCAAAGTGTCGTACTTGGCAGGAAACACTTGTTGATTGGAGAATCAATACATGGATTTCCTCACCGTCTCTCTTCCATTCGTCAAGGTACTGGCCGCCTTTACTCTCATGCTGCTTGGGATTCGTTTCAAGATAGGGTTGGGGATTTCCATTTTGATAGGGAGTTTTGCGCTTGCTTTGTTGTTTGGCGTAGGACCGCAGCAGTGGTTTCTCGTCGGTGTGCAAGCTCTTGAGCAGGAAAAATTCTTGCTGCTGGCGGCTATCGTCATGTCCATCCTGATACTTTCGGACGCCATGGAACGTTCCGGACAGTCCCGCCGACTCATGGATTCCCTTTCCGGTTACCTTGTGAACCCGCGTCTGCGGCTGGCTTTTTTTCCAGCACTTATCGGGCTTTTGCCTATGCCGGGCGGGGCTGTGTTTTCAGCTCCCATGCTTGGATCCGTGGCTGAGAAAATGCCCATGAAAGACTGTGACAGAGTTTTGCTCAACTATTGGTTCCGGCATATTTGGGAACTGAGCTGGCCCTTGTATCCCGGCATGATTCTGGCCGCAGCATTGGCGGATATTCCCATTTTGACGTTGATTTTGCATACCGGTGTTTGTTTTTTTCTCATGCTGGCCCTTGGTTGGATATTTTTTCTTCGTCCGGGAGTCTTGCCTGATGCGATGGTGGAAACGGAAGAATTCCAACCTCTTGGCGAGCGTCGATGGAGAGTCGCCGTTTTCCATGGTCTGCCATTGATTATTGCTATTGTGGGCGGTCTTGGGCTGGAGGGCGTCATCGCTTCGACCATGCCGACCATTCCGTATGAGCTTGGCGTGATAGGAGCCCTTTTGGTAGGAACCCTGTGCGTCATGGTTCAGAATGGTCTTGGACTTTCCTTTCTTGTTGGCGTCCTGACCAAAAAAAGCCTGTGGGGCATGATCCTTGTCGTTTCGGCCATTTTTGTTTTCAAGGATGTCATGGGGGCGGCCCACGTTGTGGACGCGATGGCGGCTGTTGCCGGCGGCGAAGCCACCTTGGTAACTTCGGCCGTTGTCCTTCCATTCCTTGTCGGGGCTATTGCGGGTATTAACGCCGCGTTTGTCGGCGCCACGTTCCCGCTTATGCTGGGGGTGTTGGATGCGTTGGGTATGCAGTCGCAAGTCGTGCCCTATATCGCTCTGGGGTCATTTTGCGGATTTGCCGGCGTTATGATTTCTCCCATTCACATTTGTTTTTTGCTGACCTGCCAGTATTTCAAGGTGGAAATGGCGCAGGCGTGGCGAAGAGTTGTCCTGCCGAGCATTCTGGTGGCCCTGTTCGGTATCGGTTGGTTTTTTCTTTTGCGGGGGTAGAACGTATTTGGGTCGAGCCTGATTTCAGTTCAATTGATCAACGTTCAATGGTGTGCCTTTTTCTGGTGCCAGACGCAATGAAAGGGCTTCCTTGGAACATTTGTTCACGCATACGCCGCAGCCCATACAACGGTTTTCACGGATATAGGCTTTGCGATCACGGAATCCGATAGCCTTGAACTGGCAATACTCGACACATTGACCGCAGCTTACACATGCGTCTTTGTCCACTTCTGCCAGGTAGCCGGAAGAACAGAGCATGGTGCAGCCTGCTCGTTGGGCCTTCATGGCACCGCAGCAGCATGAGCAGCAATTGCACAGGGCATAGAATCTGCCCATTACCACATCCTTGAAGAAAGCATGCGCCACATTGCCGCGGGCATTGCAAGCCTTGAGAATATCCTCGGCTTCATTTGCTGTTATTTCGCGGGAAGTGTCAGGATGATGCTCCAGAATAAAGGAAACCATGGGATCTCCGATGATCAGGCAGACATCCAGTGGCAAACATGGATTTTCCGCTGCCGTTCTGCAGGGGCAGTCCATGACCGCAATACGTGCGTTGCTTTTGAGTACTAATCTGCGCGCTCGCGAATAGGGGATTACCTGCTCGGGCAATTGTGTATCCACAGGACGATTCAGGTGTACCAGCTTGATGGCATCCTCCAGCGGCACGGCCTTGCCATGGTAGGTGTCTGCAAAGGTCAGCCGTTTGTCCAATGGGACGTCATAGCCCTTTTTGCCCGGATTGAACGGTGAGTGCCTGTTGACGAGCAGAAGCAGCGGAGCCACAAGGATTTGCAGCCATTTGTATCTGTTATGAACCATGCCGATGTAGTGATACGGCCAACGGCTGTAGATATAGCCATGCAGGATTTGCCAGAATCCAAGACCGGATTCACGGCCTTCGTGCCAGAAGTCTTTTGTGGATTGCTTGATGAACGGCATGGTTTGATTTCCCGGAGTTCTTGTTTTGCGTTGCGCCAGTGTATTGTATCGATTGCCGATGTCAACCGGCTGTGGTAGTGGCAAAATTTATGATTGAACGCGAACGAGATGTTAATTCTACCGTGGGTTTGGCGCGTATGCGCACCCGGCTTGCCAATCGCCGTACTTTTTTGGCTTGGGTTCGGACGGCGTTGGCTTTTAT
This sequence comes from uncultured Desulfovibrio sp., assembly GCA_913060505.1. Classification (GTDB taxonomy): domain Bacteria; phylum Desulfobacterota; class Desulfovibrionia; order Desulfovibrionales; family Desulfovibrionaceae; genus Pseudodesulfovibrio. The sequence goes on from CAJXRQ010000002.1 coordinate 97,464, forward strand.
GACTTTTGGATTCCTGTTGGAGAAGATCGATGCTTTCCTCGGGACAGGACATGTCTCGGAACAGGCATTGCGAGAATTGCAAGGACTTGGGCTTGCGGCGTTTATTGGTGGACCGCTTATGCTGTTTGGAGCGGGGTATCGTTATGTTCGTTTGGAACGTGCTCTTGGTGGGCGTAGCCTGTTGTTTTTATTGATACCGGAACTGGTACTTTTCGTAGCCATCGTCGGTGTCGCCCTGTTTGTGAGTTTTAAATAAGCTGTAGGCGGTAATTTCGTAGGCGAAATCAAAAAAAGGCACTGTTTTTTTCAGTGCCTTTTTTTGATTCTTTTGATTCTCAGACTATTTTCTCCACTTCTGGAAGTAATACTCAAGAACCGAACGCATGGCCCCGGCGATATCCCTGCAATCCTGTTCGCCTATATTGGCCAGAGCCACGCGAGCCGACCATTCGGGGCCTGCAAATCCTGCTCCGGGCAGGCAGACGACATGTTCGCGTCTGGCGAGGTCAAAGGTGAATTCCAAATAATGATGATTTTTTGGTAACGAGTCAGCAAATTCCTTGCCGTAGTATTGTTTTGCCAGGTTTTGGACATCAAGCAGGGCGTAGTAGCGCGTCAGATCTGGACCGTCCGGGACATCTATTTTCAGGCCGGAGAAAAGTGCGTTCCAACGTTTTTTGAGAATGCCCATAATTTTGTTTTTATATTTGTTTTCGGTGTCTGCCAATTCAAAGAGCGAGAAGAGTACCATTGCCACCTGTTGTGGGCAGGAAAGTCCTCCAGTGTGTGCAAGCGCCACTTGTCGGCTGTCCATTTCCAGCCGTTGCAGAAATGTCAGACTGTCCGGATCGGTGCTGGTTATCGAGTAGCGTTTGGCCAGCAGTTTTTTTTCGGTCTTGGAAAGTTTGGCAATGATGCTGTTTACCACGCAGTTTTCACTGATCATAACCACTCCCAATCTCCAACCTGTCACCCCGAAATACTTGGAATAGGAATATACGCCAAGGCAGTTGTCCGGGATGTGGCTGCACAGGGTGTGGAATTCGTCCACAAAACTGGCATAGACTGTATCCGAAATGACCACCATCGTGGGATTATGCTCCTGTACAGTCTTGGCGATGCGCATCACAGTCTGCTTATCCATGGACATGGACGTAGGGTTGGTAGGATTGACCAGATAGAGAGCTTTGACTTTTGGTTTTGCCAGGGTTCGCAGTTCGGGGCCGTTTTCTTTCCATACTTTGCCGCGTTCATAGTGCAGGTTGACTGTTTTCAGACCGTAATCGCGGAGCAGAGGCAGTTCGAGGTAGGGGGAGAATATGGGGGTGACTATGGCGACTGTATCGCCTTCGCGTAAAACAAAGTTCTCTTTCAGCGAGTTGAACAGGTAAATCATGGCTCCGGTAGCGCCTTCCGTAGCGAATAAATTGTATTTGGCGTGTTTTTGTTTCTGGAAGACGATTTTTGAAATGTATTGGTTCACTGCAGCTTCCGTCACTGGCAGAATCCGTGGCGGGTCCGGGTAGAAATCCCCCTGTATGGCATCCACCAACTGGTAAATAGCCGTGTCCTTATCCATGCCTAGTGAGTGCTCCACATGGTCCATGGCTTTTCCCAAGAAGGTCGCGCCCGGAGCGTCGGCATGCACTTTGAGAAAAGCATCCAGTTCCACGCCCAGCCCGTCCTGGCTGCGCCTGAACCCCACATCCGTCTGTTCCGAATTTTTTTCCGCAGCCTGAGCCGCAAAGAGCATGAATAAAGAAAGTCCTTTGCGTGCCGTTGTGTTCAAAAAATTCGGATTGCCTCTTCCCGCGTTGATATAGTTGCAGCCTGGACCACAATCCTTTTGTGCCAATTCTATGAGCAGATTCTTGATCTCGAAGGGACTTTCTTCAGCCAGCTTTTCCCAATCGAAGTCCACGGCAGCTTCCGCCTCGGTAGCGGAAAGCCCCAACATGTTTCCAGCCACGGAAATGCTTAGGCCAAAAACTGCTGCCATACGCAGAAAATCGCGACGACTTAGTGTTCCGTTGTGGGCTTCCTGTGCCCTTTGGGTCATGAATTCGGTGATGGTATGTTTGGACATGATGCCTCCGGTTGGAAAAGAATGTTCGGTTTATCATGAAACCGTACTTCCGCAATACCGGTGTGCGTCAATACTTTGCACCAAATAATAATGGCAGGTTTTGCCTGTCGAGACCTGGAGAGGAATCTTGTTAGTTTATATGTATGAATATGACTAAATGTCCTTGTGAACGTGGAACCAATACGAGAGAGGGAGAACCTCTTTGATAAGGTTCCCCCTCTTTTGTGTCGCCAAAGGCGAAATCTTCATGCGCATTTTGCGTAAAGAATCTATTGTCCAGCCTTCTTTTTCTTACCTTCCATGCGATGGCGCTTCTGGGCGGAAAGCTCCACCTTGCGCAGACGAATGGATTGGGGCGTGACTTCCACGAGCTCGTCTTCACGAATGAAGTTCAGGGCGCGTTCAAGGGTCATGGGTTTGACCGGGGTAAGAATGACGGCCTCATCCTTGCCCGAGGCACGCATGTTGGTAAGCTTCTTTTCCTTGCTCGGATTGACGTTGATATCGTTGTCACGGTTGTGCTCACCAACGATCATACCTTCGTAAAGAGGGTCCCCAGGAACCACAAACAGCTGTCCCCGCGGTTCAAGGTTGAAGATGCCATAGGCAACGGCTTTACCTGCGCGGTCTGCCACGATGGACCCTGTGTAGCGGGAGGGGAATTCACCGCGGTATTCGCCGTATCCTTCGAGGTACGAGTTCATGATACCGGTTCCCTTGGTGTCGGTCAGGAATTCGTCCCTGTAGCCGATAAGCGAGCGGGAAGGGACGGAGAATTCAATACGGACCCGGCCGGTGCCGTGGTTGGTCATGTTCGTCATGCGAGCCTTGCGTGCGGAGAGCTTTTCCGTGACAACGCCCATGAACGCCTCGTCGCAGTCCACATAGAGATGTTCGATGGGTTCCAGCTTTTGGCCGTTTTCATTTTTGAAAATAACTTCAGGGCGTCCAACGGAAAGTTCAAAGCCTTCACGGCGCATGGTTTCGACCAGAATAGCCATCTGGAACTCGCCACGCCCTTTGACCAGAAAGGCGTCACGGTTCTCCGTGTCGTCCACCTGAATAGCCACGTTCAGCAACGTTTCGCGGTACAGACGTTCGCGAATTTTGGTCCCCTGGACCAGTTTGCCTTCGGTTCCGGCAAGAGGAGAGGTGTTGATGCCGAATTTCATGGAAACCGTAGGCTCGTCGACAGTAATGCGCGGCAGGCCCTTGGGGGTTTCCTTGTTGCAGATGGTATCACCGATCTTGACGTCCTCAATTCCTGCCAACACGACGATGTCGCCGGGATCTGCGGCCTTGGCCGGGACCATGGTCAACCCGTCATAGGTCTGGAGCTTCGTGACCTTGAGTTGGCGAGGGTTGCCGTCTTCGCCAATACAGGCCAACGTGTCATGGTCCTTTACTGCGCCATGGTAAACTTTACCGATGGCAAGACGGCCTACGTAGTCGGAGTAGCTGAGATCAGAAACCAGCATCTGGAATGGCTCATCTTCATCGTGTTCCGGGCCGGGAATTTTGTCCACTATCATATCCAGCAGGATGTGCAGGTTTTCGCCGCGCTCTTCCGGGGAAGACATGGCGATGCCGTCACGGCCAATGGCATAGAGGAGTGGGAAGTCGAGTTGATCTTCGGAGGCGTCCAGCTCAATGAACAGGTCGTAAATTTCGTCGAGGACTTCGGCGGGGCGAGCGTCCTGGCGGTCAACCTTGTTGATTACAACGGCCAGGGTCAATCCCTGATCCAGCGCTTTTTTGAGCACGAAACGGGTTTGGGGGAGGGGGCCTTCCGAGGCATCCACCAGCAGAATGGCTCCGTCCGCCATGGACAGGGATCGTTCCACCTCACCGCCGAAGTCGGCGTGACCCGGTGTGTCGATGATATTGATTTTTACGTCTTTCCAAATCACCGAGCAGTTCTTGGCCGCGATGGTGATGCCACGTTCGCGTTCAAGGTCCATGGAGTCCATGATGCGGTCGTCCACTTTCTGTCCCTCGCGGAACAGGCCGGACTGTTTGAACATGGCGTCCACCAGAGTGGTTTTCCCATGGTCGACGTGAGCGATGATGGCAATATTGCGAAGCTTTTGGTTGCGGACCATTTTTTTTCATTCCTGTTATTTCCGGGTTTATACTGTGCCGAACGGCGTGGCATGCGGATATCCGAAAGAATGCATACAGGCAAGCAAAGAATGCGTGACGTTGTTATTTTGGCTTCTCGTTTTTCTGTTTTTTAGTTGGAAAGACAGCGTGTTCTCTACTTTTTTGGAGAAATTTTGAATTTATTCCTGTGTATAAATATTATTGATAATATGCTGACAATTCGAATTGGTTCAACTGTAGCTATTGCCATTATTGTTATGGGGTAAGCCGCTGATATCGATTCGAAAATAGCCTGTTGCCTATTGCGGCGGATGTGGAGTACTGGATCGCGAAATACAAAAACAACGGTTGAACCGTAAAATTGGAGATACTTATGGGTACTGAATGCCGATTGGAGCGGGATTGCGTTGGAGAACTGGAAGTCCCCTGCGATGCCTATTACGGATGCCAGACTCTACGGGCCATGAATAATTATCATATAACCGGGATTCCCATATCCCACTATCCGCGCCTGCTTACGGCCTTGGCGTATATCAAGATGGCCGCAGCGCAGGCCAACGCTTCGCTGGGATTGCTTGATGAATCGCTTGCCCGGGCTATTTGCCGAGCCTGCGAGGATATTGTGGATGGCAAGCTGCACGAGCAATTTGTAGTCGATGTCATTCAGGGCGGTGCCGGGACATCGACCAACATGAATGCCAACGAAGTTATCGCCAACCGTGCGTTGGAAATCATGGGGCATGAAAAAGGACGCTATGACCTTATTTCGCCCAACACACATGTGAACATGTCACAGTCTACTAACGACGTATATCCAACGGCTTTGCGCATTGCGTTGATTCTTGAGATTCGGGAACTTATCGATGCCCTGATTTATTTGCGGGAAGCATTCGAGACCAAAGGGGAAGAATTCGCGGAGATCATCAAGATGGGGCGTACGCAATTGCAGGACGCCGTACCCATGACACTGGGACAGGAATTTCAGGCCTGGGCCGTGATGGTGGGTGAAGATGAACATCGGCTCAAGGAAGCTCAAGGACTGGTGCATGAGATCAACATGGGAGCTACGGCCATCGGGACCGGACTCAATACCCATCCTGACTATGCCAGAACTGTGACTGAAAAGCTGGTGGAATTGACAACGTTGCCACTGGTCTCTTCGCCCAACCTGGTGGAAGCCACACAGGATACTGGAGCGTATGTCCAATTATCCGGCGTGCTCAAGAGGTTTACTGTCAAGCTCTCCAAGATTTGCAACGATTTGCGATTGCTTTCCAGCGGTCCCCGTTGCGGGTTGAATGAAATTAATCTTCCGCCCATGGCTCCGGGGTCATCCATCATGCCGGGCAAGGTCAATCCCGTCATCCCTGAAGTTGTGAATCAGGTGGCTTTCAAGGTTATCGGCAATGATTTGACAGTGACAATGGCCGCCGAAGCAGGACAGTTAGAACTCAACGTTATGGAACCTGTTTTGGGGCAAAGCCTTTTCGAATCCATCAATATCTTGCGGCGTGGATGCCTTACTCTGGCGGATAAATGCATACGCGGCATAACAGCCAATGAGGACAGGTGCCGTGAGTTGGTGGAGAATTCGATAGGTTTGGTGACGGCGCTCAATCCCTACATCGGATACGAAAAATCTACGGAAATAGCCAAGGCCGCTGTAGAAAGTGGGCGCTCCGTTTATGATATCGTACTTGAAAAGGGGTACCTGACAAGCCAGGAGTTGGAGGATATTCTCAAACCAGAAAACATGACGCGGCCCAGATTTTTCCATCACTGACGACACTAAATGGGGGATGTTATTTGCCGAGGATGGTCGTTTGGCGGCGGCCATCCTTTTTTTATTATGTTTGCCAACAGCAGAGTGTGTGCAAGGGCAATGGTATGGTTGCCTTGAATAGTGGATTTTTGCTTTTGCATCGTGTGCAAGTTTTGGTAGCATGGACGTGGAAGCCTTCTGTTCGCATGTATTGCATAACTGTTTTTGCTGTGCAAAAAAGCATGTGTCAATTTATTGGAAGTAAGGTTTTTTGTTTAAAACATAAATTATATCAATATGTTGTGCTTAAGTTGTTGAGATGGCACAAGTTTTGAAAGATGTAGGGCCAGATTGCCTGTTTTGACAGTATTTTGGCTCGCTGGGGAGGAGGAGAACTCCCGGCCGGGTCCGTAAGTCCACGAGGAGGACGGGATGCATCGCATTATATTGATCATAGCTCTGTTGGCCATTGTGCTCATGTCCGGTTGTTCGGTCATGAACAAGGTTAATCCTTTTCCGCAGCATATTTATTCTTCGGCCCCATCGTCCAAGAAGTCTCCAGCCAAGGCCTACGCGCCCAAGACCAAGCCTTACCGTGTTTTGGGTGTGACGTATTATCCGCTCAAGTCTGCTCGTGGATATGATCAGGTCGGTATGGCCTCCTGGTACGGCAGTGATTTTCATGGCAAGAAGACCGCTACTGGCGAAATTTACAATATGTATGGTTTGAGCGCAGCACACAAGACCTTGCCTCTCGGAACCAAAGTGCGCGTGACCAACCTTTCCAACGGTCGCAGCGTTTATCTCACTGTCAATGACCGCGGACCGTTTGTACGAGGCCGACTGCTTGATCTTTCCTATGGTGCGGCTAAAAAATTGGGTTCCGTCAAGCAGGGCGTGATCCGTGTTCGTATAACAGCTGTAGGTTCCGCTCCGGCACCGCAAACCTCTACCACTGTAGTGGCAACCCGTGCGAATCGTTTTCACGTCCGTGTCGGAGCTTTTACGGACCGTGGCAACGCGGTTAAGATGAATCGTCAGCTGCAGGCTGCCGGATACACGCAGTCGCGTATCAATGTCGTAAACAGCAATGGACGCAGGCTGCATGTGGTTCAGGCTGGCACATATGCCAGTCGCGAGCAGGCCCAGCGGGTGCTTGCCCGGCTCAAGCATATGTTCCCGTCCAGTTATATCACCACATAGAATCAAAGTTTGCGATGAGTTCCGGATAGGCAATCTTGAAAATAAAAAGGGCCGCCCCGTTTAGGAGCGGCCCTTTTTATTTTCAAGATTGCTATTGCTTCAGTCGCCATTGTCCCTTTTCATCCCGGTAGGCCTTGGCTATAATACTTTCACCGTCAGGGCCGTCTTCCTTGATGACCACATCCCGGTATAGTTTGTTGTCCTGCATATAGGCAGGAGCAGGGGTTGCCGAGTAGCTCTTTCCCGTATCCGGGTTTACCCATTCGTGAGATACGCCTGACTTGCCATTTTGGAGCGTGTTTTGGACCTGTTGTTCATCGTGTTTGTCCCATTCGTTGCCCACGATGTAACCCATGAGCAATCCAACGCCTGCGCCTATGGCCGCCCCTGAAAGTTTGTTTTTGAAGGTCAGGGCACCGATTGTGGCACCGGCCAGAGCGCCGATTCCTGCTCCCTGCTGGGCCTTGTTGGCGCAGCCGTATCCGGCGCCGAGAAAAGCTGTCAGCACAAAGACGGCTATGATTTTTTTCATGTCATTCCTCCGGAAAACGAATTAATGTTTCTGTATTTCATGACAGATATGGAGCGCCGTGTACAGTCTTGGGTACGCAGCAAGGTCTGTTTCTTGCATTTCGTTTTTTTTGTTACTATCGCGTTGGGCGTCATTCAAACACGGGAAAGTGTTCATGAGAAATTATATATTCCTTCCACTTCTTCTTGTCTTGCTGTTTCCACAAGCAGCTTTCGCGCAGAAGGTCAAGAAAAAGGCCTTGTACCTGAATTCCTATCATCATGGGTACGTCTGGTCTGACAAAATACGCAAGGGCATTGTTTCTGTACTGGAAAACAGCGAGTTCAGGATTGAATTGCAAACCGAGTATATGGATTGCAAGAAATACGTTAATATCAAAGACAAACTTCTGACTCTTTATCGAGACAAGTTCGCTGGTGAAAAATTTGATGTCATTCTTGTTTCGGACAACGACGCCTTCAATTTTGTCCGGCAGAACCGGGAGGAGCTTTTTCCGGGCGTCCCCATTGTTTTTTGTGGTGTGAATATGTCCACGAAGAGGCTTGAACCTGGTATCTCCGGGGTGGAAGAAGTTCCGCCTTTCGTGGATACATTCAACGTGGCCCTTACTCTTCATCCAGGAGTCAATCGTGTCGTGGTTGTCGGAGACGAATCTACGGCCGGGCGTTACATCCGAAAGCAGATCGAAGGTATCATGCCCGCTTTCAAGAGACGGCTGGAATTTGAATACTGGACCAAAATGTCGCTGGGGGAGATGCTGACCCGGGTTCGGCAATTGCCGGACGACACTATTTTGTTCTTCATGCCCATGTATCAGGAAGTGGATGGCCGTTTCTATACAGCTGAAGAAGTCATGGAGGAAATATACAAGTACAGTACTGTTCCTTTGTACAGCGCATGGCGTTTTTTACTTGGACATGGCAGTGTAGGCGGCAAGCTTCTTTCCGGCGAAAATCAGGGGGCTCAGGCCGCACAAATGGCACTCAAGGTCTTGCGCGGCACGCCTGTTTCGTCCATTCCTGTGGTCAATACCTCCGCAGGCGAGTACTGGTTTGACTGGAAGGTGATGCAGCGGCTTCACATCTCGGAAGATTTGTTGCCTTCTGGCAGTCATCTTATCAATACTCCCAAGGCGTTCTACGAGCTCCCCAAAGAACTTTTCTGGACCATTATCTGCAGTCTTGGTGTGTTGCTGGTTGTCATGATTTTTCTTATTTCCAATATTAACGAACGGAAGCTGGTCGAAAAAAAGATCATGGACCAGCTTTCATTTTTGGAAATTCTTATGGATACCATCCCGCAACTAGTTTGCTGGAAGGATGAAAATCAACGCTATCTTGGTGCCAACCGCTCATTTACTGACTTTTTCGGGTTGGATCGTCCCAGCTCAATTGTTTCCAAAAGTGATTTGGCACTTCTCGATCACACCAGAGAATATGCCGAGTGGGCAAATGCCCTGGATCGAGAGGTGTACCGCACAAGAAAATCCGTGACCAAAGCACGGACAAAAGTGCAGGATCGCATGGGAAATACGGTGTGGCTCGAGATTACCAAAGTTCCTTTGTTCGACAGGCTTGGTCAGGTTGTGGGAACACTGAGCACTGCTGAAAACATTACCAAGGAACTCAGTTTGGAAAAGCAGCTTTTACAGTCGCAGAAAATGGAGGCCATTGGTACTCTCGCCGGAGGTATTGCTCATGATTTCAACAATATTCTGACTTCGATCATCAATTCCACGGAGTTGGCAATTGGGGATGTACCAGTTGATTCCGTAACTCGGAAAGACCTTGCTCGCGTGCTCAAGGCCGCCCAGCGTGGAGGCAATGTGGTCAAGCAGATTCTTGCCTTCAGCCGTCCTTCGCAGGAAGGTTTCAGGCCCACTGATATGGGCGAATTGTTGTATGAGGTTTTGGGGTTGGTCAAGGCTTCTCTGCCCCGAAATATCGATATCAGAACCAACATTCGTGCCGGGTTGAATTGCGTCAACGCGGACCCGACACAGCTTCATCAGGTAGTACTTAACCTGTGCACCAACTCTTTTCAGGCCTTGCGCGGGTCTGGCGGTGTGCTCGAAGTTGAACTTTGTGAGGTTGATCTTGGGTTTGAAGATGCAAGGATGCTCAATTTGCGGCCGGATCGTTATCTGAAATTGGCCATCAGCGACGATGGCCCCGGTATTTCTCAGGAAATTTTGGATAAGATTTTCGATCCGTTTTTCACGACCAAAGACAAGACGGAAGGAACCGGCCTGGGGTTGGCCGTTGTTCATGGAATTGTGACAGGGCACAACGGAGCCATCACTGTTTCCAGCACTCCCTGGGCCCGGACCAGCTTTGAGTTGTATTTGCCGAGCAATGAGGCGTTGGATGAAACCGGTGCAATTCCTTTGCATAAATTGGCTCCGGGTATGGGGCGGATTCTTTTTGTGGAAGATGATGAAGATCAATTGCAAACCACTCCGCGCATCTTGGAAAGTCTTGGATATGATGTTGTTGCTTCTAGCGATCCTATGGATGCAATCGGTGTGATTGCCCGCGATCCATATGTGTTTGATCTTGTTATTACCGATTTCGACATGCCGGATACCAATGGCGTGGAATTGGCCTTGAGTCTTCAGGATACTGCCCCCCATCTCCCTGTAATGCTTGTTTCCGGCAGAGAGGATGCTGCGACAGCCGCTTCGAGATTGAAAAATATAAAGCGTGTTGTTATCAAGCCCTACAACAAAAACATAATTGCCGAGGCTATTGATTCCGTACTCGGCTCATGACGGGGTGATACCAGTGTCCAAGGTCCTGATTATAGATGATGACCACGAAGTGTGTGAGACCATTGAAAGTTTGGTAACCCGGCTCTCTCATGAGGCTATCTCCGCACATACCCTGACTGATGGACTGGACCGCCTGGAGGACGGGGAAGTGGACGTCGTTTTTTTGGACGTGCGTCTTCCGGATGGGAGCGGCATGGATATTTTGCCTCATATTGCCGCCCATGCGGATGCCCCGGAAGTCATTATCCTTACTGGAAAAGGAGATCCGGACGGGGCTGAGTTGGCTATTCAGCAAGGCGTCTGGGACTATTTGCTCAAGCCTTCATCGGTGCGGGAAATAACGCTGACTCTGGGGCGTGCTCTCAAATATCATGATCAAAAACTGGGCCATGCTGCACAGCAGAAATTGAATCTTAGCGGGTTGGTTGGGGAAGGAGCTACCTTTAAGGCCTTACTGCGCCTCACCGCGCAGGCTGCCGGTTCCGATTCTTCCGTGCTTATAACCGGGGAGACCGGGACAGGAAAAGAGCTTATGGCCCGCACTGTCCACCAGAACAGCTCGCGGACGCAGGAAAACTTTGTTGTGGTGGATTGTGCTTCGCTAACGGAAAGCTTGGTGGAATCGACACTTTTCGGTCACAAAAAGGGAGCGTTTACTGGAGCGCAGAGTGATCGCACCGGCCTGATCCGTATGGCGGACGGCGGGACATTGTTCCTCGATGAAGTCGGGGAAATGTCGATGTCGCTTCAGAAGGCTTTTTTGCGTGTTTTGCAGGAGCGCACGTTTCGTCCTGTAGGCGATACCCGTGAACAGACAAGTAACTTCAGATTGTTATCGGCAACCAACAAAGATCTTGATGTGCTTGTGGAGAAAGGGGAGTTTCGCAGTGACTTGTTGTTTCGGCTCAAGACGTTTTCCATGCACTTGCCGCCGTTGCGCAGGCGGTTGGATGACTTGCGTGCACTGACTCTGTTTCAAGTGGATAAGCTGTGCAAGCGGTACGGAATCCCGGAAAAAGGATTTGGTTCGGACTTTTTTCTAACTCTTGAGAGCTATGATTGGCCGGGCAATATTCGTGAACTTTTCAATATTCTGGAAAGGGCTGTCGTTAGTGCTGGCGAGGAAAAAACTTTATATTCCATGCATTTGCCGCGAGAGTTGCGGATCAAGGTTGCACGGAAGCAGGTACGAAAATTCACAGGCTCGGACGTAGATTCCGTTAAACCTGAAGAGGCTGTTTCCGAGGGTGTCCGAAAAATTGGACAAGATCTTTTCAGTGAGATTTTCGAGCAACCGCTCCCCGCTTTACGTGAATTCAAATCCATGGCGGAGAAGGTGTACTTGAGCGAACTGATTCGGCGGTGTCAGGGGGATTCGGCTCAAGTCTTGAAAATATCAGGTTTGTCCCGTTCTCATTTCTATGCTCTACTGAAAAAGTATAGTATTACCATGTAGCAAAAGATCTCACTTTGCTCTTCTGTGAGGCCGTCTTCTTTTTGAAGGCGGTCTTATTTTATGGATATGATTGGATTAGAGTCCAATTTTTCAGACATGTAAATATATCCTTTTATAGCAGTGAGTTAAGTGGCATTGATGGTGGATGCGCCGAATAGGTTGTTTTTTTGAGAATAATGGCCGGCTGTCATTGTCTGAAAAAATGGACATATAGTAATATGCTAAATGTTATTAATTGATATCGTTTTTGTTTAACCATCTTGATTTCTATGTTTTGTTTGGTTGTGACAGGTTTGGCACATATCTTGTTCTATTAAAAACCGAATCCATAGAAATAGTAAGGTCGTGTTCAACCGATACTGCCTTGACGTGTTTACGTCGGGCGTTTCTTTTTAAGGAGAAAACAATGGCGAAAAAAATGAAGACCATGGACGGCAACACAGCTGCCGCTCATGTTTCCTACGCCCTAAGCGAATGTGCGGCGATCTATCCGATCACGCCTTCGTCCACCATGGGTGAGATTGCCGATGACTGGGCCGCTCAAGGTCGCAAGAACATTTTCGGTCAGACCGTTAAGGTTCGTCAGTTGCAGTCCGAAGCCGGTGCTGCCGGTGCTGTCCACGGTTCCTTGGCCGCTGGAGCTCTGACCACTACGTTCACCGCCTCTCAGGGCCTGTTGCTGATGATTCCGAACATGTACAAAATCGCTGGTGAGTTGCTCCCCGGTGTTTTCCATGTTTCCGCTCGTGCCATCGCCGGACATGCCCTGTCCATCTTCGGCGACCATCAGGACGTTATGGCATGTCGCCAGACCGGCTTCGCCATGTTGGCTTCTGCCTCGGTGCAGGAAGTTATGGACCTGGCTCTGGTTGCACATCTCTCAACCATTGAATCCAGCGTGCCTTTCCTGCATTTCTTTGATGGTTTCCGTACTTCCCATGAAATCCAGAAGGTTGAAGTCATCGACTATGATGATATGGCCGGCTTGGTGAATATGGAAAAAGTGGAAGCCTATCGTGGTCGCTGCATGAACCCCGAGCATCCGCAAATCCGCGGTACCGCGCAGAACCCGGACATTTACTTCCAGGGTCGCGAAGCTGCCAACACCTATTATAACAATCTCACCGACATCGTCGTGGCTGAAATGGAAAAGGTCAGCAAGCTGACCGGACGTTCCTACAAGCCGTTCGACTATGTTGGTGCTCCCGATGCTGATCGCGTTATCGTTGCCATGGGCTCCGGTTGCGAAGCTATCGAAGAAGTCGTCAACCACATGGTTGCCGCTGGCGAAAAAGTCGGTCTGGTCAAGGTCCGTCTGTATCGTCCGTTCTCCATTGAGCACTTCCTGAAAGCGCTGCCGTCTTCTGTTGCCCGCATCACTGTGCTGGACCGCACCAAAGAGCCCGGCGCTCTCGGCGATCCCCTGTATCAGGACATTTGCACCGTGTTTGCGGAAAAGGGCAATGCTCCGGAAGTCATCCCCGGTCGTTATGGCTTGGGTTCCAAGGAATTCACGCCTGCAATGATCAAGGCCGTGTACGAAAACATGGCTGCCGGTACCCCCAAGGCTCACTTTGTCGTGGGTATCGAAGACGACGTCACCAATACATCTCTTGCTGTGGCCGAGACTTTGGACACCACTCCGAAAGGCACTGTCCAGTGCAAGTTCTGGGGTCTTGGTTCTGACGGTACTGTCGGTGCCAACAAGCAGGCCATCAAGATCATCGGTGACAACACCGACATGTACGCTCAGGGTTACTTTGCCTACGACTCCAAGAAGTCTGGCGGTATCACCGTTTCCCACCTGCGTTTCGGTGAAAAGCCCATCCAGTCCACCTACCTGGTGTCCGCTGCTGACTACGTGGCTTGCCACAAGTCCAGCTATGTCCGCCAGTACGACGTTCTGGATGGTATCAAGGACGGCGGCGTATTCGTGTTGAACTCCGCCTGGAGTGCCGAAGACATGGACCGTAAGCTGCCCGCAGCCATGAAGCGCGCCATCGCCGAAAAGGGCCTGAAGTTCTACAATGTGGATGCCGTTAAGATCGCCGCTGAGGTGGGCTTGGGCAACCGCATCAACATGGTCATGCAGACTGTGTTCTTCAAGCTGGCCGACGTGATTCCCTTTGAGCAGGCAGTTGATCTTCTCAAGGATTCCATCAAGAAGGCCTACGGCAAGAAGGGCGACCACATCGTCAAGATGAATGTGGACGCTGTTGACAAGGCTGTCGACGCCTTGGTTGAGATTCCGGTTTCCGCCTCCTGGAAGGATGCCGTTGATTCCGACGCTGCAGAGAACAATGATCCCGAATTCATTCGTGATGTTGTCCGTCCCATTCTTGGTCAAAAGGGTGACAACCTGCCGGTTTCTTCTTTCAAGGCCGACGGCGTTTTCCCGGTTGCCACTTCCAAATACGAAAAACGTGGTGTGGCCATTCTGGTGCCCGAGTGGGTTTCCGACAACTGCATTCAGTGCAACCAGTGCGCCTTTGTTTGTCCGCACAGCGCACTGCGCCCGGTGCTGGTCACCGAGGACGAACTTGGTTCCGCTCCCGAGAGCTTTGCCACCCTGGACGCCAAGGGCAAGCAATTCAAGGGCCTCAAGTACCGTATGCAGGTCAACACCATGGATTGTCTGGGCTGCGGCAACTGCGCCGACATCTGCCCGGCCAAGGACAAGGCTCTGGTCATGAAGCCTCTGGCTACCCAGGTTGAAGCCGAAGTCCCCAACTTCGATTATAGCGAGACCGTTTCCTACAAGGACGACCTCGTTGCCCGTGATACGGTCAAGGGTAGCCAGTTCCAGCAGTCGCTCATGGAATTCTCCGGCGCCTGCTCCGGTTGCGGCGAGACCCCATACGTCAAGGTGCTGACCCAGCTGTTCGGCGAACGCATGATCATTGCCAACGCCACCGGTTGTTCCTCCATCTGGGGTGCCTCCGCTCCGACCACGCCTTACTGCGTGAACAAGAATGGTCATGGCCCGGCTTGGGGCAACTCCTTGTTCGAAGATGCAGCCGAATTCGGTTACGGCATGAACATGGCTGTTTCCCATCGTCGTGAACATCTGGCCGCTAAGGTCGAAGCAGCTCTCGCCGATGCTTCCGGTGAACTTGCCGAAGCCATGAAAGGCTGGTTGGAAAATCGTGACGATGCTGCCAAGTCCTGCGAATACGGCGAAGCCCTGAAGGCTCTGCTCAAGGGCAAGACCGATGGCCTGCTCGGTGAAATCGCTGGCATGGAAGACCTGTTCACCAAGAAATCCCTGTGGGTCTTCGGTGGTGACGGATGGGCTTACGACATCGGTTTCGGCGGCGTGGATCACGTGCTCGCTTCCGGTGAAGACGTGAATATCCTGGTCATGGACACCGAAGTGTACTCCAACACCGGCGGTCAGTCCTCCAAGGCCACTCCGCTGGGATCCATCGCCAAGTTCGCTGCCGCTGGTAAGCGCACCGGCAAGAAGGATCTCGCCCGTATGGCCATGACTTACGGCTATGTGTATGTGGCTTCCGTGGCCATGGGCGCCGATAAGGCCCAGTTGGTCAAGGCGTTCAGGGAGGCTGAGGCCTATCCCGGACCGTCCCTGATCATCTGCTACGCTCCCTGCATCAACCAGGGTATCCGCAAGGGTATGGGTAAGACTCAGGAAGAGCAGAAATTGGCTGTCCAGTCCGGTTACTGGCCGCTGTATCGTTTCAACCCGCAGTTGGCTGATGAAGGCAAGAACCCGTTCTTGCTGGAATCCAAGGATCCGGATGGCTCCTTGCAGGAATTCCTCTCCGGCGAAAACCGCTATGCCATGCTGGAACGTTTCTACCCTGAAGCTTCCAAGGCTCTGCGCGCTCAGATCGAAGAGGATTACAACGCTCGTTACGAAACCCTGAAGCATATGGCATCGGCTGATCATTTTGCGGCTGCCGATTCCGCTGAAGGCAAAGAATAAAGTCCGAATCCGCCGGGTGCATCAGCACCCGGCGGTACGGAGTCTGCCCTTTGGGACAGGCTGTATATAGTTTATTCATGCTGCCGCAATAGGGTCGGGGAAAGTGCGGTTTGCCCTGGCCCCTGCTGCTCCATGAAGTTCTGGCAGAGGATGACGTAGTTTCAATCTATTTTTGAGGAGGAGTTTGGAATGTCCATTGAAGTGCTCGCTTTGGTTGCACTGCTGCCAATTCTGGTGGCGTTGATACTTATGGTAGGGATGCGCTGGCCTGCCACCAAGGCCATGCCTTTGGCGTGGCTGACGGCTGCTGCTGGCGCTGTTGCCGTTTGGGGGCTTCCCGCCTCGTATGTGGCCGCTTTGACCCTGCAGGGATTTGTCACCGCCATAGGCATCCTGATTATTGTTTTCGGTGCGATTTTGATTCTCCGCACACTGCAGCATTCCGGCGGTATGGAAACCATACAGTACGGTATGCAGAACATTTCGGCTGACCGCCGTATCCAGGCCATCATCATCGGTTACATGTTTGCCGCGTTCGTGGAAGGCGCAGCAGGCTTTGGTACCCCGGCAGCCCTGGCAGCACCCATTTTGCTGTCGCTCGGCTTCCCCCCGTTGGCTGCAGCCATCATCTGTTTGGTGTTCAACTCTTTCCCGGTCACCTTTGGTGCTGTGGGAACCCCGGTTATTCTTGGACTCAAGTTCCTTGCTCCGGCTGTCAACGACGCCGTTAGTTCCGGTGCTGCTGTGAACTTCAGCAACATGGGCGACTTCAACGCCTTGATCGGACAGTGGGCTACAGTCATGAACCTGATTATGATTTTTGTTCTGCCCATTTTCATGCTTGGCTTCGTAACTCGCTACTTCGGTCAAGAACGGAGCTGGAAGCCCGGTCTGGCTGCATGGAAATTCTGCGTTTTCTCCGCCGTGGCCTTCACCATTCCCTACATGGTCTTTGCCTGGTTTGTTGGTCCTGAATTCCCGTCCCTGATCGGTGGACTGGTTGGTTTGGGTATCATCATCGCCGGTGCCAAGGCCGGTTTCTGCGTTCCTAAGAAGGTCTGGGACTTTGGTCCGTCCAATACTTGGGATCCTGAATGGACTGGTTCCGTTTCCACTGACGGTTCTTCCGAGTTCAAGGCGCACATGAGCCAGTTCAAGGCTTGGTTGCCGTACATTCTTATCGGCCTGATTCTGGTCGTTACCCGTATCCCCGAACTGGGCCTCAAGGGAATGCTTGCTTCCCAGGCCATCAAGTTCAGCCATATTCTTGGTTTTGAGAGCGTTAACGCATCTATCCAGTACCTCTATCTGCCCGGCACCATCCCGTTCATGCTGGTTGCCATTTTGACCATTGCCATTCACGGCATGCCCGGTTCCAAGGTCAAGGCTGCCTGGGGACAAGCTATTGCGACGATGAAGAACCCCACCATTGCACTGTTTGCTGCAGTTGCTCTGGTCTCCATCTTCCGCGGTTCCGGTATCGTTGACGCTGCATTGAACCCTCACAACTATCCGTCCATGCCCTTGGCCATGGCCAAGGCTGTCGCTGCCATTACCGGCAACGCCTGGCCCATGTTTGCTTCGTTTGTGGGTGGTCTTGGCGCATTTATCACCGGCTCCAACACGGTCTCCGACCTGTTGTTCGCCGAGTTTCAGTGGGGCGTTGCCTCGCAGCTTGAACTGCCCCGCCAGATCATCGTGGCCGCACAGGCCGTTGGTGGCGGCATGGGTAACATGGTCTGCATCCACAACATCGTTGCCGCATGCGCGGTTGTGGGGCTTTCCGGCATGGAAGGGCAGATTCTGAAGCGCACCGTATGGCCTTTCCTGCTGTACGGTTTGGTTGTCGGCGTTGTCGCCAGCCTTCTGAGCTTCGTGTTTGTGCCGCATCTGTTCTAAATATTAAAGAGGGGGAGCGGTTTTGCTCCCCCTCCTTAGATAAAAATGATTATGTCTAATGATCATTAAGCGGTCTTTGCCGCCAACAAATTTTGAGGAGTTAGTTATGTGTAAAGACACCATTGTCAAAGAATTTGAGGCTATTGTCGGCGCTGAAAATGTCATGACTAGTGAAACCGACCGTCATACTTACTCATATGATGCTGCCGTGTTGGATTCCGTTATGCCTGCTTTGGTTGTTCGTCCTACGAACAGCGAAATGTTGGGCAAAGCGGTCAAGCTCTGTAATGACAACGGCATTCACCTGACCGTGCGTGGCGCGGGAACCAATCTTTCCGGAGGAACGATTCCACACCCCGGTGGAGTTGTTGTTTTGACCAATGGCCTGAGTAAAATTTTGGAAATCAACGAACAGGACATGTACGCCGTGGTCGAACCCGGTGTGGTCACAGCCAAGTTTGCTGCCGAAGTAGCTTCAAAAGGTCTTTTCTATCCGCCCGATCCCGGTAGTCAGACTGTTTCCACGCTCGGCGGCAACGTAGCCGAAAACGCTGGCGGCCTGCGGGGACTCAAGTATGGAGTGACCAAGGATTACGTCATGGGCGTCGATTTCTGGGACGTTGACGGCAACTTGATCAAGACCGGTTCGCGCACCGTCAAATGTGTCACCGGGTACAATCTGGCTGGCCTGATGGTCGCTTCGGAAGGTACGCTGGGCGTATTTGACAAATTGATCCTCAAGCTGGTTCCTCCCGTGCAAGCCGCCAAGTCCATGATGGCTGTATTCCCGTCCATGAAAGCCGCCTCGGAAACTGTAGCAGCCATTATCGCCAACAAGATCGTTCCGGCGACTCTGGAGATCATGGACAATTTCACAATTAGAACTGTTGAGAATTTCCGCAAGGCAGGGCTTCCTGTCGATGCTGCCGCAATGCTGCTTATCGAAGTGGACGGCCATCCTGCGCAAGTGGAAGAGGAAGCTGCCAAGGTCGAGGAAATCTGTAAGCAGAACTCTGCATCCGAGATCAAAGTTGCTAACGACGCGGCCGAGCGTAACGCTGTATGGCAGGCCCGCCGTGATGCTTTGCCTGCACTGGCCAACCTCAAGCCCACTTGCGTGTTGGAAGATGCTACTGTGCCTCGTTCCCAGATTCCTGCCATGATTGCCGCTTTGGATGAAGTCAGCAGCAAATACGACCTGACAATCGGAACCTTCGGTCATGCCGGCGACGGCAACCTGCATCCCACCATCCTTACGGACAAGCGTAATGAGAAGGAATGGGAGCGTGTTGAAGAAGCCATCGACATGATTTTTGACCGCGCTTTGGCTCTTGGCGGTACGCTTTCCGGCGAGCATGGAATAGGCCTTGCCAAATCCAAGTTTCTGGAGACGGAAACCAGCCCCGGTACCCTCGCATATTCCCGCCGAATGAAGTCCGTGCTCGATCCCAAGGGCATCCTCAATCCTGGCAAAATCATAGGATAGGGGGGATAATCATGGCTGATATCCATACGTTAGCGTCAATGCTCAAGGAGCTGGACGATCAGTTGGTCGGTTGCATGCGTTGCGGCATGTGCCAAGCTGTCTGTCCGCTTTTCGCCCAAACCGGCAAGGAATCCGATGTGACTCGTGGCAAGCTTGCCCTGTTGGACGGCCTTGCCTCAGAGATGCTCAAGGATCCGGAAGGCGTAAACGAGAAGCTCAATCGCTGCCTGTTATGCGGCACTTGCCAGGCCAACTGTCCGAGCGGCGTGAAGGTGCTGGACATCTTTATCAAGGCTCGTGCGATCATGACCGGCTATTTCGGGCTTTCGCCTGTCAAAAAGGCCATTTTCCGCGGCATGCTTGTAAATCCCAAGCTTTTCAACCATCTTTTGTCCTTTGGATCCAAATTTCAGGGGGTGTTCACCAAGAAAGTGGACGGCATGCTGGGAGCGTCATGTGCCCGTTTTCAGGCTCCCGTCATTGGCGATCGCCACTTTAAGTCGTTGGCCGACAAGCCGCTGCATAAGATTGTTCCGGAACTGGATACGGCTCCTGGAGCCAGCGGCAAAAAGGTTGCCATATTCGTGGGATGCGTTATCGACAAGATTTATCCCAACGTTGGGCAGGCCACTCTTAAGGCTCTGGAGCATCACGGTGTGGGTGTGTTTATGCCTGCCGGACAGGCCTGTTGTGGTATTCCTACCATTTCCAGCGGCGATACGAATACATTTGATAAGCTGATCGAAGAAAACCTAGCCCTTTTCGAAAAGGGAGAATTCGATTATCTGATTACCTCGTGCGCGACTTGCACTTCCACTATCAAGGAACTCTGGCCGAACATGTACCAGGGGAGTTCTGCCAATCGCATGAAGCTTCGTGATTTGGCCTCCCGGACCATGGACGTGAGTCAATTCCTTGTGGATGTCCTGGGTGTTGAACCCTGCAAGGTTGCTGGCAACGAGACCGTGACCTATCACGATCCCTGCCATCTCAAGAACTCTCTGGGAGTTACCGCACAGCCCAGAACCATACTTAAGGCAAGCTCCGGCTGCGAATTCAAGGAAATGGCGGAAGCGGGTACATGCTGCGGCAGTGGCGGCAGCTTTAACATAGCCCACTATGAGCTATCCAAAAAAATCGGCAATCGGAAGGCTGACAACATCATTGACTCCGGTGCAACCACCGTGGCCACGAGTTGTCCTGCCTGCATGATGCAGATCACGGATATGCTTTCGCATAAAAAAGCCGGGGTTCAAGTAAAACATGTCATGGAACTATATGCTGAAGGCCTCCGCTAGCCTCGGCATTTGCTCCTGACGAACAGTCAACAGGAATGGCAATGTCCACCAATTTGTACATCACGGCGACAGAAGAGAGGAGCGGCAAGTCCGCAATTGTTCTCGGAGTCATGCAGCTGCTTATGCGCGAAGTGCATAAGGCGGCTTTTTTTCGGCCGATCATCAACGATCCGGGCGAAGGCAACCGGGACCACGACATCAATTTGATCCTCAGTGAATACCAGCTCGACATCCCTTATGAGGACACCTACGCCTATACGCTGAAAGAAGCGCGCGAACTGATTAATTCAGGTCAGCATGCTCTTCTTTTGGAGAATATCCTCAAAAAGTACAAGCAGCTGGAAGCAAAGTACAACTTTGTTCTTTGCGAGGGCACTGATTTTCAGGGTAAGGATTCGGCATTTGAGTTTGACCTCAATGCCGACATTGCCGCCAACCTCGGTGCCCCGGTGCTGGTTGTGGCCTCCGGTCGCAAGAAGAGCGCTGATGAGATCGTGAGCCTCACCCAGCTGACCATCGATGCTCTTAAGGATAAGAGCCTTGATGTCGCTGCAGCCATCATCAACCGCGTGGACAATGGCGACGCCAAGGATATTGTTGCCAAGATCCAGAGCAAGGCTCAGTGCAAGGAAACACTCGTCTACGCCATTGGTGAAGATGAAAGCCTTGGTAATCCGAGCATGGATGACGTCTGCCGCTGGCTTGACGGCAAGGTGCTTTACGGCCACGGCCGTATGGACACTTTGGTGGACAATTACATTATCGCTGCCATGCAGATCGGCAATTTCCTCGAATATATCGATGAAGGTAGCCTGATCATCACGCCTGGTGACCGTTCCGACATTACATTGGCATCTTTGGCGTCCCGGCTGTCCAGCTCCTATCCCAACATTGCCGGCGTTGTGCTGACTGGCGGAATTAATCCGTCGCCGTCTGTGCATCGGTTGATCGAAGGTTGGACAGGTGTACCGGTGCCTGTGGTTTCCGTCGAGGGCCACACATATCAGGCTACACAGAAGCTCAACGAGCTTTATGGCCGTATTCAGCCGGATGATCAGAAAAAGATCGCTTCCGCATTGGGACTGTTTGAATCCAGCGTTGATGTACGCGCTCTGCGTGAGCGTGTGGTTGAACGCAAGTCTTCCAGGATTACTCCCAAGATGTTCGAGTACAGCTTGGTGGAAAAAGCTGCTGGTGACCGTCAGCGTATCGTGCTGCCTGAAGGCTCGGGCGAACGCGTACTGCGCGCCACGGACATCCTGTTGCGTCGGGCCGTCGCGGATATCACGTTGCTCGGACCTGTGGATGAAGTCCTGCATAAGGCCAACGGCCTAGGACTGGACATCTCTGCTGCCAGGATCATCAATCCCGTGGAATCCGAATTCTTCGAGGACTACAAGCAGACCTACATGGAGCTGCGCAAGAAGAAGGGCGTGACTGAGGATATTGCGTATGACCGCATGTCCGATCCGACCTACTTTGGCACCATGATGGTCTACAAGGGCGAAGCCGACGGTATGGTTTCCGGATCTGTCAACACTACGGCACACACCATTCGTCCTGCATTCGAGATTATCAAGACCAAGCCCGGTGCGGCCATTGTTTCTTCCGTGTTCCTGATGTGCCTCAAGGACAGGGTACTGGTGTTCGGCGACTGCGCCGTGAACCCCAACCCCGAAGCCCCGCAGCTGGCTGAGATCGCCATTTCTTCGGCACAGACAGCCCGTATTTTCGGAGTTGATCCCCGTGTTGCCATGCTCAGTTACTCCACAGGTGCTTCCGGTTCCGGAGCCGATGTCGAGAAAATTATTGAAGCTACGGATTTGGCTCGCAAGCGTGCACAGGAGTGCTGCCCGGATCTGCCCATTGAAGGACCTCTGCAGTATGATGCCGCCATCGATCCCGATGTTGCGGCTACCAAACTGCCCGATAGCGAAGTGGCCGGACGTGCCACCGTTTTTGTGTTCCCGGATTTGAATGCCGGTAACAACACTTACAAGGCTGTTCAACGTGCCGCTCAGGCCGTGGCTATCGGACCTGTGCTCCAGGGCCTGAACAAGCCTGTTAACGATTTGTCCCGCGGATGTACCGTACCCGATATTGTCAACACCGTGGCCATTACCGCCATTCAGGCTCAGGCCGAAAAGGAATAGATGCTTATGAAAATCCTAGTTTTGAACGCTGGCAGCTCTTCTCTCAAGTATCAACTGATCGACATGGAAAACGAATCCGTGTTGTGCAGTGGACTTGTGGAGCGCATTGGACTCGAGATGGGCGTGGTTGCCTACAAGAAAGCCCCTGATACCGATGCCGAGAGCAAGACTGTCATCGATATGGAAATCCCCACGCATAACGAAGGTTTGCTCAAGGTTATCGAGCTGATCACGGAAGGTGAAACCGCCGTTATCAAAGACAAGTCGGAAATCGACGCTTTGGGACACCGCATCGTGCATGGTGGTGAGTACTTCAGTGAACCCACCGTAGTGGACGACGAAGTGGTGAAGGGCATCGAAGCCTGCATCCCTCTGGCTCCGCTGCACAACGCCGCTCACCTTGCCGGAATCAAGGTCGGAACCAACCTGTTCCCCGGCGTTCCTCAGGTGGTGGTGTTCGATACGGCCTTCCATCAGACTCTGCCTGAACATGCCTACATGTATGCGTTGCCGTATGAGATGTATACGGAGAACAAAATCCGTCGTTACGGTGCCCACGGCACTTCTCACAAGTATGTGGCTAGCGAAATGGCAAGACTGTTGGGAAAACCTGCCGAAGAGTGCAACATTATCACCGTGCACCTTGGTAACGGCAGTTCCATGTCGGCTGTGAAAAACGGAAAGTGCGTTGATACCTCCATGGGCCTGACTCCGCTGGCCGGACTGGTCATGGGAACGCGTTGCGGCGACATTGACCCGGCTGTTGTCGCCTTTCTGGCCCGCAACAAAGGCATGAGTGTGGAAGATATCGATACGTTGCTCAACAAGAAGTCCGGTCTTGAAGGTATGTGCGGCATGTCCGACATGCGGGACATTCATGCCGCAGCGGACAAGGGTGATGAGCGTGCTGCCATGGCTGTGGCTGTGCAGACCTATCGCAATAAGAAATATATTGGATCTTACATGGCTGTTTTGGGCCGTGTGGACGCAATAGTGTTCACCGCAGGCATTGGTGAAAATGACGACATTGTTCGTTGGGAAAGCCTGAAGGATATGGAGAACTTCGGCATTGTTCTGGACAAAGCCGCCAATGCGAAGCGGTCCGGAGAGCCGAGAAAGATCAGCGCTGCCAACAGTGCTGTAGACGTGTGGGTCATCCCCACCAACGAGGAATTGGCCATTGCTCGGGAAACGCGGGATATTCTCGCGGCCAAGGGGTAAAGCCAGTCCATTACTATTTCCCTCTTAGTGCGGGGGCGGCCTTCGGGCCGCCCTGAGGGAAGAAAAGCGAGGAGCTATGACTGATCAGGAACGTGTTGTATTGTTTAAGGAAAAGGCTGCTGCCGTTGCGGCAGAGGTCCACGAGGTGAAAACGTCTGCCGAGGCATTGGATTACATCGTTGACCTCTGTGACAAGAAGGAAGCTTGCCAATTGATGCCTGTGGGGTGTGAGGCACCGCTTTCCGACAAGGCCGAAGCTGTCTGCTCCGCCAAGCAGAAGAAGGTTATCGCCGCTCCGGGGTTGGACGCCAAGGAATTCAAGGCTCTCAAAACCCGCTGCGAAAAGGTCGGACTTGAACTGATTGATTCCGGCATGCGTGAGCACCTTGCCGGCATTGACATCGGGTTTACCGAAGTCCAACTCGGCATTGCCGAAACCGGTACTGTCCTTTTGGCTTCCAAGAGTGAAGAGGTTCGTCTGGCTTCCATGGTCAGCGAGATTCATGTCGTAATGCTGCCCCAGTCCAAGATTGTGGAAACGTCTTATGACGCGGAAAAGTATTTGGTCGACGCCATGAAGGGCACGCCTGACTATCATGCCTTTATCACAGGACCAAGCCGGACCGCCGATATTGAACGCGTTCTTGCTCTTGGCGTTCACGGCCCCCTGGAACTGCACATCTTGCTTCTGGAGGACTAGCATGCAGAAAGCTGACAATCTCAAGGAATATCGCGAAGAGTTGCACGAGTCCCTGAACAATGATTTTCTGCGGACTTCTCTTGACAAGTTTGCCGTGGCCTACAAGGCCGGACGCGCCAATGCTTTCAAGGACATGGACGTCAAAGGTTTAATTCGCAAGATCGCGGACTCCAAGGACTATGCCGCCCAGCATATTGATGAACTGTACGAAGAGTTCAAGAAGAATGCGGAAGCCGCAGGCGTCAAAGTTCACTTTGCCAAGGATGCGGACGAAGCCAACAATATTATCTGTCGCATTGCGCAAGACACCAATTGCCGCACTGTCGTCAAGTCCAAGTCCATGACCGCAGAGGAAATTCTGCTGAACCATGCCTTGGAAGATCAGGGGTTGGAAGTTACGGAAACCGACTTGGGTGAATGGATCATTCAGCTTCGGCATGAAGGTCCGAGCCACATGGTTATGCCAGCGATTCACCTTTCCCGTCATCAGGTCAAAGACCTGTTCACGAAAGTCACGGGTAAGGATCAGGAATCCGACATCGAGAAATTGGTCAAAGTTGCCCGGCGTGAACTCCGTCGCAAGTATGCCGAAGCTGACATGGGAATTTCCGGAGCCAACTTCGCCGTTGCCGAAACCGGTAGTATCGGTCTGGTTACCAACGAAGGTAATGCCCGTCTGGTCACGACACTGCCTCGTGTTCATGTCGCGCTCATGGGTATCGACAAGTTGGTCCCCACGCTGCATGACGCTTTGCGTACTCTCAAAGTGTTGCCGCGTAACGCGACCGGGCAGGCCATCACATCTTATGTGACCTGGGTCACCGGTGCCAACGAGTGTGCACCCGGACCGGACGGAAAAAAGGAAATCCATTTCGTGGTTCTGGACAATGGCCGCCGCGAATTGGCTGATGATCCTCTGTTCTCTCAGGTTTTGCGTTGTGTCCGTTGTGGTGCTTGCGCCAATGTTTGCCCAGTGTACCGTCTCGTCGGTGGGCATAAAATGGGCCACATTTACATTGGTGCCATCGGCTTGATTCTGACCTATTTCTTCCATGGAAAGGAAAAGGCGAAAAACCTGGTCCAGAACTGTATCAACTGCGAATCCTGCAAGGACATTTGCGCAGGCGGAATTGATTTGCCGAGGCTTATCAAGCAGATACATGCACGTATTCAGGATGAGGATGGCCATCCGCTGCCCAGTCTGCTGCTCGGCAAGCTACTGCGTAACCGTCGTTTGTTCCATACGCTGCTGCGCACTGCAAAATATGCACAGAAACCCATGAAGGAAGGCGAAGGTTATCTGCGCCATCTGCCCATGATGTTCAGTGACCAGAACTTCCGTGCTTTGCCGACGATCGCGGAAAAGCCGTTCCGCGACATGTGGAAAGACATTCGTCCCGATGTCAAGAATCCTAAATACCGGGTCGGTTTGTTCTCCGGTTGTGTACAGGATTTCGTCTACCCTGAGCAGATGAAAGCTTGTGTCAAGATTCTTGGCGATAATCAGGTGGAAATGGATTTCCCGGACAAACAGTCCTGCTGTGGCCTGCCGGTTCAGATGATGGGTGAGATGAAAGCCGCCAGAGACGTGGCCATCCAAAACCTGCGCGCTTTCCAGAAGGGGAACTACGATTACGTTATCACCTTGTGCGCTTCTTGTGCTTCGCATTTGAAACACAACTATCCCAAGTTGGTGGCCGGTGATCCGCATCTGGAATCGTTGGCTATGGAGTTTAGCCGCAAGGTCATTGACTACAGTTCCTTTGTTCATGACGTTCTTAAGGTTTCCGCTGATTCTTTCCGCAAGACCAATGAATCGGCAACCTACCATGCTCCATGTCATTTGTGCCGTGGATTGGACGTTCATGAAGCGCCGCGTGATCTTATTAAGACTGCAGGTCTTGAATATCGCGAATGCGATGAAGAAGAAGTTTGCTGCGGCTTTGGCGGAACATTCTCCATGAAGTTCCCCGAACTCTCCAGTGAACTGCTGAAAAAGAAGCTCGACAATGTAGAAGCTACTGGGGCCGACGTTTTGCTGACCGACTGCCCCGGCTGCATCATGCAGCTTCGTGGTGGACTGCGTCGACGTGGTTCCAAAATTCAGGTAAAGCATGTAGCTGAAGCTATGGCGGAGAATAAGAAATAGCATGCATGAGGCCCGGGTTCGGTTGGACCGCAATCCCTAGAAGTGACGCCACGCTTATTCCGTAGTCCGGGTCTTTTTTTGGATCTCCCGCCATGGGGTGGGAGATCCATTACGATTTTTTCATATTGTGCACATATGCACATTTGCCTTCGGGGGGGAGGCAAAATTTGGAG
The DNA here is from genome assembly GCA_913060505.1 of uncultured Desulfovibrio sp. Classification (GTDB taxonomy): domain Bacteria; phylum Desulfobacterota; class Desulfovibrionia; order Desulfovibrionales; family Desulfovibrionaceae; genus Pseudodesulfovibrio. The sequence goes on from CAJXRQ010000002.1 coordinate 124,401, forward strand.
GGTGCAATGACTGAGAGCGTTCACAGATCGAAACTTTCTGCTTCTGTAGTGGCCGGTAGTATTTATACTGCGGCCTTTGTTGTTTGTGCTGTAGCAGTATATTTGTTGCATTTGGCCCAGGCCGGATGGGGCTTTATGAGTGCGGTGCTGGTTGCCCTCGCCTTACTGGGGGGTGCTTTGCTTTGCTGGGTGCTTTCATGCCGAGTTACTCGTTCAACTGTTGTCTTGCAGAATTTTTTGCATAATATTGCCATGGGCAATTATTCTGCAACCTTGGAAGGTCCTTTTCAGGGAGAATTTGTAAATCTTGAAGCCTCAGCTCGGGAACTTGTACGCTGCTACAAAGATCGCTTGGGCTACGCTCAGGGAATCCTTGACGGTCTCCCCGTGGCAACTTGCGTCGTTGATACGGATCAACGCCTGACCTTCGTTAACCGTGAATGCATGGAAATGATGGAATTGGATCATGATCCGGAAGAATATTATGGAAAAAAACTCTCTCAGATTTTGTACAAGGATGATCGGGATGCCGTGATCGGCGATTGCATGCGCAAAAACTACAAGATTCACCATCATGAAGCCCATTTTATTACAGACAGAGGTCGCGAAATTGTCGTTATGGCCAATCTGTCTCCCTTGGCGGACCTCGAAGGCAAAATTATTGGTGGTTTTTGCATGTATCTGGATGTGAGTGAGCTCAAGGATCGTGAGTGCCAGATATCCCAGCAAAACGAGAAAATTTCCCAGGCCGCGGGAGAGGCAGGAGACATTTCGTCTCGCTTGGCAGCCGCAGCTGAACAGTTGAGCCGTTCCGTCAGTTCGGCCCGTTCCGGAGCTGCAACCCAGCGGGAGCGGACAACGGAGACGGCCACGGCTATGGAAGAAATGAACGCCACTGTGATGGAAGTTGCCCAACATGCCGTGGCTGCCGCAGAAAGTGCCGAGCAGGCCAAGGAAGAGGCTACCGGTGGCTCCTCTGTGGTTACGGAAGTAATCTCTGCCATTGACGAAGTCGAGAGCCGTGCCGGTGAATTGCATGAGTCCATGGAATCCTTGGGGAGCAAGGCTGAGGAGATTGGTAAGGTGCTGATCGTGATTGAGGATATTGCGGACCAGACCAATCTGTTGGCTTTGAACGCTGCTATCGAGGCTGCGCGTGCCGGTGAAGCTGGCCGTGGTTTTGCTGTTGTTGCGGATGAAGTTCGCAAACTGGCGGAAAAAACCATGCAGGCGACCTCCGAAGTTGGCGCAGCGGTCAGCAGCATCCAGGAAGGAGCCAAACACAACGTCAAGGCTACGCAAATTGCCGTACAATCCGTGGAAAAAAGTACAACTTTGGCCCGACAGTCCGGTGAGGCCTTGGAGAGGATTGTGACAGAGGCTGATGCCACGGCTGACCGGGTTCGGAGTATTGCGGCTGCAGCAGAGCAGCAGTCTGCTGCCAGCGAGGAAATCAATCAGGCTACTTTGGAAGTGAGTACCATTTCAGAACAGACGGATGAAGAAATGAGCGCGGCTTCCGCAGCAGTGGAAGAGCTCTCCTTGCTGGCCGAGAACCTTGTTGCGCTTATCTCTTCGATGAGTAGCGACCATGATGATCAATAAAAAGGATGTTACTCTTGTGTTGCCTGCTGTTTGCGTTTGCCAACGCGAGTATGCATGTGGCATTTGAGAAAAGACGTAGGGCAGCGGTGGTTGCAGCTGTTTTTGTGTTACCAGCTTTCGATTATGCCGGTTATAAATGGTTTCAACCAAATGACAACACCATGAAAATGGTTATTATATAAGACTAAGGTTAATTTTGTTCAATTTGGCCCGGATATTGCTTAATTAAAGTTGACAAAACGAGAACGAACAGAAGGATATACAAAAATGATCAAGCATATTGTCATGTGGAAACTCAAGGACATCGCCGAAGGTGCTGATGCTTCTGCCAACGCTGTGAAAATGAAGGAAATGCTTGAAAGGCTTCGCGGCCGGATTCCCGGTCTCGTGAATATAGAAGTCGGAATTGAAATGGTAGAAAGCGTGCCTGAGTGCGATGTTGTGCTGTATTCGGAAGTTGAAACCCGAGAAGCCCTTGAGGCTTATCAGATTCACCCTGAGCATCAGGAATGTGTGGCGTTCATCAAGAAAGTTGTTAGCGAACGCCGAGTGGTGGATTACGAAATATAGGCCTTGGCCGGACTTGGATACGGTAGAACACCCGCCAGAGCCCTGGCCTGAAGCGCATGCCTGCTGGTGTGCGGCCCTGAAAGGAGGACGTATCATGACGGTGCGATTCGACCAAAGCAGACGTCGGTTTATTTGCAGTTGGCAAGAACCGACCCAGATTACGATTGACAAAAAGACCGGAACCATCAACCGGACGAGAATGATCAGCATCAAGGTCAGTGAGACCGGAAAACTGAACAAGAGGGATTGCTCAAGACATGAGGACCATCCCATGTACCCTCATATCAATCGATTTAACCGTAAGCTCAATCAGATGAACTACTTCCCTTTGAAAGCGCAAGGACACAAGTGCGCGTGCTGCGGGACGAATGAGGACGTGAGTCCCCATTACGACATCGAGAGTAAAACGGTTCTCTGGCTGTGCCGGAAGCATCAATTTGGTTGCCACGTCTCAGACGCTTGACGCGACTGTTTGTAACGTTAGCTACCAACAAAACAAGGCCCTATCGAAAATGTTCGATAGGGCCTTGTTCATGTGGAGGAGTTAAAGGTTGGTAGGAGGCTATGTCGTTTGTTTATAAATAAGCAATCCGCATGCCAAGTTTTATTTTATTTTTTTACCTATTATTTTAGATGGTTACTTTTAATGTCGTTTTTTGTTTTTGAAAGTAGATGTGTTTTTTTGCCAAATATGTACAAGTTCAATCTGAAAATGTGCAGTTTTTTTCTTTTTTTGTGATAAAAGTGGCGCTTAGAAATTTGGATACATCAAGGACATTGACTGATAATTGGGGTAAGCTGCAGAAAGATGGAAAAATAGAATTGCAGGCTATGTGAGGCTGCCATGATGGATGAACGACCCCTTTTTTCTGAGTCCGCAGAATCGGTAACCGCACAGGGACCACGAGTGCCACTGATAGAGGTGCCAACCTGGAAGCTTATGATTGTGGACGACCAGGAAGACGTGCACACCATGACCCGGCTGGTGCTTGATGATTTTACCTTCGAGGGGCGCGGGCTTACCTTTCTGAGTGCGTTTTCGGGGCAGGAGGCCAAAGAGCGTATTATGGAGCACCCCGATACGGCAGTTGTCCTTCTGGATGTAGTTATGGAGCATAGTCGTGCGGGCTTGGACGTAGCGCGATTTATTCGCAACGATGCCAGCAACAGATTGACCCGTATAATATTGCGTACAGGACAACCCGGGCAAGCCCCGGAACGTACTGTAGTAACCGAGTTGGATATCAATGATTACAAACAGAAGACAGAACTGACAGTCCAGAAACTTTTTACTACGGTGACAACAGCCATTCGGTCCTATCGGGATTTGCTGTCCATAGAGGAGGGCAGGCGAAGCATGCATTTGCTGGCCCTCTCGGTAGCTCATCAGGTACGAAATCGTACTGTAGCAATAGCGGGGTTTGCCAACCTGCTTCTCAAGAAAGCCCACGACAGTGATGCTGTAGGAAAATATATTCATACTATTCTGGACGAGTCCGTAAGGCTTGAGGAGATGGTTTGTGCGGTGAATGATTACGCAGGAATTGAAGCTCCTCAAATGGAGCAGGTCAACTTGGCTACACTGCTTGATCAAGCTCGAAAAAGCCTTGAGCAGCGGGCCGAAAAAATGGGTAAAACCCTGGATTGGAAAGCTGAGCTGCAATCTTTGCATATAACCGCGGATTTTAAGCAGTTGCGGCAGCTGATAGAGGCTTTACTTTTTAATGCAGTCGATTTTTCGTCGGAACATCATGCAATTGTACGAGTGATGTCTCTCAGTGACGGGGCTGGATGTAGCGTTGTTGTGGAAGATGAAGGCATTGGAATACCCGATGAAGATTTGCCGTTTGTTTTTGATCCCTTTTTCACTCGCAAGCCAAACGGTTCTGGTATGGGACTCAGCATTGTCCGCAAGGTGGCGGATGAGCATCAATGGGATGTCCGTGTGGTGAACAAGCCAGAAGGAGGCGTTCGCGTTGAACTTCTTATGCCAACACATTGTGTTGTGCAGGAGTTCCCGGAACTCGAAGAGGGCGGTGCTGCTGATGGATGATTTTCCAGTTTTTTTCTTTGTCTCAATACTCCTTAGCGCCAATCAGGTTTGCGCAAATCCAATAACTTGAGCAAATGTTTTTCCAGTGTCGGGTTTCCTGCATCGCCATATTGATAGCTGGCACGTGCTGATGGCCTGCTTATATTCATGAATCTGGATATTCGAGCCGGGGTGGCAAATAGGACAGTATCACAGTCGCAGGCTTCGATGGTGGCTTGCAGGTCCATAATTTGTTTTTCACTGTATCCCATGGCCGGGAGTACCGGGCCAAGGTGTGCATATTTTCGAAATATGTCCCGTATCAATCCTTTTGCATAGGGACGAGGATCGACCACTTCTGCTGCCCCAAGCGTACGCGCGGCGACCGTTCCTGCACCAAAAGGCATTTCTCCGTGCGTCAGTGTAGGCCCATCTTCTACAACCAATACACGTTTGTTCCGTATCAATTTGGGGCTATCTACCTCCACGGGAGATTCGGCGTATATTATTTGAGCCTTGGGGTTGAATCGATTAATGTTTTTCTGCACGGTATCAACACTATCCGAGTCTGCCGTATCTATTTTATTTATGACGGCTATATCGGCCAGGAGCATGTTGATTTCTCCCGGGTGGTAGAGGCGTTCGTGTCCGGGTCTGTGGGGGTCAAATACGGTGATGGCAACATCCGGTTTGTAAAAAGGGGTATCGTTATTGCCGCCGTCCCATATCACAATGTCAGCTTCCTGTTCAGCCCTGCTTAGGATGGCTTCATAATCGATTCCTGCGTAAACAACCCCTCCCTGTTCAATGATTGGTTCGTACTCTTCTCGTTCTTCGATGGTGCACTGGTTTTTATCCAGATCTTCAAGAGAAGCAAAACGCTGTACTACTTGTTGCGAAAGATCTCCATAAGGCATGGGGTGGCGAATGATCACTGGACGTTTGTCCTGGCTGTGCAGGATGTCGCACACTTTTCGTGATGTTTGCGATTTCCCGCACCCGGTTCGTACCGCACATACCGAGATGACGGGTTTTTTTGACTTGAGCATCGTATATTGTGCCCCAATAAGCATGAAGTCCGCTCCCATGGATTGCACCTTGGACGCCTTGTGCATGACATAGGAATGGGGAACATCCGAATAGGAAAAGACGACGAGGTCAACCTTGTAATGGCTGATTACATAACTCAGATCGGATTCGTGATGGATGGGAATACCTTCCGGGTACCCCTTTCCGCAGAGTTCTGATGGGTAACGACGTCCTTCAATTCCTTCTATCTGATTGGCGGTGAACGCCATAACCCTGTAACGGGGGTTGTTTTTGAAGTATACATTGAAGTTGTGGAAGTCTCTACCAGCCGCACCCATGATGATGACTTTTTCCTGCATTGTGCAGCCTCCGTACCTGTATTCAGTGGTTATCAAGTCTCTGGAGCATGGCAATCTGTTACGTTATTTGGAAAATAAAGAAAAGAGGGGGCTCGTCAGGATGAAGTGAATTCATTTTCAGGGTGAGATGCAGTACTTGACGATATTGATATGATAGTCTGTTTTTATTAGTTTTTTTATCAGAAATTAGAACTTCGGCTGTCAAAAGGTCTGGATGAGAAAAAAGGTCACAGTGTTAACTGTGCCTTTTTTTGTTGGGTAATTTTTACTGTTATTTTTTATTCATATACTTGGCGCATAGTTAAACAAGATGTTTTAATTAGTCCCATGTTTATGTTAGTTGTGAATTGATTTTTTATCTACTCAGAGGTGTGTAAGAATTATGAATAAATTTTTGGCCTTTTTTATATGTTTTTTTATATGCCTGCCTGCTTGGACCTGTCTTGCCGCCACATCTGGGGCAACAATCAGCATATACCTGGATGCTGATATGACCGGTGCAAACGCTTCCGGGGTGTCTATCGAGCGGGGAATTCGTACAGCTTTATCCCAGGTTGATAATAAGCTGGCCGGATATTCCGTTGAAATCAGGATTCTCGATCATCGAGGTAATTCCGCCAGAAGTTTGGCCAATCTCAAGACGTTTCTTGCAGATCCCTATGCGTTTGTCCTGTTCACAGGACTGCATTCGCCACCATTATTGGCTCATCGGCAATTTATTAACGAAAACAAGATTCTTACGCTTGACCCTTGGGCTGCTGCCGGACCCATAACACGTCCTCCGGACGATAATAACTGGATTTTTCGTTTGTCGATAGATGACAGCAAGGCTGGGGGCGTCATTGTACGAAGAGCCGTGGACGAACGAGGCTTCATAAGTCCGGCATTACTGTTGGAGAACACAGGATGGGGGAAGTCAAATCAGAAAACGATGACGGCCAATCTGAGTGACAGGGGTATCGAACCGGCACGTATTGTCTGGTTTGATTGGGGACTGACGGAAACTTCAGCCAGAATCATGCTCCGGAACATCAAGGCCTCGGGTGCTGACGTTATTTTTCTGGTCGCCAATGCGCCGGAGGGAAAAAATGTTTGCAGGGCCATGTGTGAGCTTCCCCCCTCCGAGCGGCTTCCCATTGTGAGCCATTGGGGCATCACTGGTGGGGATTTCCCGGAAGTGATCACAGCGTACATTCGGGATAAAATAGATTTGGAATTTATACAGACCAGTTTTTCCTTTTTGAATATGGGAGATGCGCCCTTTCCAAATACAGTTTTTCAAAGAGCTGCCAGTCTATTTCAGGATGTTAAGACACCCAAAGATATCAAAGCGTCGACCGGTTTTATTCATGCGTATGATTTGACCCGGTTACTTATAGCAGCGGTAAAGCAGGCAGGCATGAGTAAAAACATGCTTGAGAATCGTACCCGCGTTCGTGCTGCTTTGGAAAATTTGAAAAAGCCTGTGCAGGGGCTGATCAAAATTTACGAGCGGCCTTTCAAACCATATTCCATTTCAGACAAGGATGCGCACGAAGCTCTTGGAACGGATGATTTCACTTTCGGGCGGTATGGTGAAAACAATGAAGTCATCCTTATCCGCCAGTAGTCTTGGCATATCCACCTCTCCTGATGGGAAGGAAGTAGGGAGAAACTCCATTTCAAGGATTTTCACCTACTTCCTGTTGGCCTTCTTTGTCTTGCAAACCGCAGTGGGCACATTTGTCATTATTTGGGTTATCGGCGGAGAGATGTCCAGTTTGCAGATGGATAACGTTGGAAACGAGCTCGAGAGCCGTAGGCATAATTTGGAGACATATCTTGAAGATCGTCTGAGACTTCTTGAGGACTACTCCAAATTGCCGGCAATTATTGGTGGCGTCATGCAGCCCGAGGTCCGTTTGCCAAATACTGTGGATTTGGTTGAAGCTCTGCAAATGTTAAACGGTGAAGCTTTTTTTTGTCTCCAGGATTTCCAGGGCCAAGTTATATATTCCCCCCCAGGTTTTTCTGATTCTGCCATCCGGAATGATGCGTTTCAAAAAATGATGGATGGGACAACACAACGTTCCGTAGATCTTATACAGATAGAAGAGGATGCCCCAGGCTGTTGTTACTGGAGGCTGAGTGTGCCGGTCCGCTATCAGGGTCTTTCAGAAGGTGTTCTCTCTGTATTTTTGCCTGTTGCTCTGGAAGAAGTTTTTTCCAGACGAACGTCTCAGCCTGCCCGCATAGCACTTTTGATGGATGGCAATTCTGTCGTTTCCATGGGGGATGTTGAGCTTCCTGCAGTTTCATTGGAAGTGGCATCCAATTTCCCGAGGATATCTCTTCTGCAGGAAGTCAGTAAAAGGGATATCAGCCAGCGGATTGAGTTCCTTATTACAAGCATGGTGGGGGCGCTTGTGATTGGAACGATAGTTCTTTTTGTAATTATCAGAATGATTGGCAGAAAGCTTCTTGTCATTCCTCATACCCGTTTACAGGTTGTTAGCGATGCCCTTGAAAAGGAAGTGGAAAAGCGGACTGCTGATTTGAAGACCCGAACGTTGCAACTTTCTACGGAGATTCAGGAACGGCACAAGGCTGAGATGGATGCCCGGGAAACAGGACATCTTGTTTCAGCCTTATTGGAAGGCATTGGGGCGGCTTTTTTCATCATTGACCCGAAGAACGGAAAGATCATTCGCACGAATTCAGTTGTCCATTCCATGTTTGGCCTTTCTTCCTCAGAGTTGGAGGATCAATTGTGTTCCGATATTTTTGCAGGACTATTGGTGTTTGATACGGAATCCACGTGTCCTTCGGATCCCAATGGTAATCCTTATGCTGAAGGAGTTGCGAAGCATGTTGATGGCCATTCTTTCCCGGTTTCCCGGTATCTGGTTCCGATGGAGCACGAGGGAGAAAAGCATATTGGAGTCCTTTTGCTCGATATAGCGGAAAGAAAAAATTTAGAGCGTCGTCTGGATTTGGCGCGCAAGCTCGAAGCCGTAGGGGAGTTGGCTTCGGGGATAGCGCATGAGATCAATACGCCAACCCAGTATGTGGGAGACTCGATACAATTTGCAAAGGAGGGAGTTCAGGACTTGAAATCCGTTATCGTTGCATATGAAGGGCTGGCGCTTCAGTGTCGTTCTGATGGCGCGTACTCCGGCATTATTGAAAGTATTGATAAGGCCGTTGAAGATAACGATCTTGAATTTTTAGATGTTGAACTGCCAAAGGCTTTTGAAAGAGCAGCTGACGGCGTAGGAAGAATAAGTGAAATAGTGAAGGCTATGAGAACTTTTTCCCATCCGGGAACCGGAGAGTTCAAATCCGTCGACCTGAATGAAGCCGTCAGGACAACGGCAACGGTTGCCCGCAATGAATGGAAATATGTTGCCCGTCTTGATGAGCATCTGGCGCCTGATCTGCCCATGGTGCTTGGTATGCCCGGCGATCTGAATCAGGTTATTTTGAATATGATCGTTAACGCCTCCCACGCCATAGAAGAGAAGGTCGGTGATTCCGGTAAAATGGGAACCATCACGGTTGCTACAAGACTTGTTGATGGACTTGCCGAACTGAGTATTGCCGATACTGGTGTGGGAGTTGCCCCGGAGCTTTTGTCTCGGATATTTGATCCGTTTTTTACCACGAAGGAAGTAGGTAAGGGCTCTGGGCAGGGCTTGGCAATTGCTCATGATATTATTGTTGGAAAACATGGTGGCAGTCTTGATGTGCGATCAGAGCCGGGAAGCGGGACCGAATTCATAATACGTCTGAAACTGTATGATGGGGATGCGTCTCATGAAGCCCAGAATTCTGTTCGTTGATGACGAAAAGCACGTGCTGGAAGGGTATAAACTCGCTCTGCGGAAAAAACGCAAACAGTGGGAACTGCTTTATGCATCCTCTGGGCAAGAGGCTTTATCCATCATGGAAAGTCAGCCTGTACAGGTGCTAGTGAGTGACATCCGCATGCCCGGAATGGATGGTGGCACGCTTCTGGGCAAGGTTAAAGAACGCTGGCCCGGAACCTTGAGAATCGTACTTTCCGGCTATTATAACGATGTTGCCTCCTTGAAGGTGGTCAAGGCCGCCCATTATTTTCTTGTCAAACCCTGTTCTCCGGAAAACCTGCAAAATGCGATTGCACGTTTGCTCGGGTTTGACCACGTCCTGAGCGATATGCAGCTTCGTACCGTAGTCACCAGTCTGGAGAGTCTTCCTGCTTTGCCAAATGTTTATACTCTTCTTCTGGAAGAATTGAACAAAACGGAACCGTCCTTGAAGAAAATCGGGATGATTATCGAGAAGGATCCAGGTATCAGTGCAACCTTGCTCAAGGTTGTAAACTCCGCTTTCTTTGGCCTTTTTACCAAGGTTTCAACACCGGCCAGAGCTATAGCCTTTTTGGGTATAGAAACTTTGAAGGGGTTGATCCTGACGGCTTCTCTTTTGGAACGCTACAGTAAGAATGATTTTCCCGGTTTTTCATTGGAACAATTGGGTGAACATTGTTTTCGTGTAGGAGAGTTGGCAAAAATTATTGCTTCCACAGAAACAGGAGACAAGGAGTTTATCGAGAAGTGTTTTCTTGGCGGCTTTATGCACGACTTGGGAAAGCTGCTTCTGGCGGAGTCCATATGGGACAAATATCAGCCTGTCATTGAAAATGTTCAACGCAATAATTTGATTCTTTTTGAAGAAGAAAAGATGAAGCTCGGCGTGACACATGCCGAGCTGGGGGCTTATCTTCTTGGAATATGGGGGATAGATGATGACGTTGTTGAAGCCGTGCTGAGACACCATGCTCCTGATTCCACCAGTAAAGAATTTAATCTCTCGATGTGCGTATATGCCGCAAATGTCATGGACCATGAACTGACGTCCTTTTCCTCGCAGTATCGTTTTAACGGGTTTGATGAACCGATGTTGGAAGCTATGGGACTTTTGGAACGTCTTCCCGTTTGGCGGGATGCCTGTAAGGAGAAAATTCATCATGACGGAAAGTAAGCCGCGCATCCTGTTTGTCGATGATGAAGAGAGGATTCTTGATACGTTTCGTGTCGGCCTGCGCAAAAAATATTTTGTGGAAACCGCAGGTGAAGCTTCTGAGGCATTGGATAAAATAAAAAATGAAATTCCTTATGCCGTAGTTGTGTCCGACCTGAGGATGCCGGGAATGGACGGTATAGAATTTTTGTCCCGTGTCGCTGATATGGCAAATGATTCTGTTCGGATCATGCTTACTGGTCACGGCGATCTTGAAACAGCCGCTCTTGCTGTTAATCGGGGACAGATTTTTCGTTTTCTCAGCAAGCCTACTCCCTTGGAAGAAATGGACCGTGTGCTTGCGGCTGGCGTCAAACAGTATCAGTTGATTACAGCGGAAAAAGAGCTCCTTCGTGGAACCCTTCGGGGGGCTATCAGGCTTTTGACCGATATCCTTTCCCTTACGAGTCCCGCCGCTTTTGGCCGGAGTGAGCGGATTCGTCGTTATGCAGTGCGAACAGGCGAATTGTTGAATGTTGAAATTCCATTGCAGTTGGAATTGGCCGCCATGCTTTCCCAATTGGGATGTGTGTCTCTTGATCCTGAAATCGTGACAAAAATAAATGGCGGATTGAAATTGACGAGGGATGAAGAAAAGGAGTTTGCAACGCATCCTGACGTTGCCAAAAGACTTATTTCTCATATTCCCCGCCTTGGAACCATTTCAATGATCATAGCGAGACAACATGATGATTATGAAGGCAACCCCGGTATGTTGCTTGAATCCCGAATCCTCAAGGTTGTTCAGGATTATGATTTTTTGCGGCAGTCTGGCCAGGATCATGATGCTGCTATTTCCATGTTGCAGAAGCAGGCTGGAAGGTATGATCCGGACGTACTTGCCGCTTTGACGGACGCTGCAAGCCTTGCTGAATACAAAGCTGTGACTCTTCAGATTTCTATGATTTCAGAAGGGATGATTCTTGATCAGGATATTATGAATGCCGAAGGCACAGTCTTGTTGATGGCCAAGGGGCAAGAGTTGACGGAAACGGCTTTGGGACATTTGAGGAAGTCATACCATCGCGGCAAAATACCTGAAACCGTTGAGGTGTTGCGTAAAGTTTGAACGGATATAGAACGAGTGCAGGAGGTTAGGGATGAATGAAATAAATCGACCGCATTCAATGGAGGCTCGGGAGAACTTACTCCGTGAGGCCGAGAACGTTTTGCAGCAGATCATGGACAGTGGAGTTGCCGAAGACTCCATCGCAGAGCAGATGCAACGCTTCAAGGCCGGTTTTGCTTTTACCCGCTTGGCCCGTCCATGCACCCCCGGAGATGGAATTAAACGCATACCGGTTGAAGATCGTCCCCGGTTAATAAGTGTTTTTCATCGGGCCATGGGTGTAGGCAGAGTGACAAAATTTGTTCCGGCATCGGGGGCGGCGACCCGTATGTTCAAGTCGTTGCTTGCCCTTTATGGTCGTGGCGACCAAGAAGATTGTTTACAAGGAGAAGATGCCGACAGCCTGTTCGGCAAAGTCTTTTTTGCCTCGTTGGACAAGTTCGCTTTTTATGGTGAGCTTGCGGATGTGATGGACAATAATGGCGTCAGTCTGGCCCATTGCCTTGCAAATGCCGATTACAAAACCATTTTGCGTTATACCCTGAAACCAGAAGGGTTGAATTATGGGCAACTCCCGAAGGGGCTGATTCCTTTTCACAAGTATAAAAAAGTTTCGCGAACACCTTTTGCCGAGCACGTGGCAGAAGCTGTGGAATATGCAACCGACAATCAGGGCAAGGCCCGTATTCATTTTACTGTGGGGCCGGAGCATCGTCAGGCGATAGAAAAACATGTTTCCAGAATTTTGACGAGTTATCCTGATATCCGTTTCGAGGTGTCATATTCGGAGCAAAAGACACAAACGAATACCATTGCTGTTGATTTGTCCAACGAAGGTTTTCGCAGCAGGGACGGGAAATTGCTTTTTCGTCCTGCCGGACATGGTGCCTTGCTGGTCAATCTTAATGAATTACAGGCGGACCTGGTCTTCTTGAAGAATATAGACAACGTGGTTCCCGACAGGCTGAAGGGAGATACGTTTGAGTTTAAGAAAGTGCTCGGCGGGTTGTTAGTTGAACTTCAGAACAAAACCTTTGATTACGTGCGATTGTTGAAGAGAAGTCTTCCTGATGGAAAAATGCTCTCAGCCATGGCTGAGTTTGCCGTGTCAGATCTTTCCATCGTTTTGCCCGAGAATTATGCTCATATGACCGGTGAGGAAAAGGCTGAGTTCTTTTCGGTGATGTTTAACCGGCCCATGCGGATATGTGGAATGGTCAAGAACCAGGGGGATCCCGGCGGAGGACCATTTTGGGTATACGGAACAAACGGACTGGCAACTCCCCAGATTGTGGAAAAAAGTCAAGTGGATCTTGATGATTCCTCTCAGGCCGCGTGCCTTGCCTCCGCAACCCACTTCAATCCTGTGGATATTGTTTGCGGCGTTCGGGATAGTGAAGGCCGTCCTTTTGATCTTATGGAGCGGATTGATGAGGAAACAGGTTTTATTTCCATCAAGTCCAAAGACGGTCAGGAGTTGAAAGCCCTGGAGCTTCCTGGGCTTTGGAATGGTTCCATGGCGGACTGGATCACTGTATTCGTCGAGGTTCCGCTCAGTACGTTTTCTCCGGTCAAGACCGTCAATGATCTTCTCAAGCCTGAACACCAACCATAATGCTACCGGGCCGCGATCGGGAGGGCATGTTTATGCGTCGCATACGAAAACAGCGAAAAACATACATTGTCGACAAACCTTTTCAGATTGGATTTATTAAAAAAATATCAGTGTTGGCATTGCTTCTAGTTACTTCTTCTTTGATATTTTTTGCATTATCATATCACCTCTACGGTGAAGGAGCTGTTCCGGGAATTAATCCCTTGTACGACTCCTCAAAGGCCACGATGGACTCTCTCCTTCAATACAGGACTGCTTTTGACATCCTATGGCCGGTTATGGCCATTTGCCTATGCTTAATACTGCTGATCACATTCATATATGGCGTGATTCTGTCACATCGAATGGCCGGTCCCTTATACCGGTTGCAACAGGAGTTGGCTCAACTTGCGGCGGGTGTACCGGGAAGAAACGTTGTGCTACGTCAAGGAGACGAGTTTGAATCGCTTTGTAAAGAAGTTAATAATGTTAAACAGCAGTACCGTACAATGCTGGATGGAATTCAGCAGGCAATAGTTGCATTGAATACTGATGATTCCATAACAGCCATAAATGGGTTGACTTCGTTACAGACTGCCAAAGAAAAATGAAAATAGTATTCAAACGTTTTCTTGGCCTTACATTGCTTCTATGGGGAGCGTTCCTATTATTGGCGTATGAAGGGAACCTTCAAAAAGCCTGTGCCCAGTCTGTTCGCTCAAAAGAAATGATCACGGGTATGTTGCAAGCATTGAATGACGAGCAATCGGACCGTGCTGAAGTGATGGCTCGGGAACTTTTGCAAAAATATCCAAGAGTCAGGGAAGTGAGTGAGGCCTACTATGCTCTTGGAATTGTGGCCTTGCGGAAAGAACAGTTCCGAAATGCCAGAAAATTTCTTGAAACGTATGTGACCATGGGAGGCGTAACCACATATCGTGTTCAGGCCCGCCGTTTGTTACGGTTGCTCTTGCATGATGATCATGAAGGAAAACCCCTGGCGCTTTTTCTGGAAAGTGAGCGTTGCCTGAAAAATGATCGCCCTCTGAAATCGTTGCGCCTGCTCAAGGAGTGTCTTGCTCAATATCCCCGGGCAGCCATTTCAGCAGATGCACTCAACAGTCTCGCCTATGTCTATCTGGTGAGCCTGCACAATTATGAAGAAGCCGTTGCCACTTATCGGAAGCTCATGCAGGAACACCCTGAGGATTCCTATGCCGACAACGCCCTTTATGGAATTGCCCGTTGTTTGGAATTGCTGGGACAGAAAAATACTGCCCGGAAGTTTTATGGTCAGTTGAAAAAAAAACACGCAGCTCTTGGCGTTGATTTAGGTGGTTACTCCATTCCAGCCTTGAATGAATACTCTCGTGCATGGCATCGGAGGGCCTCTCTTGGGTTGAAGCGTTTGGAGCAGGTGTCCCCGTCTGTGGGGGCGGGCATGAGCTCCAAATTCTTTTTGACCGGCTTTGGAGACCGGTTGGTGGTTGAAAGCCCTGCCGGCAGCAAGAAGTATCAAAGATTATGGAGGCTTTTGGAAAGAGACCAAATGCCTGTTCGTTTTATCGAATTTACCTTGAATCGAAAGGTCAGAGTAACTTGGGAAAACAGGCAGGAACTTCTTTCTGCTGCAAGCCTTGGTTATGCTCCTGTAATCATCTTTCAGTATTTTGATGAAGACTTGAGCCCGGATTTTGTACAACGAAATGTTGCCGGATATTACGCTTTTATTCGCCAAAAGTTGGTGCCTCTGCTTCAGGGAATTCCGGAACCGTTCATATTGCTGGAGGCCGAATTCAATCGTGGAGGAGTTGATCAATGGGCCGGATGGAACGCTGTAGCCATAAAGGCCATAAATATTATTCGGGAAGAGCTCCCATCTGCAAAAATCGGATTGACCATTGGCGATTGGAATTTCGCAGGACGGGAGAACCTTGAAATTTCCATGGGGAAGGTCGCTCCATATTGCGATTTTCTTGGATACCAAATCATGATTTCTTCTGTTGAAGAGAACCGTATACAGGATCCTCCGGGGCAGCTGTTGGACCGGGTGCTCGATTTTGCGGATTATTTGCGTCAGAAGTTCAACAGGCCCTTGCTCATTGGGTACATGGGAATCTCCAGCTTGGACGGGTGGGAGCAGATTCAGGCCGAATGCCTGGAGTCCTTTTTTCGTCATCGACGGGATTTGATGCATTTGGGAGTTTTTGGGGTGGTCTATTTTTCGTATGTTGATGATCCAGAAAAGACTGGGTGGTTCGGGCCTGCTGAACGGATGTTTGGGCTTGTTGATGCCGAAGGAGAACGAAAACCGGCCTGGAACGTTTTTTTAGCCAATGCCAAAGAAATCATGAAGGAGGAGGGCAGTATTGGACTAGAGAAAGCACCTCTTGCGTGCCCTCTTCAGGTAAGTCCTTCTCCTGCGAACCCTGTTCATTTCCGGCACGAGTTTCAACGACCGAGGTGCTGGCGATTAACAATACTCGGCAAAAAGTCTGGAGCCTCAAGAACGTACCAGGGCTTTAGTCAGTCTGTTCATGTTTCCTGGAAGGGGCATGCAGATAAAGGTCGATTTGCCGTAGAGCCGTGTCAGGGCATACTTTCTATTCTTCCCGGTAGGGAAAAGATTTCTTTTCCCCTCAAGATTAAGGAATGCAATTTCTCGGTTGTCAGGTTGATGCAATCTCACAGGAAGATTCTTTTTGCCGAAGGCCGTTCCTCGGATTTGCTGGACTCCAAAACATTTGTTCGACGCTCTTCGAAGGCTTATTCGGGTTTTTATGACATGCATATGAAGTGGGGAACAGCTACAAAAGGAACAACGTTTTTCATTCCTTGTAAAAAAACGTTATTGATGCGACAGGGAGATGCTCTGGTTTTGCGTTTTAAAGAGGTTGATGTTGCAAGCTCCAAAGTCAGTGTGAACGTTTTGACTGAGTTCGGCAGTATCCCGTTTTCCATCGTTCCTGCTCTTTATCGGGACGCGGGAAAAGGGTGGCGAAACCTCAGAATTTACAATCGAGACATCGTGCTGGGACTTTTGTGGAAATACGACAAAAGCGTTGCATCCGTTCATCTTAAAGGGCTGGCTTTTAGAAGCCTTTCCCAAGGGCAGATTCAGGTTGACGACGTTGCCGTCGAGCAGGCTCGGCAAGGAGTTTCAACAAAGGTCATTCCATATATTTCTCTCCCCCCGAATTTTTTAGAGCCGAAAACCCATGAAGAGGATCCCGGCCATATACGATTTTTTCCCCAGCGATGATTACCGACTGAATGCCATTCCTTTATACTGTCCGTTAGAGGGTAAGGTGAATCCCGCATCATTGCCTATGGTTATTGAATTGAAGCCCTTTGTTGCAGGCGGGGTGCATTTTTGGGAATACCTCTGGCCGTCAATAACAAGCTCCAGCGTTGATTTCGTCCATAAAAGTTGCACCGAATGTACTGTCCCTTTTTCCCATGAGGAAATGTCTTCTCCGGTAACGCCGGAAATCTCACCTTGTTCCCAACGGATGGCCTGGAGAAAGCCCGTAGGTGTTTTCTCTATGAAGATTGATCCATTATCCCAGGAACTGCCAAGTAAGCTAAGGAGAACTCTTTGTTTGCCATCGTTGCCTTCCCAGTGCGGGACAATGGAAAATGATGTGGTTCCTGTTGTGAAGCCCCGGTCTCCTGTTTCAGGCACCGTGGTCATAAAGTAGCTTTCGTCTCCCGAAATTACACCTTTTTTACCTCCTGTTGTTTCATTTCGAATGCCTGATTGATCCAAGTCATACCAATAGGATGCCAGCACAGGAGCGTTACCTTTACGATAATTCTCGTTGGCCGTTTTGCTGTTGATTGGTCCTGCGTGCACCATCAGATCATCGTATATTCCAGGCGCAGGGAAACTGTTTTGGTGGTCTGCTCCTAAATGGAGGGTTTTGAAGTCAGCCTGGAAAGGACGTGGCAATTCTGTAGTGGCGTATGGTTGGCCATCAAAAAATAGTTGTAGATTTTTTCTGTCCCAACTTATGATTATCTGATGCCAGCTTTTCGCAGCCAAAGAGAGAGAAGGGCCTTCGGCCATACTCAGGAAATCGTCATTTCCGAACAGAATTGTTCGTATAGTACTTTTTGACGTGGTTTCGATGAACAAGGTGTTTTTATTCCATTTGGGGCCCTTGGCCATGACAAGCATTCGTTTTTCGACCTTTTTATCGCCCCATTCAGGACGGAACCACAACGATAACGCCCCTTCGCCAAGCTTCCCCTTGCTCTGTATCCGGTATTTCAGACGGGTTGCAGGATCAATAGTCAATACGGTTTGTCCATCTTCTTTTTCAACGCTGAGGTTGGATCTTTCCGTAATCCATGTATCGGGAAGTCCCGGGATAAGTGACTGATCTGTTGTCGCAGAAAATCCTTTTCTCAGGAATTGTGAAGCTTGTCCCGAGTCGAAAAAGGTTGCTCTGATGGACTGAAAATGGACGAGTATGGGGTTAGTCCTGATACCTTCCTTGAAGTCCACATGCTTTTTGATCAGCCGTTTTTCCGCCAGTTGCGCGGGAATTTTTCCATCTGGGTCCGAAAAGAATTCATGAGCCTGGATAAGCCAGACGCCGTCGATTCCTTCTACCTCCTGCTTGACATCCACAAAGTCAAACGCCTGTATGATGCGATTTTTTGGAGATGTCCCAAAGTAATATGTAAAGGGTTCGTAAATCCAGGGAGCACTCAGGACAATGGCCTGTCCGGGGTGGATGTTTTTTTTGACGAATTGAGCAACGTCCCTCCATTGTTCCTTATCAAAGGTGGTATAATAGTTCCATAGACCATGGGCTGTCCCTGCAAGGAACAGCAATGCCACAGCATAGCCCAGCCGGGCGGGGGACAACCCGGTAATGAGCATTCCCAAAAAAATGCAGAATCCTGGTAAAAACTGAATGGCATAGCGTTCCACATAGATGGGGGTAATCAATAATGAGAGGGAAAATGGTGTAACAACGGCACCCAGAAACCATAGTCCAAGGAAAATGGGCGCATGCTTTGATTTGCCCTTGATGTTTCGTTTGTTCTTGAGTGCGGGAATGAACTGGATAACGAGCCAGGCCATGATGCCTAGAATAACGGCGACAAGGGGCAACAAACCTCCGGATAATTGGATGAATGTCCTGTAGGCAACGTTGATATCCGGTACGAGTACCCATGATCCGGGGCCTTGCCCACCCAATTTGGCCAGAACCTGCTTGAGCAGGAAGTACATCCAGGGACTGAACAACAGGAGAGCCAGAAAGTTTACACCTATCCATGCCCCGATTGTTCGCCATAGTTTTTTATCCCACCAATCGAGTGTGAAAAGGAAGAAGATTTGATGAAATAAAATGATGAATACTGTGAACGTATGCGTGTAAAGCATCAACGCTACAGCGGCTGCATAGTAGAGCGTGCGCCCTTTTGTCGGGTTTTCCAAGTACAAGAGCAGAGCATGGCAAGACATTAGAATGGCGGTGAGAAGCAGCGTATAGCTTCGGGCCTCTTGGGAAAAATTGATTCCCATGTACGAAACCGCCATGAACAGTGCTCCCCAAAGAGCCCCGCGGCGACCGCCGAGGCGACTTCCCAAGGCATATGTGAACCAGACTGATGTGATACCGAAAAGAGCCGATGGAAAACGAAGTGCTGCTTCGGATATGCCGAACAGTTTGGCCCAGGCGTGCAAGAGAAATAAATATAGTGGCGGATGCACGTCACGAGCGCAGTATTTAATGATTTCTTCAAAGGATTTGACGGCGTAGGTGACTGTCTGTCCTTCATCGATCCAGAGACTTTCTCCTCCGAGATCATAGAGGCGGAGTATGGTTGCCAATAAAATGATGGACCAGAGACTTAAGTCGAAATGGAAACGGCGTTTTGACATGTTGCCCCCTGTCCTCTTTTTATTCGGCCATCGTTTCAAGCATGATCATTTCTTTGGCCACATCTCTCGGGTTCATTCCTGAAGCCAGAGCTTTTTTCAAAAGTTGTTGTATTGATTCCGTGGCCTGTTTCCAGTTGGAGGGAGATTCATTCAGACGCCTGATGGAAGGAGCGCCTTTGCCAGCCTTGTAAAGAGCTTTTGCCGGAGCCGGAGTCATGGCAGGCAGAGAGGCACCATAAAAGGCCGCTGAAGTTCGCGCAGGAAGAAGGTAGTTGTTTTTAAGGCGTCTGAATTGAGACAGTGTAGAGGTCAAATATTCCAATAACAGGAGCGCTTCCTTGGGGTGTTTGGTCTGGGCATTGATGACATAGCCGCGTGACCATATATAGTTGGTGGGTTCAATGCCAGCGTTTGCAACTGGAAGGTAGCCAACTTCTACATCTTCCGGGATGACCGGAAAGCCCGTTTGTTTGCTTTTGCTCAGCAAATACCAGACGTAGTTGCCGTTGATCGACAATCCTGCTTTTCCCGAACGAAATTCTCCTTCGGCTACAGCATGAGTGAATTTTTCGTAGTCAGGCTGATTCTCGTTTATCAATATGGAAAAAGCATTGAATGCACGAGAGTGGGCGGTCATTCTGTCATTGCATTTTGTGTTGGCAAGCTCGATCTGAAGCAGGGTATAATAGAATTTTGCAAGATGAATTCCCTGAGAAGGAAAGATGACCCCCTGAATCCCATGGTTTTTGTGAATATCCCGAGACTGGGCAATAAGCTCGTCAAGGGTGGAGGGAAGTCCTGCTCCCGACAATAGCTCTTTACGACCATACATATACTGAATGCCTATCAGTGAGGGGATACCATATAAATGTCCCTGATATGAATACGATTTGAGGAGTGAAGATACGTAATCCCTTCTATCTGGTTCCGGGAGAGTGGCAAACCAATCGTCGAGTGGGAGCAACTGGCCCTTGGAAGCAAATTCGGCAATCCAGCTTCCCGGCATTTCAATTATGTCCGGGGCGTTCTCATCATGAGAACTTATCATTTCGATGGATTGATGCAGGATTTTTGCTTCGTCATTTTCGGGCAACACTTGTACCCGAATTTTGGGATACAGTGCTTGAAATTCGGTCAAGGAACCCGGCCCGCTTTCATTCAAATTGAGAACACGATTGACATCTCCGAAAATATTGAGCGCCACAGGCTGTTGGAGTGACTTTGTTGCACAACCGGAAGTCAAGCAAAGCGTCATGATGAACACGGCAAGATGTCGAATCATAGGCATGGCATAACTCCTTGTGTTCTCATTTTCCTTTTTGTTTTTTTAGAAACGCGTTGCCAATATGTCGATAAAAAGCGGCTTCCAGAATTATTGCGTTGGTGTCCAACGTCAGTGCGAAATTTTGGTTCCCGTTATCATATTTCCCTGCTGTGAACCCTTTTCTTATTTCGGAAAAGGGCATGAACATTTCGGTAAGCTTGCGGGTGTAAGCCGTGTTGTAGAGAGCATCCCATGCGAAAGCGATTTCAGTGGATGCCCAGAAAAGTTCTAGAGGTTTGCCTGCATACGGACTTGTGCATTCCCAATCGGCTTTGCCTCCCCTGGTTATGATGGCGCTCGTGGCAAACCAGGGGGCTCTGTCGATTCTGCCATCACCTGCTGCCGTGGGAGTTTTTGTTTTGTAGAACCGTTTTGCCTGCACTTCGTAGATAGCTCGGATAAGCCGCTCTTCCTCATTATCGGAGCGTCCGAATTCCATGAGAGAAAGAACAAATGGCTTTGAGGAAAGGGTTGCACCCGGTCTGGAGTCATACGGCACAGTAATTCCGAACAGTTTTTTTCTTTTGAGGTGTGTACGATAGTCTCTGGCTGCCCATGCGTTGAGTCCCCATAGGTTGAAAGCTTTAGCCGCATAAGGACCATATCCGAAGAAACCCTCGGTAGTGATGTTCTCCTTCCCGGCCCAGAGTGTAACGCCGGCCAGTTGACCGTTTTGCACAAGGCGTTCTGTCCTGAGCCGCTTGAATACAGCTTGTGCCATCTGTTGCAGACCCGGATGTCTTGTTTCAATAATTTTGAGCCACAGGAGCAGCCGGGAAATATCGATGGCCGACCAGCCGATGCCAATGGACGATGGTGCTTGATCTTCCCCAACCATGCGTGCTGTGTCGGTAAAATAGAGTTTGTTGGGAAGTTCATTGTGGTAGAGGTCCATGCTTGCCAGAGTTTGCAGCAGCAGGCGTGTTCTCCGAAGAAAATCATCTTTGCTAATGATGGCAAGAGCTTCGGCGCTGACGAGCGCGGCCATGGAAGACCCTATCTCCCACACCGTTGTGACCGGATAAAGATCTAATCCATTGAAGAGTCCTGTAGCGGGCTGGTGATTGCGCTGGAAGTAGGCCCAGGCGATACCTGCTGCTTCCCGAAAATCTCCCGGCATTCGTTGTGCTGCGATTGCCCCGGCTTTTTCCTGAGCCGGGCCAGATCTCTCCATGGCAACAACTGGAGGCCTGCCGTAATTCTTTTTCGATGGAGAGGGCGATGGAGTGGTGATCATTCCGGCCATGCCACCCTCCGAATAGGGGATAACCGTTGGCTGCGTATTTTTTTTCTCTACATCATCCCAGATTTGTGCCGTGGAATCATCCCGCCTGAGACCCGCCGCAGGCCGTGTGTAGTTGGAAAGCTCAAAGAGATTCCAAGCCGTTTGTATTCTACCTGCTTCGGGTGGCAAATTGGCTCCCGAAGCAATCTCGCCGACTCCCCCGGCGACGGGAGTGGATGCTCCGAGGCTGGCGAGCCTCAGTTTTTGGCTTAACAATTTTCGTTCTTCAGTCCATGAAGTCCCGGCTCGGGCAAATTTTGCCGTAGCCATTCCCCAAAATTCATAGGCACGAGCATTGCCGCCTTCCGCTGCGGCTTTTGATGCCATGACGTATACGACTCCCCTCATGGTTGTGGATAGCCCTCGCGTGCTTTCCGCAATGTCTTCAAGGATAATGGAAGCCGGATTGTAGTCCTGTCCTTTGTACAGGGACACAGCCTCGGCGAATCGTTTGCTTGTTGCCAACGCAAGAATGTCCCTGGAAGAGGCTGCCGACGCAGAAAGCGGGAATGCCAGTGTAACGATCAAGAGAATGGGAAGTGTTCGTTCGCCGATCATTGCTAATCCTCCCTCTCTCTTTGAGGCAGACAGCGGGGATAGTCACTCATGGGAAGTGGTTTTCGGAGATAGAAGTCAATGTAGCTGGGGTCGTTTCGCAGACGAATCAACGTGCCCTTCAGGTTATGTAGGATAGCTTCGAGTATAATGGCATTTGTTTCCAACACCATAACCTTATTAATGCGCCAGTTTTTTTCATAGCGGCCTTCGTACCAGCCTCGTCCCTCTTCATAAAAGCAACAGGAAGCTGCGGCGAGCAGAAAACGGGTGTAGGGCGTGTCCCAAAGAGTCCACATGCCAAAAATCGCACGGGTTGAGAGGATGGAGAGGTCGTAATGCAATTGGCCGGAACGGGATATTGTGGGCCAGAGACGGCCTTCGGCCGTGATGGTGCCTATGATCGCATAGGGCGGTCGGTCGACACCGTTTTCACTGCGGGCCGTCATTATTCCTTCACGGCGATATCTCTCTTCCTGAACCTGATAGATGATTCTGGCGATCTTTTTGCGGTCAAGAGCATCATCTCCCTTCGGGTGCCTTTCCGGTAGATAATGATCGCTCCAATTGAATTCCATGCCTTCAAGAAGAAAAGGTGTGCTTGTCAAATATATTGGTGTACCTGTTTCGGTCGATGTCCGGGGGTCATATGGAATTTGTTTGTCATAGACATCAATATACCTGAGGGGAGAGGATACGGAAGATTTAACGGTCAACCCCCAAAGACGATAGCCTCGGGCGGCATAGCCTTCCCATCCCAGGCGGCCTTCCACTCGAAGTTTTGTCTGCCCATCTGACTTCAGTCCGCTTCTCAGTTGGCCGTTTTTGCTGAGGGCCATGCAGAAGTTCCAACGAAGCACGGCTTTGTCCACCCCTTCGGCAAATAGCGGGTATTCTTCTTTGAGAGCTTTTAACCAAATGAGCAATCGCCCTATATCGAGCGCTGAAAAACCGGCAGAACCGGGTTGCATGTCGAAGCCGACCATACGACCGGTGGAAGCATTGTAGATGAGGTTGGGGAGTTCTCCTGCATAAAGTTCCATGGCGTTAAGCCATTCCACCAGTTTGCCTACCCGTTGGCAGAATATCCTTTCATCAATGATTTCCATTTGGTGAGCAGCCATGAGAGCCGAGAGGTAGGCCGCGATTTCGCCTATGGAGGTATATGGATAATTTTCCGCAGCATTAACCAATCCCGTATTGGAGTGGTAGTTGTTCTCAAAGTATGTCCATGCTGTTTCAGAAAAGAAACGACCTTCTTCCGTGAGATCCTGGCAAGCTACCAGTTGGGGAGCATTACCTGAACGGTGCTGTTGCGTGCCGCAGTCTACAAGTCTGTATACAGCTCCGCATCCTCCGCTTAAGATCAAGAGCAGTGCAGGAAAAACATGCATGAATATATGTCTCAGCCGTCCCATGCAAAGCTCCTCACGGGTCGAATTTATGGATGGTTATTGACGGTTGGTACTTCCATGGAGGTAACGCCTTGCGTGGAAGTGTGTTGGATTTGAAAAATTTGTCCCAATGACTTTTCTGTCCACTATACGTGAGAAGTTTGCCTATTGTTTTATAAAGCAGAATTTCCATAATGACGCCGTTGCCATTGAGTGTGATGGCCTTGTTCAAAAGACCTGTTTCTTCGAAACGCCCGACATAGAATCCCTTGCCGGGTTCATAGAGAGTTGTAACAGCTTCAGCCAAAAGGTCAGTGTAGTCGGATTTAAAGAGAACCCATAAGCCCAAAGCGGCTTTTGTATTCAGGCAGGCCAGCTCGGGCATGGACTTGCCTTCATGACTGAGTGTGGCCCAGGGTGTCCCATAGCCCAAGATGGTGCCGTAAACAAAGTAGGGAGGTTTATCTACAGCGTCTTCTGTCCGGGCGGTAAGAATGCCCGTGTTCAGGAATCTTGCTTCTTGCGCCTTGTATATGCGCCATGCAAATTCTGCCTGAAGAGGGTCGCTATGTTTATTTACATTTGAGTTGGTATCGCCGGGAATGTCCCAGTTGTGTTCAATGCCGTCGAGAATGTAGCTCTCCGAAACCACGAAATTCGGGGCGTGGAGATTCTCCGGTTCCCGAGCATCAAATGGGATGGGAACGCCATAGACGGTAATTGTTGAATAAGGATCAACAGCTGAGGCTGCATCCGTGTTGGCTCCCCACAGAAGAAATCCGCGTGCGGCATATTCTTCGTAACCGAGTCTCCCCTCCGCATAATGGATTAGATTGTTTTCATCCCTTTGGTAGTAGCTCGCGCCGAACATGGTACCGTCACGATCAAGAAGTTTGGACCAATTCCAACGCATGATACCCCGGTCAACCAATTCACTGTATTCCGGGTATCGTTCTTTGAGGATTTTTAACCATGTCAGAAGCCTGCCCAAATCAAGTGCGGACCAGCCCAATTCCCCCGGTTGGTTGGCCCAATCGACCATCCGTCCATTATCGGCGCTGTAGAATTGATTTGGCAGATCTCCGCGAAAAAGCTCCATGGACGTGAACCAACGCAGAATTTTTCGAACTCGTGAATCAAATTCCCGTTTGTCTATCAGTTGCAAATGGTAAGCGGATATAATGGCTGCGATATGTGCCGACAGATCCCACATGGTGAACGGGGAGTAGTTGGGCTGCGCTCCAGCAAGACCTGTTTGTTCATTGACGTTATTCTGGAAGTAGCTCCAGGCAATTTTTGCCCATTCACCTTCTTCGGTGGTAAGCGTTCCCTGCCGTGGGATTTGTTGAGACGCAGGGCTGATGGGAGCGCAGAGAACCAAAGAATTGGTTCCTACGGTCATTGAAATAAGAAAGGTTGCGAGGAGTTTAAGGAATACTCTCATGGTGTTGGCCTCGCCTTGTCGCTTTCCAGAAGTGGTTGGAATTCCTTTTGATAGCTGGAAGGAGGAAGGCCCTGCTGCTCGAAGTTGTTGTCATTCAGTTGTTTTTCCCAATACCCCTTGGTTTCGGAGTGGTTGATCAGAACTCCGAATGCCTTGAAAGCCAGAGCTTCCAGGATGATGGCATTGCAATCCAATGTAATGACCCGGTTGATTGCACCGTTTTTTTCATATGTTCCGGAAAACCATCCACCATATTCGTCGTATATCGGAGCCAAGGCTTCTATGAGAGCGTCTGTATAGGGGCTATCGTAGAGTGCCCACATGGCATAGGCCGCTTTAATGGAAATGATGGCCGCCTCGGGTACGTAATTCCCTTTGTTGTCTATCGTCGCAAAGGGAGCTCCGTTCACAAAGATGGAGTCGATAACATAGTAGGGAGGGTGGTCCATAAGGTGAGAGTCCCGGGCCGTGAGCCTGCCTTGTTGTGAGAAACGTGCTTTCTGGACAAGGTAAACTGCATCGGCAAGTTTCCTCATAAAAGAATTTTTTCCTGACTTTTTGGAGTGCGGGACGGCAAATCCGAATTCAAGACCGGCAAGC
Organism: uncultured Desulfovibrio sp.; assembly: GCA_913060505.1. Classification (GTDB taxonomy): domain Bacteria; phylum Desulfobacterota; class Desulfovibrionia; order Desulfovibrionales; family Desulfovibrionaceae; genus Pseudodesulfovibrio. Next base: position 150,203 of record CAJXRQ010000002.1, read on the forward strand.
ATTGCCATTCTGGTGGTTACTGCCGCGAATTGCGCAGGGTTTCCCGTCGGCCGATTGTCGAAAGGCAGCCAATGATCGAAGATAGTAATTGCTGATTGGTGCCTTATGCTCAGAGATTGATTGACATTGAAACCCCATAGTTTGAATCCGAGTGCTGCATACTGTTGCAACCCAAGGCGGCCCTCCCGAAAGAGTTTTATTGGGCCGTCTGAAGTTCTGGCAGCACCATGCAGTAAGCCGTCACTGTCTAGAATATTTCGGAAGTTGAAGCGCAAGACTGCTCTGTCAATGGCTGTTGCGTATGTGATAAATTCATTTCTGACATAACGAAGCCAAATAAGCATTCGTCCTATATCCAGAGCGGAGAATCCGTCTTGCCCCGGTTTGCCATCCCCCTGAATCATCTGGCCTGTCCTTGCGTTATAGAATTTATTAGGCAAGCCATAGTCATTGAGTTCCATGGAGTTCAACCAGTGCACGACAGAAGTCATTCGCCGGTCGAAGGTTATTTTGTCCAATACATTCGTCCGTCTGGCTGAAACCATGGCAGCCAGATAGCTTCCAATATCCCACATGGTCACAACGTCGCTACCAACCGCTCCTTGGGGCAGGCCCGTTTCCGGGAAGAACGTGCGATCAAAATACGCCCACGCCTTGCTTGCCGTTTGTAATTCCACGTCATTCAGCTCCCCATGCCGGTAGGGGATGGAGACAAAGGAGCGAACTGGTGCGAATAAAGTTTTTTCGTCGAGGGAATGATGACAGGCACTGAGCTGTATGAGCAGAGCCACCAAGAGTAATATATCGCGTATGGGGGGGGTGAGTTTCATGTTCTTATCCCCCCCAGTCCTTTACGTTGGGCCCCCAAGGTGCGCGGGTTCTGCTTGGCTTTTTCCTTTTTCTTTTCTTTTCGCCAGTGAGGAAGTCCGTAAGGGTTTCTATGTCCAGATTGTATCCAAAGAAAATACTGCCATCGGAAATGTCTCCTCCTTTATCAGAGCTCCATGGATATGAGTTTGGAGCATAACTGGTATAGGCTAGGATGAATCCCCCAGGGGACCAATCGTAATACCCGAAACCGTATATAAAGTCCGGGTCACCCGCGGAATGTTTGGAAGAGTCCGGGTAGATGTTCCCCTGACACCAAAAACTGAATTTTCCCCATATGGGGACTGAAACGCCCAGCCCAAATGACTGTTTCCACCACCGTCCCTTTTCAAATTCCGGTGTCAGGTTGTGGGACACCCAGCCGAGGATGCTGGCATCTTTTGAAGGATGTAAAAAGCGAGTAACCGGTTCCGGCATTTCGTAACGGTATGTTGTCGTTATCGTCCCTGCATTTATGTCAGTGAACTCTTCGCCTACATCCGGATTAAATCGATTGCCGGAATAGTTTGCATATTCCAGACTCAGGGTGTCCGGTGCATAGTTGGCTACCCCGAAGCTGTAACTGAAGTCCGGTTCATACCCTTGTTGATACTTGGGTTCCACGTATTGGTAGAATGTGACCCGGGCAAAATATGGGGAGATGCCGTTGAACGAGAGTGTTTCCGTAACCGTTTGTTTATGCATTTTTTTTTTGGTAACGCCATTCTGGTGTTGTTGCCATGACGGAGAGACCGAAGTTGTATAACCAACGTTGGCGGAAATTTCCCGAGCTAACGCAGCACCAAGAGAAGGTGCCGGATCCTTGTGGCGGCTGGCATCAATGGTAAATGAGCGACTGAGCAGATCGAAAAAACTCCAGGATGGTTTTTCTTCAATCGCGGTTTCCAGCTCTCCTTTTGGGATATCTCTGATATAGGGAGACTCGGTGCCTGCAAAGCCAGGGGAGCAATACAGGATGCTCCAGAGAAGCACAGGTAGTGTTATGATCCAGACTCTTGGTACGACCATGCTACATCCGCCCCTGGATTTTAAGATAGGGACCAAAAACCTTGAAGTGGAGAATTTCGAGGATTACGCCGTTGGTATTGCAGGTAATGGCTTTGTTGATGCGGTTGTCATTTTCATAGGATCCTGCATAGAAGCCGTCTTTTTCCGTTTTCAGAGCGAGCACTTTTTTCAACAATCTTGGGCTATAGTCTGTTGTGTAGAGATAAGCCCATCCCAAAGCAGCCTTGGTGCTAACGGTTCTCCAATCTTCGGAGCGAAGTCCTTCGCTGGTCAGACTTGCCCAGGGAATTCCGTCGCCGAATACGGTATTGTAAACAAAATACGGATCTTCATCGAGAGCGGTTTCCGTTACTGCCGTGACTATTCCTGTCCGCTCGAAACGTTTTCTCTGCGCCTGGTAGACTCGATAGGAAAATTCTTTCGAATAGTGGTCCCAACCGAATTCAATACCATCGAGAATGTAGGGCTCACTTAAAGTGTACGTGTGCGCTCCGAATTGGCTTGGTGTCCGGATATCCACCGGGACTTCAACACCTTCAACGTCCACGAATCCTGTATAATCGAGATAGTTGTATGCCTGACTGACGTCGAATCCGAGAAGAGCGAAGGATTTGGAAACGTATTCTTCATATCCGAGTCTGCCTTCCTGATGAACTTCTTCCCGGCCATTTTTTCGGCTAGTTCCATACATGACTCCATTTCGGAACATTCGCGCGAATTTCCAGCGGGAGACCACTGCACGGACTTTGGGAGTAAAGTCGTTATAGTCGTAGAGAAGGACATTGAGAGGCACGCAGAGTCTGCCTATATCGAGGGCACTCCAACCTATACCTTTTTCCGTGGCCTGATTTTGGTAGTCGGTCATTGATAGTGTTTTCGTATTATATGTCTTGTTCGGCAGTTCGTCGTTGTACAAAGGAATTTGAATAAGTGAATCCAGAGCACTATCAATACGTTTTTTGAACTCGGATTCGGTTATGATCCCGAACCTGTAAACGGCTATGGTAGCCAACAGATAACTTGAAGAGTCCCAAAGGGTCGTAAAGTTGAAACCTTTGACCGAGTCCGCGAGTCCTGTTTGTGCATTCGTATTGTTTTTAAAATATTGCCATGCGGTTTTGGCTATCTTGTGTTCGTCTTTAGAGAGAGGACCATGCTGTGACGGCGGGATATCAGGTGTTATTTCCACTTGAACCACTGTACTGGTATCGACTTCGACTGTTTTTATACCAATGTGGCTCAGGTCAGTGAGCATGAAGATTATGGCCCCTGTGCTCAGAAGGCCCAGGATTATGGCGAGTTGGCTGCGCGCCTGTAAAAGAGCTTCCTTGAATTTCATGATTGTGCCAGCCCTTTGCCGTTTGACCACAGGGCGGCTCTGACAATGACAAACAGGGAGTTCATGTTAAGGAGCGACCAAAAGGCAGCAATGATGAAGCCCATGAGGTCGTATTCATAGCCGAGAGCTATCCTGCCGAGGTACCAGAAGATTCCGAGGACGTTCAATGCGATCATGCTCATCTGGGGAATGACCAGATTGAGGTGCGTACGCTGTTCACTCGTTTTGGGCGTTACTTTGAATTTGATCTGTTCGCCTTTGAGCATCGTCCATATTGCTTTGAGGTTGAGTGGGAAGAATGCGACATAGTACTGGACATCGCGCAGAGTGTTTACGCCCCATGTCCCTATCATAAAGGTCAGTTGGCTTATAAGTTGGAACGAAAGAATGTGGATGAAAAAATCGAGATCGAATCCGTTTACCGGGACAATGTTGGTGAAAAAAAAGACCGCCGGTGTAATGAGGAATATGACCATCCAGAATGCTGCGAAATAGGAGAAGATTGAAGCGAAGTACATGGTCTTTTGTCCCAGCGAGAGCCCGGACTTGCCGAGTGGGTTGTCTCTGCGCAGCAGATCCAGTGTGCCTCCCGCATACTTGAAGCTTTGCGTCAGGTAGGCCAGAACATCTTGGGGAGATAACATTTTGGATACCACTTCCGGGTGATATACGGATTTCCAGTGGTGAGTCTGGTCTGCATGGAGCAGCAGGGAAGTATAGATGTCTTCAGAAACGTGGTATTTGTATGGAGTTATTTCCGTTCCCGCCATGAATGCTCGCCCTGCACCAATCCCAAGCGCATCACGAAGTTCTTTGGACTCCATTTTCGGTATCACTTCGTTGATGTGGTTTTCCAGCTCCTCACCATATCGTATGAGAGCCGCGCGTTGAACTGCTTCCCGCCGGTGAAGCGATCCCGCGCCACAACAGAATGTGGCGTTATAATTCATTCGCCTCCTGAGAATGCAGTCGTAAAACATTCTGGGGTCACTTCCAAAGATATCCTGATTGATTTTGACTGGCCCGATAATTTTTTCGATGGCTTTTCCCAACCAGCTTCCCGTTAGGCCGATTTTGTTTGCCATCCAGTCCCTGAGGTGTGTGCCTTCAACTGTGTCGTAGAACCATTGCGGGGTTTGAACCCATGCAACATCGGGATTCCGGAAGTAACCCAAAGTGTTTTCAAGAAAATTGGGGAACGGACGTGTATCTGCGTCAAGGATAACGAGGATATCGCCAGCCGTACGTTCCATTGCGTTGCGAAGATTGCCAGCCTTGAACCCTTGATTGTCCTCACGTGTTATGTAGTTTACTCCTTCTTCCCGGGCTACAATCTGCATGGCATCACGTTTTCCATCATCCAGGACATGGATTGTGACTTCGATAGGGGATGGGGAACGCATTTGTTTAGCATCCCGAATGCTGTATCGTACCAGTTCGGGGTCTTCGGTATACGTAGGTAGAAAAACATCGATTCGCAGTGGACGGTCTTTCGGCAACCTGTCCTGTTCAGCCAGGATATCGTTGACATACCTGACTGGAGGTGAAACCGGAACGTCCCGATGCTTCCATAAGTTGATGATGAATAGCGTTGTACTCAAAAATGCCATGGTTTCGGCAAAAGCCAACGGGATGGCGAACCACAAAGCATTGGTGTTCAGGGAGTAAAACCAACGCCAGTGGAAGTACCATATGCCGATGCCGATGTTGATGGTAGCAAGGTATTGGTACAGGAATTCCCTAAACGGCGAAAAGGGGACCGCCTGATAGGGACGCCTGTGTTCATATTTTGAAAAGTAGAACCGTTCCATGCTGTCCCTTGCTGTGATTAGAAATTGGCAATGCCAGCCTCTTCGGAGTCAAATATTTCCAACACCTTATCCAGACGGGTAAGTCGCAGCATTTCCATAATCTGATCTGCCACGCAGCAGAGTTTGACATCGCCTTTCACCCCCACCCGGCGCAACGCGGAAATGATCGCTCCCAGACCTGAACTGTCGATAAACGTCACTTTGGACAGATTCAGAAGAATGCGTATTTTTCCTGTGGTTATCTGTTGTATGAGATCGTCTCTGAATTTAACAGCCTGGCTGGCATCCAGGCGGGATTCCTGAGGCTGGAAGCTGACGATATCATCGTATTCCCGCATGAGCATTTTCATTAGCTTTCTCCCTTATGCTTTGAGATTTCTGTGCTCCAGTCTGATGCGCATAACGTCGGCGAACATTTTGAGGGCATCCTTGATAGGGCTAACCTTGGACCCCTCCATGTGTTGCCATTTTACCGGTATTTCCTTGATGCAGTATCCCAGTTTGTTGGCCAGATACAATTGTTCCACATCAAAACTGAATCCGAATAACTTTTGACGCTTCGCAATTTCGTGTCCGGCTTTGCGACTGAATGTCTTGAAACCGCACTGTGTGTCCCTGATTCCGGAAATTGCGAACATGCCAACCACTGCATTAAAAATCATACTCATCAAATCGCGGTAGAACGGTTTCTTTTCCACTTCTGATTCTTGCAGTCTTCTTGAACCAATGACCACGTCACATCCGGATTCAAGGACAGGTAGAAATTTTTCAATTTCTTCAATCGGAGTAGAAAGATCCGCGTCGGAAAAAAGAATGTATGTGCCTTGCGCCTTGAGAATCCCTCTGGCCACGGAAAAACCCTTGCCGACGTTTTTCACGTTTTCCATGATCGCACTGACTTTCTGGTTTTTCATCTCTTCACCATAGATGTCGATTGTTTTGACAACTTCCGTGGTCCAATCCATGCTGCCGTCGTCGACAATGATGATTTCACTTCTGTATTGCTGCTCGGAAAGGTAGTCTTTGACCCTGTACAGAGTGTCAGCAATACGTTCCTGCTCATTGTATGCAGGAATTACAACGGACAGGTAAATCGCATCATCGTTTGCCATTTTCGCCTCACTTCTTGGCTGCCAGTCCGACTCCAAAGGATATGACAAGAATACCGCTCCAGCGAATCAGGGATATCTGGTCCCCGAACATCCACCATGAACCCAAGGCAACAAGGACATAACCGGAACTTAAGAGTGGATACGCATAACTAAGATCCAGTCTGGCCAGAACCGCAACCCAAACCAGCATGGCGATCCCGTATGAAATGAGTCCCGCAAAGACCCATGGCTGGAAAACCATTTGGAAGATAAGCAGGATGCCTGGTGGCCCCAGATCGCCTAATTGAATCATTCCCATTTTCATGAACAGTTGTCCCAATACTCCGAGTACTACCGAAATGATTACCAGCAAGTATGATTTCATTCGGAGCCCCTAACTCCTGGATATCAGGATGATGCCGAAGATTATCGTTGCGATTCCTGTCCAACGGTGGAATGGAACCGTTTCTCTGAACAGGTATTTCGAGAAAAGTGTAACCAGGACGTACCCCAAGCTCATCATGGGGTATGCCAGGCTGAGTTCCATTCGGGAGAGAACAAGCAACCAGGTAAACGCTCCCAACCCAAGAGTCAGAATGCCGAGCAGGAAATACGGCGTCATAACAGCCGTATAGATGGGCTTGCCATCGGAGAGGCGTGCTTTGATTTTATTTGCCGCCAGTTTTTGTAAGATTTGTCCCATCGTGGTGAAAGTTACGGAGACGACTACAAGCAAATACGCCATTTCCTGTCACCTCAATCGTTTTTTCATGGTGAGTGTATTAACGCTGTTGTTACTGCTGTAGGAAACGGAATCCATGACTTCCTTGATGATGAAAAGTCCGTATCCATTCGAAGGAAGCTTTTCGAAGTCGGGAGGCGGTATTTTTTCCGGCGAGAATCCGATACCGTTATCCTCCACTTTGACTGTCAGCATGTCTTCCGTAACATTCATGATCAAGCCAATTGCATTGTCCCCATGGGATCGGGAGTGCTTGATGGCGTTGGCCAGCGCCTCTCCCACGGCCAGTTCAATCTGATCTCCCATCCTCGTGTCCACGCCGCTTTTTGTGCGAAACTCGGCAACAAGTTTTGCCCCCATAATGAGGTTTTTGATGTTTGGTTCAAAACGAACCGAAAGTTCGAATTCCCGATTGGGCAATTGCATTACTCCTTAAGGCTTTGCACTGCTGATTTTACGTCAGGATAGATTTTGAAAACGTGATCGAGACGAATCAGGGCAAAGACCTGTTGGATTTTTTCAGTCATGTTGGCTAACCGCAGATCGCCACCGCGGCGGGAGGCATGGCGTAATGACGCCAAAAGAGCACCCAATCCGGAACTGTCTATAAAGGAAATCTGCCCGAGGTCGGCGATAATGAAGGGCGTGTCATCAAGTAGGGATCTCATTCTGTTTTTCACAGGCAGAGCTACCGAGGCATCAAAACGTCCTTTCAATTCTATTACGATGGCTTTCCCCGCAGAGTATTCGTTGAAACCAAGGGGTTCACCCATGTATATTCTCCTTTTGCCATGGTAGAAGTCTGGGTATAAAATATAGTTAACATAGTATTAGTTCGTGTGCAGCCCCCGGCAAAAAAAATAATCAAAGTTTTTTGAGCGTATGAATCGTGATTTCCGGCGGGCAATTCAAGCGTGCCTGAACAGCTGAGCAACCAACACCTCGCCCCGTATAGCCTTTCATTTTTTTATACTTCCATGCTCCGCTGCACATATATCGGGGGCATGCTCCGTGCGTTATTATGGGGATTTTTCCGGGCAGACATATTTGTCCCCCATGCGTATGACCGCAAAGATAGTAACTGACATTCTTTTTTTCAGCCTCGCGATAAACCTCGGGACTGTGGGCAAGAAAAATGGTGCACGCATCGTGCGGTATTGCAGAAAAGGCTTTGTCGATGTCATCCGTTCCATAGAAATGAGGATCATCTATACCTGCCAGATGGAGTTCTTCACCATTCCGTTTCAGTTCAATGGAATCATTTAATAGAACGTGTGCTCCCGCGGCATCAAAGTATGGAACTTCTTCGATGTAATCATGATTTCCCATAACAGCATATATTCCCAGTTTGCACTGCAAAACATCCAGCAATGTCAACATCTTGTTGCCACATGCTTCATATGGGCCATAAGTCAGGAATCGATAGTCGCCAGTCAGGACGCAGAGGTCGAATTCCAGTGTGCGAAGGGTTTCCTGCAGTTTTTTACCTCCATCAATGAAACCGTCGATATGTATGTCGGTTAAATGAAGGATTCGTAATCCGTTGAAGGAGGCCGGTAACCGTTCAAGTTCGGCATCTATATTTTCTACCTGAAAATTCAGACTTTCCTTTTCGCATCGTGTTGTAAGCCCTGTGAGGCGGAGGCCTATGCGTGCCGCGGTGGCAATGGCTCCAAGATTTTCGAAATGCAATACCCCCCGTCCGCTCCCAAACATGCTTGCGGCAAAATCAACCTGAATTCTCAGTCTTTTGGCAAGCGTTTGTTCTCCTAACCTTTGTGCCAAATTAAGAAATTGGTCTTGTGTGATCATTGCATTTCTCGATGTTCTCGGTTTATCAGGTCTCCGCACTACAGGCCGCGGCATCACTATTTTCGGATGAATTGCCGAATTGCAGGCAAAGGATGGTTACATCGTCCTGGTGAGGGCGGCCTCTTCCAAATTGCATCATCGAGTCATATATTTTTTCGATCAACTCGTTCGGTGATTTTTGCCTGTGGTCCACGGCACAGCGTATAAGTCGTTCTTTTCCGAAGTCTTCTCCCTCGGGAGATTCATATTCAATAATGCCATCCGTAAAGGCTATGAGCCTATCCTCGGATTGCAGTTGGAATTTTCCTTCTTCAAAAGGAACGATTCCACCAAGGCCGATAAGAGTGCCTCCCTTATCAAGCATTATGGGAGGGGCATGCTTACGGATTATGAAAGGCGGGGGGTGTCCTGCACTACTGTATCGAATTTCTCCACTTTTGAAATTGATGACAGCATAGAATATCGTGAAGTGTTTCTCGAAACGTTCTATGGGAAAATCCTTGTCCAGAGTTTCCAGAACCTTGGCCGGCGGGATTGGAGATTTGTCCTCCATGTCAAGGAGATACCCACTCAGGGGATGCAGCTGTTGAGCCACTGAAACCGCTGCGAGAGCAGAAGAAACCCCATGTCCACTGACGTCCAGCATGTAGAAGGCCGCATACTTTTGGTCTAGGGGAATGACGTTGAACATGTCTCCGCCGACGTATTCACTTGGTTGAAATTTCCAATTGATATGGAAGCTATCTATGTCTGGCTGGCAAGTCGGCAGAAAACTTTTTTGGATGAAGGCTGCTGCCTTGAGATCTTCTTCAAGGATTTTTCTTTTTTCCTTCAATTCCTCGATAAGTCGATACTGTTGCAAGGCCGCATCCAGCGCGTTGGTAAGAGTCCTTTTGTTTGCGGGCTTTTCCAGAAAACGAAAAATGTGTCCTTCGTTAACCGCTACGAGGGCTGTTGCAACATCGGCATGTCCTGTGAGCATGATTCGGATTGTTTCCGGTGAAAGTCGCCGGACCTCGATAAGAAATCGGATCCCGTCCATCTCTGGCATTCGCAGGTCCGAAACAACGATTGCATATGGGCCGGAGTTTTTGATTTTTGCCAAGGCCTTTTCTGGGCTTCCAGCCGTATCGATAGAATATTGTTTTCTTAACAGGGCCTTAAGTGATGCCAGCACCTCTGGTTCATCATCAACAAGAAGGATTTTGTACGGCACAGTCACTCCAACTTTTTGAATTAGAATTTGGACAACAGTATAGAGTGTCTTTTGTACAGTGTTTTTGAAATCAAAGTACAAACTTTTTTTATATTCTAATCTGGGATGGGCGGTTAAGAAGGGAGAAAATCGAATTTGTTTAAGTCGGAACTTGATATGCCTTGAATGATGTCTGTTGCAAAAGAACGGAAAAGGGAATTCGGTCGTTATTGTGCGGCTGGTGTGGACGTTGGGCAGACGATGTTTGCTTTATCGGGCTGCGGCGATGGGGATAGTTTGGATGTGGCTGGATTTTTTCTTCCATGAAAACAAAAAGAGCCGCAGCTTTTGCTGCGGCTCTTTTTGTTTTCATGGTGCCGAAGAGAAGACTCGAACTTCCACGCCCGTGAAGGCACATGGTCCTGAACCATGCGTGTCTACCAATTCCACCACTTCGGCTCGTGGATGAACTTTGTATCCATGACGCGTTGTTTTGGCAAGCTTTTTTTATGCCTTGCTCCGTTTGTCCATGGGGACATAGGGACGCCTGCGTTCCCCAATATAAATCTGCCGGGGACGGTGGATTTTTTCCTGCCCGGAGTTGAACGCCTCATACCAATGGGCGATCCAGCCGGGCATGCGACCTATGGCGAACATGACGGGGAACATATCAACCGGGATATTCAACGCACGCAGGATGATTCCCGAATAGAAGTCCACGTTGGGGTAAAGTTTGCGGGAAATAAAGTAGTCGTCGTTCATGGCTTTTTCGGCCAGTTCCATGGCGAGATCCAGCAACGGATCATCCGTTCCCAAGGTTTCAAGCAGGTCGTTAGCAGCCTTGCGCAGAATACGGGCACGCGGATCAAAGCTTTTGTAGACCCTGTGCCCAAAGCCCATAAGACGGAATTCCTTTTTCTTGACCCGTTCAAGATAGGTTTCAATATCCATGTCCCTTGCCTGAATTTCGTGCAGCATGCGGATAACACCCGCGTTTGCTCCCCCATGGAGTTTTCCCCAGAGGGCACAGATACCGGCGGAAACAGAGGCAAACAGGTTGGCTTGTGTAGATTGGACCATCCGCACCGTGGAGCAGGAACAGTTTTGTTCGTGGTCTGCATGGAGGAGGAAGAACAGACTCAATGCCCTGACTTCTTCGCGTTTGGGTTCATACAACCGATACGGTTCCGAAAACATCATGTGCAGGAAGTTCTGACAGTAGCTGAGGGAGGGGTCCGGATACATGAACGGCAATCCCTGTGACTTCCTATAGGACCATGCCGCAATGGTGCGCACCTTGCTAATAACTTTTGCTGCAGCCTGGATGAATTCTTCCTCGGTTTGGATTTCCAGCAGGTCAGGGTGGTAGCACCCCATCGCATTGACGGCCGCGGAGAGAATAGCCATGGGGTGTCCCTTGGAGGGGAATCCTTCAAAATGGTGGCGCAGGTCTTCGTGCAACAATTCGTTATTCGTGAGCATCTGGCGGAATTCCTGCCGTTCTTCTCTCGTGGGCAGTTTTCCGAAAATAAGGAGCCATGCCGTTTCTATGAATGAACCATGCTGTTCGGCAATTTCCTCAATCGGATAGCCTCGATAGTGCAGGGCTCCTTCTTCGCCGTTGACATATGTTATGGCGCTGGAACAGGAGCCGGTGTTAGCATAGCCCGGGTCATAGGTTATGTGGCCGGTTTCATTGCGGAGCTTGGTAATATCTATGGCGTGTTCGTCTTCGGAACCCACCATGACCGGCAGCTCGTAGGTGGTCCCGTCGAGGATCAGATAGGCGGTTTTCGTGGTGGCGTCAGCCTGTTTTTTCAACATGAAAAGTCCTCTATTGGTAAACGGTTGCGGACACTTGGCCCGGGGGCGCGAATAAATGCCGTTATGGTATTGTAGGTTCGGCCCAACATGGTGAATTGAACCGCAGTGCGTGCCCGGGAGAGGGCATCTGCAAATTGGATAAGTCTGGCTTGTGATGCTTGTAGTTGTATACTCGGAGAGACGTTGATTGTCCAGTCAAAATGGGGATTGTTTACGTTTTTGTGAAAAAGGGCTGTTTTTTCACGGCGCTTACTGGGGGGATGCTTTTTATGGCCAACTGTGAATTGCGACAGAGAAGATGTAATGTTGGGATGGGAAAAACATCATTAAATCAAAGTGGTATAAGTAGGATTAAGCATGAAAAATAAGAATGTAAGCCGCAGAACTTTCCTGAAGGCTTTGGGGCTTGGTGGAGCCGGGGTGCTCTTGCCCGGTACTGTGCAAGCCGCCCGGCAGGGGGAAGAGTTGGCGACCTTGTTGGACCTTTCCCGTTGTATCGGGTGTGGAGAATGCGTGTATGCATGCAGAGAATCCAACGAGTACAAGTTTCCTCGGCCGGAGAAACCGTTTCCTCCCATGTTTCCGAAGCGCGTCAAGGTTGCGGATTGGTCGGAACGGCGCGATGTCGATGATCGTTTGACTCCATACAACTGGTTGTTCATTCAAAGCGCGGAAGTGGAACATGGTGGTAACGTCCATGAGGTAAATATACCCCGTCGGTGTATGCATTGCCAGAATCCTCCATGTGCGAACCTTTGCCCGTGGGGAGCCTGTTCCAGAGAGGCCAATGGCATTGTGCGAATAAATGATGACGTCTGTCTTGGCGGATCCAAGTGCAAGAATGTTTGCCCCTGGGATATTCCGCAGCGGCAAACTGGAGTCGGGTTATACCGAAAGCTTCTGCCCCGTTTTGCGGGAAACGGCGTCATGTACAAATGTGATCGCTGTTTTCAACGGGTTGCTGAAGGTGTCGTTCCTGCTTGTATTGAGGTCTGCCCCGAGAATGTCCAGACCATAGGCCCAAGGGCTGCAGTCGTGAAAAAGGCCCATGCATTGGCTGAATCCATGAATGGGTATGTTTATGGAGAGCATGAGAACGGGGGAACCAATACGTTATATGTTTCACCCGTGCCATTCGAAAAGTTGGATGCGGCTATCCAAAAGGGACCGGGAAGACCCGGGCTGCAACCGGTTCCCAACATGATGGAAGATGAAGAGAATTTGGCCATGGCGTCAGTTCTTGCCCCTGTTGCGGGGGTGGCAGCCGGAGTGCTGGGGATTGGTGCAAAGTTGATTCGGGAGAATGAGGATGAAGAATAGAACTCCGGTAACTCGATGGTTTGATCGTGTCTTTGTGGTTTGTTGTTCCGTGCTCGCGATATCCGGGTTGGCACAGATGCCTATTTTCAAGCGCTATTATATTGCCGATATTCCGGGATTGGGCTGGCTTGCCGATTTCTACTTCACACATAAAACGCATTACATCTTTGCGGCGTTCTTGTTGGCTTTGTTGGCTCAAGTCTTGGTGCTTTGGTTTTTTCGATGGCGGACCGATTTAAAGCTCTCGGGAGGCGGTATGCTACGAGTTGGACTGCTTGCCGGGATCGTGTTTACCGGGATTTTGCGTATGATTAAGAACCAACCGGGAATGTCTTTTTCGCCGGGGATGACAATGATTGTGGATTGGGCGCATCTCGGCCTGGTTCTTTTGTTGGGAGTGACCGCTGTAATTTTGGCTATGGTGAAAAGACGGGCCTATGCTACATGGAAGAAGTGATTTTTGGGGATTGTGTACCTGGTAGCCTCGTGGCAAAGTCTTTCTATGGATGGTCCAATTTTTCGTTATGTCAAACCGCCTCAGCTTCCCGGAGTGGAATTGTTCCAATGCCGTGATGCCGATTTCAGTATGCCTGCACATACTCACGATGGTCATGTATTCTGGGTCAATGCTGCTGGCGGAGAGAAGGTAGATATCTGTGGTCAGCGGGAAATAATGCAGCCCGGAACTTTTGGGGTCGTGGCTCCGGGAGAGGTGCATTCCAATTGCGGTGTAGGTAAGAAGCGGGCCTTATTGAGTCTTTATGTCGATGATTCGGCACTGAAGTATCTTTCCAGACAAATGGAGCTGCCGGATGATCGGGTGCATTTTGTCAGCTCCATACATCAGGACGAATATATAAAGGACTTGCTTTGCCAGCTGCACGGAGTGCTTTTTGCCGGAACTGACTCTATGTTGGCCCATGAAACTTTGTTGCTGACTTTACACGCCTTGATTCGGCGTCATGGAGAGCGTTGTCCTGATACTTCCAGACATCTTTCAGAGTCTGGTCGAGTTCGGCGCGCTATGGAAATGATGCGAGAAGAACTGGGTGCCCCCCTTGGGTTGAATGATTTGGCCGACGAATGCGGCTGCACGGCCTTTCATCTTATTCGCATGTTCCGCAAAGAGGTCGGCATAACGCCTCATAGCTGTCTTATGAATTTTCGTTTGGGAAGGGCAAAGCAACTTCTAGGGACAGGTGTTTCTGTTGCGCAGGTAGCCATTCAAACCGGATTTTCGGATCAAAGCCATCTTACGAGGCGCTTCAAGGCCCGTTTCGGTGTTACTCCCGGCCAATATCAGCAACAGATTTGTGTCGTCGATGTCAATTTGGTTCAAGATGAGCGGTCTGTTGTTTGTTAACCTCCCTATTTAATCAAAGGAGATAACATGCAGACAATAGAGTGGGAAGATTTTGAAAAAGTGGAGTTACGTACCGGAACAATTGTTCGGGCCGAGGAGTTTCCCGAGGCCCGCAAGCCTGCGTACCGTCTGTGGGTTGATTTCGGCGAAGAAATTGGGATTCTCAAATCCAGTGCCCAGATAACCGACCTTTATTCTCTTGAATCACTCAAGGGGAAGCAGGTTCTCGGCGTGGTGAATTTCCCTCCACGCCAGATCGGTCCGGTTCGTTCACAATGTCTGGTAACCGGATTTTCGAGCGCGGATGGTGTTGTGCTTGCCGTGCCTGATCGTGTGGTAGTGAACGGTCTCAAGTTGTGCTGATCTAATCAGAAATAAAAAAGGCCGTTAAAACGGCCTTTTTTATTAGTCTTTTGAAGACAACCCGTCCCCGGGATTCATTATGCGACCTGTTAGCATGGTTTCGTAACCACCCAACTCGTTGATTTTCGATTTGGTCGTCTGCAGATCCATGCACTGTAGCAGGGCACGAATTCGCGGGTCATTCATGAAAAGAGTGGGGATGATCAAATCATATCGTTCCCGTGCCAAGGGAATGAAGTCCAGCCCCAAGGCCACCGCTGCGGCATGGATTCCCAGTCCGCAATCAGCCCCACCTGTTCGCACGTTTACCGCCACAGCCATGTGCGTGAATTCTTCCTGATCATAACCTTGGACTGTGCGCGGGTTGATCTCCGCTTTTTTCAGATGATGATCCAGCAGGATCCGAGTACCCGAGCCTCGCTGCCTGTTGATGAGGCGTACGTCTTCTCTGGCCAGATCCGAAATCGTATTGATCTTTTTAGGGTTGCCAGGAGCGACCATCAGTCCCTGATGGCGAACGGCTAAATTGATAACTGTTACATCCATATCCTTGAGGTAACGGTCGATGAATGGAAAATTGAAATCACCGGATGTTGGGTCAAATAGATGGCAGCCCGCAAACAATGCCGAGCCTGCCTTGAGCGCATTCAGTCCTCCCATACTGCCCACGTGTCCGGAAACCAGCCGTATTGGTGTTGGAAGCCCCATAAGCTCATTGGCAAGAAGATCCAGAGTGTTGTCGTGACTTCCCACATGCATGAGGACAGAATCCAGTTGCTCCGGGGCAACGAGCAGTTTGGCTCTTATGTTTTCTCCCTGTTCAATGCCTTCGCGGTCTGCGGGGATATGGGCTGTCGCCTGGGCCTTGATCATGGTCGTCAATAGTCCCGCCCCCCGGCCGAGAGGGGTCGCGACAATACGTTTGCCAACGCGGCCCACGGCCAGACGCAAGACTTCGGCCATGCCTGGGCGAGAGGGTACCTTAGTGGTCAGCGTGACGTTCACCTCATGACGAGCCGGAGCCGGTTTGCGAGCAAGCCATGAGGCCAGAGGCGTAATCAGTTCGTCGAAACAGACCACGGCGCTGACAGGGTATCCCGGAGCCCCCACCAGTAAACGTCCCGGATATTCCGAGCGCTCGTCGGTTATGCCAAGCAGGGATGGTTTGCCCGGCATGACTGCTATACCGTGCACCAGAACCTTGCCGAGTTCTTCGAAAACCGGGCGGGTAAAATCCTTGCTGCCGGCAGAGGAGCCAGCTCCCACCACAACCACATGACAGCCTTTTTTCAAGGCATCGCGTACTGCCCGGGATAACGCTTCCTTGTGGTCTGGTACTGTTGTGATACTTGTGGCGTTTATTCCTATTTTACGGGCAGAAGCCAGAAACACCTGTGAATTGGATTCAATGACCTGCCCGGCGGCAGGAGTTGGACAACGATCGAAGTCCAGTACTTCATCTCCAGTGGGGATAAACGTGGCATGTACGGTTTGGTGTACATCAACTTCAAATATCCCCGCTGAGAGAAGCGCTCCCACGTCATAGGGCGAGATCTCCGTGTTCTGGGGGATGAGTAGTTCCGAGCCGACGATGTCTTCACCTATTCGGCGTACATGTTGCCATGGTGTTGCCGGATTTTCGATGCTTACTGTTCCGTCTCCGTTATCCACCACATTTTCGATCATGATGACCGCATCACATCCCCCGGGAAGAGGATTTCCCGTATTTACCGGGTAACAGTCCCTGTTAAGCTCAAGCTCCAATGGATGGTCTTCGCGAGCCTCAAAGGTAGCCTGCGCTTTGACGGCAATCCCGTCCATTGCCGCTGCGTGAAAGGTGGGCGATGAGCAACGGGCATGAACCGGCCGGGCAGTAACCCGGCCGCATGCTTCGTGGCTGGCAATTGTTTCAACGCCGATAAGCGTGTCACGGTCGAGAGCCTGTCTTAGTGTCAAAACGGCCTGCTCCGGTGGCACGGTCTTTAGGTATATATTCCTTTTAGCCACGACTTTTCATACCCTTATTGTTTGAACTCGCCATTTTCATAGATAAGCACAGTGGATCCGTCCGTCAGAGTGGCCGTTACGGTTTTGGGCTCCGTATTCACCAGATCCCAGTGCAGGGCGGAGTCGTTGAAACCCAGTTCCTGCTTTTTGGTCTTGTCGAGTTCGTTTTGGTCTCCAGCGTATGTATCAGCATAGGAAGCACCGACGGCAACATGGCAGTTGCCATATTTCCCGCCGAAGTTTTCATCGAATAATGTGTTTGCCATGAAGCGATCAATTTTTGAAAAGCGTCTGTCCGTCAGGGAAAATTCTCCCAATCGGCAGGCTCCTTCATCCATTTCCAACTGTTTACGAACAAATTCAGCGCCTTCCTTGGCGTCGGATTGGATGACCTTGCCGTCTTTGAATTCAAGGCGAACGCCTTCTACATAATTACCTGAACGGAACGAAGGTTGGTCTGCGTAGTAGGTTCCCGTTGTGCCGCGCCAGTCAGGGGAGAGGAAAATCTCAAAACTGGGAATATTGTGGCCGGAAACGCCAAGCCAGCGCCGGTCCTTGCCCGGAGTTACCGTCAGATCCATATTTTCCGACGTGAGGTGCAGGGTTTGGATATCCATTCCATTGAGCCAGGATTTGACTTTTTCCGCTTCATCGAAAATGGAGGACCAGTGTTCAAAGGGCTTGTCTTCGTTCAGGAAACAAGCCTTGATGACCTGGTGTTTGAATTCATCAATACTCATACCCGCCGCCTCGGCATAGGCTTTTGTGGGGTAGACGCACAAAGTCCATCCGAAGTCTCCCGAGATTTCACGTTTTTCCATGATGTCGCGCAGGAATTTTCGTGCCACTGCAGCCTGGCCTATGCGGGCAGGGTCGATATCCTTGAGGTGAGTAAGCGAAGAGGGCGCTATGAGGGAAATGAGGCCATTAAGATTTTGCATGAGCTCTTCATCGCCGGGAGTGATGGTCACCAACTGTTGTTCGTCCGATTTGCCGTAGAATCCTTTTTCCATATTGGTGCTCAGGTTAAGGCGCATAACCGGATTGAGCTTTTTTTCGATCAACAGATCAAATACGGCCTCGGCCAAAGGCAGTGCATCCTGGTCAAAGCGAACAAGAATAAAGTCTCCAGGGGTAAAGGGGGACGTGCGAGCGGTCTGTAATCCCCACCAGAGAGTTTGTGCGTATTTTTTCAATTCATTGTCATTAAACATATCGATAATTATTCCTAGGTGTTGAGGTTGTGTACCGATTATACCAGATCTAAGGAATGTAATCGACATGACGCTCAAGCACAACCATGTCGCAGGATTAGAGGATTCCGGCAGCACGGCTATCTTTGCAAATTCCCGTCTTGACACGTCGATTTCATGAAGATATCAGCAGTCGAAGCCCGGCCTTGCCGGAGCATACAGGTTTTGATTGTTGTTGCGCTGTTTCGCGGGTGATGCTACATCCCCTGCCAAGCAGCTTGCCGGTCCGAAAGTATCGGATTCCGGTGGAAATAAAACAAATCTGGAGGATGCAATGGGCTACAGAATTACCATTGATGCTGACAAGTGTGTGGGCGACGGCGAATGTGTTGACGTTTGTCCTGTCGAAGTTTACGAACTGCAGGACGGTAAGGCCGTTGCTGTGAACGAAGAAGAATGTCTCGGCTGTGAGTCTTGCGTTGAAGTTTGCGAGCAGGACGCCATCGAAATCGAAGAAGATTAGTTTCGATATCCCAGACATGTCCGGAAGCGGCCGGTCCGCTTCCGGACATTCTTTTTATTATCCTGTCGATCTATTTGCTCGAAGCAGGCCTGCCGTCCGCCCATATGGGCGGTTTTTTTTAGATGCCATGCCCCTTTATGAAATGTAAGGTCTTTTTTTCGGGTTGACGAACAGTGATGGGAACTTATTTATGGGGAATTACGGATGCCGGTGGCAGCGTAAAGTCTCGGGATATTCAAGGAGCAAGCAATGGCGTTGGATTTTACTGAATTTTTCAATAAATATGAAGAATTGGTCGCTGAGGTCGACAGCCTCTTCGATCGCTTCGGGAAAGATTTTTCCGACAAGGTCAAATGTGAGAAAGGGTGCTGTGACTGTTGTTACGCGCTGTTTGACCTGTCTTTGATAGAAGCCCTGTATATAAATCATCACTTTTCCAAGACGTTCAGCGGACTGGAACGTTCAAAGGTTATGGACGCCGCAGACAAGTATGACCGGCAGGTCTTCAAACTCAAGCGGAAGCTTTTCAAGTCCAGTCAAAAAGGCATTTCTCCGCAGGAGATAATGGAAGAAGTTGCTCGTACCCGGATCCGCTGTCCCATGCTGGGAGAGAATGACTTGTGTCTTTTATATGATAGGCGTCCGTTGACCTGCCGTCTTTACGGAGTCCCCACGGCCATTGCCGGCGCTGGACATACCTGTGCCAAGTCCGGCTTTGTCGCTGGCGAAAAATATCCTACGGTGCAAATGGATGCCTTGCATGATCGGCTGTTGGCTATCAGCCAGGAAGTTGCGGACAGCATAAGTACCCAGTATGCACAGCTTGGCGATATGCTTATGCCTGTTTCTACGGCTATCATGACAGAATTTACCGACTCGTTTTTGGGGGTGCGAACCGGAACACCGAAGCAGCCGCCTCAGGCCGAACAGCCTGAACAGAAGGCTCCGGTTTCCGCAGCATGTGCATCCTGCTCCGAGGATAAATCCAAGTGCCAAACCTGTTCCGAGAATTCTTTCAGTCTTGTTCTGGGAGGGAAAGGCGCAGGTGAGGAGTAGCGGTCATGGATGAAAAGCTCTCGTTCAAGGAATTGGAAGCTCAAAAGCGGGCCATCTATGAAAAGATGAATCCGCGCAGGCGCAAGTTCGTGGACCGCATGGGCTACGAGAATTGGGATCCGTTTGCCAAGCCGTTTGATCCCATTGACATCCGTACCGATATAACCGGGCATACCGCCCATCAATTGACATATCTGTTTATGGGCAGCATGGACGAGCAGCCGAATGACGAATATTTGGAAGCCGTCAACGAGTTCAACGTGATGCTGGTCATGAATTTTGAAAAAGTTAGGCCTTTGTACGATTATTGCCTGTGGTATCAGAAATTGTGCAGAGAGCGGGGCGTAGAGCCTTAACCAAACGAGGGGTTTGACATGGAACAATTCGACAACATTGATGATTATATTGCCGATCTCAAACAAAAGCTTGAAAAGAGCCCGACCTGTGCAAACACCATGTATAATTTGGGAGTTGCGCATCTGTCCAAAAGGGAATTCATGGATGCCGAACGCTATCTGCTCGACGCTGTGGCGAATTCTCCGAGCATGGCTGAGGCCTACGTCCAACTGGGTGGAATCGCCATGCAGCGCGAAGATCTTCCGGGTTGTCTGAATTATAACGTGCAGGCGTCGAAAGCCCGGCCTTTCTTTGCGGTTCCCTGGGGCAATATCGGATTTGTCCAATTGCAGATGGGAGAAACCGAGAAGGCCGTCCAGAGTCTGAAGCGTGCCATCAAATATGATCCCAACTTTGTGCAGGCTCTTTCAACCCTGGGCAGTGCATATATTGCCGTGGGTGATTATGAAGAGGCCGAAAAAGTCTTGCAGAAAGCTGTAGACCTGGAGCCCCAGTTCGGTCCGGCATGGAATAACATGGCCATCATTGCGGCCAACAACGAAGACTGGTCCAAGGCCAAGGAATATGCTGGCAAGGCCAAGGACTCGCTTTTTGATGTTCCCGAAGATTTTATGAAAGAAATCGAAGCCAACTTATAGCGGACGCCGGACCGGTTCTTCTGGCGAGAGGGGGCGTTATGTCTCGATTTCGCAGGATTAAAAAAGAACTGCGCACTTTGCTTGCTGCTGCGGATTGGCGGCGGCATCTTGCAGAACTTGAGCAGTGGGAACCGGGGAATCTTGTTTCGCCGCTGTTTTCATTGCGTCTTGACCGGGATGAGAATGTTCGCTGGCGTACGGCTGTTGTTTTCGGCCTTGTTGCAGGTCGTATTGCCGAAGCGAACATGGAAAAAGCCCGGGTGCTGATGCGCACATTCATGTGGCATATGAATGAAGAGTCCGGCAATTTGGGGTGGGGAATCCCTGAGGCCATGGCTGAAGCCATGGTCAACAATACCCGCCTTGCAGACGAGTTTTCGTCCATTCTCGCTTCTTATGTATACTGTGATAGCGAGTGTGACGGTAACTACCTTGATCATGCCGATTTGCGCCGTGGAGTGTTTTGGGGGCTAGGCCGATTGGGGGAAGTTCGCCCCGAATTGGTTCTTCCTTCGGAGCGATTCCTTTTGGCAGGTCTTGCCGATCAAGATGCCCATAACCGGGCTCTTGCAGCCCGGGCTTTGGGGATTCTTCGCGCTTCGAACGCGGTATCTTCGGTGAATAAGCTCTTGCAGGATAATGGTTCCGTAAGGATTTTTGAAGACGATTCCGTTCGTGAAACTACGGTTTCTGCCATGGCTCAGGAAGCTCTTGACGCCATTGCCGAAGTCCCAAAATAAAAAAAACTAAAAAAGTGGTGCAAAGCCGCTTGACAACATGGCGAGGTCCATATAGAAATTCGTCCTCGTCGCGGCAAAGCGGCGAACTGAAGGCGCGTAGCTCAGGGGGAGAGCACTTGCTTGACACGCAAGGGGTCAGCAGTTCAAATCTGCTCGTGCCTACCAGAAAATCCCCGGAAGGGAGGCCTAGGGGCCTCCCTTCTTTACTTTGAATACACAAACGCCTCGCAGGAGATGTCGCCATGCAGATAGAAGTGGCTGGGAAGCGGGTAGATGCTGAAGACGGTTCGTCATGTGGCGACGTCCTCAAGGAAGGGCTGTCAAAGAAGCAGTTCAAAAATGTCGTGGTTGCCAAATGTGGCGAGACCATGCTCGACCTGACCGCGCCCGTCCCTACTACCTGTGAGGCCTTGGAGCCGGTTTTTGCCGACTCTCCCGAAGGTCTCGACATCATCCGCCATTCCACGGCTCACCTTATGGCTGAAGCCGTGAAAAAACTTTTCCCTTCCGCCAAGGTTACCATTGGGCCTTCCGTGGAAAACGGCTTCTATTATGACTTTGACTTTGAGCGTCCCTTCACCCCAGAAGATTTGGAAGCCATTGAAAAGGAAATGAATAGTTCCGTCGGGGCCGATAAGCCCTTTTCCTGTCGTTCCGTAAGTGCGGATGAGGCCCGTTCTTTTTTTTCTGAGCGGGACGAAGAGTACAAACTGGAACTTATCGATGATCTCGGGGAAGAGAGCTATTCTATTTATACGCATGGGGATTTTGCGGACCTGTGCCGGGGACCGCATGTTGCGCGTACCGGGATGCTCAAAGCCTTCAAGCTGCTGAACGTTGCTGGCGCCTACTGGCGTGGTGACGAAAATAATAAACAGTTGCAGCGTATTTATGGTACTGCATGGCAGGATCCCAAAGCGCTAAAAAAACATTTGCATCAGCTTGAGGAAGCCAAAAAACGCGACCACCGTAAATTGGGTACCCAACTTGATTTGTTCAGCTTTCAGGAAGCGGGTGGTGCCGGAATGGCTTATTGGCATCCCAAGGGAGCGTTGGTCCGTACCATACTTGAAGACTTCGTGACCAAGGAGCAGCTCAAGCGTGGATACGAGTTGGTGCGTGGACCGCAAATTTTGAAACGTGACCTCTGGGAAACCTCCGGGCACTACGACAACTACCGTGAAAACATGTATTTTACGGAAATTGATGAGCAGGCATACGGCGTCAAGCCCATGAACTGCCTGGCTCATATGCTGATTTATAATCGCAAGCTTATGAGCTACCGTGATTTGCCCCAGCGCTATTTTGAGTTGGGTGTCGTACACCGTCATGAGAAGTCCGGAGTTTTGCACGGCTTGCTTCGGGTTCGCAGCTTCACGCAGGATGACGCCCACATTATCTGCCGTCCTGACCAGCTTCAGGAAGAGATCAAGGGTGTAGTCAGGTGGGTGCAGGATCTCATGGGGCTTTTTGATTTTACATATTCCATGGAATTGTCCACCCGTCCCGACAAGTCCATTGGTTCCGACGAAGATTGGGAGCGCGCCACCGTGGCTTTGGAAGAAGCCATGAAAGATATGGACCTTCCATATGAGATAAACGAAGGTGATGGCGCCTTCTATGGCCCGAAAATCGACGTTAAAGTACGTGATTGTTTGGGCCGCGAATGGCAATGTTCTACGATTCAGGTGGATTTCACCTTGCCTGACCGCTTTGATTTGAGTTACATCGGCGACGATGGTGAACGCCATCGCCCTGTCATGGTGCACCGTGCCATCATGGGATCTGTAGAACGTTTCTTGGGTATTTTGATTGAGCATTATGCCGGAGCCTTTCCTGTTTGGTTCGCTCCGGTTCAGGCAAGAATCCTGACCGTTACCGATTCTCAGCGGGAATTTGCTGAAAAAGTCTTGCAATTTTTCCGTGAAAAGGGCATCCGCGTCGAAGCGGATCTTAGAAACGAGAAACTCGGTTACAAGGTTCGGGAAGCCCAGGTGGAAAAGATCCCCTATATGCTGGTGATCGGAGACAAGGAAATTGAGGCTGAAAGCGTCAATGTCCGGAGCAGAGATGGGGAGGACCCTGGGTTGCTGTCGCTGGAGGAGGCGGCCAAAATGGTTTTGGCCGCGGCACGGGAACCTTTCAAACGCGGAGGAATGAGCTATAGCTTTTAGACGACATGACCGTACCCGCGGTAGGCGGGATGACGGCGTTCGGCGCAACGAACGGATCAGAATTCCTAAGGTAAGGGTTGTTGACGACGACGGTGAGCAGCTGGGCGTTTTGGATACCCGCGAAGCCTTGCGGATAGCCCAGGAAAAAGGACTGGACCTTGTTGAGGTCGCAGCCAATGCTGATCCGCCCGTTTGCAAGATCATGGACTACGGTAAGTTCAAGTATCAGCAAAAGAAACGCCAGCAAGAGGCGAAGAAGAAACAAACCGTAATCCAGATCAAGGAAGTCAAGTTTCGTCCCAAGACGGATGATCATGATTACCAAACGAAGCTCAAGCATATTTGCCGGTTCCTTGAGGGCGGAGATCGCTGCAAGGTAACCGTGTTTTTCCGCGGACGGGAAATCGTGCACAAGGACCGTGGACTCATGGTGCTTGAACGAGTTCAGGAAGACACCAAGGACATCGCCAAGGTGGAAAGCCAGCCGATGAGCGAGGGACGCACCATGACCATGATGCTTTCCCCGGTCAAGAAGGCTTGATTCCTGCCGGGAGCGGGTCTCGAATATTTCTCCGGCTTTGCCGGATAGAATCCTTAGGAGGACTTCATGCCCAAGATTAAGACCAGAAGGTGTGCCGCAAAGCGTTTTGTGACCACCGGAAGTGGCAAATTCAAGCGCCGCAGGAAGAACCTCAGGCATATCTTGACCAAGAAAAATGCCAAGAGGAAGCGTCGTCTGGGCCAGGCTACTACTGTGGACAAGACCAACGAGAAGGCTGTCCGCCGGATGTTGCCCTACGCCTAGCTGATTTTGAAATGGGCCGTCCGATTGCTTGTCGGCCTTTTCCATTTGACGCAGATTTCTAACCTTTTAACCCCATTCCGCCCTGCCGGGGACTTTGGTCCATCCGGAGGGTAGTAAGCGATGGAGGTATGACATGAGAGTCAAACGTGGAGTGGCCGCCCGCAGGCGCCACAAGAAGTATCTGAAGCTTGCCAAAGGCTATCGCGGAGCAGGCAGCCGACTTTACCGCACAGCTCGTGAACGTGTGGAAAAGGCCTTGTGCAAAGCCTACCGTGATCGTAAGCGCAAGAAACGCGAGTTCCGTAAGCTGTGGATCATGCGTATTAACGCTGCCGCGCGTTTGCACGGCCTTTCCTACAGCCGTTTCATGAACGGTCTTTCCAAGGCCGGCATCGAACTGAACCGCAAAGTCCTGGCTGACATGGCTGTCCGCGACAAGGAAGCGTTCGCCAAGGTTGCCGAGGCTGCCAAAGTACAGGTTGGCTAACCGTGAGTGACGAATTGAAGACCTTCTTGGAAGGTCTCGACAGCCTGGCCCGTGAGTGCGAAGCATGCAAGGGCCAGGCTGCTTCATTAAGTGAGCTTGAGGAAATTCGGGTCGAATATTTGGGTCGCAAGGGGCGTCTTGCCCAATGCATGGGCGCACTCGCCAAAATGCCCAATGAGCAAAAACCCGAGGCTGGCCGTAAGGCCAATGAAGTCAAACAGATTATGACTTCGCTCATCGACGGGTGGCAGGCCGATTTGGTCCGCGCTCAGGATGAAGCCCGGCTGAAACGCTTCGATCCTTCCATGCCTGGTCGTAAACCTTGGGCCGGTTCGCTGCATCCTGTGACCTTGGTCATGGACGAAGTCAGCGAAATTCTGGTGGGTCTCGGTTTCGAGCACGCCTCCGGGCCAGAAGTGGAAAATGACTGGCATAACTTTGAAGCCCTGAATATTCCGCCCGAACACCCCGCTCGGGACATGCAGGATACATTGTATGTTTCCGAAAACATCGTGTTGCGTACGCATACTTCACCGGTGCAGATCCGCAGCATGTTGGCCAAGAAGCCGCCTCTTGCGGTGATCTGCCCGGGCAAGGTCTATCGGCGTGATTCCGATCTGACGCATACTCCCATGTTTCATCAGATCGAAGGGCTGCTTGTGGACCACAACGTTTCCATGAGTGACCTTCGAGGAACCTTGACGGCATTTGTCCGTCAGCTTTTCGGTCAAAAGACCGATGTGCGTTTCCGTCCCAGTTTCTTCCCCTTCACCGAGCCCAGCGCAGAGGCCGATATCTCCTGTGTCATGTGTGGAGGTGAAGGCAGAAACAAGGATGGCAGCACCTGCCGTGTGTGCAAAGGGACCGGATGGGTCGAGATCCTTGGTTGCGGCATGGTAGATCCTAACGTCTTTAAGGCCGTTGGATATGACCCGGAAGTCTACTCCGGTTTTGCCTTCGGTTTTGGCATCGAACGTGCCGCCATGCTCAAGTACGGCATTGGCGATCTGCGCATGTTTTTCGAGAACGACGCTCGTTTCCTCGAACAGTTTGCCTAGATTTTTTTGTGCGGCCAGAGGTCCTTGCTGGCAGGGATCTCTGGTTTCGTGCAAATACGCTTCGGGCGTCTTTCGAGAGAGCTGTATAATTATATTTTAGAGAACCCAACCCTTCGTTTTTTTCGATATGTGGGAAAGGCGAAGTGGGCGGAGGCACCATCAATGCTTGTCAGTTTCAATTGGTTGCGTGAATTTGTGCCCTTTGAGGGGGAGGCTCAGGAGTTAGGCGATCGCCTGACCATGCTTGGCCTCGAACTTGAATCCATCGATGATCCGTTTGAAGCGGTCAAGGATTTGGTGGTAGGGCATGTTGTGGAGTGTGCCAAACACCCGGAAGCCGAAAAGCTTTCCGTCTGCTCCGTGGATGTGGGCGACGAAGTTTTGGATATTGTTTGTGGTGCTCCGAACATCGCCAAGGGGCAGAAGGTCCCTGTCGCCAAGGTGGGCACCGTCATGCCGGATGGCATGAAGATCAAGAAAGCCAAGTTGCGAGGCGTCAAGTCGCTTGGCATGATTTGCTCGGAAAGAGAACTTGGTTTTTCCGAGGATCATGACGGAATTTGGGTTCTCCCTGAAAATCTTACGGTTGGTGACCGTCTGGTTGATGCATTGAACCTTGAGCGTACCGTACTTGATTTTGATATTACGCCCAATCGTGCCGATGCTCTGTCCATTCTTGGTTTTGCCCGAGAAACGGCTCTGGCTTTTGATTTGCCTCTGACTTTGCCCGAGTTGAACCTTGTGGAAGCTGGTGGCAATGCCTCCGATGAAATCTCCATTACGATTGACGATCCCGCTCTGTGCCCTTTGTATCAAACCAGGATCATCCGTAATGTTGAGACCCGCAAGTCTCCGGATTGGATGCGATTTAAGTTGTTGGCCATGGGGCAGCGTCCCATCAGCAATATCGTGGATGTGACCAACTTTGTCATGTTTGAGCTGGGACAACCTCTGCATTCTTTTGATTTGGATCAAATTGAGAAAGCAGCCATACGTGTGGCTCCGGCCCCGGACGGTATGAAATTTACCACACTGGATGATGTGGAACGCACCCTGACTGATCGCGACCTGCTGATATGGGACGGGGGCAAGCCTGTGGGGCTTGCCGGTGTTATGGGGGGGGCCAATTCGGAAATGACGGCGTCCAGTTCAAATGTTTTGCTTGAAGCCGCTGTTTTTCGTCCTGGAACGATTCGAAAGACTGCGCGCAGGCTTTCCTTGCCCAGTGAAGCTTCATACCGCTTTGAGCGCGGTGTGGATCAGGTGCTGAACACCTTTGCCCTGAACAGGGCCGCACAGCTTATGGCTGAGACCTCCGACGGGAAGGTTACCTCCGGGATAGCCAAAAGCGAGCCGACCCCTTGGCAGGATCGCACCCATACCTATCGTCATGCCCGTTGCATGAAGTTGTTGGGTCTGGATCTTGAACCGGCATTTGCCAAAAAAGTTTTCGTACTTGAAGGCTGCAAGGTTGATGATTCCAATAAGGAAGAGTGGAAAGTTTCATCTCCTTCCCATCGTTTGGACCTTGAACGCGAAGTTGACCTTTACGAAGAGGTCGGTCGGGTTCATGGATTGGATCGTATACCCGCAGTTCTTCCCCGTGTCTCCAAATCTCTTGAAGGTGGGAATGTCACCGCTGATACAGAATACGGCTTTGTTCGCGCTCTCAAGCATTGGGGGATGGGAGCTGGTCTGAACGAGGCTATCAACTATAGCTTTGTGGGCGATGATGACCTTGACCGTCTTAATCTCCCTGCTGAAGGGCGCGTTGCCATTGCCAACCCGCTTTCCGAAGATCAGAATGTCATGCGGACGGATATTGCTCCAGGCTTGCTGAACACGCTTAAAAATAACCTTGCCCAGGGGAATGGTCACATTCGTATTTTTGAGGTTGCCAAGAAGTTTATAGCCGATTCTGAATCCGATACGGAAACCGCAGAACAGCTGCGTTTGGGTATGCTTCTTTATGGGTCCCGTCATGCCGCGGACTGGCCGTGGCCGCAGGAAGATGTGGATTACCTTGATATCAAAGGGCACGTGGAACATCTTTTGGATGACCATCTCAAGCTGAAAGAGCCAGACTGCGTTTTGGTCCAGGACCATCCATACCTCCAGCCGTGCATTAATGTTTTGGTCAAGGGAGAACTCGTCGGTTTCATGGGGCAAATCCGCCCTGATATTGCAGACTTTTATCATGCCCGTAAGCCTGTTTGGTTGGCGGACATGGATGCTGCAAAGTTGTGGGATATGGTTCGGGAGCAGAAAATCCGTTTCACGGAACTCCCCAAGTTTCCCCCAAGCCGTCGAGATATTACGGTCATTGGACCTGCGACCTTGCCTGCCAGCGCAATTCGTGACGCTATTAATGAAATCAATGTGCCGTTGCTGGAATCCATTCATCTGGTTGCAGAATATGCCCCGGAAGATGCCAGTGATGAGCGCAACCTTTCTTTTCGTCTGACCTACCGGCATCCGAAAAAGACGCTTAAGGATAAGGAAGTCGAGAAGCAACATAAGATGGTTTTGGAAGAACTGCTCAAAAAATTGCCAGTCCGTATTTAGTGGTATTCATGGTATATCAAGGGGCCGCCTTTGGGCGGCCCTTTTTTTGCTTGCAAAATCGCTGTTCAAGGCGTATCCCCACCATTGTTCGTGATCAAATAGCAATGAGGAACACAATGTCCGAACCCGGCAGTAGTTGCCATTACAAGAATATATTCGGGAGTGCCATTCCGGCGCTGTAGCTGATCCTCCGTTGCATGCGGGGTTTCCGCTGCTGCCGGTCGCTTCCGGCAGTGCGAGGCGGATACCATGCAAAACACCATTTCCCCGGCAGAACTTGAACTTCTGCTCGATTCCCATGACGACAAAGGGCTTGCTAGCCTTTGCGGAGCCGAACACCCGGCTGCTGCTGCCCAAACGATTTCCGAACTGGATGACAACTATTCTGCAGCTGTCTTTGAGCGCCTGCCTGCTCAATTAAGCGCTGATATTTTTTCCCTTCTTCAAACATCGCAACAAGTCCGCACGTTACAGGGGCTGACCAGACGTCGGTTGACCGCACTGGTTACGGCCATGCCTCCGGACGATCGTGCCGTGCTTTTGCGTTCTGTTCCGGATCAATGTCGCGAGGCCATTTTGCCTGGGCTTGCACAGGCAGAGCGGGACGATATCATGAGCCTCATGGCATATCCTCCGGAATCGGCCGGAGCGGTCATGACTTCGGAATATGTTTCACTTTCACCGAATATGGATGCGCGTCAAGCCATTGATACCATTCGGATTATGGCTCCGGATCGTGAAACGATTTATTACACGTATGTGTTGGACAACGAACGGAAGTTGGTAGGTGTTGCTTCTTTGCGTGAATTGATATTGGCCCGCGCAGACAGCGCCGTTCACGACATTATGAAAACTGGTGTCCTCTCAGTCCGTGCCGATCAGGACAGAGAAGAAGCCGTTGAAATCATTGCTCGCTACAATCTCCTGGCCTTGCCCGTTGTGGATGATCAGAACAGGCTGGTCGGTATTATCACGCACGACGATGCCTTGGACGTTTTGCAGAACGAACATACCGAGGACATGGAAAAGATCATGGCTATCGGTGGTCGACATGACAGTGGGACTTACGTGAGCACCCCGTCGTGGCGTCACTTCATGAACCGTGCTCCATGGGTCATGGGGTTGGCTGTGCTGGGGTTGGTGTCAGGCGGTATAATCCATAGTTTTGAGGATTCCCTCATGCATTTGGTCATTCTTGCCCTGTACATGCCCATGCTTGCGGATACGGGGGGAAACACAGGGAGTCAATCCGCTACCGTGGTTATCCGGGCTCTTGCCTTGGGAGAGGTCAGCAGGGGGGACGCCATACGTATTCTGTTCAAGGAATTGAAAATTTCTCTTTTGCTCGCGGCCGTACTTGCCGTTATGGCCTTTGGTAAAGTGTTGCTACTTTCACATGGAGTGTCTTTACCTGCAGGGATTTCGCTGTATTCCGTCGGCACAGCCGTTGCCTTGGCTTTGGGAGTACAAGTTGTCACGTCCACTCTTGTTGGGGCCATGCTGCCAATGGCGGCCGCGAGGTTCAATATGGACCCGGCTGTGGTTGCGAGCCCTGCGCTTACTACTGTGGTGGATATAACCGGGCTGCTGATATATTTCACCACAGCGCAACTGATTCTTGGGGTATAAAAAAGGCCCGGCATCAATTTGATGCCGGGCCTTTTTTATAAGCTCTTGAGTTACTTGAGCCAGGAATCAACCTGTTCTTTGTTTTCATTGATGAAACGGACGGCGTTTTTGTAACGATCAGCTCCCTTTTCCTGATTCCACGCCATCACCATTTGCAGCTGGTTAGCATCTTTCCAAGAAAATTTATCCAGGAAAGCATAGACTTCAGGCATATCTTTCTTCAGTCCTTTGCGAACGATGGTATCGATATGTTCTTCTTCTCCCAAAACTTTTTTGGGGTCTTTCAGGTACTTGAGATCCCACTTTCCGAACATCCAGTGCGGGGACCATGCTGTGACCACAACCCATTTTTTGTCATGGATGGCATTGCCCAAGGCTGCTGTCATGGTGGCGCCGGAGCCTTCGATAAGTTCGAATTTGTCCAGTCCGTATTCCTTCATGACTTTTTCGGAGAGCCCCATCAGACCTGCGCCCGGGTCGATGCCGATAATTTTGTCGTCGAACTTCTTGGCGTTTGCGTTGAGCTGTTCGATGGAGTCAATGGTTACATAAGAGGGGACTGCCCAGCCAAGCTTGGCGCCACCAACGATGGGGCCGAGATTTTCAACTTTGTCTTTAACCTTTTTGAGATAAGCCGCATGTGTTACGGGCAGCCATGCGGTAACCATGGCGTCGGTGTCTCCGGTTCCCAAAGCCTGCCACATGGCGGCTGCAGCAACGGGAAGAATTTCGACATCATAGCCCATGCGTTCCTGCAACACGGCCTTGACCACATTGGTGCTTGCTGCGGCGCAATCCCACTCCACATAGGCGATTTTAACTTTACCCTTGCCTGCAAATGCGGGCACGGAAAGCGCCAGCATCAGCAGCACTATCGAAAGCATTTTCGTCAGTTTCATTGGTGTCCTCCGTGTTTTTGTTCTGTTTCAACTTCTCTTTTTCGCGCCTACTTTTTGTAATACGCGGTCCAAAATCATCGCTACGATAACAATACCTATTCCAGCCTCAAATCCATTGCCCATCTGGAGGCGTTGGATTGCCTTCCATACTTCACCGCCAAGTCCCTTGGCTCCAATCATGGATGCAATAACCACCATGGAAAGGGCCAGCATGACTGTCTGGTTAACTCCCGCCATAATTGTAGGCATAGCCAGCGGCAGCTCCAGTTTGAACAAGCGTTGCGAGCGCGTTGAGCCGAATGCCTCGGCGCATTCAACAAGTTCCGGGGGAACTTGCTTGATGCCCAGGCACGTAAGGCGAATTGCAGGCGGCATGGCGAAAATTACGGTGGAGAAAATAGCTGCGATTTTACCTAATCCGAAAAAGGGGATCGCCGGGATAAGGTATACAAATGCAGGCATGGTCTGCATGACATCCAGTGTCGGCATGATGATTTTGTGCAGGTGCTTGCTCATTGCAGCGCCAATCCCCAGAGGGACGCCGATGGCGATGGCTATGAGGGTCGCGATGAGTACCAATGCTATGGTGCTGACCGTGGCTTTCCACAATCCAATATTGAGGATGAGCAGCAGTCCCAGCAAAGCAAACAGGCCGATGCTTTTCTTGCGGGAAAGCCTCCATGCCAACAGGGCTACTATTATGATGAAGACGATGGGTGGGATGGCAAGCATGCCGTCCTCAAGCAAATCGAGTCCATGTTCAAGAAATGCGGACAAGGCTTTTGTGGCGAACGCACAGTGGTCGACCAAAAAGTCAATGATGAATTCAATACCTTCTCCAAGGGGCAGTCTAGGAATCTGCATCGATGTTCCCCCTTTCGGCAAGAGCAGCCAACAAACGGCCTCGAACGATGACGCCCTTGAGTTTGTTGTTTTCGTCTACCACTGCGAGAGGGTAGGGTAGATCATAAATGAGCTGTATCAATTCTGCGGCAGGCGTATCCGGCAAGACCGTGACCGGGTCTTTTACCAAAATGGTGTTCAGGTCTCGTTCACCTTTTGCAACAAGGTCTCTGCAGTCTTCTGCTGTCACCACGCCTACGACTTGGTGAGCTGTGTTCAGGGTGATGAGACAGGATATAGCGTTGGTCTTCATTTTGCGAAGAGCCGCGCGAGGTCCATCAGTCTTGAGATTGGCCACTGCTTCGGATTTTTTCATGACGGTTTCGGCTGTAAGTACCTGCGTGATGTCTGCCGTTTCCACAAAGCGGGCTACATATTCGTCGGCCGGGTTGGTCAGAATGTCTTCAGGGGTGCCGATTTGTACTATGGCGCCATCCTTCATAAGCACGATGCGGTCACCTATTTTGAGCGCCTCATCAAGATCATGACTGATGAAGAGGATGGTTTTTTGCATTTTCTCCTGCAGGTTGATCAATTCGTCCTGCATGTCACGCCGAATCAGTGGGTCAAGTGCGCTGAAGGCTTCATCCATGAGTAGAATATCCGGGTCCAGTGCCAACGCTCGGGCAAGGCCAACACGTTGCTGCATGCCGCCGGAAAGCTGCGAAGGGTATGATTCTTCCCAGCCCTCAAGACCTACAAGCGATAAAGCTTCCATAGCTTTTTCGCGTCGTACGGCTGCATCCATCCCGGAGATTTCAAGGCCGTATTCCGTATTCTGCACCACGGTTCTATGTGGGAAGAGAGCAAAATTCTGAAAAACCATGCCCAGCTTATTCAACCGAAGGTCTCGAAGTTCATTGCGGTCCAATTGCATGATGTTTTGGCCGTCGATCCATACATTACCAGAGGTAGGTTGTATGAGGCGGTTGATGCAGCGTACCAGTGTGGATTTGCCAGAGCCGGAAAGCCCCATGACAACGACAATTTCTCCTTCTTCAACGGAGAAAGAGGCGTTGTTTACGCCTACGCCATGCTTGGTCTTTTCCATAATTTCGTCTTTGGTAGCTCCTGCTTGAAGCATTTTCATTGCTTTTCGGGGAACAGTACCAAAGATCTTGTAAAGGTTTTCAACTTTAATTTTACTCATGCACCGAATTCCGGTTTCAGGTTTTGCCTCGTTAAGGCTGGGGGAGAATTAAAAGAAAGGGAGAGAAGAGTTGTTCAACAAGGAGGTTGGCGGTCTTTGCGGCCGCGAGAGACTGTATTGAGGGGGATGTGATTCCCTGTGAAAAAAAGAGAAAAATCCTTTCTGTATAAACTGAAAGTATTAAGCGTATTCTTATCCGTTGTATGTGTTGAGTGTAATTTTTTAATGCATTGTCGTTGTTTTTTTAATGTAGTAAGGTGACGATACATTATTTAATACGTGTTTTTTTGGTGTTTTTTCTTTTTTTGTGTGTGATTCAAGGCTGCGCTGTTACATAAGTGTGTCAGCACGTGTTTGGAAAACATATTGATTTTTTGAGTATATAATTAATAGATAAAAAGAGTGCCGTTGTCAAATTGCAGTAAAAATCGAGATTTCACCTAAATGAGGCTGTTTATGGGTGTTGATTGATGGTTATAAGCGATTATGTTCGTTATCCTTGATTTTATGGTTGCTGTTTTGGGATAGGCCTGTATGGGGCAAGCTTCATTGGGAAAGAACTGAGAATGTCTGCCCTTTGTGAGGTTATTTTTTTACTTCAGAAAGCAATTTTGACTGCTTATAAAAAACGCAAAAGAAACTGTTGAACAGCTTTTTTTGCGTTTTTCGTGTTTTTTCGTGTTTATTTAGCCTAATGAGTAAAAAGTTCACGGACGAGCGCTAGAACCTCTCCTTTATCAATCGGTCGTGGGTTGCATTGTGTGGAGGCGGAATCAAGTATTTCCTCTGCAATGCCATCCAAGTCTACAAGCTGAGCGTCTTTGAAAGGATTATCGAGATTTAGCCGAGCCAGCATGGCCGCAACTGCTACAAGAAGATCCTGCCCAACGATTTCACTTAGAATTTGATAATCGTCCTTTATGGTCTGGCGATTGAAGTTGAGCACATACGGAAGGCATGCTGCGCATACCAACCCGTGAGGGATGTGGTATCTGGTTCCGAGCGGAGTAGCCATTCCATGAACTACACCGAGTCCTGATGTGGAAAAGGCCAATCCAGACAAAAAACTGCCTTCCAACATTTCTTTGGATGCCTTTAGGTCCGTTCCGTTGCTTTCAAACAAGGCGGAGAGATTGCCATGGAGCATTGCTATTGCCTTGAGTGCGAGTTGGCGTGAAAGCCATGTTGCCTTATTGCTGACATAGGATTCAATGGCCCGTGTCAGCGCGTCCATGCCTGCATACGCTATGACCTCTGGTGAAAGACTTTTGAGAAGGGCTGGATCGAGGATGACTTTTTCGGCAGAGAGTAAAGGAGAGCAAAGTGTGGTTTTTCGTCCTGATTTTCGATCCAGAATCATAGCCGAGCTGGTGGCTTCGGAGCCAGTTCCAGCTGTTGTGGGGATGGCTATTAACGGAATGGGGGTGCCTTCTACCTGCTGTGACGGGAGGAGGCCGTCAGACTCATGCAATGCCGTAGCAGCTTTGGCAAGGCCCATAATCGAACCACCGCCCAGTGCGGCAATCCAGTCCGGTTTTATTTGCTCTATGACGTTGACAAGTTTTGTTAACTGCTCTTTTGTTGGTTCTCCTCCTGAGTATTCCCATGTTTCCAATTCCATCCCCGGCGGAGTGTTGGCAGTAATCTTGGATATTTTTCCTCGTCTGCGCATACTGTGGCCGTGGATAAGCAAGCCGCGTTGGCCGAAGTGGCGAGCTTGTTCCGCCAGACGTTCGGACAGGTCTACCCCTGTCGCTATTTCTCGTGGGAATGTGCAGTGGGCGGGGAGCGTGTCATATAGGGTCATTATTCCTCTCCATGAGTAATCTGTGTTTTGGGAGCTTCTGTCGAAATATGTATGGTCACGTTGGCATTACGGATGAGATCCATATGCTTTTCCCCAGGGGGGCTGTCCGTAAACAGGGCGTCCACCTGGGCAAGGTGGCCGATTCTGGCCATGGCTGTTCTTCCGAATTTGCTGTGATCGGCGGCGAGCAGTGTGCGGGATGCATTGGCTATAAGCTTACGTGATATGTGTGCTTCATGGATATCGAAGTCGAGCAGATTGCCGGTGTTATCAATGCCGCTTAACGTCAAAATTCCATAGTCCACCCGGAAACTGTCAAAATAGACCAGGGTTGTTTCACCGGTCAGCCCCATGTCCCGGCCGCGCATGGTTCCTCCTGCCACCATAATTTCAAAATCCTTTTTCTCCTTGAGGATAAAGGCCACGTTGAGGTTGTTGGTGACGATCTTGAGGCCTTTGTGTGACGACAATGCCCGAGCGCATTCTTCGGCCGTTGTTCCTATGTCGATAAACAGCGAAGCTTTATCCGGAATGTGTTGCGCAAGAAGTTTGGCCAAAGCCTGCTTTTCTCGTCGATGCAATACCTTACGGTCCGTATAGGCAAGATTTTCCACGCTGTTTGGAAGCCCCGCCCCGCCATGGTATCGTTGCAGAAGTCCACACTGAACAAGGCTATTGATATCCCTGCGTATGGTTTGTTGGGTCACTGCGAATCGTTTTGCCAGGAATTCCACGGAAACGAATCCTGTTTTCCGGGCCAGTGAAAGGATTTTTGTATGACGTTTTGAAAGAGCTGGTTCTGTTTGTGAAGCTGATGTCATAGCTGGACTCCTGTATCTATTATGATCATTTCGGAAGAATATTTCTTTTCGAAAACGAAAACAAGAAGTACATTTGTGTCTGAAAGCGAACATATTTTCATTGACTTGATGTTCTTCTTTGCTACTTCTTTCGAAGAAACATTATCAAGAGCGGTTGAATAGTCTGGAAATGGAGCTTGGATGGAAACTCAGGTGTTGATCATAGGAGGCGGTGTGACAGGCGTGGGCGTAGCTCGCGATCTGGCTTTGCGCGGCGTGGATTGCATTTTGGCTGAAGCAGATGACTTGAACGCAGGAGCCAGCGGTGCCAATCATGGACTGCTGCATAGTGGATGCCGTTATGTGGCCAGTGATCCCCATTCCGCCCAAGAGTGCCGTGAAGAGAATCTTTTGCTCAAACGGCTGGCTCCTCATGTGGTTGAAGACTCCGGTGGGATTTTCGTCGCCGTGACTGGAGATGATGAACAGTATATTGCGGATTTTCCGGCCAAATGCCGTGCTGCAAACATTCCCGTGCGCTCCTTGAGCATTGACAAGGCCCGGGATTTGGAGCCAGCCATTGCGCAAAATGCCATTGCGGCATTTGACGTTCCAGACGCAACAGTTGACCCCTTTCATCTTGTTTTGGACAGCCTTTCGCATGCTCAGCAATACGGGACTCGCTATCTGTCCAATACAAAGTTGGAGGGTTTTGAAGTTCAACAAGGAAAAATTGTTGCGGCACGTTTGAGGGATATGCGTTCCGGACAGGAAGTCCTTGTGCATGCGGAACAATATGTTAATGCTGCTGGTGCATGGGCCGGCAATGTTGCGGCCATGGCTGGCGGCTTGGTCGCCATGCGGTGTGTCAAGGGCACTTTGCTGATTACTCATGATCGAATCGCCCGCCGTGTCATTAATCGGCTGCGTCCTCCCGGTGATGGCGATATTCTTGTTCCCGGCGGAACTGTTTCCATTCTTGGGACCACTTCTGTGCGAGTGGAGTCACTGGACAATATTGTACCCTCCGTGCCCGAAGTTGATTTGAACGTGGAGCAGGGAAGCGCCATGGTCCCAGCCTTGGCATCGGCCCGCTATATTCGTGCCTATGCCGGAGTGCGCCCTTTGCTGCTGGAACAGGGCGGACAGAGTGATCGGAACGCCAGCCGAGGGGTGGCTTTGTTGGATCATGAATGCGACGGACTTCAGAATTTCGTGACCATCACCGGTGGGAAGTTAACCACATTCCGGCTCATGGCGGAACAGACTGCCGATTTGATTTGTGCCCGGTTGGGAGTGAATGCTCCCTGTCTTACCCGGACCGTTGCGTTACCAGCTTCTGAATCGTGGAAATGGAATGAGGCTGGACTTGCGCGAAAAGGCTGGTTGTCCGATCACGATCCCGGGGACGTTCTTTTGTGTGAATGTGAAATGGTCCCGCGTAGTGGTGTGGACGCCATTCTTGATAAGGCCGCAGAAAATAATGAGCATGTCGGACTCAATACATTGAATAGGCGGAGCCGTGTGGGGAAAGGGGCATGTCAGGGTACTTTTTGCGGCCTTAGGCTTACATCCTATCTATATGATCGTAAAAAGTTGAATGCTGAAGACGGTGTGCATGAGTTGAATCAATTTTTGGAAGAGCGTTGGAAAGGGCAACGTCCTGTGCTTTGGGGCGCCGCTTCTGCTCAGGCTGAATTGCAGGAAGCTTTATATTGCGGCTTTATGGGGCTGGACTTGGCCGGAAGGAATAAGGGATAATCCATGAGCCAAGACATCAATTGCGATTTGATGGTTATAGGAGCCGGAATTGCCGGAATGGCCGCAGCAGCCTTTGCTACCGCTCGCGGGATAAGCGTTGTTCAAGCCGGTCTTGCAACCACCACAATGTTTGCTTCGGGCTGTTTCGATCTGTTGGGAGTGTCCCCGGAATACCCTGGCCGTTCTTGTGAAAAACCTTTTGAAGCCATTGACGCGTTGCGCAACGTAAATTCTGCGCACCCATACGCTCGGCTGCAAAATGATGAGATCCGTACAGCTTTTGATGAATTTCTGTCTTTTTGCAGGGAGTCGGGATTGGAAATGCATTGCAGGCCTGAGGTTAACATGCATTTTGCCACTCCTGTCGGGACTGTGAAGACCACGTATGCGGTTCCAGCGTCCTTGCTGCATGGCGTTCATGCATTATCCTCGCAAACGCCTTGCCTGTTGGCCGATGTGAAAGGGCTTAAAGGGTATAGCGCTCGGCAGGTGGCTTTCATGTTGGATGGACAATTGCCTGTGACTGACGTTGTTCGTTTGTCATTTCCCGGTTTTGAAGACAAAGCAGACGTGTATGTGCGCCAAATGGCGTTGGCCATGGAGAACTCTCGCATTCGGAATGAATTTGTCGCACGACTTTTGCCTCATGTGGGAGAGGCTCAAGCCGTGGGGCTTCCAGCCATGCTTGGGCTTTCTCGTTGCCGGGAAGTATTGCGTGCCGTTCAGGACGGGCTAGGCGTTCCCGTGTTTGAAATACCGACCATGCCGCCCGGAGTCGCCGGCGAACGAATGAAGTTGGCGTTGGATGAAGGATTACGCATGCGGGGAGTGCGTATTCTTAATCGGCGTAATGTATTGGATGTTCAGGTTCTGGAAGATGGATTCAGGCTGGAGGTCGGTTCGGAGTGGCCTGAATACGTTGTGCAATCCAAGGCTGTTCTGCTGGCCTCAGGCCGTTTTTTGGGCAAAGGGCTTGTGGCAAAGCGAACCGGGGTCGAGGAGCTTTTGTTTAATATACCTGTCTCGCAGCCTGAGTCCCGCGACAAGTGGCACGAGGATGCCTTTTTTGCAGAAGGCGGCCATGCTATAAATCGTGCAGGCATTGTCTCGGATAATGATTTTCGCCCCATGGACAGACAGGGAAAGCCCGTGCATGAGAATTTATTCGCTGCCGGTGCAATTCTTGCCAACCAAGATTGGATGCGCGAGAAAAGTGGAACCGGTATTGCCGTTTGCTCAGCTTATCATGCTGTGTGCACACTTGTACGAAACCTGGAATTCAAGCAAAGCGGGGAATAACCAATGACTAAATACATAGGGGCGATTGATCAAGGCACCACCAGCACTCGTTTTATTGTTTTTGATGCGCAGGGCCATGTCGTTGGAATGGAACAGATGGAGCATGCGCAGATTTATCCCCAGCCAGGCTGGGTGGAACATGATCCCATGGAAATATGGGCTAACACGTGTACCGTGATTAAAAATACTTTGACGAAAACAGAAATCGCCGCTTCCGACATTGTTGCCATCGGCATAACCAACCAGCGCGAAACTACAGTGGTTTGGGATAGAAAGACTGGCAAGCCCTTTTGTAATGCCATTGTTTGGCAATGCACCCGTACGCAGGATTTTTGCAAGACGCTTATTGCCGAGGGAGGACAGGATCGTTTTCGTGATGTGACCGGTTTGCCTGTTGCAACATATTTTTCTGGCCCAAAGATTCGCTGGATTCTCGAAAAGGTGCCGGAAGCCCGTGCTGCCGCTCAGCGGGGAGATGCTTTGTTCGGGACAATGGAAACATGGATTATCTGGTGGCTGACTGGTGGGCCGGGGAAAGGTGCGCACGTCACGGACGTTACCAACGCCAGCCGGACAATGCTCATGGATTTGCATACTCTTACGTGGGATGAAGATATTTTGAAGATATTGGGTGTTCCTGCTCAGCTTCTCCCGCGTATTGTTCCGTCTTCGGATGAGAATCCTTGGGGCTATACTGCTGCTGACGGCCCGTTTGGAGAACAAATTCCCGTCTGCGGGGCGGTAGGCGATCAGCAGGCGGCTCTTGTCGGACAAACCTGCTTTGCTCCGGGGCAGGCCAAGAATACCTATGGTACAGGCTGTTTTTTATTGATGCATACCGGATATACACCAATTCGTTCCAACCATGGACTTGTCACAACATTGGCTTATCAGTTTAGCGGACGGCGTCCCTCGTATTGTCTGGAAGGTTCCATTGCCATCGCCGGGGCACTAGTGCAATGGCTTCGCGACAACTTGCGCATGTTCGATTCCGCTCCGCAGATTGAAGAGCTGGCCCGCAAGGTGGAGGATACCGGAGGAATGTACCTTGTCCCC
Organism: uncultured Desulfovibrio sp.; assembly: GCA_913060505.1. Classification (GTDB taxonomy): domain Bacteria; phylum Desulfobacterota; class Desulfovibrionia; order Desulfovibrionales; family Desulfovibrionaceae; genus Pseudodesulfovibrio. The sequence continues at coordinate 189,866 of CAJXRQ010000002.1, forward strand.
GCTTTTTCCGGTTTGTTTGCTCCCTATTGGCGTCATGACGCTCGTGGTGTCATGGTCGGTCTTACCCGATACATCAACCGCAACCATATAGCCCGAGCCGTGTTGGAGGCCACAGCTTACCAAACGCGTGATATCGTGGAGGCCATGAATCTTGACTCCGGAGTGCAGCTTGCTTCGCTCAAGGCTGATGGTGGTATGGTGAGCAATGAATTGCTCATGCAATTTCAGGCGGACATTCTGGATGTGCCTGTCGTACGCCCCAAAGTGGCAGAAACGACATGCCTTGGCGCTGCCTATGCAGCAGGAATTGCCTCGCGGTTCTGGTCTGGACGGGAAGATCTCCATAACAATTGGCAGGAAGATCGAACATGGATTCCCGCAATGGAAGAAGGTGTTCGAGACAGGCATTATTCCGGTTGGAAACGGGCCGTGGAGCGTACATATGGCTGGGTAGAGTAATCTATCATGATATGAGGCTCCAGCCCCCTTCCCCCTCCTTCAATCGTCTGTTATCTTTTCACTCATGAGCGATCTTTCCGATTTCAAACGGTATAAAATTGGCCAAGCGGCTAAGATGCTTGACCTGAAGCCCTATGTGTTGCGCTTTTGGGAGGGAGAGTTCCCTGAACTTGCTCCTATTCGCACGGATACCGGGCAGCGATTGTATACCGAGGAACATATGGAAATAATCCGGGAAATAAAACGTCTGCTATATGACGAGGGACTGACTATCGAAGGTGCGCGCAAGCGGCTCGAAGATCGGAATCAGCACGACATTTTGCGCGAAGTGCGTGCCGAGCTGATTGCCCTTCGAGAGCTGCTGACAAAGTGATTCCATGTTTCCGAAAGGAGGGCGACAATGCGATTCAAGGCCAAGTGGATCATGATTATTGCCGGTGGAATTATAGCACTTCTTCTGCTTGCCGTTGTTTTGGCGTCAACGTTGATTCGACCACAATATTTGGCGAATCTGGTAGCCTCCGAAATTCAGTCCAGAACCGGGCGTGCTCTTGATTTCGGTGGAGAGGTCAGCCTTTCTTTTTTCCCCTGGCTCGGTGTGGAAGCTTCCAATCTAACGCTCGGTAATGCCAAGGAGTTCGGTCCTGAACCCATGGTGAAAATTTCTTCTGTTCAGGTTCGGGTTAAGGTCTTGCCTTTGTTGGAGGGAGCCGTTGAAGCCGATCATATTATTCTTGATGGCGTCGATTTGCATTTGAGCCGCAACAAGCGCGGTTTGACCAACTGGGACGACCTGGCAAACACCGGAACTACAGCCAAAGCGAAAAATAAGCCTGATAAGGCCAATAATTTTCAGGCACAAAAGGGTGCTACGGCACAAACCGTTTTGACCGTCCAGAATTTGACCTTGCATGGAGTCAATCTCTCTTGGGATGATCGTAAGTCTGGTAGTAAATATCAGTTGCGTGACGGCAGCCTTGAACTCGATAATTTCCGATTGGACAAGCCCTTCGGCTTCAAACTGGAATTTTCTTTCGACTCGGACAAACCTGAATTTACTGGCTCAGTCAAACTTGCAGCCAATGCTCGGTTTGACCTTGAAAGAGAATTATATTCTTTGATCAATGTTTCCTCCGAGATCAAGGCTCAAGGTGAAGCTTTGCCTGAATCTGCTCTTGATGCACAGTTGCAGGTGCAGAGCTTTATGGCTGATTTCAAGTCACAGTCTCTCAAGGCTGAGAAACTTGTTTTGTCTGCATATGATGTTTCCGCCAAAGGAGACTTATCCGTATCCGGTCTGAATAAGACACCCTCCATTCGCGGGACATTGGATTTTGCCGAGTTTGATGGGCGCAGGTTGATGGAGACGCTTGGTGTTGGACCGATACAAACTGCGGCCACAACTGCTCTGGGCTCTGTTGCGGGAGACTTTCAGTTTGTCTACGACTCGTATACGTTGAATGTCCCAAAATTTAATCTGTCCTTGGATGGCAGTGCTTTAGAAGGTTCCTTGGGGATCAGGAATTTTCCCAATCCAGCCTATTCTTTTGACGTGGTTGTGGATCAGTTGAATGTGGATCGCTACCTTGCTCCTGAATCTTCGGGGCATGGCGAAGATGAATCAAGCCAGGCGGCACCGTCGTCTTCATCTTCTGCAAACGGGACTGTTGATTCCGCAAAGAATAACCCCGAACAATTAATTCCCGTGGATTTGCTGCGCAAACTGGATATACGGGGCAAGTTGGCCGTGGACCGACTGACCGTGAAGCACATGAAATTCAATGGGGTCAACGTGCAGGTTGTGGCGGAAAACGGGCGTATCTCTGTTGATCCAGCCTTTTTGAATGGCTATGGCGGCAGTGTGGACACCGTGTTGGTGGTCGATGTCGTGGGGAATCAGCCTCGAACCGACCTTGTAACGGAAGTCAAGCAAGTACAGCTTGGAGATTTGTTGAAAGATTACAATGGAGATGAATCACTACAGGGAACGACATCACTGTATACGGCCTTGGGGTGCAACGGCGATACCGTATCAACAATGTTGAAAACCCTTGGAGGCAAGCTGACGTTCAAGTTGGAGGATGGCGTTTTCCCGGGAGTGGATGTTCTGGGATTAGCCAAGACCACACAAGCTGCCAAATCAAAGTCCGGGCCTATTGAAGCCGATGACGACGATAAAACCAAGTTCGGCATGATTTCCGGGTCGGCGAAAATCAAGAAGGGGGAAGTCTCCAACCAGGATCTCAAGCTTATGGCTCCGAATTTACGCGGCATTGGCAAGGGGACTATTAATCTTGTTTCGACGGAAATCAGTTATCTTGTCCATGTTAAGCTTGTTGCTTCTGCCAAGGGACAAGGGGGATCCTCCTACGATGACACGTTGGGAATCCCCGTTCCAATTCATGTCGGCGGGACATTGCAGGATCCTTCCTACTTTGTGAATCCGGCGGAGTATATCCTGATGCTGGGAAACGGCGTGGTAGATACTGTCGGTGGTGTGGTGAAAGGAGTCGGCGGTGTTGCCAAGGGCGTCGGGGAAGGTGTTGGCGGCTTGCTTAAAAGTTTAATACCTTCCCAGAAAAAGGAACCTGCCAAATAGGAAATGTCACAGGATTGAAACATTGACTGCTGTGCTCCTGTTTGGATTTGTGTATCTTTTGGGGCAAGGAGCAAAGCATGAGAATTCTTTTTTTATGCACGGGCAATTCGTGTCGTAGCCAAATGGCTGAAGGGTGGGGCAGGCTTCTTTTTCCGGAAGTTGAATTTTATTCGGCCGGAGTTGAAAAACATGGTTTGAATCCCCGCATGTTGGAAGTAATGTCCGAAGCTGGTGTGGATATGTCCGGCCATACATCGAAGCTTTTGGATGACCTGCCAAACGTGACATTCGACTATGTTGTGACTCTTTGCGGGCACGCCGCTGAAAATTGTCCTTTTTTTGCCGGAGGAGGGAAACGGGTGCATAGGGGCTTTGACGATCCTCCGTTACTGACAGCGGAAGCAAACTCCGAAGAAGCTCGTCTGAAGGTGTTCCGCCGTGTTCGGGATGAAATTCGTGATATGGTGGCCGGTATTCCCTACTCGCTCGAGGATTAGGACTTCTTGTTCTTTTTGCCGACTAAAAGGTGAAGACGGGCAAACGAGTCTTCCAACGAACTCTGTTCGCTTACGAGCTGTTGCAGGTAGTCGTTGATTGGACCGACCATGGAGATGGCCTTGTCCACTTCCGGGTTGGCTCCTTTTTGATAGGCACCGATGTTCACCATGTCTTCCACGCGCTTGAAGGTCGCCATGTGCCTGAGCATATCCCGACTGTCTTTTTGGGCTTGATTGTCCGTGATATCCCCGCGAACACGACTGACACTTTTGAGTACATCAATGCATGGGTAATGCCCCATATCTGCAAGCTCTCGTGTCAGAACAATATGGCCATCAAGGATGGAACGTACAGCATCTGCAATTGGCTCCGTGAAGTCGTCGCCATCAACCAGTACTGTGTATATTCCGGTAATGGAACCATCCCGGCTTTTTCCTGCCCGTTCAAGCAACTGAGGCAGTTGGGCAAAAACACTGGGAGTGTAGCCGCCTCTGGTCGGTGGTTCGCCTGCGGCAAGGCCGACTTCGCGACCTGCCATTGCAAAACGGGTCACGGAGTCCATCATCAAAAGTACGTCTTTGCCCTGATCTCTAAAGTATTCGGCAATTGCCGTTGCCGTATGGGCGGCACGCATGCGAATCAACGGGCTTCGATCCGAAGTTTCCACCACGAGAACGCTTCGGGCCATGCCTTCTTCTCCCAGAGAGCTCTCCATGAATTCAACAACTTCCCTGCCGCGCTCACCGACCAGTGCGATGACGTTGATATCCGCTTTGGTATAACGGGCCATCATGCCCATGAGTGTGGATTTTCCCACGCCGGAGCCTGCCATGATACCGACACGCTGTCCCTTGCCCAAAGTCAGAATGCCGTTAATGGCGCGAACCCCAACATCAAGAGGTTCAATAATGCGTGGTCGGGAAAGTGGGTTGGGCGGAGTGCGGTGCAGGGGGACATAACATTCATGAGGAATGGCTCCAGCCTCGTCAAGAGGCTCTGCAAACGCATTTATAGCCCGGCCCAGCAGAGCGGGGCCGACCGGAATGTTTGGCGGGGTACTGGTGTTTCGGATCAGACTGCCCGGACTGATTCCTCGCATATCCGAATAGGGCATGAAAAGACATGCTCCATCGCGGAATCCAACGACCTCTGCGGGAATAGGAGCGGAGTCGTCATCCGGGATGAGATGGCAGACCGAACCGAGTGGGGCTTTGATGCCATGGCCTTCGGCAATGAGTCCCACAACTTTTGTAACTTTGCCGTACGTTCGACAAGCGTCAAGATCTTCAAGAAGATTGATGCAGTCCTTACAGTCGAGGGCCATGTTAGTTCTCGTCTTCCTGTGGCGTGGAAGCTGCGGAATCCTGTGAAGCTGGCGGTTGGTTTATTTCGTCCAATGATAGAACTGTCATTTCTTCCAGAATGGGTTCCACGGACTTCCAGCGGGCGTCTACGGTGTTATCCACTTTGCCCTGATCTGTTTCTATTATTGCGCCGCCCTGTTCAATGCTGGGGTCGGCCTTGACTTTCCAGTGCTTGACGGCTGGATTACGTTCCTGAATCTGCGGGAGCAGGGCGTCCATAAGCTCCTTGTCCTGCGGTGAAACTCGCAAGGTCAAGGTTCGTTGCGTTTCAATTCTTTCGATTGCCTGATCCAGAAGCTTTCCAAGAACTTCCTCACGGCGTTCGTTCAACTCCACGTGCAGCGCCTTGTTAACGGCCATGCGGATGAGGGTGACAATATCCTGACGCCGGGCGTTCCAAACTTCTCCGCCCTGAGCTGCGACAGATGCCAGAAGTCCTTCCATGGTTTGGGAAATTCCGACCACGTGTTGATCCAGCTCCTGTTGGGCTTCAGCTATGCCTTCATCATACCCTTCCTGCCGGGCCTGTTGTTTCAGGGTTTCGGCTTCCTGCATGGCCTTGGCAAGAATATCTTTGGCCATGGCTTGTGCCTTGGAGCGTACCCGGGTCATGTACTCATCATCGACACTGGTGTCCCAGATAAGTTTTTTTTTGCCCTCAATATCCTGAACGCTCATTTCGTCCGGGCCGGGCGTATCCATGCCGACGATGACGCGACCGGTAATCTTACCGTCCAGCGAACCGCCGTTGTGCACGGTTTCGTTGCATGCTGTGTCAGATGAAGACATCGCCGCTTCCTCTGCTGATGACTATTTTGCCCTCGTCCTCCAGTCGGCGGACGGTTTTCACAATATTTTGCTGTGCCGCTTCGACCTCGGAGAGCTTTTTGGGCGGCATTATTTCAAGGTCTTCCTTGATCATCGCACTGGCGCGTTCGGAAAGGTTCTTAAAGAACTTGTCCTTGAGGTCGTCGGATGCACCCTTGAGAGCAACCGTGAGGTCTTCGTTTGAAACTTCCTTGAGCAGTTCGCGGATTCCGATGTCGTCCACCTGCTTGATGTCTTCGAATACGAACATGAGGTTGCGAATGTCTTCGGCCATCTGCGTGGATTCTTCCTCGATTTCGGAAAGGACTTCCTCTTCGGTATTGCGGTCCACCGCGTTGAGGATTTCCGCAACCGAACCGACACCACCAACCTTTTTGCCTTCCTTGCCGCCCATGGCGATGAGCTGGCTTTGTAACACCTTGTCCACTTCCATAAGCATATCCTCGGCAACGGCTTCAAGTTTTGCCAATCGCATGAGCACTTCGGCCCGTACGCCCGCCGGGAGGTTCTGGATGAGTTCTGCCGCCTGGTCCGAATGCAGATGTCCCAGAATGAGGGCCAGGGTTTGCGGATGTTCGTTGCGCAGAATCTGGGCGAGGATGCGCGGACTGACGTTTTCCAGCTCCTGGAAGGGAGTTGGTCCGGTGTCCAGATCCAAACTGTCCATGATGTATTTTGCAGTTTCGGAGTCAAGCGACTTGGTGAGCAGGCGTTTGACCTGTTCCGGACCACCCACGAGGAGCTCGGCGCCATAAGCCAGGGCTTCGTTGTACTCTTTGAGCACTTCAAGCACTTGCTCCTTGGGCACGGAGTCGGTTTCGAGCATGGCCTTGGATACCGCAGCTATCTCGGCGCGCTCCATGCGCTTGAATACGTCCGCCGTGAATTTCTCGCCCAGTGCGAGGAGTACAATGGCGGTTTTTTGTGGTCCGGTGAATTCGCTCACAGTTTATGCCTCCTGAGTCAGCCAGTTCTTGAGCAGACGTACAGCCTGATCCAGGTTTTCGTCCGAGAGCTGGATGGCATGGGCTTTGGCGTTTTCCAGGCGGCGGGACGTGTCGAGCAACTCCTCATCCACTTCCTCTTCTTCCAGAGCCAGACGTTCGGCTCCCGGAAGGCCTGCCATTTCTTCGACTTCCTGTTCGGCGACACGCGGCCTGATGAGGGCCATGATAACCGGCCGTACGACCAGTATCAGGAAGAGGAAGATCAGTACTCCGTTGAGGAAAGGCTTGCCCAGACGCTGTGCATATTCAAGCATGGTGCGCATGAGAGTCTGGCTGTCCAGATCTTCCGGGGCGCCAAAGGAGATGTTGGACACCTCAATGGCATCGCCGCGCATGGAATCAAAGCCCATGGCTTTGGATACCAATTCGCGGATGCGTTCCATTTCTTCTGCAGAGCGGGGCACGTAATCCATTTTGCCCGTTTCCTCATTAGCCATGTACGTACCGTCAACGATAACCGCAACACTCAAGCGTTGCAACTCGCCGACAGGGGCAACGATATTTTCTTCCTGCTTGTTGATTTCAAAGTTCGTGGTACGGGATTCCCGGTTGGAATCCTGCGTTGTGCGAGAGCCTGTGTAGCCATCACCACGGAAGTTTACGTCAGGCTCTCCGCCTGCCAGAGAAGCGGCGCCACGGGTGGATTCTTCACTGCGTGTTTCTGAACGGACAACGGAACCGTCCGGATCGTATGTTTCCTTGCGGATTGTTTTTTGACTGAAGTCGAGATCCGCGTTGACTCGGGCGATAACCTTGCCAGGGCCGACAACAGGGCTCAGAAGTTCCTGCAAACGCATTTCCATCTGGCGTTCCATGCTGCGCTTGAACTCAAGCTGGGTGTTGGACATGGATACACCGGAATCTTCTTCAGGAATGTACAGGGGACGGCCCTGCATGTCCGTGATGGTGATGCGCTTGGGATCGAGGCCTTCGACAGCCATGGCGATCAGGTTGACGATGCCGTTGACTTCCTTGGGCTTGAGCTTGCCGTCGTCATGAAGTTTGAGGATGACGGACGCTGTGGGCGGAACCTGGTCTTCGATGAACAGGCTTTTTTGTGGGATGACCAAATGGACTCTGGCCTTGTCCACCATGGGGAACTCGGAAATGGTTCGTGCCAGTTCCCCTTGCAGGGCCCGTTGGTAGTTGATGTGCTGTACAAAGTCGGTCTGACCGATTTGTACTTCATCGAAAATTTCAAAACCGATGCCTTGGCCGTGCAGTTTGCCTTCACCGGCGATTTTCAGACGCAGTTCATAGACTCGGTCAGCCGGAACCATGATTGTCTGGCCATTGTCCGAGAGTTTGTATGGCTCCTTGGCCTGTTGCAGCATGCTGACAACTTTGTTGGCGTCCTCGGGGTAGAGCTTGGTGTACAGAACCTTCCAATCCGGCCTGTTCATCCAGTAGATCATGAGGACGAACGCGATAATGACGGAAAGGGCGAGCCCGGCGATGAGCATGCGCTGGGAAAGCGTTCTGTCCGCCCAAAAACCGGTGGCCTTGTTCATCAGTTCTTTCAGTGCCGGAGGCATTGTCTGTTCTCCCGAAGTTTGTGGTTCTGTTGGTTGCGCTGAAATTTGTTAATGCGATTTGCTAGAACTGCATCCGCATGATTTCCTGATATGCACTCAGGACCTTGCCGCGGATGGCACTGGTCATGTTCATGGCCAGCCCAGCTTTCTGCATGGTGATCATCAATTCATGGACGTTGGTGTTTTCGCCCGCTGCAAACGATTCTATCATGGCCTTCTTTTCGGTTTGCATGTCGTTGACTTTGGTCAAGGACTGTTTGACCGTGTCCTCGAAGGAGGTCCGCGGAGCTTGCGGTTTGACCAGGCTGTCCGCTACCGAGTTTTCAATGTTCTGCTGGCGTTTGTTGCGCTGCAGGGAGGTTCCCATATTGCTCTGGTATGCCTGAAGGGCTGCTGCCTTGTTGATCATCATGGCTGGTTACTCCTGCTACTGCCCGATGGTGAGGGCTTTATTGAACATGTTCTTTACGGTCTGGATGGTTTGAACGTTTGCTTCATAGCCGCGCATTGCCGTCATCATGTTTGTCATTTCCTCCACCACGTTGATGTCGGGGTAGTAGACGTAACCTTGGTCGTTGGCATCAGGGTGGCTGGGGTCATAAACTTCCTTGAAGGGGCGTTGGTCCACGGTGACCCCGTTAACACGGACGCCTTCAAGGTCTCGGTTTTTTGCATCCTGCATAGCCTTGTCAAATGGCGAATAAACAGGGCTAGCTTCAAAGGACACGCTTTTGCGGCGGTAAGGTCCGCCTTCCATTGTGCGTGTGGTCCTGATGTTGGCCAGGTTCATGGAGATAACGTTCAGGTGTGAACGCTGCGCCTTGAGCCCGGACGAGCCGATATCGAGTGCGCTCATGAAGTCCATTTACTTGGCTCCTTCGCTGATGATTTTTTCAACGCCGGTGAAATTCTTTTTGATAACGCTGGTCAGTGCGTTGTACATAAGGTTGTTCTTGGCCATGGTCGCAACTTCTTTTTCCAGATCAACAGAATCTTCGCCGTATACGTACCGAGGCTTGAAATCCTTGAGTTGGTCGCCCTCGAACCCGTTGGGATCGAAAGCGGCAGGCATGTGTTGTTTATTCGTCTTGGTCAATTTGCCTTTCATATTCAAAGCCAGTGCGGTCTGCAGCTGGTCCTCAAATTCGAGCTTTCGCGGCTTGTATTCCGGGGTATTGGCATTGGCGATATTGCCCATGACAAGATTTTGACGTTCCAGCCGCATGTCCAGCACTTTGGCCGTTACATTAATATGTGATCCAAACATTCCTTTCATCTTCGATCCTCCCGGACTTTATTCGTGCCGATTCCGGCTGGGGCGGCAACTCTTTCCGCCGCGCGTCAAACACATTAAGCAAGCAGTGTTCCATTGTGTTTAATTGCTTGATATAAAATGAAAATTTACAAAAAAGTTTCGAAAGAACAGTTTGCTGGAAAGGAAAGCGTCAAAAGCGCGGCATATACTGATGAAAGAGTAGCCCGGCAGGAATGTACCAGTATGGAAAAGGATGTTATTATGGGTAGTTGTGGTGGTTTTTAATGTTTTTCCCCAGTTATTTAAGTTGGTTGGAATTGTATTTTGTTGTGGTTTCTGGTCTTGATGTGATGTTTTTGGCACATGCATTGCATTGATGCTGGCAGGCCAGTTTCGGCTGAACGAATTTCCCGCCCTATTATGGGCAAAGGAGAAATGGAGGGGAAATGCAATGAGTGGTCATCTGGATTATGAAATCAACAAGGAACTCGGTGAGTGCTACCTTTTCATGGGTGAACTTGAAAAGGCAGAAGAATATTACAAAAAAGCCATCAGTTCCAACGGTGTGCATCCTGACCCGTATCTCGGGCTTGCGACAATCGCCGTTCAGCGCGGGACTCTGAAAGAGGCCATGGCTCTCTATCAGAAAGCTCACAAGGTTGAAGCCACGGACAAGAGTTTTGCCGGCATCGGCCTGATTGAGCTTGAAAACGGTAATTTCGATGAAGCGTATACCATGTTTACGCAGGCGTTGGAAAAGAATGCCGAGTGCATGGTGGCCCTGTTCAGCCTGATCAGGATCGGGCATGAAGCAGAGCGGCTTGAAGACATCATTCCGTTCCTCAAGAATTTTTTGGAAATTCAGCCGGACAAGTACGAAGTTCGTTATTCGCTGGCCGGTTGCTATGTGTGCCTTGATCGTAAGGACGAAGCTCGTCAGGAGCTTGAGCGCATCCTTGAAACGGATCCGTCCAACGAACAAGCCCTGGAACTGCTCGCACAGATTCAGGAATAAAGCAGGTCTCCCCTCCCCGTTGGTTTCCCGCTCTGCCCCAGTTGTAGGCAGCAGGGCGGGGGACCAGCCTTTAACCGGAGACCGTTTACACATCGGAATTTCTTGCCTTTGAGCGGTAAATCTGGCACGTCCTCCAAAAAACATGGAGGGGTGTCATGGACTCGTTGCCCATCAAAAGAGCTTTACTGAGTGTTACCGACAAATCCGGTTTGGCCGAATTTGCGGCTTTTCTTGTTGACCGTGGAGTCGAACTTGTTTCAACGGGTGGAACAAGAAAGATGTTACAAGATGCTGGATTGCCAGTAACTTCTGTGAGTGAAGTGACTGATTTCCCGGAGATTCTCGGAGGCAGAGTCAAGACGCTGCATCCGAATATTCATGGTGGTATCCTGGCCGATAAGGACAACCCGGAACATCTGGAAGTCCTGCGCGAGTTCAATATTGAACCGTTCGACATGATTTGTGTGAATCTCTACAATTTTGCCGAGGCAGCTCGAAAAGGGTTGGAGCTTAAGGATGCCGTCGAGCAAATTGACATCGGTGGCCCCTGTATGCTTCGGGCTACTGCCAAAAATTTCCATAGCATTTGTGTGGTCCCGGGTGTCGAGCATTATGACCGCATCCGTAAGGAGATCGAAGATAACGGTTCCGTTTCTCTTGCCTTGCGCAAGGAGCTCGCCACGGAAACCTTCCGCATCACCAGCCAGTATGATGCCATGATCACAGAATACCTTGCCAATCACGAAGCCTAGCAGGGAATTGTTTTGTAATTGAGGGGGCCCGGACAGAAGCAACACTTTTGTTGCTGGATTCTGTCCGGACCTTGAACAACATGCCACAAGGCGGAGGCTCCCATAGCCCAGAAAACACAGGGTAATACCCAGGGGCTCAAGCCCAATCAACTCAAACGTCTGAACCGTCTGTATTCAAGGCGATATCCTATTCAGGAAGGGTATACTCCCGAACAGGCACGTGAACTGGCGCAGCTTAGTTTCGAACTCGGCCGTCAGATTGCCTTACTCATAGACCGCCAAGGCCGGCCCTTCATGGTTCTTGTGGGGGATCCTTCTTCCATATATATTCCCGAGCTGCCGCGGTCCCGCACCGGGGCCGGACGTTTGCGTGGGCTCCGCCTTTTACACACACATCTAGCCGGAGAGCATCTTTCGCAGGAAGACCTTATGGATATGGTCTTTTTGCGTCTGGACAACGTGATGTCTCTTGCTCTTTCGGGTGATAAGCCTGAAAGCGTGGAAGTTGCCTATTTGTTGCCTCCCAACACTGAAGGTCGGAACTATGAAGTCTTGCCTTCTTCCCGTTGGGACCGCCTTGAGGTTGATCTTGATGCAACGGTGCAGGCTCTTGAAGATGAGTTTGCCCGTATGCAGGAAGGAAAAGATGTTGAGGACGAAGGGGAACGTGCTTTGCTGGTGAGCGTGGACACCGCTCCGAAGTCTATGCAGGAACGGGGGCTTGCTGAACTTGCCGAACTTGCCAAAACGGCGGGGCTTGTCCCTGCCGGGACCATGATTCAACGTATCCGCAAGCTCAACCCCAAATATATTCTCGGTCGCGGCAAGTTGGCAGACCTTGAGGTTCAGGCGTTGCAGGCCAATGCTTCCATAATACTTTTTGATCAGGATCTCGCTCCTGCACAGTTGAGAAATCTCGCGGATGTGACGGAGCGGCGTATTCTTGACCGCACCCAGCTTATTCTCGATATTTTTGCGCAACATGCGACCAGCCGAGCCGGCAAGTTGCAGGTTGAAATGGCGCAACTCAAGTATGCGTTACCTCGTTTGGTTGGACGCAATCGGGCGATGTCCCGGCTTATGGGAGGAATTGGCGGCCGTGGGCCTGGCGAAACCAAACTGGAAGTGGATCGTCGTCGTGCCCGAGATCGTTTGACCAAGTTAAAAAAGGAATTGGGCAACGTACGCAAGCAGCGCAGCCAGACTAGAGAGCGGCGGCACAAGGCTGGATTGCCCATTGTTTCTCTTGTCGGTTATACGAATGCTGGCAAATCTACTTTGCTGAATACATTGACTAATAGTGAAGTCCTTGCAGAAGATAAACTTTTTGCAACACTTGATCCTACCAGCCGCCGTATTCGGTTTCCCAAGGACCGAGAGGTTGTTCTGACAGACACTGTGGGATTTATCCGCCGACTGCCACCCGATCTGAAAGAGGCCTTTCAGGCGACACTTGAAGAATTGGAATCCGCCAATCTGCTTGTTCTTGTTGCTGATGCCTCACATCCTGAGGTAGAGGAACAGGTTGAGGCCGTTCGAAGGATTCTGCATGATATGGACCTTCATGATATCCCTACGGTGCTGGTTCTCAATAAATGGGACAGCCTGACTGAGGATGAACGCGAAGTCATGGGAAATATCTTCCCGGAAGGGATTCCTGCTGTCGCTTTAAATCGACGATCTCTTGAACCGGTCGTGGATGCCATCCTTGGGGGATTACCCCGCCCACAGTATTAGATTCGGCTGTTTTGGGTGTGAGTCTCGTATTGCAAATATGCCTGGAGTCTTTTTTAGCTTCCGGGCTTTTTTGTTTGGTTATTTTCTTTCTGTTTTTTTGCTGAAGGCTTTTTCTCCACTGCGCACTCTTTGCCTGTATCAATAACGTTTTTACAGAGACCTCCAACCTTTTTACCATCCCATGAAGCCGAATCTTCCAACGGCTCCACATGAATAGTGATTTGTGCGTTGGCTAAGTCCTTGTGAATGGCATTTTCGATTTGCAGGCATAAGTCGTGTGATTCCTTGACGCTGCTTTTTCCTGAAACCAAGAGGTGAAAGTCGATGAAACGTGAAGCACCGGATTTACGCGTACGTAAGGCATGGTAGGCATTTTGTTCGCCGATGTTGTCTGCAATGGCTTGTGCGATTTTGTAGACTTCCTTTTGCGGTAACGCGTCGTCCATGAGGCCACCCGCAGACCGTTTGATAAGGTCGAAGCCTGTTCGAACAATATTCAGTGCCATTATGCAGGCGATGACTGGGTCCAGTATTTGCCATTGCGGGGCTACTAAAAGGATTGCCAGTCCGGCCACCAGTCCCACAGAGGTCCAGACGTCCGTGAGCAGATGTTTTGCATCAGCTTCCAGTGTGATGGAGTCAAAACGTTTTGCTGCGCGGAGCATAAGTTTTGCCGTGATATAGTTAACTACGGAAGAGAGTAGTGCCAGAAAGAGTCCCGGCCCAAGACTTTGTACCGGATGGGGATTCATAAAGCGTTCGATTGCTGCGTAACTGATACCTGCTGCGGCTATGATAATCAGCATTCCCTCAGCGCCCGAAGCGAAATATTCCGCCTTGCCATGTCCATAGGCGTGATTGCGGTCTGCTGGCCGCAAGGCAATGGTTAATGCTACGAGAGCCAGAACTCCTGCCGTAAGGTTGACGAACGTTTCCATCGCATCGGAAAGAAGTCCTACTGATCCAGTCAGGCCCCATGCTCCGAATTTAAGTCCCAACGTGACTAGCGAAGCCATGATGGAATAGTAGACAAATTGTTTGGGAGAGTCTGAATTCATGTAATGTCCTTTCTGGTAGGGCTTCTGGTATTATCCAACATAGGTATTGCCGATTTGAAACGTCAACCGGAAAAAAAAGGCCCCGGCGGACCGGGGCATGAGAATGTCGTTATGCTTTTTGCTTTTTACTCTTGCGCCATGGCTTTTCTTCACCGTTTGCCAGACGTTGTATGTTGTCCCTATGACGCCAGAACATGAGTACCATGAGTATTACCGCAACAGGAAGTAGGTGAAAATTTCCGGAAAGAAGCGAGAAAAGAGGTAGGCAGACAGCAAAAGTCAGAGACCCCATGCTGACATAGCCGGAAAGACCTATTACTGCGGCGCAGGCGGCCACTGCAAACAATGCCGGCCAGAATGAAGCCGCGAGAAAAACACCTATTGTTGTGGCAACGGCTTTTCCTCCTTTCCAGTTCAGGAAAGGAGAGTATACGTGCCCCAGCACAGCTCCGAGCATGACGATGGACAGCAGCAGCCATCCCGCTCCCCATATGTTTGCCATGATTACAGGAATTGCTCCTTTCATCACGTCCAGTACAAGCACGGCAATGCCGTAACGAGTCCCACAGAGACGTGCAACGTTGGTGGCGCCAGTATTGCAACTGCCATCCTTGCGCGGGTCAATATTCCTGAACGTTTTGGCAATATATAAACCAAATGGCAGTGAGCCGATGAAGAAAGCAAAAAGAATCAGAACTATGGACATGTTCCACTCCTTGAAAATTCACGAATCGAGTTCATGGACAATAGCTGTTTTGGACAATTTTGAAAAGTAATCAGGCCTTTCTACGTACTGCGGGGCGAATATGCTCTATAACCCGTTTCAGGCTGGTTTCGGACTCTTCAGTCGTCAATTGTTCAACTTTGTCCCGTTCCACAAACATGACAGCTCCGCATGGGCACATTTCCGCACAGGCCGGGTTCATTCCCAGATCTCGGCGAGATGCACAAAGGTCACATTTGCGTACAGCTACACCCGTGGCCGTGGCAAAAATGGCTCCGAACGGGCAGGCCAGGATGCACTGGCGGGTTTCACAGCCACGACAGAGCATTGTCTGGAGTACCAGTGCCCCATCTCTGTCTTTTGCGATTGCTCCTTTTTTGCAAACCTTAGCGCAGTGGGCCTCTTCGCAATGATGACAGTATAGAGGGACCATCAAACCGTCGCGTGTGCGTGTCATGTGGATTCGCGGCTTGTCATTGATGAAGCCGCATACCGCCTCGCACGTTTCGCAGCCTATGCACTTGCTGTAGTCGACAAATAACGTTTTTTGCGCACTCATGGCCGCCCTTCCTTGTATCGTTCCTGCTCCGAGAAACAGGCGTCCGGGTCATGACTTTTCATGTCCAGCCAGTTGGCGAGGGAGCGGGCTGCCTTGAGCCCGGACTCAACAGCCTTTCCAACTTTGCTCGGTCCGCTGAGTACATCTCCTGCCACAAAAACATTGTTTATAGCAGTCATATTTAGCCAGCGGACATCGCCTTTACGGATGTTTTCCAACCCTAGCTCGCCAGCGAAGGGAGGCGTGGGGATTTCTCCAATAGCTCCGATGACTGTATCTGCCGGTAGGGTTCTTTTGCCTTCCGGTCCTTCCACTTCCAAGGCTTGCACCTCTGCCTTTCCCAATATGGCTGTGGGCGATGTCTTTTCGACCCATGTTGCCCCCAGTTCCAGCAGGCGGTCTATTTCAAAGGTGCCGCAGGGTGCGTCCTCCTTGGTGCGTCGATAGACAACGGAAACCTTGGCCGCATCCAGATGGAGCGCGGCGTGAGCTGCGTCCATGGCTGAGTGGCCTGCTCCAATGACGATCACGTTTTTCCCGGTTACGTCTGGGGTGTGCATGTTGCGCGTGTCATAGCGGGCGGCTCTGATGGGGAAGAGAAATTCCAGACCGGAGTATACGCCCGCCAGCTTCTCGCCGGGGATGCCAAGTCTCCGGGATTTCCATGATCCCGTGCAGATGATTACAGCATCATGGTTTTCCACCAGTTCTCCCAGGCCAATCATGTCCCAGGAAAAATGGTCACCTTCTTCTTCGTGCAAGGGGGCCGAACAACACACCTTGGTCTTGCAGTGAAAGTTAACACCAAGTGAGCGTTCCAGAATGAGGACACCCGCATCAATCCGTGCTGAAGGAATACGATGACTGGGAATGCCAAAGGTCATGAGACCTCCGGGTTTGGGCAGCTTGTCATAAACCTCGACCTGGTACCCCAGGCCGCCGAGGTAGCCTGCTGCGGCCAGGCCTGACGGTCCTGCTCCGATCACCGCCACCTTTCGTCCATTGGGCGGTAAAGGGGCATTGCGCAGAAAGTTGAAGTTCATGGCTTCGTTCATGGCTTTCTCCGAAAATGGTTCGAGGTGGGCTGGTTAATCTTCCAGAGCCTCGGCAACCTTTATTTCATTGGTCAACGGATCTATCCGTCCAAAATTGATTTGGAATCGTTGCCCCGGATAGAGCTTGTCGCCCAGAAGTTTCCGAGGAGCGCGAACATTGATTTGCAGTTCTGGGATGGCAAGGCTGGGCAGGGGCCCGTTTTCATCAACCACAATGGCTTCCCGGAATTTTTTTCTTTCCCGGGAAAGGTAGTGCAGTTTCCAATAGCGCGGACGGAAACGCTGTACTTGCGAAACCGCTCCCATGCGGGGGGAAAGATGTGTGAGCAGGGATTCCAGCTTTTCGGCATCAAGCCTCGGTTGTCCTTTTTCCAGCATTGAGCAGACTTGTGACATGTTTATGAAATCAAGGTAGCGGCGCAAAGGCGATGTGATAGACGTGTAGGCCGGAACGCCGAGCGCTGCATGCCGCTTGGGTTGCAATTCCGTGCTGGCTGGTAACAATAATCTCACGCGAGGCAGAATCTCGGCCGGGTCCGTGAAAATTCCTGCGGAATCGGCGGGCAGGGCTATGTCCTGCGTCCTGTGGAGCAAAGGAACATCATTTTCTTTACCCCAGAGTGCGAGTCCACAGTTCGCCAGTATCATGAATTCGCTGACAATGAGTTCGGCTTCGGGGCACGGTGTTTTCATGACGACATTGACTTGGGCCTCTGCGCCTTCCCCCTCAACGGTCACGACTGGTTCTGGTTTACGGATAATGCATGCTCCGTTGGCTATGCGTCCTTGAACAAGAAGTTCAGCCAGTTCGTGGGCCAGGGCAAGGTGCTCATCCGCCCCTTGTTCCATTGCCGTTTCGGCATTTTCATAGGTGTCGTTCTTCTGGACACGCACCCATCCGGTTCGGGGAATAACCGCTTGAATGGAACCGTCCGGTCCCAAATCGAACGTTGTTATCATGGCCGGACGAATTTTGTTTTCGAATAGGCTGTAAAGCCCGATTCCCAGTTCTTCGGGCATCATATGAGTCGAGCCTTCAGGCAGATAAATACTCGAGGCCCTGTCAAAAACCTCTCTGTCCAGATCCGAGCCGAAGTCCCAGGCGAGCATTGGACGGGCCAATGCTAATTGCAATTGGAAACCGTCTTCAGTGCGGGATACATGGAATGCGTCGTCTATGTCTCGGGTTGTGTTGCCGTCAATGCTTACAAAAGGTGTTGCTTCCGGCTCGCCTTGAAGCGCTTCGAATCGAGTGAACTGTTCGGCCAAGGCCTGCTCATGCCGTTTACTCCAAGTGTTCCCCCATTCATATCCGGCTTCATCCAGCAAGTAGTTGTGGTGCAGAGGAAGGATTCCCCATTTCTGGGCCAATAACAGGGCGAGGTGTGGCAAATCCGGCAACCCCTTGCGTACCGCCGTCCAAATTTTTTCGTTTTTTTCGTCGCTATGTTTGGCGATCTGGTCCAGAAGCAACTGTCTGAGGTGGCTGGCAACCTCCTCATCCATGTGTGGAATAGACGGTGTGGCTCCTCGCATGCGTGCTTCCCACAGGTTTCTGAAAAGGTCGACTCCTGCTCTGACAACGGCTTCCCGTTCCTTTTCTTCTGCCTGTGTCTGCAAGCGAACTTCCACGGTCGCTTCTGGATATATTTCAAAGTAGGGAGGACGAAATTTGAAATGAGTTTTGGCTGAAAGCATTGCCCGGCCAAGGGCGGCGAGATGGTCCGGCCCAGCGTCTTCCCAAAGCAGGTCTGCGAACCAGGTCAGTTTTGCCTTTTCCAGCTCTCCCTGCGCAAGATCCCAAAGTTCCATGACATCCAGACCTGCCTGGATTTCTCCGCGTCGTTGCTGGTGAGCGTTGAGCCTGTCCTGAATTTCCTGTTTGGTGGAGGAGGGATCATGTCCAGGACCGTACCATGGCAATATGCGGGATGCCGGAAGTTTCATCTCCCGTTTGTTGATGGTCCATATTCTCAGCTTCCCTGATTGCTCTTCAAGGACCCAGGCGAGTTGTGGTTGATCACCGTGCATGAATTCCACCACGGCTCCGGGACGAATATGGGTCAGCGATTTTGTCATGGACTCCTCTATGTGCTGCTTACGGACAGGAAAAGGCTTCGCGGGGTCCTTTGGGATTCCCCCCCCCGCGAAGCCAAGGTTGCTTATACCGTATTCCGGGCTGGAATTCCAGCCACGCAATCCGTTTGTTTTTTTCTCTGCCGAGGTCAGTGTTTGAAGGAACGCTGGCCTGTGAAGACCATGGCTACCTGAGGAGTTGCTTCATTTACAGCCTGTATGATTTCATGGTCGCGGATTGAACCGCCAGGTTGGGCTATAGCTGTAATGCCTTCGTCAATGCACAGGTCCACACCGTCGCGGAATGGGAAGAATCCATCGGAAACGGCCACAGAACCGGGCAGGCCTCCATGGGCTTCCTTGGTCCGTGATTCTATGGATTCGAGTGCTCCGGCCAACTCTTCATCGTTCCGGGCTGCAAGTTTAAGTTCGAACAGGGATTTTCCCAATTCATTGAAGGACAGCATGTCTGCATATTTGGTGTAGGCTTTGTTGATGGCCAACAAAACACAACCGACCCTGTCCTGTTCTCCTGTTCCGATGGCGGTGGTTGTTCCGTCCTTAACGAACAGTACCGAGTTTGATGTCACCCCGGCTTCGACTGCCCATGCGAAGAGCAGGTCATCAGCTTCCTTGGCTGAAGGGGCACGAGCCGTGAATGCTTCTCCGTCTTTTTCTGCCGCTCCCGGAATGAAATCGTCTGTGGAGAGAATGCGGTTGCGGAAGGAATATTGAATAACCATGCCGCCATCCATGAGCGATTTGATGTCCAGAAACGGTTCCTTGCTAAATGTTTCCAGATTGTTGATTCCCGGGATTTCCAGAATGCGGAGGTTTTTACGTTTTTTGAGTTCTTCAAGGGCCTCTGGCTCGAATGCAGGAGCGGCTACCACTTCGAAGTACGCGTTGTTGATGATGTCCGCCGTTTCTTTGTCCAGCGTACGATTGACGACGATGGCTCCACCAAAGGCGGCGATGCGATCGCATTCGAAGGCCCGTTTCATTGCCTTGGAGAGACCTTCTTCAGTCCATGCCGCGCCGCAGGGATTATTGTGCTTGAGGATGACCGCTGCAGGTTTGGCTGAAAGATATTGTAAGATATTCAGGCCGTTGTCCACGTCCGTGAGATTTATTTTTCCGGGATGTTTACCCGCTTGAAGCATGTTGGATTCACTCAGGGCGGAGACCAAGCCCATGCCCGGGCCTCTGAATTTTACGCCGCCGACTTCCAGTTCGCTTTTTTTGAGTTCAAAAAGCGCGGCGGGTTGATCCGGGTTTTCTCCGTAGCGCAACCCTTTGGTTTCGCCTTCGATATCCCAGGTCCGTTTTGTAAAGACCATTTCCTGGTCGCCGACTTTCAACGTGAGTTCACTGGGAAAAGGGTCCTGTTGAAGAGTTTTGTACATCTTCTTGAGATCGCTCATTTTATATCTCCCATGGTTCAAGGGTGGGTGCAAGACCGCTTGTGTCGTTTGGCGGTGCGTGATGTGGTGCGCAAATAGCACAGCTCTGAGGGGGCGGCAATCAGGTGTTTCGGACCGTAAATAATTTTTTATTCCTATTATTTTGTAAATTATCATTCGACTATTGCTGACAATTTGTCATGGTGAAGTTGAGAAAATTCTTTTTTACCGTTGACGCCTATATCCGCAGGAGGAGCTATGAAGCGTTTCAAGGATTGGGGAATGTCCTCCAAGATTCTCATCCTTTTTGGTGGGATGTCTGTTGCCATACTTGCAGGTATGCTTTTTTACTTTTTGCCTTCGGTGACGACTTCTCTCATGGATGAGAAGCGTCAAGCTCTCTCCAATACCGTGGATGTTGCATATGCTCTTGTTGAAGAGTTTGGCGAACTGGCTCGTTCCGGGAAGATGGACAGACAAGAGGCCATGAATCAGGCCGCCAAGGAAGTTAGCCACTTGCGTTATGGCGGTAATGAATATTTTTGGATCAACGATCTCAAACCCGTTATGATCAATCATCCCATTAAGCCGGCGCTTAACGGCAAGGATCTTTCAGGAATCAAGGATGAAAACGGCGTATTTCCTTTTAAGGAAATGGCCAATGTTTCCCGAGAGAAGGGAAAGGGGTACGTTGAATACGTTTGGCCCAAGCCTGGATCGACGCAGCCTCAGC
Source organism: uncultured Desulfovibrio sp. (assembly GCA_913060505.1). Taxonomy (GTDB): domain Bacteria; phylum Desulfobacterota; class Desulfovibrionia; order Desulfovibrionales; family Desulfovibrionaceae; genus Pseudodesulfovibrio. The sequence goes on from CAJXRQ010000002.1 coordinate 210,523, forward strand.
CAAAAATTTCCTATGTGAAGTTATACAAGCCATGGGGATGGGTAGTCGGAAGCGGGATCTATGTGGACGACGTATATGCCCAAATAAACGTAATGCGTATGAAAATGCTAATCCCCACAGTGGTGCTGTTGGTGATTATCTTCGGTTTGGTTCTGATGGTCGTCCGATCCATTGTTAGTCCGTTGCAGCATGCCGTGGATATCTCGGAACGCATGTCGCAAGGAGATTTGAGCATGGAAGTCCCCCCCAGCAATGGCGATGAAGCTGGACAGGTGCTCAGATCCATGCGGCACATGGTGGACAGGCTCAAGCAAATTGTTGCCGAAGTTTCGCAAGCCGCAGAAAATGTGACTGGTGGTAGTGAAGAACTCGCTTCGGCCTCCATGGAACTTTCGCAGGGCGCGAGTACACAGGCCTCGGCAGTGGAAGAGGTCTCGGCATCCATGGAAGAAATGACTTCCAGCATCAGTCAGAATGCCAGTAATGCCAAGACAACGGATTCAATTGCCCTCAAGGCGTCTTCTGACACGGCCAAAGGAGGCGAGGCAGTACGCAATACCGTTACTGCCATGAAGGAAATTGCTGAGAAAATTTTGATTGTCGAAGAAATTGCTCGGCAGACGAATTTGCTTGCACTCAACGCAGCTATTGAGGCTGCACGCGCAGGAGAACATGGAAAGGGCTTTGCCGTGGTGGCAGCCGAAGTTCGCAAACTGGCTGAACGTTCAGGACAGGCTGCCGCTGAGATTAGTGAGTTGTCCTCGGACAGCATGCAGGTTGCAGAAGAGGCTGGAGGACTTCTGGAGCGAATTGTTCCTGATATCAACAAGACCGCTGAACTCGTTCAGGAGATAGCTTCAGCCAGTGATGATCAAAACGCCGGTGCGGAACAGGTTAATACCGGTATTCAGGATTTGAATAAGGTCGTTCAGCAAAATGCTTCGGCTTCGGAAGAAGTTGCTTCAACGGCCGAGGAGCTTTCCAGTCAGGCTGAACTGCTTCAGGATACGCTGCGTTTCTTCAAGTTGGACAGGATGACCATGAATATGCTTGCAAAAGGACAATCTGCAGGAGGAAAGAATACAAAAACAACCATGAAGACCAAGCCCAAGGCCTTGAGCGGTAAAGCTCCTGCTTCGTCAGGCGGGAAGTCGCAAGTCCAGGATAACGGCATTGATCTTACAATGGATGACGAAGACTTTGAACGCTTCTAGGATTTGAATATCCCATAAAGCTTGAAAGCCTCCTGTTGCAGCAGGGGGCTTTTTCATTGATCTTGCCGGGATGTTCGGAATTTTACGTTTGGCGGGTTCGGATGTTTTCTGTTATGGGTTACTCCGTGCGCGTGCGCCAAATGGTGTGCATGGCAAATACGTACTACGAGGAATTATAATAGTAATGGCTGAATCCTATTTGGAAAAAGCATTGGTAAAGCTTGCGCGTCAACTCAATGCTTACGATGAAGCTTCTCTCATGAGCCTTTGGGAGAAATATGCCGAGCAGGTCAGGCATTTTGAGCCGACCAAACGTTGGGAAGAATCTGTGATTATGTTCAATATGATCCAGTCCATACGTTTCAAGAATCAGCTTTTCAATTTCAACTGGGCGCAATCACGGGAACCTGATGCCGAAATGCCAACAGATTTGGCTGCCTTGACTGCGCTGGAAAAACGTAAAAGTCCTGTGAGTGAACCTGAAGTGCCAGAAGAATCGGAAACCGAAACTTCTCGGGAACGTCATAAGGGCAAGATCCTCAAACTGCCCCCAAAAGAATAGCGTTGGGGGGAAGCTTTTCTCTTTTTTAATGTATTAATGCAAATTCTTTTATGACAAGGCGTCGATGCCGCAGTTGTTCGCGGGTGCGCCCAAGGAGTGAAATATGGCCAATATAGTGGTTTTCGGATCCCAGTGGGGGGACGAAGGCAAGGGGAAGATCGTCGATATGCTGGCCGAAAAGGCCTCTGCCATTGTCCGCTTTCAAGGCGGTAACAACGCCGGACATACATTGGTGGTCAATGGTGAACAGTGCATCTTGCACTTGATTCCGTCTGGAGTATTGCATGCCGGGAAAAAATGCCTGATTGGTAACGGTGTGGTGCTTGATCCTGCTGTTTTTTGTGAAGAACTGGATGCGTTGGCGAAACGTGGTATTGATGTTTCCTCCGAGCGTTTGATGGTCAGCAAGAAAACCCATGTGATCATGCCTTATCACTGTGCCATGGACGTTGCTCGTGAATCTGCCAAGTCCGATGGCAAGAAGATTGGTACCACCGGTCGGGGGATTGGCCCTTGTTATGAGGACAAAATGCATCGGTGCGGGATTCGGGCCGGGGATTTTGCCAACAAGGAGCTGCTGCGTGAAAAAATCGAGAAGGCTCTGGAGGAAAAGAACGTCTTGCTGAAGCATCTTTATGGTGAAGATCCCATTGATGCCCAAGCCGTTTACGATAAAATTGAGCCGTACGTCGATCGGCTTGTTCCCTACCTTGGCGATGTTTCTTCTGCCATTCAGGAAGCCAATGAAAAGGGCGGAATGGTCCTTTTTGAAGGCGCTCAGGGAACCCATCTGGATATTGATCACGGAACATATCCGTTCGTGACATCCAGCAACACCGTGACGGCAAATGCAGCTTCCGGTTCCGGTTGCTCCCCGCGGGCGCTGGATCGTATTGTCGCTATTGTCAAGGCATATACGACCCGTGTTGGTGGTGGTCCTTTTGCCTCCGAGCTCTTTGATGAAAATGGCGACTACATGCAGAGGCAGGGCGGAGAATTCGGTGCTACCACTGGGCGTAAACGTCGTTGCGGCTGGCTGGATATGGTCGTGTTGCGTGAATCCGTTCGCCTGAACGGTCCGACAGAACTCGCTATCACCAAGTTGGATGTTCTTTCCGGTCTCAAGGAACTGAAGATTTGCGTCGCTTACAAATACAATGGAAAAGAGATTCTTTATCCGCCGCAGGAACAGAACGGTATGGCTTATGTCGAACCTGTTTATGAGACCTTGCCCGGATGGGATGACGATATTACCGGAGCCCAGTCCTGGGACGATTTGCCTGACAATGCTCGCGACTACCTTAAACGTATTGAAGAGTTGTCCGGCGTTCCGGTCGGGCTGGTGTCTGTTGGTCCTGACCGCGCACAAACGTTTTAGGAGAAGCGGCGTTGTCCGGAATCGTTGATCCGATTCAGGCCCTCGCAGGCCAGCAGGAGGCGGTTCGCCGTCTTGATGCGTTGGCTTGCGACCCGCCACAAAGTATTGTTGTCGAGGGGGGCACGGCTGATGAGCGTGTTGCCCTCGCTCTTTATTGGGCCATGCGGCTGAACTGTAAAGCTGTCCCGACTCCGTGCGGAGTCTGTTCCGCATGCCGTCAGATTGTTGATTTGGCCTTTAGTGACTTGTTGTTTTTTGACGGCCGTGAAGGACTGATCAAAGTCGATTCAGTTCGTGAAACTCGCCCAGTTTGGGGGCAGCCCCCCAACGGTGATGGCTACCGGGTGACCATTTTTGCCGAAGCACAGCAGTTTATGACCGAATCAGCCAATGCATTGCTCAAGTCGCTTGAAGAGCCTCGCCCCGGAAATGTTTTTGTCTTGGCGGCTCCGCAACGGGAGCGTCTTTTGGAGACATTGGTTTCCCGTAGCTGGGTTGTGACCATGGCCTGGCCGGATATTCGTACCAATACGCCGGAGATTGCGGAGTGGACTGCTGCCTTGGCTGGGTTCTGGCGAAGTGGCCGTGGTTGGTTTGAACGTACATCTCCAAAAGGAGCTGTGGATAAGGCTTTGGCCTTGCAAGTGGTGCTCGGCATGCAGCGAGAATTGCGTGAATGCCTCAAGGGAGAAACATCTTCTCCTGTGGCGGGAGCTTTGGCGTCGTTCGACCTTGCTGGATTGCGTCGGGTTGACCTTGTGCTGTGCCAGGCTCAAGAAGCCCTTAATACGCAAGTCCCGGTGAACCCTGCGTTGGTGCTGGATTGGGTCGCAACGCGAATGGTGTAGTTTTTTTTTGAAGCGGTACAACTTTGATACCTTGCGATGTAATCTCGGAAAATTGAAGCTATACAAGGCTAAAACGATAGTTTGAAATGGCAAAAAACTTTGACTCGAATGGTTGCATGACCTATCTTCCACGCTTGTAATTTGTCAAAATGTCTTATTTCTTATTATCAAAACACGAATCAGGACTAATACATGTACACACTGCGTACCCTCCCCGGAGATGATGTCCGGCAGATCATGTGGCGTTATGCGGATCGTTTTGATCTGCAAATGTCCGTGCAGTCGACTCGTGGCATTGCTCGTACTGTGGTTGCCAAGCTCGTGGCCGAAGGCGCGCGCAATACTCACGAATGGACGGATCAGAAGGCCGAATTACTGACCGCATTTGATCAATCCGGTCTGACCGCCTTGTTTATGGATCCTCACCAGGGTGGTTTTATTGAAGGCCCAAAAAACCTGGCGCTTGCCCTGGCTGCTTTTGAGTTGGCTTGGGTGGATGGTGGGGCTGCCACCTGTTCCCTGGCTACCAACCTTGCTTTGGCTCCCATTCATGAAAAAGGAACGCCTGAACAGCGTGATACCTATATGGGCCAGTGTGTGCCCCCGCAGCCAGGCGAGGACAGGGAAATTCGGCGTGGAGCCTTTGCTTTGACTGAACCGCTGCCATATATCGGTGTGGATACCGGAGTCATGTGTGGCAAGGTGCGTGTCGTAGAGTGGAATGATGACGATCCCATTCTTGAAGTCGACAAGCGTGGCCGGTTTATCACCAATATGGACTTTGCTGACTTTGTAACTGCCGCCGTTGAATCCGACGACGACCGCATCAAGGGATCGTGCATGATCATCCTCGAAAAGGAAGATGAAGGCACATACGATCGTGGCGCGCCGACTTTGAAGATGGTGCACCAGCTTTCTTCCACCCGCGATCCTGTTCTTAAGCTTCGCGTCCCGGCCAGCCGGATCATCGGCGGATTTGAGATCAAAGATGGAACGGTTATTCCCAAATACAATCACAGTGAGATCATTGGTTCGGTTTTTCATCGTACCCGTATTCCGGTAGGTCTCATGACCATGTCCAAGTTGATTTCTGCCGTGGAGCCGGTCATTCGTTATCATCGGAAGCGGTTTCAGGGTGGAGATACCGCCAAGGAAGGCTCTCCCCGTTTTGACCATGGCTTGCAGATGAACGAGGACGCCTTGCAGCGGTTGGTGGATGTTTGGGCTACCGGTGAAGCCGGATGTTCGCTCGGGTTTGCTGCTTCGCGCCTTGCCGATGCTTTTGATCCCATTGAAAAGGAAAAAGAGCGTTTGTTTGCAGAGCAGGGCATCATTGGGCCGCGCAAACAGATGATGACACTGCGCAAGCTCAAGGACAAGGTGTTGGAGTTCATAGAGTTGGAATACCAGCCAGAAACTGAGCGGGACGACGACCGTTATCAAGCTCTTAAAGGCGATACGCTGGTTGAATTTGCCTATCAGGAAGCTCTTGCCGGTATTTTGAATCCTGCCACCAAACTTTGGTGTACAGGGGTTGGCGCAACTGTCATGCGTGAAGCCGTCAGTCTTGTCGGAGGTTATGGGATCACCGAAGATTGTCCGGGCTTTTTGATGCAGAAATGGACAGATACGCAGCTTGAGGCCACGTATGAAGGGCCGGAAGCTGTTCAGCGTCGTCATATGTCCGTAACCATGCCCAGCGAGATATTCCAGGCAACCGTTTCAGCCTGGATAGCCCAGTTGCGTCGAGTCGGAACCGAAGTTCCAGGCATGGGAACAGACGCGTTGGCCTCGGCTTTTGAACTCTGGCAATGGACCATGAATTATCTTCAGAACACGAAGGACGCAGAAGGACGCAAGTTGTATCATAACAAGCGTCAGGGCGTGACTTTCCCCATGGCCGATGCTTTGAGTTGGTTACTTGGCCCTTATTTCCTGACCTTGGATATTATTGAACTCAAGGAAAAGGGCGCCATGAATCCGGTTTTGGCTGATGGTATCGACGATTTGGTGGCCTTCTACATGGATATGTCAAATGTTCAGGCTGCCCGGGCTGCCGGAGAAGCTGCCCGTATTTGTACCGAACTTGTTTACGGCTTCTCTTCTGCGGTCGATACGGCCGGTCTGGAACCGTTTGCTACCCTCAAAGCCAAGGTTGATGCAGGTATGGTCGGGGCTCGCCTGTCCAAAGACCGGGCAGGTAAGGCCTTGTCCGGGGTCATGATCCCGGAAGCCTTGGATTATCCTCTTTAATTGAAAGATAAACATTGCGTATGCCCGGCACGGCCGGGCATACGCTTTTTAGCGAGATCCCATGAGTGATACTGTGCAGCCTCAGCGCCAGGAGATGGAAGCCGACATTGTTTGTGTCGGATTTGGCCCCGCAACCGGTGGCTTTCTTACCACCCTTTCCCGGGCTCTCATGAACGAAGACGGAACCCCGTTGACCGAAAGCAAAGTCATGCCGGGAATGCCTCCGCAGGTCATTTGCTATGAACGTGCTGACGACATCGGTTTTGGTGTGTCGGGCATTGTGACCAAAGGACGTTCCATCAGGGAATCTTTTCCGGATCTTGATCTTGCACAAATGCCGATGGCTCACGAAGTGACTGAGGAACGTGTTGCATACTTGCTGGATCCTGTCGGAGCCAGTCGGCGCAGTGCACCGGTCAAGGTGGCGGATGCGGCCCTCAAATTCGTTGCCCGGAATCATGCCGTGGAATTGCCTTGGATTCCGGATTTTTTGCAAAAACATGATGGCATGGTTCTTTCCATGGGCCAGTTCAACCAATGGGTCGGGACGCAAATCATGGGTTCCGGTCTTGCTCAGATTTGGCCGGGAACGCCTGTGGCCGAACCTCTTTTGAATGGTCGGGCTGTTGAAGGCGTCCGTCTCGTTGATCAGGGAGTGGACAAGCAGGGAAATCCTGATGCCGGATATATGCCTGGCATGGACGTCAAAGCCGCGTTAACCGTGGTTGGCGACGGGCCAGTAGGAGCCGTGGGCCAGCATCTCGACAGGGAACTCGGTTTGCCTGAGGGCAACCATCAGCGAGAGTGGGCTATAGGCATGAAGATGGTGGTTCAGCTGCCGGAAGACTGCGAACTTAAACCAGGGACTGTTCTTCATACGTTAGGCTATCCCGAACCTGAGATTTTCGGATTTTTGTATGTTTATCCAGATATGTCGGCCTCTTTGGGGATTTTTGTGCCTTCATGGTTCGACAATCCTGTGCGCACTGCGTATCGCTACATGCAACATTGGATGATGCATCCCTATTTGTGGAAGCACCTTGAAGGCGGAACTCTCCGCTCCTGGGGAGCAAAGTCACTTCAGGAATCCGGTATGCAAGGTGAGCCATTCCTTGCCGGAGACGGATTTGCGCGGATCGGTGAGGGCTCCGGTTCCACCAATGTATTAACCGGGTCCGGTGTTGATGAGGCCTGGGCTACAGGAGTGCAACTTGCCGAAGCCGTTATTGAACTGATGCGCGAAGCCAAGCCCTACACCAAGGAAAATCTTGAAGCAGCCTATGTGCAACGCCGTAAAAAAAGTTGGGTCGGCAAAGAAGCGGAGCAGGCAGCCAAGGCTCGGGATGGATTTACCACCGGTTTTATTCCGGGCATGCTTGGTATGGCTCTTTCCGGTATTACTCGGGGAGGAGTGAACATGCCCAGCCGTTCCCGCAAGCCTTGGGAACGTATTCCCCGGATAGAAGATTATTTCAAAGGTGTTGTTTCCGAACAGGAATTAATGCAACTCCGTAAAGAATGTCAGGCCAAAGGCGCAAGTCTCCATGATGCCTTGATGAATAAGGCTGGATGGCCGGAAGTTCCACTGGACGGCAAGTTGCTCGTGTCGCATCAGGATGCGTTGCTCATGGGAGGCAAGGTCGTTGCCAACCCCGGTTATGCCGATCATGTGACTTTTGCTGATTCCTATTCCTGTTCGGTTTGTACGGAACAGGTCTGCACGGAAATTTGTTCCGGGCAGGCCATCAGCATTAATCCCGAAGGGGGCGCACCTTTGTTCGACAGAGAGAAATGCGTGCATTGCGGTGCCTGTTTATGGAACTGTAGCAAGCCTCATCCCGAGGATGATGAACATACAAACGTGCGTTTTGGTGCCGGATCGGGTGGACTACATTCCGCTGAAAATTAGAATATTGCCGGACCGGCCTTGCCGGGAACCGGAACAGATACTGGCGTGCGGAGTTGGTCCGCGCTGCCGAGCCAAGCTAAGGAGTGAATATCGATGAGCAACGAATTCCACATCGTGGTTTGCGGCTCCATTGTCCCGGACCCTTTGCAAACTCTTGAACCCGTTCAGGGCGCTCAGGGACCGGAACTTAAAAATGAAATGATGCTGCCTGCAGTCCTGGACCCGTGGGCTGGACATGCTTTGTATGAAGCGGCTGATCTTGCTGTGAAGAATCCCGGCAGTAAAGTCTGGCTGGTGAGTCTTGGCCCCAAAGCCAAGTTGCAGCAAGTGATGATGAATATTGCCCAGAAGGTACCATTTGAGCTGGTCTGCGCGGACGGATCGGCTTCCGGGTTTACGGACAGCTTTGAGGTTGCCAAAGTTTTGGCACAATCCATTGAAGGCATTCAGGGAATGGATAAATCCAAGTTGCTTGTGTTTGGCGGTTGGCAATCCGCTTCACGCGGTTCCTGTGCCGTTATGCAGATGGTAGGTGAAATGCTCGGCATCAGTGAACAGTTCCAAGGCGTGGACAAACTCACGGCTGGCGGCGGTGGCGCTCTTGAAATTATGGAGCGTATTGAAGGCGGTGCTTATCAGGTTTCGGTCTGCACAGGGACGCCCGCAGTGCTGGGGTGGGCAACGGGAGAACTTCCCGAACCGCCCAATAATCCACAGGTGGGGATGCAGAACATGCGTTTGGTGATGCCTGCATTGCAGCAGGCCAAGCCCGCAAATGTACAGGGTTCCTCGTTGACATTCCAGTCCGTGGAATTGCCGCAGCAGCGGCGCGAGACTCGTGTCGTCAAGGATATGCCTGTTGATGATATGGCCCGTGAAATCGCCGAATGGCTTAACAGCTAGTCCACACGAAAAATAAGGAATGATCGGATATGAGCACGATACTGTATCTGGCACACACCGAAACTGATGGAACGCTGGCCAAGATTTCTCGTGAGGCATTGACCGCCGCACAGGAACTTGCCGAAGGCATGGGCGCTGAATTGGCCGTAGGCATTATTGGTGCGGACGTTAGCGCCGCTGCAGAGTCTATTGGTTCTTGCAAGGCCCGTTTTCTTGGTGTTTCCGGAGACGAATTTTCTCAAGGGCGTTATGCTTCCGATGTGGCTGCGGCCGAGGCTTTGTTTAAGGTTGTAACTCCCGATGTCGTAGTCGCTCCGGCTTCTTTTCGTTTCAGTCGCGCTATCCCCGGCCTTGCTGTCCGGGTTGACGGCCGGGTGGATACCCACCTGACAGGCCTTGAAGCAGAAAACGGTAATCCCGTTGCCAAGCGTTGGTTCTACCGTCAGCGGATGATGGGGGAATTTGCCCGTGAGGAACGCCCGTGGATTTTGACTCTTGATCCGGGATGCTTCGCTTCTTTTGAAGGAGCTGGCAGTGTGGACGTTGAGTTGGTGGATGCGGCCTTGCCTGAGATGCGTACGACCGTTACCGGAATTCAGGCTCCTGATGCGGATGAACAAACCATTCGTCCGGATGCCAAGACGTTGTTCGTCGCAGGTGCAGGATGGACCAAGAAGCAGTCGGATGGTCAATCCCATGTTCAGGAGGCTGAGGAAGTCATTTCACAGTTTCTTGGAGTTACCAAGGCCTCGCTTGGCTCTTCCAAGTCTTTGGTGGATATTTCAGGTGAAGGTCAGGCTGTCATCTCTTTCCTGACGCATTTGCATCAGGTCGGACAGACCGGGTCCACACCGCGTCATACCAAAGGCTTGGCCACATGTTGCCATGGTGAGGAACCTCATGTGGTGGGATGGCGTTTCATTAATGAACGTCGGGCCATCAATACGGACGCTTCTTGCGGATGGGCTCAGGGCAAGGCCGATGTCTTGTATGTGGCCGACGCTTTTGAACTGGTGAAAAAACTCAATGAGTTGTTGGCGTAGCTTACAAAAAAAAATATCTTGTTTTCGGCCCCGGTGCGTATGTGTCCGGGGCCTATTTTTTTGCGTGAAAGCGGTTGCACTGAATTGATTCCTTTGGGAATCAGTTATATGGAACAACAAAACAGAACAACGTATCGGTTCAACCGTGCTTTTGGAGGCCATGAATAATGAAGAAAATATTGCTTGTAGCTTGTATATTTGCGCTCAGCTTATTCGGCTGTCGTTCCATGAGCACTATGACCAGGAATATCACTGGCTCTGACGATGCTCTTGTTGCCCAATTGCCTGAAGAACAGCTGGCATCAGTGGAAGAAGCCCGTTTTCATCTCAATGTAGCTAATGAAGACGTTACGCTTGCGGATCTCCGGCAAAGGCTTGCCGATTATCACGCTGACATCGCGACCCTGGAGTTGGCTTTGGCAAAAAATACGCAGGAGCGCATGGATATCGAACTTGATATTGCGCAGGAAAAGGCTCTTTCTGAAGCCGGATTGCGTGAGCCTGGAGAAAGTGTCAAAACCCTTGCCAGTTACAACGAGGAACATATCTCCAATGAATCCAAGCGGTACGATATTGAGGCCAAAATAAAAAAAGTTCAGCTGCGGATTGAAGACTTGACCTCTCGTATTCACACTCAGGAACAACGTGTTTCTTCAATGAGTTATTCTTCGCCTGTCTCGGCTCCCATTTCTTCGGAAACTGTTTCGGAAGCAGCTTCTCAGGATTCCAAGCAGACTTCCTCCCCCACAGCAACATCCACGAAAAAAGATATTCAGCTTCCCGATTACCTTAAAGTCGAAGATGACCCGGAAACGACAAATGGGGCAGGAGAAGACTATAGTGTTGAGGAAGGCAACCTGAGTAAGTAGCATCATAAGAGTCCTGTACTTTATAGGCCTCCCTTGGGAGGCTTTTTTTTGTGAGCGGAGCTCCAGAGAGGGGGGGGAGGCTGGGAAGAATAAATTTTTCTGCTCAAAAAAAAGCGACTTTCCCGAGCCAATCTCGGAAAAGTCGTTTCTTCTTAATCGCAAAAAAAAGAAGGATACTTTTACTTTGCAACTGCTATGCCAATGGTTTTTTTTGTGTTTGTTTTTGTTAATGTATTAAAATAATAAGAATTAATTTAATAATAAAATTTTGTAAGATTTCAAGTACGTCCAAATTGGTAAAAAAACTTGAACGAGGGGGCATGAAGCCGAATCTGGATACGAATATTTGTACTTACCATTCTCCTTGATCGATTTGGTTGTAGTCCCTTTCGCTGCCATGAAAAAGTATTATGAATTTCCATCACAATGCTCTTTCTGTGATTGGGGGCATATTTCTTCAATATATATGAATCATTCCTTTTGGGTGACCGATCAGACCTTGAGAATTCTTTTGAAGAATACGTGGAGATCGTCTGTATTCTGTAGTGAGTCGGCGAAGGGCTGGTGGGTAGGTTTAGAGATAGGACAATAGAGAACCAGAAAGGGCACAAAAAACGTCATAATATTTCTGGTTGTGTGGGAATCTTATGCCGAATATGGACTTTTCCAGAAGCTACGTAGCTTTGAAAATTGATACTGATTACGTTCCCCGATTTTTAGTACCATGAAGTCTGTGAATGGCAGGCTCCCATCATATTTTGTCATGTTCGATTTCTCACAAGTTTTGATTGGTCAATCAGTCAAAAAATAATAAAATCAATTAAAACAATATGTTGTGAGGTGAAAAAGTTCTGGATTTTATTTTTTTGCTGTACTAGTACTGGATTCAGACGAGGCGACTCACAAATTTCAACTCTCTGGGGAGAGAAGGTAAGGTAAATATCATGAAACGTTTGACCATAATTCTTTTCTTGTTTTTAGGCGTTGCTGCCATTGCTGCGACGGCAGATACCAACAATTCCGTGGCCAGCCAGGTAACTTCGGTTGCCGGCGTTAAAAAGGCAGATCTTGAAACTCGTGCCGTTTTGGATGGCAAGATTGTTCGCAAGGTTGCTGATGGGGAATATATATTCTCGGATGGAACTGGCGAGATTCGTCTTCAGGTTATGGATTCTGATCAAGTCGCAAAGTGCGCGGCCAATCCGAATAACCATGTGCATGTCGTGGGACATGTGGCGCAGGACATGCTGATGACCCAGGTGACTGCCGATCTTATTTCCATTCAAGACTAACTCTAATTTTACTACTCTTCTCAGGAGGCGGGAATACCCGCCTCCTTTTTTTGTCAGTGCAGGGCGGGAAGCGCCAATGAATTTTGGCTCTCTATTCTTTCTTCAACGGTATCTTCAAGCTGTGAGAAGAAATCCAGGCATGTGCATTTCTCAATCTGGTCGACAGTGGCTAAATGGTCATCTTCTTTAGCTCCTCGCGGTGTGTTTTGTCCGAAAATGTATCCTGTCACCAATAAGGGGTCATCTCCTTCCTGTTCGATGGCAACAATTTTCCAATACCCTGTGGGAAGTCGTGCCGATTTTGTGGCATTTGGCAATTTCCCCCACAACTCTCCATACAATGGGCCGGTCATGACGTAGACCGTTTCATCTTCTTTAGCCAATTTGCGAACCCGTATTTCTACTCGCAACCATGCTCCCTGATTCAAGTCAGATTTTTGCGGCGTAATATTGGAAAGGTAGTTTGTGTTTTGCCAATACTTCGTGTTGCTGAACGAACCGAGTGGGGCTTGATGCCCTCGATCGACTTTCAGGGCTGCATGGGCGCCTTTGTAGTCACTGGGCTGGAGAGTCTCTCCTGATGGAAGATTGGGGTCTGTCTTCCACTTACGTTTGGTTTTCCCTGTTGGGGTGAACATATTTTTTTCGACTTTGTAGGCGACCCACGTGGCGAATTTGGTTGTGCCATCGTTACTCAGTTTGAAAATGGTATGCTCCACTTCCTGATTGCTGATAGGCGCTCCCGTAGGATCCCCATATAATGTGAGAGCCGATTGCGCCGAAAGAGGAACAAGGAATACCATGCACAGGGTTAGAATTACGCCCTTTATGAGGGACTTTGCTCGTTGCAACATACTGCCTCCTTGAATATTCGAGTTGCGATCACTCGAAATAAGCGTCGCTATTAACCGATTACCGGATATCAAGGTGTGCTATCAGTGCCAGGTTGTTGTCTGGAATGCAGGAGGTGCGTGTATGAGATGTTTTGCGAGATGATTTGTTCTTAACAGTGTGAAGTGACAGAAACTAACGAACAGGGAAAATTGACAGGTGTTCAAAGGGGAAGATCTATTACAGGTAATTCATATTCTCCTCATACAATGAGAGGAGAAATGATAATTCCTGCTCTGGAAAAAATAGTGGGAAAAAAGAAGATTAATGCGTTTTGTTGATATTATTGGGGAGAAGTTGTTGAATTAATTCGTCTTGGTAAAAATATCGAGTTTTCAGTTCTTGGTATCGGGGTGTTTGTTTGAATTGTTTGAGCTCTTGGGAAAAACTTTTCACAAATTCAGCGGGAACGTTGTTTTTGTTAAAGATAATATAGAGACCGGTGGTTTTTATGGATAGATTCTCAAGGGGAACGATGCTTTTGGCATCCAGTCTTTTACGAAGAAACAGACCGTTTGCCAGTTCTGCCACGGTCACGTCTATTCTTCCTGCCGCAAGTTTTTTGAAATTGATTTCATCCGTTCCAACTTCGTCAACTGTGCAATACGTTTTTATAAAATTCCAAAATTTGGGCGTATAACTGTATGTCTGCACAACACCTACACGTAGCTTGTATAAATCACGCATGGTTTTGATTTGGTGCCTTGTTGTCGTCCAAAGAACCCAAGGCGTTTCTATTAACGGTTCATTCGGATACACTGCGAATATTTCTCTTTTTGGCGTGTAGTTTGCCGAAAACAGGGCGTCTGCCGTTCCTCTTTCAATCATGTCGAGAGAACGGCTCCATGGATAAGCGGTTATTGTGTAGTTTTTCGAAAGGTTCATTCGGTCATACACCGCATGAACCAATTCAACCGAATAGCCTGTGAGTACGCCTCCCTGTTCCATTTGATAGGGCGGCCAGATGTCACAAGCAATTTTCATGGCCGTTTGGGCACGGCAAAGTGTGGATGCACTCATGAGCACGGTAAAAGTGAAAATAATGAGCGCAGTCTTTTCTTTCATAATACATTCTAGCCGTTGGCAGTGAAATCGTAAATTATTCTCGTGAACTTTTAGTGAAGTTCTTTTCGTAAAAAAATAGCCGAGTTAGTGTTTTTTCTGTTCGGATTTATTCTCACTGCAGTTTTTTGTGACGAGTCTTTTTTCTTATTCCGCCGGTATTCCCAAAATGGACACAGCAAGACAGAAGACGCCAAGAATGGCGTAAAGAGCCATTCTTTTGTTTGAGAGTCTTCGTTCCTGGGAGTTCCGGATGATCAGCAAGGCCAAGGCGCATTGAAGGGCATAAAAAAGTGCGAAGGCCCTCGATGCATAACTTATAATTTCATATACATTGGTCAACCATGTCAATGCCACTGAAGCCCCGGAAATTATAAGATAGTTATATCTTTTGGGAATGATGTCCCCGATTATTGCTTCCAAAAGTCCTGCCCCCCCTGCATCATCGGCCGTTGCTGCTGAGAATTGGCTGCCGACGGCCGTGAGTGTCAGTAACAGCGGCAGTACCACGCTTACTGTTCCGGACAAGCTTATGATGGCAGTGATTCCACGTTCGTTACCAAGGTCGTTTTTGCTCATGACCAAAGCCATGAGTGAGAGAAAAAGCAGGTAAATGACTGTAGAAATAAGTTGCGCCCATCGCATGGTATGGATGCGTTCATCAGCTGAATGTTCCGAGCCGAGAAAACGTGACGTTTCAAATCCTTGAACAACAATGAGCATGCCCATTACAACTCGTGTCAGATGGATGGGAGTATCGGTTATGGGCAAAGAAGAAAGCTCCCACACTCCGGCGTTCATGGCGTGCAAATTGTAGTAAACAAGTCCGGCCAGCAGTGCCGTGATCATGGCCAGATTAATCCCCACAACGATTCTTTCAACTCGTTCAATGCCTTTGAGACCTCTTGTTGTGCCAATAATTCCGATGCCTGCAAGAATTAACGTAACCAGTATTTTCCCTATCAGGGGATATCCGTTCACGATATTGTGGAGGGTGAAACTCGCTAATAATTGCAGGTAGTAAGAGACAGAAATACAGTAAGCTGCGATGAGAATGACATGGGAGAATTTTTCCAGAGAACCTATTGCTCCGGCCCAGCAGATGTGGCTGGAGCTGTTACAATAGGCCACATGCAGGCGGTGATTTTGCGCTCCAGAGATATTGCCGTTTTTTTTTCTGAACAGGGGGTCACCGTAGCGGATGTTGAAGCGAATGACCGAACCGACTCCAAAAGCCAACACCAAAAGCGCTGCCATGGCCCATACTGCATAATTGCCAATGCTGGAATAGAGCAGAGGTGCACATACGAGAAAACCGCTGCCCATAATTGAAGCCAGCGGTGTGATTATGGCTCGCCACCATGATGCTTGAATCAAGGGGCGGTAGAAAAGCAATATGATTCCCACAATCAATGCCGTGGCAATGACAATAAGGCTGGAAAAGGAAAAGATTGGCACGCAGCCATTCTCCTATGTCTAAAGGATGAGTTGCAGAGGTGACAACATGCAGAAACGGGTGCTTCAGCAGGAAGCACCCGTTCTCGTTCTGTCGTTGGCTACAATCGTTATTCCTGACCGGAGATGACGAATCCCTGCGGGGCCAGCCCTGTGGATGACGGAGTTCCGGCGATACGGGACAGGTAGGCGTCGCCCAGATTTTCGATGTGGTCGCGAATTGCGTCAAAGTAATTGTAGTGGGTCTGCTCATCATCAATGATTTGTTCAAAGAGTTTCACACTGACACTGTCGCCGTTTTCCCTACAGACCAGCAGAAACTGATTGTAGGTGTCGATGGTGACATCTTCTTCCTCGGTGTCGTGCGGATAGATTTCACGGATCCCTTGCCCTGTTACGACAGGTTCAGCCTTGTCTATTGTTGGTTCGCCTCCCAGTTCCTTGATGCGTTCTGCAAAGGATTCCGCATGGCGCATTTCATCAATGGCAATGAGTTTCATTTTTGCGGCCAGATCTCCATAATCCATGTCGTCTAACGCGTAATGGTGACTCATGTACTGATGGATGGCTTGCAATTCCATGGCGCGGGCCTTGTTCAGAACTTCGACAACTTTAGCCTTTCTTTCTTCCTTGGTAGCCATATCCTCTCTCCCTTGTTGGTAGTGATTTTTGGTAGTTTGCAGTTTGAAACCATATCGCTAACACAACTATGTTACAAGAGGATGGAGTCTGATTTGCCGGATGCGATGGAAGAAGTAATTAAATCAGAGTGTTGAAGTATAGAATGCTTTGAGGATATAAAAAAGCCCGAACTTCAGCAGTCCGGGCCGAGTGTGTGGGGTTGTCCTTGTTAGCGAGGAGTTACGTCCTTGATTGCGTTGCCGGAAATGTGCATCACCGAAATCGGTTTGTAGTCGGAACGTGTGAAGTCAATTTTTTTGAGGTCAATCGATTGCAGTGTTTGATCATAGTAGTTGGAGAAATAAATCACTCGATTAGTCATATCTTCGATTGAGCTCCATTGCGTGTAATCGGCAACTTCCGTCTTTTTATTGTTTTCTATAATGATTTTTCGGCTGGTACCTTTGATTACCGAGACTTTATCCAGCAAGTGCCGGGCAAGATTTATGGCTTCATTTTTGTTGCTCGGTTGGTAGGCGAATTGTTGCCATATTGCTGTGCGGACAAAACGTGAAGGCGGGGTGCAGTCTCCCGGGAGTCCCAGCAATCCAGAACCATTACCGGTGCCAGAGATGTGCTCTCCTCTCAGCACGAGATCTTTTTGTACCCATGGGGAAAGATTAACGTAGTTTCTGAGGTTGGACAATTGCATCGGAAATGGCGGTTCGTTGGTCATGACTCCCAGGGGATTGTCATACATGTTCAGTTTTCCATCAACCCACTCTGCGACCAGATTATTTCCATCCAGATCGTGTACGGCAACATGCAGTGTTGGAAGGCCCCCTAGTTGTGGAAGCTTATTCGCCCACACGAAGAGATTTGGAAGCTGTTTTTTCACATCTGCAACAGTTGTGAAGTTGCCCAAAATCCAGTCCGGAATCAGAATGGCTTCAATAATATTCTTTGAGTTTTTGTTTGGCTTTCCCTGAAAGTCTTCCGCCGAAGGAAGCCAAAGGGCCTTGGCGGTAAGACCTGCTTCGTTCATGCCTTCCGAGGAGGCTTCCTTTCCAAAAACAGAAAAACCTACAAATCCAATTGTTTGTTTCCATTGAAAACCTTGGATATTTCCATAGTCCGAAGATTTCCATTTTTTGCCTTTGGGGTAAACCGTAACCTTGGCTTCATCCAGGATACCGAAGTCCATAGTGCGTCCATTAATAAGAGTTTTGTCCTTGGCAATGATCATAAAATCCGTGCAGGCCAGGGCTGGCATAGCGAATAAGATTGCCGACAAAATGAAAAACAAGGATCGTTGTAACATGATTTCTCCTAAAATTTTGTGCATGCCTGCGAGCATGCTTTTTTTGGGGCTTCACCAAGCTCAACCAGAAAAAAAGGTCCTTTCTTTTCAGGATCCAGAAAAATAATTTATTCAATATTCTCTTTCCGGACTATTGTATGACAAGAAGATCTATAAAGAGTTAATTATTTTCATGAAGATTTAGGATTTATTTTCTTGATATGTTTTAACTATCTGTAATTTTGAAGAAAGAGAGGTCAAAAATGGCTTTTAAAGAAGGAGCTGGAAGTGGTGGCTCAACTAAGAGCACAGCAGACCAGAAAAAAATTTTGGCATTGGTTGAAAATCTTTCACAGACCATCGAGGATGTTAGTCAGCAGTTATGGAAGAACCCTGAAATTTCGTTGGAAGAAATAAGATCTGCTCAATATCTTAAGGAGAAACTGACTGGTAATGGATTTAAAATTACCAGTGATAAAGTAGCTGGAGTGGACACTGCTTTTGTAGCGGAATTTCACGACAATGGCACGCCATGCACTCCTATTATTGGCGTTATGTTGGAATACGATGCTCTTCCCGGGTTGGGGAATAAAGCTGTCCCAAGAAAAGAACCTTGTGACGGAGACAATACCGCAGGGCATGGCTGTGGGCATAATCTTATTGGATCCGGGGCTCTGGGGGCAGCACTAGCCCTCAAGGAATACATGGATAAAAACAAGATTCCCGGTACGCTGAGAGTCTATGGTGGTGCCGCGGAGGAGACTGAAGGGGCAAAGGTTTACATGGCTCGGGCCGGTATTTTTAACGGTGTTGATGCCATGTTACATTGGCATCCGTGGTACAAAGCCTGTTCCATGAATGTCAGCACAGCTGCGACAAACATGATGTATATTGAGTTTACAGGAAAGTCGGCTCATGCAGGCCTTGCTCCCTGGAATGGCCGGAATGCCTTATCTGCCGTGGAAGTTTTCCTCCACAGTGTCAATATGATGCGGGAACACCTCAAGCCGACAGATCGTGTTAGCTATATAATCAAAGATGGGGGGGATGCTCCCAACATAATTCCGGATAAGGCGTCTGTAATTTTGTGCTGCCGGGGTAAAAGCCGTGCGGTTGTACAAAAGCATGTGCTGTGGCTGAAAGATATGGTGAAAGGAGCTGCCTTGGCAACAGACACGGAAGGCTTGGCTATTGAATACTTCGGTTTATACGAGATTTTGCCTAATGACACCTTTGCGAAGCGAGTCGATGAGCATTTAACAAGAGTTGGAATACCGGAATATACTGATGAAGAGATTAAATTTGCCAAGCAGCTTCAAGAATCGGTTTTGAAAGAAAAAGATGAAAGTTCATCGGGGAATGATCCTGTCACCGAAGATTTTGAGTGGAAAAAACAGAAGGGAATGACTGACAGTATTAGTGATGATCCTCACGGTTTGGACATTGGAGGGAGCACCGATGTCGGGGACGTAAGCTGGTTTGTTCCGACCATGGGGGTCGTAATGCCGGGCGCTCCTTTGGACGTCAACCCGCATACGTGGGCAGCTACGGCCAGTTATGGCTCCAGCATTGGAACAAAGGCTGCCATTGCTGCGGCAAAAGTTCTTGCGTTGACCGGACTGGACCTTTTTACAGATCCTGAATTTCTGGAGGGAATAAAAAAGGATTTCGATGATCATACCAAGGGCTTTGAGTATGTCTCTCCGGTTAATTCGAGAATTGAGAAACCTGTAGGTGGGGATTTTGAGAGGCTAAAGAAATACTTTACAAAGTAATAGCTGAAAAAATAGAATTAATTGAAATTGAAAAAAGAGGCAGGCCGTATACGGCCTGCCTCTTTTGGTGGGCGAGAATGTGTATTTTTTAACCTGTGACGACAAAGAGATGCATTTCGCGTGGGCCGTGTGCACCATGCACAAGTTGCGCTTCAATATCTGCGGTTTTTGAAGGGCCGGATATAAACGTCATGGAGGCAGGCATGGTTTCAAGATTGCGCATATGGGCGTATATCTCGGAAAGATCGGCTACGAGATTATCCAGAGCAATGACTGCAATGTGTAAGGACGGTACCAACGATGTTGCTCGCCCTTTTCCGGGGCCGGTCAGCATTGCAAGTGCTGCGCAGTCCACAGCACACCAGTCTGCACCCGTTACCCCGATATAAGCGGCTTCCGTTAATCCCCGCAGTCGCTGTTTTCCTGCTAGTTCATCTTCACCCGGCTTAAATCGGGCAACATCTACCGCAATGTTTTCATCGGCCAGTACCGAAGCCAGATCAAGCTCCGCCATCAGAGGGGTGTCATGAGTTATTACACGCTTTTCTCTTCCCCATTCTGTGTCGGTGTTTTTGGCAATTTCTGCTATTCCGCTGGCTGCATCGTGAATGGTTGCCACCTCATGTACATTCAGGCTGAGGGGAACGGCACTTTCTTTTAAAACCGAAAGGAGTTGGAGCTGTTCCTCATTGTTACGTTTGCTTCGTTCAAGGATAGCCTCAAGGCCATCTCCTGTCGTGTCGAAAATATTCTGTCGGGCAGTGTTTTCTGTTTTGCCGAGAGCCTTGCGAATATTCAGCTATGGAAGTGCTGGTTAAGGTTTATCGTCGCAGTCAAACTCCGTTGTTTGTTTCGGATGTGGATTCTGTAACTCGTGGAGCAATCGCCGCACTCGGGTTTGATTATTACCTCCATGGTCGGCAAACCGGAGCTATGGCAATTCGTATTTTGAATGGTGAAAAGTCCGGTGATGTGCCTGTCGAGTTCCAGAAGGAACTTAAACTCTATGTCTCTCCCAAGTCCGCAAAGCTCATGGGGGTGGGAATTGCTCAGGAGTTGATCAAAGTCGCTGATAAAGTTTGTAAATAACAGAATTTGAATAGAGCTTGAGAGCCCCGGACCAAAAGGTCCGGGGCTCTTTTGTTTGTTCCTATTTGCCCTCGATGGAATATGTTATTTTTTTGCATCGCTATGCCATAGCGTGGGCGGCTATTGGCATGTGTATGCGTATGATTTTCTCATAATTCTGCTTTCGTTGACGATAGCGGTATGATCATACGTCCGGAGCAAAGTGAAGACCGAGTGTCTCTTGTGCTAAACAAAAAAAGGACTTGCGAAGAAAAACGCAAGTCCCTTGTGCTCTCGTGGTGCGCCAGGGAGGATTCGAACCCCCGGCCGACGGCTTAGAAGGCCGTTGCTCTATCCAACTGAGCTACTGGCGCATGGAGGAGACTTTACTAATGCAAGCCCGGGCATGGGGTCAAGCAAAAGGTTTTCTGGCGTGATATTTCCTGCTATGTGCCTGCCCAACACATTGCAAAGGAGCCGATTGTGCCGCATTTCGAGTCATATGACAAAGTCTGTGAATATATGGATAGTTTGGGGCTGTTCAGCATGGACATGGGGTTGGGCCGTATGGAAGCCTTCTGGCAACATAGAGGGATGCCTGATATTCCCGTGGTGCATGTCGTAGGCACTAATGGCAAAGGTTCAACATCCACTTTTTTTGAATCCGTGGCCCGTGCTCATGGAGTGCGAACCGGGTTGTTCACTTCGCCACACCTGGTAACGCCGAGAGAACGCATCCGTATTGATGGGGAAATGTTGAACCCGGCTGTCTGGACCCGGCTTGCCAATATGGTTTTGGATACTCCAGGTGGATCAGAACTGACTTATTTTGAATTTCAGACCTGTTTGGCGATGTTGGCCTTTATCGATGCAAATGTGGATGTGGCCGTGATGGAAGCCGGTATGGGGGGGCGGTATGACGCAACCAATGTTTTTATTCCCGGACTGACACTTTTTGTAGCGATCGGGATGGATCACGAGGCTGTTCTTGGGAATACCTTGCAGGCCATTGCCTTGGACAAGGCCGGAGCCATGCACGAGGGAGGAAAAGCCATTACGGGGGCTCAGAATCCAGAAGCCTTGAACGTTTTGTTCTCCCAGGCGCAAGCGGTTGGAGCAGACCTCGCGTTTGCTGACGATATGGTGCCCAGGTTGACGGAGGATTTAGGCTTGAGGGGGCAGTATCAGCGCAGGAACGCTCGATTGGCTGTGGCTGGTTGGTTGGCCGCAGCGGAGCGATTGGGAATAGACTCGGACTATTCGACAATTGCGGAAGGATTGAGACAGGCTTTTATTGCCGGCAGATTTCATTCCGTGCAGTTAGAAAGGATGCCGCCGCTCATTTTGGACGGTGCGCACAATCCCCATGCACTTGAAGCTCTTTCCCGGACCTTGAAAGAGGAGAACATTCGCCCCAAGGCATTAGTTTTCGGCTGTATGGCCGATAAGGACATTCCTCGAATGGTCCCGTTACTGCTGGGAATGACAGATGGGCCGATTTTTTGCCCCCCCATAGCATGGCAGCGAGCAGCCAATCCTGCTGATCTGGTTGCTGTGCTGGGAGATAAGGCCGAAGCCGTAGAGAGCATAACCGAAGCCTTGCAACGTGTTGCAAAATACTCTGGGTCGGTTTTGGTGTGTGGTTCTCTGTATTTACTGGCCGCTTTTTATGAGTTATATCCAGAATTTCTGAGCCGAAAACCCCAATAGCCCACCACAGATAAGGAGCAACAGGATGTCTCGACTCTTTCAGCACCTTCCCTCGGTGGACTCTATTTTGACCGCACTGACTCAAGATTCTGGCATGGCGAAGTTACCGCGGCCTTTGCTTCGGGATTTGGTCAATGAATTTCTGGACATTAAACGCGAAGAGATCAGGGCTGGTGCGGTTTCTTCCCCTGAAGAGTTGGCATTTGAACGGTTGCTCCCCGTTGTTCAGGCCTCTGTTCGCGTCAAGGCTCGTCCACATTTTCGTCGCATCGTCAACGCTACCGGGGTGGTCATTCATACTAATATGGGGCGTTCCCTTTTGGCTCCCGAAGCCGTAAATGCCGTTCATGATGCTTGTTCCCGCTACTCCAACCTTGAGTTTGATCTGACCTCCGGAGAGCGTGGCAGCCGGTATTCCCACGTAGAAAAGTTGTTATGCTCCATTACCGGGGCGGAGGCCGCGTTGGTGGTTAATAACAACGCGGCAGCTGTTATGCTGATGCTCGACACGTTAGCCAAGGGGCGTGAAGTTATCGTTTCCCGTGGACAACTGGTTGAGATTGGAGGTTCTTTTCGCATTCCGGATGTCATGGCCAAAAGTGGAGCTGTTTTGCGAGAAGTGGGAACAACCAATCGAACCCATCTTTCCGATTATGAGCAGGCCATAGGTGATAAGACGGCCGCGTTGATGCGAGTGCATACCTCCAATTTTCGAGTGGTAGGGTTTACTGGTGAAGTGGATTTGACGGACATGCGCAAATTGGCGGATCGTTTCGGATTGCCTGTGATTGATGATTTGGGAAGCGGCACTCTCTTTCCTCTTGCTATCGCGGGTATGCCCCCGGAACCTACCGTACAGGAAGTTGTTCGGCAGGGAGCTGACGTGGTCAGTTTTTCCGGGGATAAGGCCTTGGGCGGACCGCAGGCAGGAATTATTGTCGGCCGGGAGGAGTGGATTTCACGTATCAAGGTAAACCCGATGACTCGGGCTTTGCGCATCG
Organism: uncultured Desulfovibrio sp.; assembly: GCA_913060505.1. GTDB lineage: Bacteria > Desulfobacterota > Desulfovibrionia > Desulfovibrionales > Desulfovibrionaceae > Pseudodesulfovibrio. Next base: position 233,677 of record CAJXRQ010000002.1, read on the forward strand.
ACAAAATGACTCTCGCAGCGCTGGAGGCGACTCTGCGTTTGTATTTGGATATGGATTCTGTCTGCAGGAAGGTTCCGACGTTGCGTATGATCACTGCCGGATACCGGCAGCTTCGTTCCCGTGCAACAAATTTGCGCAAGGCCATATTGACCGCCGTGGGGGACTGGGTAAATGTTTCGGTTCGTCGGGGCATTTCGCGCGTTGGGGGCGGGGCATTCCCAGAATGCGACCTTGAAACAGCTTTGGTGGCAGTTGTACCCAAGGGTTTCTCTGTGAGTGAATTCAGGCATCGACTTTTGGAGGCAGATACCCCCGTGGTGGGACGTGTCGAAGAGGATGCCTTTTGCCTTGATCTTAGAACATTGGCCTCGGATGAATTTCGGTTGGTCGTTGCGGCCATGACGCAGGCCTGTAGTCGACTGGCTTCTTGAAAATACAGGAGTAAAGATGAGCGATACCATTAATAAATTGGAGTATAAGCCGCAAAATGCCTGGAAGGTTTATTCTTCTCCCGAGCACCGCGATGCCATGGACTCCCTGGCTCGTGAGTACGTTGATTTTTTGAGTCGTTGCAAAACCGAACGGCTGGTTATGGATTACGTGCAGGAAAAGGCTGCCGCAGCAGGATTCAGTGAGGATTTTTCTACTGGCGCAGTCATGCGTATTCAGCGTGGCAAGACTGGTTTTTTGGCCCGTAAGGGGCGTCGGCCTTTGTCCGAGGGATTCCGCCTTGTGGGAGCACATGCTGATTCACCCCGTTTGGATTTGAAACAGCGTCCCCTATATGAAGATACGGAAATTTGCCTTGCCAAGACGCATTACTACGGCGGTATTCGTAAATATCAATGGCTGACTTCACCATTGGCCCTTTATGGCGTTGTTGTACGAAAGGGGGGAGAGGTGATTCCCGTTGCCGTGGGTGATGACCCTTCGGACCCCGTTTTGACCATTACCGACCTTCTGCCTCATCTGGCCTATAAGGAAGTGGAGAAAAAAGTTTCCGTGGCATTTGAGGCTGAAAAATTGAATGTCCTGCTGGGACAGAGCCCTGTCGCTTCGGATAAAGATGATGAGAAGGGGTTGGTCAAGAAGCAAATTCTCAAATTGCTCAATGAGCGGTATGGGATTGATGAGGCTGATTTTCTCAGCGCCGAACTCCAGGTAGTCCCTGCTGGCCCTGCGCGGTTTGTAGGTTTGGATTCGTCATTTATCGGCGGTTATGGGCAAGATGATCGTTCCAGCGTATTTTGTGCCCTTGAAGCCTTGCTGGCGGAAGATAAACCTGAATTTACACAGATTGTGCTTTTCTGGGACAAAGAAGAGATTGGTTCCGATGGGGCCACCGGCGCCAAGTCCCTGTTTTTCGAATATACGCTTGAAGAGTTGATAGATTCCTGGGAACCCGGCACCCGTCTTTCCCGTGTAATGATGAATGGAACTGCGCTTTCAGCGGACGTCGCCGCAGCTGTGGACCCGGATCATAAGGATGTCTATGAGGAGCGCAATGCTGCATTTCTTGGATACGGCCCCTGTTTCAACAAGTTCACCGGGCATCGCGGTAAAGTTGGTGCCAATGATGCACACCCTGAGTTTATTGCGGAATTACGCAGCCTCTTGGATGAAGCCGGAGTACCGTGGCAAATGTCCGAGCTGGGCAAGGTTGATGCCGGAGGAGGCGGGACAGTTGCCAAGTATTTAGCGATTTACGGGATGGATATCATCGACGTGGGGGCACCAGTACTTTCCATGCATAGCCCTTTTGAAATTACGAGTAAGGTGGATATTTATGCTACCATGTTGGCTTTCCGGGAATTTTTGAAGGCCTAGATTTTTATGTCGATGAAGATTGGAGTGCCCTCGCCATATGGCGAGGGCACTTTTTTTACATGAATTGTAACGAAGCTGCTGCATAGTTCGACACGAATTTGAGAATTGATAATACCAATAGGAAAATAGGAGTACGATATGAAGCAACTGATAGGCGTTGTTATCGTTTTATTGTTTTTTTTGGCAGGCTGCGCTGGTCATGGCCCTTCGGAGCCGATGAAGCCACCCAGTGTTGAAGAGCATTTGCGGGAACTTGAATCCGTGCTGGATCTAAGTGCTGCACAAGTCGAAAAAATTCGTCCGGTACTTGAAAATCATCATGCTGAAATGATTGCCATGTTTGAGCGTGCGCATGACGGTGGACAATCGGCAATGATGGATTTGCGAGATGAAATTAAATTGCAAAATGATATACTGCATGATGCTCTTGAGAAATATCTGACACCACAACAGCTTGAAAAATATGATCAATATATGAAAAAAAAGGAAGAGCGAGATCGTGATCACATGCAGGGCCCCGGTGGCCCTGGTGGACCGGGTGGTCCCAGGTGATTTTTTTGTTTGCACAACCAGAAAACTCACGTATGCTGAATTTAACTTAAAGGAATGGTTTATGTGTAACTCCCTAACAAACCTGTAGTCATTTGACCGCGGAGTGTTTTCGGGAAATTCGCAACAAACTTCTGATTCCTTTCGAGAGCCCCCGGCTTTGGCCGGGGGCTTCTTATTGTCCGCATTTTGGAAAGAATGTTTTGGGGAGTCCGGCGCAGAATAAGTCCTCCCACAAGAGTTAAAGACCCAGCGTGCTATGAATAAATTCCACAGGAAAGGACGTGGATTGGTGTATTGCGTCTACTGACATCCCTTCCTCGTATAGTCGTTGAATAAGTCGGGGTAATGCCTCACCGATTTCTACAATATGGCCGTCCGGATCCAGTATGCGGAAGCCGAGCTGCATCCATGGGGCAGCGGCAAGTTCGTTCAGGATAGTATCACAGCAGTTTTTTACGCGCTCCCATTCCGTGTGAATATTTTTGCTTTCAAAGTAGAGTTCATGGGTGTGGAGCGATTTTGAAGATTCCGGGGTAATTTCCTGCTTATAAATGGTCTCAAATGCTACGTCTGTTTGCCAGATAAATAGACCACCCTTAAATGCCACATGTCGTCCGTTGTCGGTTTCAACTTCTTGCTCCAGTATGTTTTCATAAAATGAGCGAGAGCGGTTGATGTCTGCGACGAATATCGCTGGCCCCTTAAAATTGATAGCCACTGACGCCTCCTTTTTGAAGATGAAAGGATTCTGTCGATGTGTGAAAAAGGAACATTGGTATTCTTGAGATCGGATGGGGATTCATTTAGTGTTTTTAAGCGTAATTTGAACTGATTTAACCATAAGGAATTCGCATGCCCATCGTCATGGGAACAGCTGGACATATCGATCACGGCAAGACGACGCTTGTCAAGATGCTTACGGGGATAGATTGTGACCGACTTTCCGAGGAAAAAAAGCGCGGAATTACTATAGAACTTGGTTTTGCGTTTCTGGATTTTGACGACGGTTCTCGGTTGTCCGTGGTGGATGTTCCAGGGCATGAGCGCTTTGTTAAAAATATGGTAGCTGGTGCTACCGGTATTGATTTTGTCCTTATGGTTATTGCTGCGGATGAGGGGATTATGCCGCAGACCCGTGAGCATTTGGATATTTGTTCTTTGCTGGGCGTGCGGACAGGAATCGTGGCTTTGACCAAAACAGACCTGGTTGATGAAGACTGGCTGGAAATGGTGCAGGAAGAAGTTGCCTCTTCTCTTGAGGGAACCTTTTTGGCTGACTGTCCTATTGTGCCTGTGTCCGGGAGAACCGGAACTGGGGTGGACAAGCTCAAACAGGAATTGGGCTCACTCATGGCCGGTTTCACCTCGCGACGCCGTTCGGATCTGACCCGTTTGCCTGTGGATAGAGTTTTTACCATGAAGGGACATGGGACAGTTGTAACCGGGACGCTTATTTCCGGCGATTTGCATCTGGGTGAAGAGGTGCACATTTTCCCGGATGGTAAAAATGCGCGTGTACGCGGATTACAATCCCATGGTTCCAGCGTTGAGGGCGCGCTGGCTGGTCGGCGAACCGCAATCAACCTCCAGGGTGTGGAGGTTGCCGACGTGCAAAGGGGACAGGTGGTGGCAAGGCCAGAGACGCTTTTCCCTCATGATAGTTGGGTCGTGGAGCTCACCATGCTGGAATCGTCCCCTCTTCCGCTCAAGCACCGCAAGGAGATCCATTTTCATTACGGCTCTCGGGAAATTTTGGCCAGAATTTATCTTCTGGATCGAGAAAAACTTATGCCGGGCGAAACCGCAGTTTGCCAGATGCGTTTTCCATCCCCACAGGTTGGCGTGTATGGAGATCGTGTGGTGTTACGTTCCTTTTCCCCATTAAGGACTGTTGCGGGAGGACGAGTGCTCAGTCCTGCCGGGCATGTTGTTAAACGATTTTCAGAAGGCGTCGCAGCGCTGAAAACTTTGGTTGCAGATTCTTCTGAAGACATCCTGAACACTCAACTTGAATTGGCTGGCATCGAGGGTGTTTGTTTTGCGGAACTCATGACTATGTCCAACCTTGAATCCAAAGCCTTGGAGAAAGTCTTGGGGAAGATGGCTGGTCAGCAAAAGGCTGCATTATTCGATAAGGAAGATCGCAGATATGTATCCGGCTCACTGATTTCGTCGCTTGAGGAGTCTCTGCATTGTTTTTTGATGGAATTTCATGCGCGGGAATCCATGAAACCTGCGATTCCCCGTTCCGAATTGGCCACTTCATGGGGGCGGGATATCCCTCTCAAGTTGTTTCATTTGATAGTAGAACGTAGTTTGAAGAAAGGAACTGTCGTTGTGGACCAGCAAGGGGTTCGGCTTTCGGAACACAAGGTCTCATTAGCTTCGGATACGGCTCTTGTGCGTGAAATGCTACTGAAAGCGTACAAGGAAGGCGGTATCCGTCCTCCCAACCTTAAGGATGCTCTGGAACCTACAGGACTTAACCTTCGAGAGGCTGCACCCGTGTTGCAAGTGTTGCGGGATCAAGGGGAACTGATCAGGATTAATGACGATATGTACTATCATACTGGAGCGTTGGATGAGCTTAAAAGTCGGGTCATACATTTTTTTTCCGACCATGAAGAGATGAGTGCACGGGATTTCAAAGGGATGACCAACCTGAGCCGGAAATACCTCATACCTGTTCTTGAGTTTTTCGATAAGGAAAAGCTGACAGTGCGCATTGGCGACGTGCGTCATCTACGCAAGAGCCGCGCCGCAGAGTAATCGGATGGCAGCTTTATGGCTTGACACCTTTGTGGGCAACTTTTAGGCCATGTATATCATGAAACGTGTGCACAAACAGCTCTGGGCGTTGGCGATCTGCCTTGTCTTGTCAGGTTGCGGTGCCGGCATAAGCCCGGGACGGGCAGACTCCTCTCCAAAAATGGAATTTGTGCAAGAAATAGTGAATGACTCCAGGAAAGCTCTTGAGCAGATGATGAATCGTGACTCTGATGGCGGGGTAGCTTTTCTTGTTGAAAATGCCGTTGGTATCATGATTTTTCCCACAGTAGGCAAGGCTGGATTCGTAGCTGCAGTTGAAGGCGGTAGCGGAGTGGCTTGTGCTCGGACAGAAAAGGGCTGGAGCTTCCCTTCATTTGTGGCTTTGAGTGGAGTTTCGTTCGGGCTGCAGGCAGGAATCAAACGTGGAATCGTAATTGTGGTCTTTCTGAGTCCTGAGTTGTTTAATCAAGCCCTGGCCGGAGATTTTTCATACAAGCTTCGTGGCGGTCTGACCATTTGGAATTTGAGTGATGGCAACACCCCGTGGGGCATGACTCGCGAACTCGATACAGTGTTACTGACGGATTGGGATGGCTTTTA
>CAJXRQ010000003.1 GCA_913060505.1 uncultured Desulfovibrio sp.
CCCCGCCGCAAATGGTCCGGCGAATCAGTTTTTCATGCCGCGGATTGCGGGTGGAAAACTTGCCCACCGCAGCAAATACGCGCACGCCGTTTTGCCGGCAGGCGTCCACGGCACGCTGCACGTACCTTGCAGACAAGGCGCGGACCTCGTTGCCCCGATGGTCTATGGAGCCTTCCAACACGTGAAAATCCCGGCAGGGCCGAAAATTATGCGGATCAATGCCCGGACCGGCGCTGACCAGCAGGCCCACATCCTCGGTACGTCCTTCAACAAGGGCATTGGTGGAAAGCGTGGTGGAAAGGTTGAGCTGACGGACCTTGGCGCGGTCCACGTCCGCAAGAATCCGTTTCAGAGCCGCGTTCACGGATGCGAGCAGATCGTCATGGTTCGTGGGCACCTTGCACGAGGCGGCCACCTCCACACGGGTTTCGGTCAAATCCAGAGCCACGGCATCCGTGTGCGTGCCTCCGACGTCGATTCCAAGCAGCATGCTATCTCCCGGTCTTTCAGTATGCGAATGGCTGTTTTTACCACCGGGCCGAATGAGCGTCCATGCGTAATACGGCCAACGGCACGATTCCTTCGGGGAATGGTGGAAGGCAGTAATCCAATGCTCATTGACGGAATAGTACCGGAACGGTATGAGATGGGCACTTAATTCGGCCGGACTTCGGGGAGTTGCCACGGCCGACCGCTCTCTCAGCTGAAAGACGGAGACACGTGGAAAAAACGTTTTTTCGACAAGCCGTAGCATTGGCGGCCTTTGCGTTCTGCCTGTTGGCAACGGCTCACGCTGTTGCCGAGGACAAGCCCTATCCTTTCACTGATCCATACAAAGCCACGGTATTCGGCACACCACCGGACGCCGTGTATACCATACAGCCGGTTCCCCGCGTTTCCCTGCGCAGCTTCGAAGTGGACTCCCGCCCTATTCCGGACATCTTCTGGTATGCGGAAGATCTGGAATATTCCGTGGCCCTGCAAAAGAAACCGGCCCCGCTCATGTTCCTGATTGCCGGAACCGGCGCGGACCACGACGCAAGTAAAATGCGTTTTTTGCGCGCCCTGTTTTATGGTGCGGGTTACCATGTCGCCTGCCTGAGTTCCCCCACGCACTTCAACTTCATTGTCAGCGCTTCGCGCCATGCCGCTGCCGGTTATGTTCCCAACGACGTGGAGGATTTATATCGGGTCATGGGCTGGATCGCGGATGAAATCAAAGAGGAAGCCGAAGTGACGGGATACGATGTTGGCGGGTACAGCCTCGGCGGCATGCATTCCGCGTTTCTGGCGCATCTCGACAAAAGCAAGGGACGATTTCATTTCAACAAGGTGCTGATGATCAACCCGGCCGTGAACCTCTATGCTTCGGCTCTCCGTTTCGACTCCTGGCTGGCCCCGGAAAACACGGGCGGGAAAACGCCGGTCGAGGTCATGGACAAACTCTATCGCCAGTTCGCAAAGTTCTACAAAAAACGGGAAGTGGAATCGCTCGACAGCGAAGTTCTCTTTCAACTCTCACAATATCTGGACGCCTCGGAAACCGACTACAAAATCCTTATCGGCACTTCATTCCGCGTTACGGCGGCTTCCATGATTTTCACCTCGGACGTATGCCTCCACGCCGGATACGTGGTTCCTTCAGACACTTTTCTGACCTCGCATGACCCGCTGCTGCCCTACTTCACCGTAGCCTCAAAGCTGCGCTTCGAACAATATTTCGATGAATATCTCTATCCTTACCTGCGCTATCTCGGCCCTCCCATAAGCAAGGAGGAAGCGATCCGCAATTGCAGCCTCGCAAGCATTGAGCCGTTTTTGCGTTCGGCTGACAACATCTATGTGGTGGGCAATCTGGACGACCCCATCCTTGACCACGACGAGGTTACGTTCCTCCAGGACGTGTTCGGTGAAAGGGCATTCCTCTTTGAACACGGCGGACATTGCGGCAATATGATGTACGCCCCGTTCGCACGGCGCATGCTCAAGGACATGGGCGCAACCGCGGATGAGGTGAAACGATGAACAACCTTCCCTCTCCCCTCATGCAGCATCTTGCCCGTTTTGCGGCCCTGACCTGCCTGCTGTTGACGCTTGGAGCCTGCGTCACCACCAAGGTCGCCCCGGAGTTGACGCTGGACGACAGGAGCTTCCGTACAGAGGTGAGCCACGCGCCCACACCGGACGAGATCAAATACGCCACCGAGGATTCCTACATAGGCGTGGACGATCCGCTGCACAAGTTCAACCGGACCATGTACGCCTTCAACGCCCGGTTCGACACCTATGTATTCCTGCCCACACTTTCCGTGTACAAGGCCGTCGTCATCCCTCCACTGCGCAAGGGGATTTCCAACGGCATAGACAATCTGAACGAAGTTCCGAACTTCGTAAACTCCGTACTGCAAGCCAAGCCGAAACGGGCAGTCACGGTGCTGGGCCGTTTCCTGGTCAACTCCACGCTGGGTGTGTTGGGACTGTTCGACGTGGCCACGGAAATGGGAATCCAGAAACGCAAGGAAGATTTCGGCCAGACTCTCGGCGTTTGGGGCTTTGATTCCGGCCCCTATCTGGTACTTCCGATTTATGGGCCGTCCAACGTGCGCGACACCATTGGGGAAGTGGGCGACTATTTCATCACCTACTATGAAATGGAAACCATCTATGATTTAGCTGACATGGACGACAAGGACACGGCCAGAAACATAAACACCGGTGTTCGCGCGCTCAATGCCCGGTCCACGACCCCCTTCCGTTACTACTCCACGGATACGCCCTTCGAGTACGAATTCATCCGCTTTCTGTATACCAAGAAACGCGAACTGGATGTCGACCGTTAGCCGCTTTGGGCAGCAAATTTAAAAAACACCACCAAAAAAAGGCCAATGCGCAAACCATGCGCACGGCCCTGTTTCTTATCTCCTCGTTTCGGGAACCGATTACACGTCGATTTCCACTCCGATAGGGCAATGGTCCGAACCGAACACATCCGGCTCTATCCACGCCCGTGTGACTTTGTCCTTCAATTCGCTGGAAACAAAAAAATAATCGATACGCCACCCCGCGTTGTTCTTGCGGGCATTGAAACGATATGACCACCATGAATAATGATGCGGATCGGGTTCGAACATGCGGAAAGTATCCACGTAACCATGTTCGATAAAAGAATCGATCCACGCACGTTCTTCTGGCAGGAACCCGGAACGTTCCGCATTGGACTTGGGATTTTTGAGATCAATCTCCGTGTGGGCGGTGTTGAAATCACCACCGACGACAATGGGCTTGTCCTTTCGCAGCTCTTCGGCATGCGCCAAAAAGCAGTCATAAAAACGCATCTTGTATTGCAACCGTTCATCGGACATCTGCCCGTTGGGGAAATAGATGTTGAAGAGATGAAAATCCGGGTATTCGAGATGCAACACCCGCCCTTCTCCCTGAAAATCGGGATCCGGAAGGCCCGTATTGATGGCCAGAGGTTCAGGATTGGAAAAACAGGCCACCCCGGAATAGCCTTTTTTCTTCCTGGAGGAATTCCAATAGTGGTAGGAGAAGGAGTCCGGCTCACTATCTTCCTGTGCAATCTGTGTTTTCTCTGCCTTGGTTTCCTGCAGCATGACCACGTCGGCCCCGCAGGCATCCAGCCAGGAGCGAAAGTCCTTTTTGAGTACGGCCCGGTAGCCGTTGACGTTCCACGAGTAGATGATCATGGCGAACCTCGAAAGTGTATGCGTGTTCATGGACAAACGGGGAACCCGTCAATGCGGATTCCCCGTTGCAAAAAAAGTTTGTGCCGTTTCAGCGGCACGGTTCCCCTAGTCTTCGTTGGGGGTGCTGACCTTGATCATCACCAGCGCGGCGATCGTCATGATCAGACCGAGGAAAAACCAGAAATATCCTTCCATTGCAATATCCTCCCTGTGAACGTGGCATGAAAGGCCTTATATCCTGCATAGTACCAGAAACCCGGACGAATGAAAAGACGGCTTGCCGTGCGTTTTTCCTGTTGAGCATGATGCGGAACCAGCCTACAACCGGGCCATGACGCAACAGGACGTAATCATTCTGGGGGCCGGAGCGGCCGGATTGTACTGCGGCATGCTTGCCGCACGGCAGGGATTGGCCGTTACGCTGGTGGACCACGGTCCCAAACCGGGAAGAAAGGTGCGCATAGCCGGCGGCGGCCGCTGCAACTTCACCAACCTGTACACCTCGGCCGAACATTTCATTTGCTCCAACCCGCATTTCTGCAAATCCGCACTGGCCCGGCACACGCCTTGGGATGTGGTCGGTTTTTTCGCGGAACACGGCATCGGCTATGAGGAAAAGGCTGACGGTCAATTTTTTTCCGATCAGGGAGGCGGTAGAGTCGCAGGCGTGCTTGTGGAGCAATGCCACCGGGCAGGGGCTAAAATCCTCTGCAACAAAATTATCGAATCGGTGGAAGGACGAGGCCCGTTTACCGTGAACCTCAACGATGAACAGCTCTGCGCACCAACGTTGGTGCTCGCTCTTGGCGGACAAAGCTGGCCCCAGGCCGGGGCATCATCGTTGGGATATGAACTGGCGCGGTTTTTTGGATTGAAAATCACGCCCCTGCAACCGGGCTTGGTGCCGTTGGTTTTGGGAGGCGAATCTGGCAGCCTGTGCAAACGGCTGGCAGGAGTCGCCCTGCCTGCCGAAGTGACTTGCAAAGGCCGGACATTCTCCGACGACCTGCTCTTTACGCACAAAGGCCTTTCCGGCCCGGCCATCATGCGGGCAGCCTCCGTGTGGAGCGAGGGAGAAAAGGTAAACGTCAACCTGCTGCCGACAACTGATCTGGCGCAAAATATTCAGGCAAACCGGAGCCGAAACCAGCTACTCCGCAAACATCTGCAATCCTTGTTACCCAAACGTATGGTGCTTGAATGGTTCTCTGAACAGGCTCTTTCCACTCCCGTGCCACAGATCTCCAACAAACTACAACAAGAACTGGCGGTAGCCATCCACCATTGGGAATTCATTCCGCAAAGCACCGAGGGCTGGCGCAAGGCAGAAATCACTGTGGGCGGCGTGGACACGGCCCAAATATCCTCAAAGACAATGGAAGTGACGGCTGTTCCCGGACTGTTCATCCTCGGGGAGTTACTGGACGTAGCCGGCGATTTGGGTGGACACAACCTCCACTGGGCGTGGGCCTCGGCTCATGCGGCAGCTCTTTCCTTGTCCTGAATCAACGACTGGCAGGTACAAATAAAGCCCCGAACCGCAACCGACGGTCCGGGGCTGTTTTGCTTGTTTTGCAACGCGACGCTAGAACTTTTCGAACTCTTCATCCTTCATGTTCAGATCAAGACCTTTGCCCTGAGGACGAGAGGGCATCTTGACGGAACCTCCCTGCGACGCGGGAAGACTGGGGCGAGGAGCCGACGTCTTGGTCCGACGCATAGTCCGCGACCTTTGACCATTCCCATGAATCTTGAAAAAGGACATGGTATCCATGAGGTGTGCGGCCTGCCCGGAGAGCTGTTCGGAGGTGGAAGACATTTCTTCCGCAGCAGAAGCTATTTGCTGGATAACCGAATCCAGTTGCTGCACGGCCTGATTGACGGTTTCCGCACCGCGATTCTGCTCTTCAGAAGCGGCGGTGATATCCTGCACCAGCTCGGCCGTCTGCTGAATATCCGGCAGTATCTTGTTCAACATCTCTCCGGCGCCTTCCGCAACAGACATGCTATTAACGGACAATTCGCTGATCTCCGCTGCAGCGGTTCCCGAACGCTCGGCCAGCTTGCGAACCTCGGCGGCGACGACTGCAAAGCCCTTGCCGTGTTCTCCGGCACGAGCAGCCTCGATAGCGGCGTTCAAAGCCAGCAGGTTGGTTTGCCGCGCAATCTCTTCCACAACGGAAATACGATCCGCGATCTCGCGCATGGCGACCACGGTATTCCGTACGGCTTTTCCGCCCTCCTCGGCATCCTTTGCCGAACGCAGGGCAATCTCTTCGGTCGTCTTGGCGTTTTCCGTGCTCTGCGCGATGTTGGATGCGATTTGCGCCATGGATGAGGAAACTTCCTGCACATTGGCGGCCTGTTCCGTAGCTCCCTGGGAAAGGGTTTCCGCTGTGGACGACAGTTCTTCGGAACCGGCCGCCACGTTATCTACGCCGGAACGCACGTTCTCAACCACTTTGCGCAGTTGGTGACCCATGCCGTCGAGCGCTCCCGCGAGTTTGCCGACTTCATCCTTCTGATCCAGCTCGAGGGTTGCGGTCAAATCGCCGCTGGCCACCTGCTGGGCAAAGTCGACGCCGGTTCCCAACGGAGCGGCGATGGAACGGGCCAGGAAAAAGATAATAACGCCCAAAATTATCAAGGCGACCACACCCAACCCGATGCACATCTTGACCATGGCCCGGGACTGGGCCATGACAGTTTCCATGGGTGCATTAATGCCCATCATCCAATAGTTGCCGGTGTCGCCAATTTCAAAGGGAGCAAAGGAAAATTGGGCTTCCTTGCCCGTATTCTTGGCCACGCGCACTTCGTGATATGGTTCGCCGTTCGTAATCTTGGTCAGAACGCGGTCCGAAAAATCCCGGCTCGTAACCTTGGCCAGAGGTTTGCCCACTATCTCCTGGGCGGGATGCGTGACGATGAGTCCTTTCCCGGTCATAATGGTGGCGTAACCGATCTCATACGGATGCAGATCCTTGGTGATGGCACTCAGCATGTCCATGGACATGTCCGCACCGGCCACGCCTACAACCCGGCCCTGATACTCGATGGGAACACAAGCACTGACCAGCAGGACCTGCTTCCCACCGTAGTTATAACTTACAGGCGGCGTCACGTACGTTTTGCCCGTACGCAGCGGTATGTTGTAGTAGTCGCTGGTAGGCGAAGGCTCAGCAAGGCCGGAGACATGGTCAACCACGCTGGAGCCTTTAGTCAGATACGGGGCAAAACGTCCGTTGCCGAGCATGCCGGGCTGACCTTCATATGCGGCATCGTTGCCGTCGTAGGCGTTCGGTTCGAAGACCGCCCACATGCTGAAGACTTCGGAATTGCCGTCCAGAATACCTTTCATGACGCCTATGATCGTGCTCCGGGATGGTTTTGTAGGCTGGACGATATATTCTTCCAGGCTTCGAGAAAAAATATCCGCCAAATTCACGAGATAATCGAGATGCCCCTTGGCTTCCGAACCATAGCGATAAGCCATCTCTTCTGTGCGTTCCAGAGCCTGTCGCCCGGACATATCCGAAACCCGGGTTCCGAGAACGGTCAATGTCGTTACCAGTATAATCGTGACAACAAGAGTAACGGGCAATAGTATCTTGTTTCGCAGGCTGAGATTTTTAAAAAAATTCATGAGTTTCCCCCTCGCTGAATTACAACACCTTATTGATATTCCATTTATGAATCTCCACCACAAAGATAGAGAAAACAACTATACAATTGATTATCACGATAATCAATCATTCCATATTTCCATTTCTTTATCGGGAGAAAGTCATCACAATGTGAGCAAACGTATCAATTTTTCTGATTCGGAATATTGCTGCAACAAAATATTGCGATTGGCGTGTTCATAATCTTCATATTCAAATCCGGGGGCAACAGTGCAACCAAGGAGCGCGAACTTTCCTCCCGGCAACAGACGCATCCCCTGCCAAACTCCTGCAGGAACAACCTGTTGCACGCATTGGCCATTTATTATGTCTTGCCCAAGAGTCACAACTTTCTGTCGACCATCCGGAAACAGATGCAGCATCTCGCAAGGGTCGCCTAAATAAAAATGAAATATTTCTTCACTTTTAAGACGATGAAGGTGGGAAAAGGTTTGAGGAGTGAGTAAATAGTAAATTGCTGTTCCATAGGCACGCGAACCGGGGTAACGATCAGGAAGATGCCCCGCGGCATGCTCTTCCACGCTTCGATGCGTTTCGCGGAAATAACCGCCCTCTTCCGGGTGCGGTTCAAGGCCGAGCGCGTCGATGATCTCCTGCGCCGAGGTCATGAACGCCCTCCATAGTGTGGCGGAGGCGTGTCCACGATACCGGCATCGGCGGCTTCGGCCATTTCACGGTACTTGGCAGCCAGCAGTCCCAGTTTTTTTTCCAGCTCATCGATCTGTTGCTGTTGGCGAAACACCATCTGATTCAATTCTTCGATGGTGTTATCCTGCTGGGCAACAGCGGATTCGAGCCGTTCTATTCGATTTTCCATGAAATCCCCCTCGGTATGGACAAGCCATAACGCTCCGGCCCGAAGGAGTAAAGGAACATCACACTTTCTGTTCGACCTTGTTAAAGCATGGAATACAAAGAATTTTCCCGTCAAAACGACGTGAGCGCGACTCCATGATGCCCTCGCCGCAACTCGCACATATCAGTGTTTCCAGTATCTTGGCAGGACGGGGGATATACTGGTTCGGTTCCATGCGTGTGAAAAGGCTTTCAATGGGCGCATCAAGAATTTGCAGACGTGTACGCTCCCGCAACATGGCCAGGCGTTCCGCCTCTTCCGGCGTTATGGTTCCTTCCAGATCCTTTTTAAGCAGTTCGGCACTTTCCGCATGCTCGGCGCCCAAAGCATCATGATTGAGAAGCAAACGAAATCCCTTGCCGTCCCGTTTGCGATAGAACGTGAACGCCATCTTGCCATAATCGCGCTGCATGAGATTGCCCTTGCCCAGCGTGCAGCCGGTCATGAACTGGATGGCGTCCACGCCGCACATGTCGGTTTCGCAGACGCAGCAGACAGGCTCCTCGTTGTTATGGCCGAATTCCTTCAGACAGACTTCCGAGGCACGAATACCGATGACAAGGCCGGGGCAAACATGGCCGTGAAAACGCACGGCCTCTTCAATAACATGGTCCGGGGTGGTATAACTCATGATACTTCCTATTGGCTGATGCCGTATTCTTGATGATGAATGTGGTCATGTTCCCGCAATAAACGTTCTTCGGTGTCATCCATCGGGATGACCACCGGACGGCCAGCGACCTGAACCATCTGCACACGAACGCCGTAAACGTCTTCGATCATGGTTTCGGTCACCTCATCCCGGCTTGCGGCCGCGTGAATCGCTCCTCCCCGCAGGAATACGAACTTGTCTGCGTGGCGCAGAGCCTGATTCAGGTCATGCATAGTCATGACGGCAGCCACGTTATGACTCCTGACAACGGCCCGGACAAGGCCGAGAATCTCCACCTGATTGCGCAGATCAAGGCTGCTGGTGGGTTCGTCCAGCAGCAAAATGCGCGGTTCCTGAACCAGAGCGCGGGCAATACAGACCTTTTGCACTTCTCCGCCACTCATTTCGTCCAGATAGCGCAGGGAGAGCTTTTCCAGGCGCAACCGTTTGAGCGCGCTGTCCACAATGCGCAAATCATGCTCGCTCACATGCCACCGAATATGCGGCTTGCGCCCCATGAGCACGGCGTCAAAAGTCGTCATGCGCCCGGTTTCCGCCCGTTGGGAAACATATCCCAGCCTGCGGGCTATCTGGTCGGGACGAAGGCGAAACACGTCGGCCTCGTCCACCAGCACACAACCGCCGGAGGGACGATGTATGGCATTCATACATTTGAGCAGCGTGGTCTTGCCCACGCCGTTCGGTCCCATGATGGCCAAGACCTCCCCCTCGTCCACGGAAAAATGCACATCCCGCAGCACGGGTGTGCTCCTGTACTGAAAATCAAGTCCGTCAACACGCAGGATCATTTTCGATAGCCCCTGATAATGAGGTACAAAAACGCAGGGGCACCCATAAAGGCCGTCAGTACGGACACGGGCAGCACATGGGGTGCCAGAACAAGTCGCGCCACAGTGTCGGACAGCACCAGCAACAGTCCGCCGCACACCATGGATGCCGGCAGCAGAAAACGATGGTCGTCCCCTACCACGCGACGCACCATGTGCGGACAAACCAGGCCCACGAAGCCGATAATGCCCAAAAAAGCCACGATCACGGACGTGACCAGCGAAGCCACAAGCATGCCGAGAATACGCACACGCTCCACGCGCACGCCCAACCCCATGGCGGTTTCATCTCCGGCATCCACGGCGTTGTAATTCCAACGGTTGGCCGTAAAGAAAACAAGTCCACCGACCAGAGCGATGCTCATGAATCCCAATTCGGCCCAGTCCGCACGCGCCGTGTCGCCAAAGGTCCAAAAGACCATGGCAGCCAACTGCACGTCGTCCGCAAAGTATTGCAACAGCATGGTTCCGGCAGTGAACAACGCATTCAAAGCCACTCCGGCAAGGATCATGACTTCCGGAGAAGTTCGCCGGATACGGGCAATGCCGATCATGATCAGCGTGGTGGCCGTGCTCATGAAAAACGCCGCGGCCGTGGTCTGGTAGGGATTGTTGATTACGATGGCGTCCGCCCCGGTGGAGTGCATGTTCCCGGCATCAAAGAGCATGACCGAAACCGCCGCGCCAAATGCCGCCGCATGGGAGATACCCAACGTAATGGGTGAACCGAGAGGATTGCGCAACACGGACTGCATGACCACGCCCGCAACGGACAAACCGGCTCCGGCCACCAGAGCGGAAAGGGCCTGTGGCAGACGGATATTCCAAATAATGGCGTCCCACCGTTTGCTGGCGCTCTTTCCCGCCAGCGTTCCCAGCACATCGGGCAACGGGATATTGACCGCACCAAGGCTCACGGCCAACAGGACACATGCGACCATACCCACCGCCCCGGCGGTCACGATCATCCGCTTGCGCCCTATGTGCCGAAGATATCCGGCAGGTATGCAGCCGTCTTCAAAATGCATATATCCCTCTACCGGGCCAGAATTTCGCCTTTGTCACCAATGCGCAACACGGACGGATCCAGCGGTTTGAAAGCAAGACTTCCAAACGCCTTGTTCATTTCATTGAAGACTGATTTTCCGACCAGAAACGTGTAAATCTCGTCGGCTTTGGCCACGGGATCCACATCCGTAAAGGCATCCGGGTACAGGGTTTTGCCGATAAAGTAGGCGTCCGCAAGAGTGTTGCCATGGTTGGATGTATACCAGTTGTACGGCAGTACGCCGAAAATACGGCCTTCCTTGCAGGCCTTGAGTCCTTTATAGGAGGGATCCGTGTTCAACTCGTACAGGGAATTGGCCTCGGAACCCGCACGGATGGTGGAAAGATCCACGAAAATATAATCAGGCTCCCACTGGACAATTTGTTCTTTGGCAATATCCGCATGGCGTGCAGGCTTGGAACCGTCAGCAGGCGCGGCCACGTTGTGCGCGGCCAAAAAGGCAAACGGGGGATAGCCCGGCTCGGTGGAGCGAAAACCGTGCGGCCCTTTGGAAGCGATACCGCCCACATAGCAACTGGGATGTTGTGCGGACTTGGCGGCACGATCATGCAAGTCCGCAGCGGCGTCATCAATGAACCTGATGACTTCCTGCGCGCGCTCCGGCCTGCCCAGCACCTTGGCCATAAGGGTCAATGCCGTATTCATGGCACCCCGGCGTGCATTCAGGTCGCCATAGTCCAGAGAAACAACGGGGATTCCGGTCTTGTTCTGCAATTCCTGCGGATCCGTACCCATATTGCGGTACGTCTTGAAAATGACCTGAGGTTGCGGTTCCAGCGCAGCTATCAGTTCGGGATTGTCATGGCCCCTGAATTCACCGAACATTGGCAGCTTTTCAAACTGGGGGTTGGCCAAGGCATAAGGACGGGCATCGATACGGGTCTTGCGCTTTTCAATGCTGTCCACACCCACGGCAAGATCCTGAGCCTGAAGATAGGTCAGGTAGCGCAAACACCCCGGACCGGAGCAGATCACGCGTGTGGGATTCAGGGGCACGGTCACAGAACGGCCCATCATATCTGTAATGGTTTGCGAGGTCTGTTCAACCTGTTTTTGCGCCTCCGGTTCCGATCCGCCGCAGGCACTCAAAGCAAAAACCAACAACAAAACAAATGGAAGACCATATCTTTTCATGCAACTTCACCATCCTAAGATAATTATATGGAGAGAGGGTGTCGCCAACGTATATAAAGCCAGAAAACGTGTCAATTCAGGCGCATGAATTATCCGGACGTATAACGTTGTTTTTCATGCTCCGGAGCGGACAACCCAACAGTCAAGGGCATGGCCCTGCCTCTCTCAATGAGTTGACATCCCCGCCGCTTTCTGTGCCTAATTATCAAATTATGAGTAAGAACGTTTCTTCCGCCATGCTGCTGGCCTTGTTCATACTGGTTTCCGGTTGTGCCACGACCCCCGGCATGATCCGGGACCTGCAAACCCTGCCGCAGGACGCCGGTGCCTACCATGGAAAAAATCCCGACAAGCCGTTGATCGGTGCCGGAACGCAGGCGGTGTTGTTTGCGGACTTCCTGCGCCACCATTTTTCACCATGGACCAGGGAGCGGAACACGCTGACGGCGGATCAGGTTTTTTGGGCTCTGGACCGTTTTCAAAAAAAACACCTTTTCGGACAAAACACCCTTGAACGCGGCCCGGAATGGCTCAAACGCATGCGCACGCTGTCTCGGGTTTCGGCATATCCTTCGCTGGACCGCGCCTGCATTGCCGTGGTCAACACAAGCATGCGCGCCCTGCCCACACAGGAACCGGCTTTCTACGACTTCACCATGGCCGGTGAAGGCTATCCCTTCGATTACGTTCAAAACTCTCTGGTGCTGGCAGGAACGCCACTACGCGCCATGCACATGAGCGCGGACAAGGCATGGGTACTGGTGCAATCCCGATTTGCCTTCGGCTGGGTGCCGGTGCGCAACATCGGCTGGGCAGACGAAACATTCTGCAAACGCTTCAACGCTCCGGCAATGGTGGCCATGACCCGCGACCGGGTATCCATTGCGGATCAGGACGGCCGTTTCTGCTGCATGGGAGAGGTGGGAACGATCCTTCCTCTTGCCGAACGACCCGACCGGAATGGATTTTCCGTACTGGTTCCCCTGCGGGACGCCCACGGTAACGCGATGCTGACGACAGCCCGCATATCCCGGAACGACGCAGCCCTGATGCCTTTTGCCCCCACACCGGCCATGTTCGCGAAGATCGCCAATACCATGATGGGCAGGCCCTATGGATGGGGGGGGCTTTATGGAGACCGCGACTGCTCGGCCACGACCATGGACCTGTTGAGCGGGTTCGGCATCTACCTGCCCCGCAATTCCAACCAGCAATACGAGGCCGGGCTTCACACGGACCTCGGCAGCCTCGGCCGGGACGCCAAGAAGCAGGCCATCATGGACAATGCCATACCATTCCTGACTCTGATCCGCTCGCCCGGGCACATCATGCTGTATATCGGAACCCGTGACGGCAGCCCTGTGATCATGCATTCCATGTGGGGCGTAAAGACTCTGGTTTTCGGGAAATCGGGCAGACACGTGGTAGGCCGGACGGTCATCACCACATTGGAACCGGGCATGGAGCTGTGGAACGCCGCGGACATGTCAGCCAATCCACTGGACCATGTGTATGGGATGCGCATCCTGAACGCCTCCCCGAAAACGGACAAATAGCGTCAACAAGCCGACTCTCGGGCAATGGCGCGCCATGAGGCTGCTGCCAAGCGATCCGATTGCCTTGATCTTTTGAAAAAGGCACGCCCTTTGCTTTTCCCCAAGGCATGAGATCATCCTTGCTTGCCAATTGCATATTGCTGGGAGTTGCCGTGTCAGTTTCCGGCTGTCTGGCCCTGAACGCCCTGGTCGGCGCGGGATCACTCCTGCTGAGCGGACCGGCCCAATACATTGGGACAGTCTACACCGTAGGCGAATATGCCTATGAATATGCGGCCAACGGCAAAACGCCCGTTGCAGTGGTAGGTGAAAAACTGGATAAACTGGACAAATGGCTCAACCCTCGCGGAAGACAGAACCCGCATGAAGATAACATCATGCTGGCCGCAATCCAGCCAAAGCCGGAAACAGTCATCCCCGGCAACATGGTCGGAGATCCGCCCGTTCACGCACTCCCCATGCCCATGATCTCTTCAAACTCGACATATTCTCCACCCCTTTTGGCTTCCCTGCCGCTTTCCCCTTCCCTGAACACCTCGCGTGAAACCCGCAACCTGTCCGAACCATTCCGCTCCATCCGAACCAAGCGTCAACCAGACAAAATTGTCCCGGTTATTACGGCAAAGAAAAAGGCAGCGCCCACACCTCGCACTGCCCCGCTTCGTCCCAAACAAAAGAAATCTGTACAACCTGCCACCCGCGCTCCGGTGCTGATAGCAGCGACACAAGCCCCGCCGCAAAAACTTTTGCAACTGCAACGCATGGAACAGGCCTTTGCCCACGCCGAGCGAACCCGTCCGGCATCCGCCAACGGCAACGCCGTGCGCATAAGCCTTGGTAACGATCCCAGTGGCGTCAGCGGCACATGGAGCATCCGCCATAAGGTCACGCCCCCGGATCTCAGCTGATATCGCCATACAGGTGTCGACCGATATTCCGGTCACGCTGTTGGCGCATCCACAACCGCAAATCCTCCGGCAACGCACGCCACCGCCCCCGGTCTGCCCGTTTCCAGGCGGGCAGGCCGTGTTCCCGAACCAATGAAACTATCTCCTTGGGGTTTTCCCCCACCGCATAGCAAATCTCCTTTGCGCCTTTGAGACATATCTCCTGATGCATTCTCTTCCCTCACATGCAGAATTTGTTAACACGGTCCCGGAAAAGACCGAACCACAGGCAAGACTAGTAGTGTTCCGCAATGGTCAGGAGAAAAACGTCCTGTCCCTGCAACACCGTCATGAACCGGGCAAAAGCCGCTCCGGAATCCAACACGCCGCGTTGGCCATGCAAAGAACCGACCCGGCTCCCCAGCACAATGCAGCCATGCGTGTCCTCTGCCACGTTCCCGGAATGAAACAGAACGTGTTGCCGCCCCGGAACGTTGTCTACGGCAAACGTTTCGCCAAACCGGGGTGAATGCACACGGACACACCGGTATTGTTGGGCCGGAATGCTGGAAACATCCTGTCGGTTCAATCTGTCCTGCGGCTCCAGGGTCAGACACTCAAGCCGCTTGTTCACGCGCAAGGCCCCGAACGTCCCGGCCTCGCCTTCTTCCAGTCTTGTTATTTCCACAATCGGTTCCATAACAATCACTCCATTGGTTTCATTCTCATCGCGGTTCAAATATTAGTCATTTGACAATATAAAGTCAACACAATTTGCCATTCAGCTTTAGACATTTGCCAAATTTTGTGTTTTACCTAATAAAAGAAACGCCTGTACAAGGAGAGGAACATGGGCTTTACCGACGACGTGCGTACCGCCCTGCTCAACAGGATCGGCAAGGGGAAAACCTTTGCCAACAACAAACGCATGGCGGACGAACTTCAGGTCGACCCATCCCAGCTCAACCGCTTTCTCAAACAGGAACGCGGCTTGAACGCAGACTCACTCGGACGAATTCTGGATGGATTGGGCGCGGAGATTTCCTTTCCTGATGAACCGGCTAACGCGGCCATGGACGTATGCTTCGTGGCACCGCAAAAAATTTCCACTCCCAAGGATGTGGGTGATCCGTTGCCCGAAGACTACCTTGCGGTGCCTCTTGCCGCATCTCCTGTGGCAGCAGGTCCCGGCCTGATCCCTGAAGATGCCATTGAAAGCTGGGTGCTGGTTTGGCGGCATCATGCGTCCGTACGCATGCGCTCCAACCTCGTGGCTGTCCAGGTGGGCAAGGGGGAAATGTCCATGGTCCCGACCCTGCATCCCGGCGACATCGTGTTGGTGGACCGCGATGACCGAGACCCTACACCGCCGGGCAAGATCATGCTGGTCTGCGAACCCGGTCCGGAAGGTGGCGCCATGGTCAAGCGGGTCAACACCAAACGCCTTGAAGACGATGTGGAACTCATTTTCTACTCGGACAACAGCAGAGACTTCCCGCCCATGACCTATCGTCTGGAGCGGGACTATGACGGCGACATCACCCGGGCTATCGGCGGCAACGTCGTCTGGGCCTGGAGCGATATGAGCCGCAAATAACAAAAACAATCAAGGAGAAACCATGCCGAGACTTCTCTATGCCATGGTCTGTAACGATATCATTGTGGACAGGGAAACCGGAGCCACATCCTTTATCCGCACCATTGAACACGCGGTTGTTCCGCAACTGCCCGTAACCCTGCCGCCCCTGTACGTGGGCACGATGTGGGAGATGGAAGGCAAGGAAGACTTTTCCGTTGCCCTGCAACTTGTTTCACCGGACGGCAAAGCCGAAACGCTGGGCGTGCAGGACGTGAAACCTACCGGAAGCATGTTGCACAAGCTCAACTTCCAATTGCCGGGAGTCCCGGTGGCAGCGGAAGGACGCCACCTCTTGGCACTTTCCGTGCGCAAGGAATCCGACTGGGAAAACGTTCAGGAGCTGCCCATCTTCATATTCAAGGAATCCGCTCAAAAAGAGCAAAGGCCCTCCTAACGCCTTTTTCTCTGCATTGACACGAGATCAGACCCTAGGCGGCTTCGGCCGCCTTTTTTCATGTGCTGTCCCCTTCTTTCACAATACCGCCTCTTTATCTTCTCCCAATAACGACGCTCCAATAATGCAGTAAGCAAAACTTATAGAAATATTTTGCTTTTATTTAAAACACAAATTACCGGACTTATAGTGAAAAATACATATTATTCTGGACAATGATTATAATATATCCGTACAGTGAGCCGAGTTACGTAGCGAAACCTGCTCACTATAAAAATACAACAACGCTCCATGACGACAGTAATATTTATCACACGGCGAAACGGCAAAGAACTCCCTGCGGCAAAAGATTTGCGGGACAGGGGATTCAAAATATCTTCGGCAGTGGGAACAACGATGGAGAAAAACGAAGGTTCCCTCCATGCAAGCGAATTGCCGGGCACTCCGACAGGACCACCCGGCAATCAACAAAAAACAAAAGAGGCTTAAAGGATGCCGGAAAAACCTTCCACAGCCTGATCCACATCCATATCTTCATGCACCAAACGCCGGAGCACCTTACACAGGGAACGCGGGTCCGGGTGCTGAAAAACATTTCTACCCACTGAAAGTCCGGCTCCGCCCGCATCCAACGCATTTCGGACCATTGTCAGAAAATCACGAACGCTTTCTATGCGCTCGCCTCCGGCCACGACCACTGGAACTCCGCCCGTTCCCTGAACCACATGGGCAAAACTCTCCGGATCACCCGTATAATGAACCTTGATGATATCCGCCCCCAGCTCCGCACCAACCCGGGCACAATGGGCGACCACTTCCGGATCATATTCACTGGGCACCTCCGGGCCGCGAGCATAAATCATGGCCAGCAGGGGCATGCCCCAGTCGGAAGCCGACGCCGCAATGCGTCCGAAATCCGCCAGCATGTCCACCTCGGTTTCATCTCCTATGTTCACATGCACGCTTACACCGTCCGCGCCCAACTTGAGGGCCTCTTCCACAGTTCCCACCAGGGCCTTTGCATTGGGGCGGGGACTCAGGCTTGTTCCCGCGGAAAGATGGACGATCAATCCAAGATCGCGTCCCGTGCCGCGGTGCCCGAGCCGGGCTATCCCCTTGTGCACAAGCCCCGCATCGGCGCCGCCTTCGGCGATTGCCATCACGGCATCCCGGATTTCATGGATTCCCGCTATGGGGCCGACGGTTACACCATGGTCCATGGGGACAATGACGGTCCTCCCCGTATTCCTGTTCATGATCCGTTCCAATCGTATGGCCTTTCCCGTATTCATATGCGCACTCCGTTACTGTTGAATTGTGACCGGATGGTCATTAGCCCCGAATACAGCACCCGATTGCCAAAGGTCAAAAAAAAGAACCGTAACAAACGTCAATTCAGGTATAAAAGACGTCTTAAACGCCTGTTCAATTGACGCTTGTCGCATTGTAAGGCACTATCGTTCAACGACTAGAGGGGGGTTAAATGACTCAGGATAAAACGTACGAAAACGTCTTCATCGCCAGGCAACCGGTGTTTGATGAAAGTGGCAAGACATGGGCCTATATGCTTCTGTTTCGTGACAGCATGTACGCGACCTCTGCCACCTTCACTGACGACGCCGAAGCAACCATGCACGTATTGGCCGACATGCCCCTGTGCAGCCTCGGCACGGAAAAAGGCGCCCGGACCATGGTTCATTTTCCGGGAGAAGCCATTGAATCCGATTACCACAGGGCCCTGGGAGCGGAATGCGGTACGGTAATCATTGAAGAGCGTGAAAAAATAACCCCCAAGTTACTGAAAGCTGTCGAAGACCTGCGCGAAGAAGGCTACCTGTTGGCCATCAACAACTTCGAAAGCACCCCCGGCCAGGAAGAGCTCTGCGCCATGGCGGACGTGCTCATCGTGGACGTTCACAACAAGGACGACTTTGAGCTGCACCATCTGGTCAAGGATGCCACGGAGTTGGGCAAGGCCCGTCTCATGGCCAAACGAGTGGAAACGCTTGATGAACAGCGCCGGGCCAAAAAACAGGGATTCACCCTGTTTCACGGATTCTATTATTGTAAGCCGGAAGTGGACACTGGCAGAAAAATTGCCTCCGGCGAAATAACCAGACTCAAACTTTTCAAAATTATTGGGCGCGACGAGCCAAACTTTGACGCCCTGGCCAAAGCCGTTGAAGCCGATGTTTCCATCAGTTATCGGTTGCTCGCGTTCCTGAACTCCCCAAACTTCGGTTTTGCGACCACCATCACTTCCATTCGGCAAGCCGTGGTTCTCGCAGGCTGGAAACCTATCCGCAATTGGCTGCGTGTCGTCATTCTTACGGACGTAACCCCCTCGGAGAAAAGCCGCGAACTGACCTATCTCTCGGCACACCGGGCCAAGCTTTTTGAAACTGCGGCCCTTGGCGGCGGGTATGAGGAAATTTCGGACAAGCTTTTCATGCTCGGTCTGTTTTCACTGTTGGACGCCATGTTCGACATGGAGATGAAACAGCTGGTCAAACATCTTCCCATCGACGATGCCGTAAAGCGGGCCTTGTGCGGCGTGGAAAACGACTTTTCCCCGTGGCTCCGGCTTGCGCACGCCATTGAGGCCTCCCGCTGGGATGACGTCGGGGTCATGACCAGAGCTTTGAACCTGCTGCCCGGCACAATTGCCGTAAGCTACCAGCATGCATTTTCCTGGGCCGATTCCTTTTTCGGTTCCGACCACGACGAAAAGACCAGCTGACATATCAGGTTACAGTCGACGCAAGGACTCGTCCCGAATCCTGTCCTGCCCTGCAAGAGCACTGTCAAGGTCGTGCAAAACCGCATCCTTGTCCCGTGGCAGTCTGGCCCGGACCGGTACATAGTTCGACGCATGATTGGCGAGAAACAGTCCCTTCATGTGCAGATGGGCCACCATTTCCCGAAGTTCGGCCAGCATGCCCATGGCATCCGGCACAACAAAAAGTCCCTGTTCGCTATCCCGGTGTAGCGGTGTACCCGGCACAAGCATCAGGCTCAATGCAGCGGCCTGTTGCGGCCCCAATTCGGAAAGCGCCCGGGCAGTTTCACGAGCATGCTCCATGGAATGCTCCACTCCCCCCAATCCGTTGATCACGGTCACATTCAATTTTAACCCCGCTTCCATGACCCGATGCCCCTGTTCAATGATACGATCGATCCCGCACCCCTTGTTCATTCGCTTCAGTATGGAATCATCCCCGGATTCCAGTCCCATGTAGACCATACCCAGTCCCTTTTCCCGCAGTCGCCGCAATTCAGCCATACTCTTGTGGCGCAATCCGCGGGCATTGCCATAGGCGGCTACCCGCGTCACTCTTGGCAAGTGCTCCCGAACAGCATCGAGAATCTCTTCCAAAAGCCGCTGGGGCATGCTCAGGGCATCACCGTCACACAGGAAAAGCCGCCGGATATCCGGCATATTCCGGGCGGCCCAGGCAAGATCCGCCAACACTTGTCCGTGCTCCTTTATGGCAAACCGGGGCTTGTCCAAATAGGCCCCGCAAAAGGCGCATTTGCCATGCGTGCAGCCCAGGCTGACCTGAAGCAATATGCTCCCGGCTTCACTGGGCGGACGTATGACAGTTCCCTGCAAATCCATAATTCCTCCAACAAATCCCAACGTGCGACACGGTAAATAATCGCCTTTTTCTTCCACCTGTGCAATGGTTTGCTCATCATAGACATTTCACCCGGCAACGCCATGACAGCGAACAAAAGCCAGCCACAGGAAATCATTACCGACTCCGTCACCCGCAGCCTGCTTGCGGCCAGCGACAATCCGGCCATGATCATCAACAGGGCAGGACGTATTCTGGCTGCCAATCATGCGGCGTGCATCATGCTGAATACCAACGACACCTCGGAAATTGAGGGGCACCTGCTTGCAGACTTCATACCGGAGGATCTGTTCATTGCACGCAGAAACCGACTGCGGGCCGCGTTGCAAAATGACAAAACCTCGCACATGGAAGAGGAAATCAACGGGCATGCGTATGTCCACTCTTTCAGCGGCATACCGGACGAAGACGGCACCATGACCCGTGTGGCCGTCATCTCCCAGGACGTCACCGCCCTGCGCCGCACAGGGGAAAACCTGCGCAGGGAGCAACAGCGTCAGATATTCTTCATGGAGACCCTGCCCGGTCTTGTCTATCACATTTATCCCGACAACACGGTCCGCTATGCGAATCGATATTTCCGAAAGCTCTTCGGCAGCCCCAAGGGAAAAGACTGTCATGAATTGCTGGGCTGTACGGAATCGCTTTGTCCGGCATGTCCGCCCAGGGCGGCCATGGAAGGCGACAAAAACATAGAACGTGAATGGACTCTTGACGACAAGCGAACGTTTCATCTGCAATTCAGCCCCATGACCGACAAGGCAGGAGAACGGATGGTCATGGTGCTCGGCATAGATATTTCCGAACGCAAGCTTGCCGAGGACAAACTCAGACAGGCAAGGGACGAGTTGGAAGACAGGGTCCATGAACGAACGAAAAAATTGCAGGAACTTAACCGCAAACTCACTGACAAAAGCTTGCACCTCATAGAAGCCAAGAAAAAGGCTGTCAGTGCGGCAAAGGCAAAATCATCGTTTCTTGCGAACATGAGCCATGAAATACGCACGCCACTCAACGCCATTCTCGGCATGACCGAACTGGCATTACGCACTGAGGATCAGGAACAGAATGCCGTGTATCTCAACCATGTTTTGGAAGCTGGCGACTCATTATTGACGCTCATTAACGATATTCTCGATTTTTCCAAGATCGAGGCAGGTAAAATGGTACTTGGAACAGAGCCATTCCGCCTTTCTACCATCATCGACTCGGTTATGCGCATCCACCGTATTCAGGCCGAGGACAAGGAATTGGAAATTACACAGGATGTCGCTTCCAACGTGCCTGATGTTCTGCTCGGTGATCCGCAACGGCTTCGCCAGATTCTCATCAACCTCATGGGCAATGCCGTCAAGTTCACTTCGGAAGGCAGCATTGCTTTGAGCGTCCGCACCGAGCAATCCGCACAAAAGGAAGATGACCGTTCCGTTCTGCTGCGCTTTTCCGTGCGGGACACCGGTGTTGGTATTCCCCGTTCCCGGCAAAAAGACATTTTCAGTGACTTCATGCAGGCGGACGCCTCCATCACTCGACGCTTCGGCGGCTCAGGCCTTGGTCTGACCATATGCAGCCAACTGGTCCGGCTCATGGACGGCACCATTTCAGTAACCAGCACGGAGGGTAAGGGAAGCACTTTCACCTTCACCGTTCGGCTGCAACGCAGCCATCCTGACGAACTTATCGACAATGGCAATGCAGAAAACGTTCCTTCCCCTGATATTCCTCACCTCAACATCCTGCTGGCAGACGACAACGCGCTCAATCGCAAGCTGGCTGCCACAGTACTCCAGGAACAGGGGCACGACGTCACACAGGTGGAAAACGGATACGAAGCCGTGGAACTTCTCAAGGCCGGACATTTTGACATGGTACTCATGGACGTGCAGATGCCGATAATGGACGGCATTACGGCCACGCGAGTGATCAGAGACCCCAATTCCGGCGTCCTGAATCCGTCCATTCCCATCATTGCGCTCACGGCGCATGCCCTCAAGGGGGACAGGGAACGTTTTCTCAGCGTAGGCATGAACGCCTATCTTGCCAAACCGATACGGATAACCCGGCTGATCGAGACTATTGGTCGAGCCTACTTTGCCAAAGGGAAAGGCCCCTTACGGACTGGAGAGGAGCAAGACCAAAAACATGGTCGGCAAGACGAAAGCCTCCCCGTGACACCGCATCCCTTTGACCGGGACATGGCTCTGGAACGCTTGGGAGGAAGGGAAGATCTTTTGCGTAACATGGATAAAATATTCCTCCGGGATACACCTGGAGAAATTTTTCTAGTAAGAGAAGGTATTCAGGAGAACGATCTGGAAAAGGCCCGTAATTCAGCGCACAGCATTAAGGGCACGGCACGGACCATCGGAGCTGTTCGGGCCGGGGCCCTTGCCGAACAAATGGAATTTCTGTGCAAGCAGGGCGATGTTGACGCCGCCCGGCGTGAAATTGACGAATTGGAAAAAGCTGTGACGGCCGCACTTGACCATGTGGCCGAATCAACCTCTACCGTAACAAGCGAGAAGAACCATGATCAAAACCATTCTGGTAGTTGACGATGCCCCCATGATTCGAGAATTGCTCAAAAGCGTTCTGGAAACGGAAGGTTATCAGGTTCTTTTGACTTCGGACGGCGAAGAAGCCGTGCAAGCAGCCCACGATAACCATGTTGACCTGAGTATTGTTGACATCTTCCTGCCTCGAAAAGGGGGCCTCCAGGTCATGGGGGAACTTCTGGAAAAAGACCCGGAGAGCAAATTCATTGCCATTTCCGGAGGAGAGGCGTTCAACCCGGAGGCCATTGTCGAACTGGCCAAGGCTTTTGACGTCATTGAAACGTTCACCAAGCCCATCGACACCCGGAAGTTGGTGGACACAGTAAACCGGGCATTGCAGGACACATAAAACAAAGACGGCACAGAGGAACGCCCTCTGTGCCGTCTTTGCAAAATGGATTGCAGCATCAAACACTCAATCGATCAACATTCGTGACAGTCCTTGCTGATATAAAAGCAGAGATCGAAAAGATTGTTGACCATTTCGTCCACCAATTCCTCGCCTTCCGGCTCGACGCTCACCGTCTTGTTGATGATCTTGGAAAACAGCATGCCGATAAGTTGATCGTCATACATGGTCCAATATTTGTTTCCAGAGGGAAAGCGTTTGTCAAATCCGTGATAGTACATGCGGTAAGCTCCGGTTGTCAGGACGTTTCCAATATTATCGGCCACGTAGCAGAAAGACTTTAGCTTCATGATCAAAAAAATATTTAGCACTTGAATACACATGGTTAGCGGAATTTCCCCGTCGGAGTTGCCAAGCAGGGGTGAAATAAGTCACCATGGCGCGATCCGTACCAAATTGTCGCCAAATCGTAACACGCCGTTAACGCACGTTGGGCTATAGGTTGCGCTGAAATTCAATCTGCCATCAAGGAGCACTCTGTGTCTGACTACAAGATTCTCGTTGTCGAAGACCATCGGGATACCCGGGAATTGCTCAAATACAACCTGACCTCTTCCGGATTTGATGTGGCGGCTGTGGAAGACGGCCAACAGGGGTTGGAAAAAGCCAAGACTTTTCACCCGAACATCATTCTTCTGGACCTGATGTTGCCCGGAATTGACGGACTGGAAGTATGCCGCAAGCTCAAGCAGGAGCCTTCCACCGCCCATGTGCCGGTCATCATGCTCACGGCCAGGGGAGAGGAAATTGATCGTATCGTGGGCCTTGAATTGGGGGCGGACGATTATGTCGTCAAACCCTTCAGCCCTCGCGAGCTTACACTGCGCATCAAGGCCGTGCTTCGGCGCGCAGGCGGCAACGAAGCACCCTCTCGCCCCTCCGTATGGGAGCGAGAAGGACTCAAGGTTGATTTTGAAGCGCACCAAATCGAGATTGACGGCGAGCCAACGCCACTGACCGCCACGGAATTCAAACTGCTTTCAGAATTGATTTCCGGGCAGGGTAAAGTGCAAACGCGCGATCACCTGCTGGACACGGTATGGGACACCCATTTCGAGGGCTATTCCCGCACAGTGGATACGCATGTTCGCAGGCTGCGCCAAAAGCTCGGCCAGTATGCCGAATGGATTGAAACGGTTCGAGGCGTCGGTTACCGATTCCGGTCCTGACCTGCCCTACTCTTCGAAAGACCCCAGTGTTACCTGGAACGCCAGCGAGTAGAGGTGGTCAAAGAAATCGACGTACTCCACAGGAATATGTGGAGGAACGTTGATTCGAGCCGGAGCGTAGTTGACGATGCCTTTGATGCCGGCGTCCACAAGGTGGTTGGCGGCACGCTGGGCACGGTCAGCCGGGGTGGTAATGATGCCCAGCTCAATGCCCCGTTCCTTGGCCTGATTCTTGAGATGCGTCGGGCAAACGATCTCCATGCCTTCAAGTTCCTTGCCGATCTTGTCCGGATCGCAGTCGAATGCGGCCTTGATGACAAAGCCGCGCCGCTCGAAATCGTGATGGCGCAGCAGGGCCGTGCCCAGATTGCCCACGCCGATGAGCGCGCAATTCCAAACTCGATCAATGCCCAAAGAATGCTTGATGGATGTGATCAACTCCTGCACATAGTAGCCGACCCCACGCACTCCAAATTCTCCGAAGTAGGCAAGATCTTTACGAATTTGAGAAGAGTTGACCGAGCAGGCGTTGGCGAGCTTCTCCGAGGAAATAACATCTGTTCCGTCCCGAAGAAGATTCTCAAGAACCTGAATGTACACGGCAAGTCTGCCGATGGTAGCCTTGGGTATGTGTTCGCTTTTCATTGTCTGTCTTTCCCGGTGTTTTCCGGGCTTGCCATGTGAATTTTTTAACATGGCTCTACTGAAAAAAGGGGAGGTCGGAACCTCCCCTATAAATCGAATTTTGTCAAGCTTACTTAACGAAGAGCAGGATCAGGCAGACAACCAGAGCGTAAATAGCCAGGGATTCGATGAATGCCAGGCCGAGAATCAGGGTGGTGGTCAGCTTGGAACCGGCTTCGGGGTTGCGGGCAGTGCCTTCGCAAGCGCCCTTGAGGCCCATGCCCTGACCGATGCCGCAGAGTCCGGCAGCCAGGCCCATGCCCAGAGCGGTAGCGTAAGCGGTGGCAGCTGCAACAGTCGGATCGTCAGAAGCGAATGCTGCGGTAGCAACCAAAGTCATGGCCAGGGTGGTCAAAATGGTTTTCAGAGCTTTCATGGTGAACTCCTCCATAGAGTTATAATATAGTTGTGGTCAGACGACCATTTCCCCAAATTAAGCAACCTGTTCCTAATGCGCGTGATCAAGAGCGCCTTGCAGATAGATGGTACCCAGCATGAAGAAGATGAATGCCTGGATGGTCTTTGCAAGAAGAAACAGGAAGTACATGGGCACGGTGGAGAACACCGGCGCCAGGAAGAACAGCAAAATCAGGACGATTTCCTCGCCGCGGATGTTACCGAACAGACGAAGCGTCAGCGAAAGCGGGCGCGCAAAATGGGAGATGAGCTCAAGCACGAGCATCAGCGGAGCAAGTGCCGCCACCGGCCCCATGAAGTGCTTGATGTAGCCTAAGCCCCATTTCCGGATGCCGTGGAAATTGTAGTAAAGGAACAGGAACACGGCCATCGGGATGATGGTGTTCAGGTTGGCGGTGGGAGCATCACAGCCCGGCACCAGACCAAGATAGTTGGACACCAGAATATACAGGAACAGGGTGATGAGCACCGGAAAAACCCGACGTCCCTCTTCACCGATGTTGGAAACCACGAAGTCCTCGAGGCCGCCGATGATCATTTCAAAGACGTTCTGCAGGCCGCCGGGAACCAGCTGCAGCCGGCCGCGTACCATGAACGCCAGCAGGAAGAGAATGGCCATGGCCAACCACGTATGCATTACGTAGAGAGCCCAGGGCGAATGCAAATGCAGTGCATCACCCAAAATATGCATGTAAACCAAAGGATGCGGTAAACCGCCACCAGCTGCCATATCCTTACGCCTCCTTCAATTGATTACACCTCAGGCTTTCTTTTGCCCGAAATTTTTCAGCCCCCAGGCGGTGATGTTGACCACCACCGTGGAAAGCCCTGCTACCAGCCCCCAGACCGGCAACCTCCAGACTCCCAGAACGAGATACAAAACCACGCCGCTGAGAATCAGCTTTCCGTAAAAAATCACCAACAGGGTGAAAACAGCTCCCTTCCGCACATAGATCAACTGCTGGACTATACGGGCAAGCGCCCAGAAATTCAGCGTTATGACTACGGCACCAGCCGCAAAAGCCAGCGACCAGGCGGAACCGAGAGTGACACCCAGCAGACCGATTGCCAACCCCAGGGAAAACGCCAACTGGCTCCGCATGAGACTACGGACCTCGTCGTGCACAAAACCCCGGGCGTACAGGAATCGATCAATCTTTTGACGGATCGTCACCGTTTTCGGCACCCTGCTTGTTTGCCCCGTTCACAAGGCCCTTTTCTTCAGCCTCGGCCTGACGCTGCATTTTCCGCGCATCCTCAAGCACCATCCGGAACCCGGAAACAATGCCCAGCAGCGTGAAAATCATGGTCAGCCAGGGTTTGGTGTGCAGCTGGAAATATTCCAGCAGCCACTTGTCGAGCCAGTACCCCATGAACAGTCCGACAACCGTTGCGGATACCAGATGGAGGCCCATTGTGCCCGCCGCGCCTCCGACCTGGAGAATATCCTTCATGCTGTCGTTATTTTTAAAGAACATATCGCACCTCGACGGGCGGTCCTTTTCGGTTTGACTTTGAAGTCATAGCCGAAAAAGGTAATTCGTGCAATCCTTCACAAGTGGCGAATCACTACCACAGGCCAATAAAACGAGTCAATGCGTTTTTTGATTGAGACACGCTTTTCACGCACATTTTTCGAGCGGTGAACCGACCGTTATTTTCATGGGTTATACAACTCAGGCCCTATCCGGCAGCTCTAATTCGAAAATGCTCCCCTGAGGCTTGTTGGGACGCACACGAACCGTGCCCTTGTGGTCGCTGACGATGGAGCGCACAATGGCCAAACCAAGCCCTGTTCCGCCCTTCTTGCGGGAGAAATAGGGTTCGAACATTCTGGAAATATCCTCTTCGGACAACCCCGGCCCGTTGTCCTGTACTGAAACATGGACGACACCCTCTTTCTTGCTGTGCCGGACCGTTATGATAACTTCCCCGTCCTGCCGGCCTTCAAGGGCCTCGACCGCGTTGGTGAAGAGGTTGATAAACACCTTTCGCAAGCCCTCGTGGTCAAAAACCATTTGCTCCACAGGCGTTTCAATGCGCAAATCCCAGACAATGTTCCGATGTGCGGTGCGGAACATGGTCACCACTTCTTCCATGAGCGGCACAAGGTAATCTGTCCGGAATTGGGCCTCGGGAATCTTGGCATAGGCCGAAAATTCCGAAACCATGCGCTGCATGCGCTCTACCTGACGGACGATAAGGTCCGTGCATTCATTAAACACCTGCTCGTCCACGGACTCACCATAACGACGCTGAAGTCGTTGGGCCGAAAGCTTGATAGGGGTGAGCGGATTCTTGATTTCATGGGCGATGCGCCGGGCAACTTCCCGCCACGCGGCCAACCGCTGGATCTTCTCCAGCTCCGTAATATCTTCCATCACGACCACGGTACCGGTCTTGCCCATCTCGGCCCCGCCAAGGCTCACGATGTTGACCAGAACCTTGATGACCTTGTCGCGCACAGGTAGATCCACCTGCCGAGACCAGACCGAAGCAGGGCTGTCCTTGAGCCGGGAAAAGGCATCGTTCAACAGGTCGGCGAACTCGCCGGAAAGCAGGGAATGTGGTTTTTTGCCGATAAGAAATGATGACGGTACGCTGAGGATACGCTCGGCGGCTTTGTTCACGGTGCCGATTCGTCCGGCATCGTCCATGGAGATCACGCCGGAAGTGATGTTGTCCAGCACAGCCTCAATATACGAGCCGCGGCGTTCCAACTCCTGATTCTGCTGTGCAAGACGCCCCTGCGCCCGCTGCTTGCTTTCCTGACTGGCTTCCAAATCTTCAGCCATAAGGTTGAAGGATTCCACCAAAAAGCCCAGTTCATCATCCGAGGGGTCTTCAAGACGAACCGTAAGGTCTCCCTGGGCAATTCGTTCGGTTCCCGCAGCCAGAGCCTGCACGGGCGCGGAAATTTCCTTGGCCAGCCGAAATCCGAACCAGATGGCTCCAAGGATGATCAACATGGTCATGACCCCGAGAGTAAGATACAAGGTCATCTTCCATGGATATTTTAATGTCTTCAACTTCTTGTATTCATCAAGACCACGAACGATCTGGTCCAGCCGGTGCAGGACTCCCCGCCCGGCGGTTTCGCCAAGGACCAGAAAACCGGACCGGGCGTTGTCCACGGGCGTGACTCCCACAATCAGGTCGCTGCTGGGCCGCGCAAGAATGGAGGACCATGGGCGCGGTTTTTTCTTGAGGCTGTCCCAATCGACCTTTGCCACGATTTCGGGCCAGGTCTTTTCCCATTGAGCGGCGGAATGCGTGTTCTGAAACTTCCCGTCCGGGGTCACAACACCCACCAGACTGAGATTGTATTCGGTATACTTGTTTCCGAGGAAACGATTCATGCCTTTGCCGCCCCAACGGTATTGGCGCTCCTTGATCTCATCGATCATGTTCTTTCCGCGCCGTTCCAACCGCTCCTGCATGGAACCGTAAAACGCTCGCCCCAGTTCAAGAGCCTGTTCCATGGATTCTTCCACCTGGCCCTTGAACCAGTAATCCACGGAAGTCTGCACGAATTTCACACTGACCATGAACATGAGCATGGTGGGAATAAGGGAAAGGGAGATGAATGCCAGAACCAGCCGGGTACGCAGCCGGGAACCCAGCACCTTGCGGCGCCGTTCCAGCAGCAGCTTGACACTGTTACGGGCTACAATGAAAAAAACCAGCAACAACAAAATGAAGTTGAGGTTCAGCAGGCCGAGAAAAAGATAGGAATTGCCGCCCAGATACTTGAGTTCCACCCAAGTGAGCACCCCGATGAGAGCAAAACAGACGACTGCGGCGATAAGTTCCCGTCTGCGCCGTTTGTGCTCACGCTTGTCCGAGGTGCCTATCTGGAGATATTCGGGCATGAACTAGTACCGGAACTCCAATGCGTAGGTAGTTGAGGGGCCCTTGTTCCAGCTCCAGAAGAAAAGCGTTTTCTTGCCCCATTCCGGCACCTTGGTCTGATGCATGCTGACGGCCATGTCCAAATTATACAGGGAGCCTCGCTGCAACAGAGTCCAACGTCCAAGAGGCATACGCACCGCAGTCCATGCGGCACGGAGCAAGGGAGCAAGTTCATCCCCCCGCAATTCCTGTCCGTCCTGACCGTTGCGGATTACGAATTGGCCGGCAAGGGAATCATAATCCAGATTCCACGTGTATCGTTCCTGTCTGAGCGGGGTGTCGAACCAGTAGGGCCGAACGCGAGACAGGGATGCCCGGCAACTCACTTGCCGCGACACGCCCCCCTTGAGAGCGGCGGCGACCTCGCTCACCCCTTGCAGGTCAATTCCCAGACGAACCTGTAATTCTTCGCCAGCATGATCGATAGCCGGCTGCCGGAATGTCAGGGTCTGGGTACGGGAAGCCCCGGCCAAGCCGGCGGCAAACAAAACCATGGTAAAAAGGACGCAAAGTCCGACAGCACACAAGGCCAAACGTTGCGAGGCGGCCAGGACAGGACGCATTGAAAAACGAGTCTTAGTCATTATGTCGCCGAATGTAACAGCCAGAGGCTGAAAGGACAAGAGCGCCTGGCAAAACAGGACGCTCTTTGTTTCAAAGCCCCTACAAGGCACTTCCCGGTATCACCACGGGGACTCATCACATTTTTCACCTGATAATATCGATAACTTTTCGATAGCATTAGGTGTCTTGATATCATTATATTACAAATAATTAAATATCCCATTTTTTGCATCTACCCATTGTGTTGCACAGAGGACTCCCGGTACTCCCTCGCGAGCGTCAATGCTACGGGCTTCACCCAGTTTATCCTGATATGCGCCCCAGAATGAATCGGCGAGAGCCGTCGACCCGGTCAGGGGATAGGCAAGCATGGCGGCCAGACGTGCGGAAAGGGTTTCGGACAGCAGTGGATCATAACGCTTGGGATTGTCTTCCCGGCAAACATAGGCCAGCATGAGCGGCGCAGGTTCGTCGCAGAGCACAACCTGTCCCTGAATTTCCCAATTGGATACTTCCGTACCGTCCGTCCCGGCCACACGCACCACTCGCAGGCAATCCGTGGGTAAAACGTACTGATGCTCCCAGCGCCACTTGGGAGCGTGTACCGATGCAGCCAGCTCGGCCTGCGCCATGCAGCAATTCCATGGATGCGCACGCAGTACGGCATCCCGCGAGGCAGGCCAACGCCGGTTGCACAGTCGTGCGCCCTTGCTCTCATCTCCGAGCGACATGATGGGATCCTCACCCAAATCCTGCAACGCGTTGTTGCATATCTCGATAACACTGTCTGCCATGATTGCTCCTTGGTTGTCCGTTGCACCCGAAAACAGGGCGTTGACAAGTATACCCCGGCCGGGCCGACGAGGACGCAAACGGAAAACAAAAGGATACGGACAGGAAAAACAAACTGCTTGACTGCATTTTCCTTTTCAAGCCAACAACCGGAACCTCGCCCTCACACAAGGCTTCCTCCGTAAAAATATTTGATTTTTGCGACCATTCCCTCTTATACTTTGTAAAGCTGTACATTCAGCCAACACGGTGGGGAGCCCGTCATGGCAAAAATGAACATTCCTGAATACAGGATTACCGTGGACCGCCTTCGTCCCGGCGTATTCATACGCCTGGAAAAGACGGGGTGGTTTTCCCATCCCTTTCTGTTCAGCAGCTTCAAAATCAAGGATCAGAACCAGATCGACATCCTCAGACAACTGGGGGTGGATCAGGTGTTGTGCGTCCCGGAAAAAAGCGATGTCCTGCCCGGCCCTCAGGAAGAAAAAACCGCCGAACCGCCACGGCAATCCGAGGAAACGCAACACGTTCTGGACGAAATGTGGAAGCTCAAACGGGAGCGAACCCGGCGTCTGGAAGAAAAAAAGCAACGGATGGCAGAATGTGAAAACCGCTATTCCGAATCTGTCAGGGATGTCACGAACATCATGAAAGGCATGATGCGCGGCGATGAAGCATCCGTACTGGCCGCCCGGGATTTCGTGCACAGGCTGACACGCCATTTTCTGGAAGACCGGGAGTCCACACTCCATCTCATGAACGTGCTGCCCCGTGTGGAACAGGTCTATTCCCACTCGCTCAACGTGGCCATTCTGTCCATGATGGCAGGCCGCGAAGCCGGATTCTCCGAAGCCGACATGGAGCGACTGGGCATGGGAGCACTTTTCCATGACATCGGCAAGACACACATGGAAAAGAAACTGTTGCGCAAAAAAGGCCCTTTAACCGGTCCGGAACGCGAACTGTTGGAGAAACATCCTGAATTCGGAGCGGAAATCCTCTCCCGGATTCCGGCCTTCCCTGCCGAGGCTATTCCCGCCGTGGCCCAGCATCATGAACAGGCGGACGGCTCCGGTTATCCCGAAGCCCTGCAAGCCGAACAGACAGACCGGTTGGCCCGCATGGTCAACATCGCCAACACCTACGACAACCTGTGCAACAGCACGGATTCCGAGGAAAGCCTGACCCCGTATCTGGCTCTTTCCTACATGTTCGGGCAGGGCAACACCCTGTATGACATGGAACTGCTGACCTCGTTCATCCGCTGCCTTGGAGTCTATCCTCCCGGCACGGTAGTCCAGCTCACCAACGGCACAATCGGCATGGTCATGTCCGTGAACCCGACCAACCAGTTGCGGCCCAGCGTGGTCCTTTATGATTCGGAAATCCCCAAAAAAGAAGCGCTCATCGTGGAACTGGCCGACGAGGCCGAGTTGCAGGTGGAAAAAAGTATTCGGCTCTCGCACCTGCCGCCGGAGATTTTCGAATATCTCAACCCCCGTTCCCGCATAACCTACTACGTGGACCCGGACTGATCCGCAGCAACGATTGCTAGCCGA
Source organism: uncultured Desulfovibrio sp. (assembly GCA_913060505.1). Lineage (GTDB taxonomy): Bacteria > Desulfobacterota > Desulfovibrionia > Desulfovibrionales > Desulfovibrionaceae > Pseudodesulfovibrio. The sequence goes on from CAJXRQ010000003.1 coordinate 32,128, forward strand.
TAAGACCGGCGTCATTTTCCCCCAACATGCGTCCGAGGCACTCCATAAGTTCGTGCTTGAGGATTGGCTTCATGATGAAGTCGCCAATGCCCACTTCCTGCAAACGCTCGTAGGAAAGGGCCTCACTGAACCCCGTGCACAGGACAATCGGCTGGTCCGGACGTACGCGCAATATTTCGCGGGAAAGTTCCATTCCCGTCATGTTGGGCATGGATTGGTCCGTGATGACAAGGTCGAAATCATGAGCCCTGTGTCTAAATGCTTCCAGAGCCTCGATGCTGCTGGTTCGGGTAACGACCTCGAAACCAAAGGACTCCAGCATGTCGCGTCCGATATCCACCAGAGCTTTCTCGTCGTCCACGAAAAGAATACGCCCACGAGTGAACACCAATTGCGGGGAAGCTACGGCTTCGGGACGGGCCAGATCCGGGGTGCGCGGAAGATAGACGGAAAAACTCGCGCCCTGCCCCGGCTCGCTCTCCACATGCACATGTCCACCATGCTTGCGCACGATGCCGTGCACCATGGAAAGCCCCATGCCTGTGCCCTCCCCCAACTTCTTGGTGGTAAAAAACGGGTCGAAAATTCGATCCAGCACGTCCGGGGACATGCCGTGCCCGGTATCGCAGACCCGCAAGCGCACAAACCAGTCGGGACGCCCAAGATCGCCGGGAAGGATCGTCCTGTCCGATTCGTCTGCGTCGGCAACCTCCACATCCAGCCGTCCACCATGGTCACGCATGGCGTGAGCCGCGTTGGTGCACAGGTTCAGGATGATCTGATGCATCTGGGTGGGGTCGGCCATGACCCTGTCGTCATCGGCATCAATGCGCACATCGATCTCCACGTTGGCAGGGATACTGGAACGCAAAAGTTTGAGCGCTTCCTTGACCAGGGGGACCAGATTCATGGGCTGACGCTCCTGTGGTCCCTGACGCGAAAAATTCAGAATCTGGGTTACGAGATCCCTGGCCCGTGCCCCGGCGGACATGATCTCCGACACGCGACGGTCCAGTACGCTCCCCCCATCGGCCGCATTGTGGATGATTTCCGCATAGCCCATGATAACACCGAGAATATTGTTGAAGTCATGGGCGATGCCGCCGGCCAACGTTCCGAGTGCTTCCATCTTCTGGGCAAGACGCAACTGTTCTTCCAGCTCCTTGCGCTCGGTAATATCCACGAAATACCCACGAATTTCGTCGAGCCGTCCCTCACGGCTCACGCCGTCCAGCGTGACCAGCAAATGCATCCGCCCACTTTTGCCGCGAAAACCCAGCTCGAAATTCCTGACCCTGCCGGCATGTTCCAATTCCTCGCGCAGGGCTGGGCCACCTTTCAAAGCACCCCAGAGATCGAACACATTTTCCCCTTCGACTTTACAGGAATCGGAAAACCCGAACATCTCGGCAAAAGCGGTGTTGCAATCCAGAATCAATCCGTCCCCATCCGCAACGAAGTTGCCGGTAATATCCTTGTCGAACAGCAGACGATACCGTTCCTCGCTGGCCTCAAGCTGTTGGAGAACCACCGCCCGTTTGGAAATATCGCGCATGAGGCGCTGATTGGCCCTGTTCAACTCGGCAGTGCGGCTGTCCACAATATGGGTAAGCCGTTCGTTGAATTCGGAAAGCTGCAGATGCAACCGCCATTTGTGGCATAGTGAACTCGCCAGTTGCCGAAGCTCCTGAGAGCGAAACGGCTTCTGCAAATACAGCAGCTTCTCGGGAGGAGGAACCCGGCGATTCAGCTCGGACAGCGGAACATCGCCCGAGGACGAAAGCATGACGATCTCCACGTTGGGATCAACACCACGCAACCGGGCTGCCGCTTCCACGCCATCCATGTCCTTTTGACGCATATCGACAAGGGCCACCGCAAACGGTTCTTCGCGGCCAATGGCCAGAGCGGCCTCGCGCAATGCATCTCTGGCATCACTGTGTCCGTGGACCTGAAAGACCGGCTGATCATGGCGGTCTTTGCTCACGGCACCGGCCTTGTCGTCAAACAAGGCTTCCAACGCGGAGGCATCTTCCCGCTCAAAACAGAGAATGTCCCGATAATGGGTCAGCATCTCCGTATCCGGGTCTATGGCGAGAATGCGGAATCCGGAAGAATGTTCAGTCATTGCAAGCGCACTCCGGGTTCGGGGCAAAGCCGGACAAATCAAAGGGCATATGGCATTGCAGTATAGTGTATGGGGCGGCAAATGGAAAGGCCCAAACCGTTAACGGCCGGGGCAATGCCCCGGCCGTGCCATAACGGAGAGTTTCGGATTCTGTTTACTGCTGTCCTCTCCACTATTGCCTTTCAATACGGATGCCCGAGTCGAGCCGCATGACCATGCCCCGGTCCAGGCCACAGGATTCGAGAATCTTCGGCCGCTGCTTTCTGGCCTCGAGCTTGGAAGCGAACCTCCCGACAACGACCCGATGCCACCGGCCGCGATCGCCTAGGTCCACCTCGTTGATCCATGTGGAAAAACCCTGCTTCTCCAATTCACTGCAATGACGGTTTGCCCGGCTCAAATCCTGCCATGAACTGACATGGATACCATATGCCGCTTCTATACGTTCCCCTGCCGCCTTTGTAGCCGTGGGCTGAACGGGGCTTTCCGGCTTCAGGTCTCGTTCCTGAATGGCCGGAGGCGCTACCGCCGCACGGGGCAAGGCCGCGGACGCCTTGACGACGTCCGCAACCCTGCCGGCAGCCTGTCCCGCGGAAGGGAAAGATTCCGGGGACAGTTGGTTCGGGGTTGAACCCATACTGTTGTAAGTAAAACGGGAAGCCATGCGGGCGCGCTTCAGATTTTCCGCAGCCACAGTGTAGTAAGAGGGAGAAAGTTCCAGAGCGCGCTCAAAATAGGGAATGGCTTCCCGAGGCTGGCCACCGGAAAGCAGCACATACCCTAAATTATTATAGGCCTTGAACTCGCCGCCGCCGTAGCGGAACGCCTCCAATGCCTCGTCACGCCTGTTCATGCGCGTCAATGCCAGCCCGAGGTTGTTGTAGGTGCGAGGGCTTGCGCCGCCCTTTTGCAAGGCTTGCGACAGGGAAAACGCCGCCTGCTCAAAATTCTTGCGGGCAATCTCCACCACGCCGAGATTGTTCAGGATAGCTGCGGAGTCCTTGCCGTCATGCAGGGTAAGGGCCTTGTTGAAGGATTCGGACGCGCGATCATATTCGCCACGGCGGTCATACAGAATCCCAAGATAGTTATGGGCCTTCCACAAGGAAGAATCCCCGGCCACGGCCACCGACAGATGTGATTCGGCTTCGTCGAACAGACCGGCCCGGAAGTAGATGGTCCCGGCGCCCTGATTGGCGCGGGCATGCTCCGAATGTTGCTTGAGCACGGCCAAAAACTCGTTCAGGGCCAGTTCATCCTGTCCCTTGACGGTCAGCAGTTCGCCCTTGAGCACTCTGATTTCGATGTTCCCGGGCTGTTTTTCCTGAGCCTTGCCCAGATGCACGAAAGCCATCTCATGATTCCCGCGTTCGGAATATCCCTTGGCGATCTTCAAATGCTTTTCCGCATCAAGGTTCAACTCCGTGTCCTTGCCGTAGGCAAATTCCTTGAAGTTGTCGTTCACATTTCTGGATACACAGCCGGGCAGCAATGCAACCAGAGCCAGAAACAAAACGGCACGATTCAGATTCCTCATGACTCCCCTCCTCGCCGCCTAATTGGGCAGCACTTCAAAAACATCGCCGAGCATGATGATCGCCGGTCCCATAATGGTGGCGAACAATGCAGGCAGGATGAACAGGATAAGCGGCAGCATGAGCTTGACCGGCAGCTTGGCTGCGGCCTCTTCGGCCTTTTGCTGGCGCTTCTTGCGCATGGAATCCGAATAGACCCGCAGGGTCCGGCCCACGCTGATGCCGAAAATATCTGCCTGAATCAGCAACGTGACCAGACTGTTGAGGTCGTCCAACCCAACCCGGCGCGACAAGGCCCGCAAGGCGTCCGCCCGCTTCTTGCCCGCACGCAGTTCAAGAGTCAGCAAATAGAATTCCTCGCTGATCTCGGGGCCGGAAAGCTTCATTTCCTCACATACACGGGTAATGGCCTGATCCAGTCCCATGCCGGATTCCACACAGACGACGAGCAGATCCAGCGCATCGGGCAACGCATTGGTCACACTGGTCTGGCGCTTCTTGAGCCGACTTGAAAGCCACAGATCCGGGGCATACATGCCCACGGCCAACGCTCCGGCCCCGGAAAACAATGTTGCCCCAAGGCTCATGTCCTCAAACAGCATCATGCGCGCTCCCATGAACAATCCAAGAGAAAGCAAAGCCGTTCCTGCCTTGGCGCCCTGAAACACCCTATACGCCTCGGGCTTGCGGATTCCGGCCTGTACCAGCTTGAGGCGCGAGGCGTTTTCCCGTTCCTCTTCCTTGGGAGCCACGCGAGAGCCAAGCCTGTCAAACAGACGGGCAAGGGAACGTCCGGCGTCACGCATCGCCTGCCCGAAGGCCGTTCCCCGTTCGCCACGGCTTCCATGCACACGGTCGCGGATGCGTTCCACGTTGCCCGCGCCCGAGAAGAAGCCGAGCACGCCATAAACGCCCAAAAGCACGGAGACAAATCCCAGCCCGGCGGCGATCATCGGAAACAGATTCTCGTTCATGACAGCTCCCCTAAATGGTTATCTTGATCATGCGGCGGATAACCACGATGCCCAAGGTCATGGAAACCACAGCCCCCAAGGCCATGGCCCGGCCCAGCTCTTCCTTGTAGAGCAGGCTCATGTATTCGGGGTTGATGACATACAGGGCCGCGGCCACCACAAACGGCAGTGCCGTGAGGATCATGGCAGACATACGGCCCTCGGCCGAAAGCACCCGTACCTGTCCGAACAGTTCAAAGCGTTCGCGCACCAGCCGAGCAATGTTGGAAATGATTTCGGCAAGATTGCCGCCGGTTTCCCGCTGGATGTTCACGGAAACCACGAAGAACTTGAGGTCCGGGCAATCCACGCGATTGAGCAGGTCGGTCAGGGCCTGGTCCGCGTCCTTGCCGTAGTTGATTTCTTCAAGGGTCTGGCGAAATTCCGTACCGATGGGATCGTCAAATTCATCGGCCACCATGCGCATGGCCCCGTTGAAGGTATGCCCGGCCTTGAGTGCGCGGGTCATGAGATCCAGAGCCTCGGGCAGTTGTCTGGTGAACCGCTCCATGCGCTTGGACTTCTTGCGCTTGAGCAACAGCACGGGCAGGGAGCCGAATACGTATGCCACGACGGCGGAACCCAGCGGATTGCCCGTGGCCAGAGCCGCCACATACAACCCGGAAAGGCCGCACAGGGCCGAAGCCAGCATGTATGTACCGGGAGTGCCCTTGGCGTCGGACTGACGGATAAGCAACCGAAGCTTTTCGGCCAGCTTCATGTTCTCCAGCATGCGGTTGAACCATGGCACGTCGCTCATGGACGAAGAACGCAGGACCAGATCAACGGAATCGTCGTCCGCGTTTTCCAATCCAAGAGTACGCAGTCGTTCACGCACCTTGCTGTCGGCCTTGTCCTGCCTGGAGCGGCCAAGGGCCATGATCCCGGAAACGAACAAGAACAGGACCGCGGCAATAACGATTATGATCAGAATACTCTGCATGGCGATTACCCCAACTTCCGGGCTTCAAAAATATCCGGCGGGAACGGCGTTCCCATGCGGTTGAGTTTTTCGCTGAACTTCGGACGAATGCCCCTGCCAGTGAAATGCCCTTCCACCATGCCCTTGGAGTCCACCCCGGTCTGCTCAAAGGCGAAAATTTCCTGCATGGTGATGATGTCGCCTTCCATGCCCGTGACTTCCTGCACGCTGATAACCTTGCGTGTGCCGTCCACCAGTCGGGTGGCCTGAATGATCACGTCCACGGCCGATGAAATGTAACGTTTGAGGGAAACATCGGAGATGTTCAGCCCGGCCATGGAAACCATGGTCTCCAGACGCATGAGGCAATCCCGCGGGGAGTTTGCGTGGATGGTGGTCAGGGAACCGTCATGACCGGTGTTCATGGCCTGCAACATGTCCAGCGCCTCGGCGGAACGAACCTCACCCACGATGATGCGGTCCGGCCGCATGCGCAGGCAGTTCTTGACCAGTTCGCGCTGGGAAATTTCGCCCTTGCCTTCGATGTTTGCGGGTCGGGTTTCGAGCCGTACCACATGTTCCTGCTTCATTTGCAATTCCGCCGCGTCCTCGATGGTCACGATACGCTCGTCCTCGGGAATATAACGCGAAAGGCAGTTCAGCAGCGTAGTCTTACCCGAACCGGTTCCGCCGGAAATGATCACGTTCAGGCGGCATTTGACGATGCCGTCGAAAACCATGGCCATTTCCTCGGTAAACGCGCCGAACCCGATAAGATGCCGGACTTCAAGGGGATCCTTGGAAAATTTGCGTATGGAAAGAGAAGGGCCGTCCAGTGCCAACGGGGGAATGATGGCGTTTACGCGGGAACCGTCCAGCAGGCGGGCGTCCACCATGGGCTGGGATTCATCGATGCGCCGCCCCACCCGGGAAACGATGCGGTCGATGATCTTTCGCAAATGATCGTCGTCCCGGAAACGGGCCTTGGTCAGTTGCAACCTGCCCTTGCGCTCCACGAAAATCTGCTTGTAGCCGTTGACCAGAATGTCATTGACCGTGTCGTCCTTGACGAACGGCTCCAACGGGCCAAGACCGATGACCTCGTCCTGAATCTCCGAAAGCATGCGCTTGCGCTCGGCCATGTTCAAAGGAGCACTCTGGAATTCCTCCCAAAGCAGGCCTTCGGTGGCGCGTGATATTTCGGACCGTGTTTCCTCTTCCGAGAGCCGGTCCAGCACGGTCAGGTCCAGCATGTCGATCAGCCGGGCATGAATACGGGTCTTGATGTCGAAATAATGCTCGCTGTTTTCCTCGCGCAGCACTTCAGCTTCACGTGCGGGGCGAGCCTGCGCTCTGGCCTTGGCCTGATTACGGTTCAACCGTTCTGCAAGATTCATGATCCGGCCCTCACGGTTTCGACGTTAGCGGCAGACTTCTTTCCCGCTTCCCTACCGCGCCCCAAGACCCGTCCCACAAGCGCTTTCAGGGAAAAACCCTTTGCAGGCGAATCGGGATCCTCGGGCAGCAACTGGGCGGCAATGCGTTCCAGCATCCGCGACGCTGCGGATTTCGGATAGCTTTCCACCATGGGCACGCCCTGATTCAGGGCTGAAAGCGCATGTACATAATCATGCGGAACAGCCCATGCCACCCGCATATCCAAAACGGTTTCGGCTTCGCCCACGTCCACGCCGGAATCCGGGATATGCCGATTGACCACCAGACGGACACGGCGTTGCGCATCCGGGTCCCATGAACGAAAAGTCTTGAGCGTACGGGCCGTGCGGGAAAGGGCGGGCATACCCAGTTCCGTTACCAGCAATAACGAGTCGGCAAGCTCGACTTCCTTGGGAAGCTCGTCCGCTTCCGAAGCGGCGGCATCCACGATCACCAGAGAATAGGCCTGACGCAAATGTTCCAGAATCATGTAAAGTTCATGATCATCAGGCAGGGTTTTACCGTCGGGAGCAGGCAGTACATGCAGGCCGGAGTCGTGTTCCGCCATGACACTGCGCAGGTAGGTGGCGTCCAGACGGGAAATATCCCCGACCAGATCACCCCAGGTATATTCGTGCTTCAGGTCCAAAAAAAGCGGAATGTCGCCGGAAGGCTGGCGCAAATCCAACAGGGCAACGCTTCCCGGTGCGGCACGATTGGCAGCCACAGCCAGATTCACGGCCACGGTGGTCACGCCCATACCGGCCTTGCTGCCCAATACGGTGACAATGCGACCGCGCGAGCTGTCCGACTCCAGATTTGTCCGCATGGCCGTCCGCATGATCGCCGCCCGAAAATCTTCCGGGGAAACCGGGTAACGCAGGAATTCACGAATGCCGTGACGCATGGCGCGGATGAGCAGGTCTGGATCCGGTTCGGCCCCGGCCAGATAAACGTCCTCGGCCTGCCCGGATTCAAGGGCTTGCAGGATGTGCGGCAGATCCTCGTTCACGCTGGGGCCGGGCTCGTAAATCAGCACGCCCATGGACTCGGCGTCCTCACTCTGCAGACGAACCGTGGGCATGGCTTCGACAATGCGCTGCACACGCTTCTGCTGCCTCGGGTCCGCGAGGGCCAGTGTTACGGGAATGATGCGGCTGTCCATCACAAGCCTCCTACCGTTTCGTTCCCATCTCGACCCGGGGGCGGGCCGTTCCGGAATCCGAATTGAAACTGTCGAAAAAAAGCACGTCGGCCATGAGCACGGCGGTCATGAGCAGCAAAAGCAACAGCTCCCGCCAGCAGTTCATACGAGGTTCGAAGAAACGCATCACTTGCCCCCCAGAATGATGTCCACCACCGAGGTGTCCTTGCGCTTTGCATCGGGCTTGGGGCCTTTCTGGTATTTCTCCACCACGGCCTGCGTGTATTTGCCGTCCGCACCGCGAACCGGCTCCGTCCCGGCAGGAAGCGGATTGAGAATCTGGTTCTGCACGGCCATGCGCACGGAGGAACCGAAAGCCGGCGTACTCTCTTCATGATCAACCTGAGCAATGGAGCAACCGGATGCCGCCAGAAAAATCGCCAATATGGTCAATGTCGTCAGCTTGCCGTTCATTGCGTCCTCCTTATTTGGGCCATGCATGGCCTACGTCGCCGTCAAACCCTGATTCGGGCCGGACAACGCTGTTGGGAGCCACCTTTTCCCGAGGCGGAAACATGCGCGTATCAGCACTGCCGCCCGAGTCCTTTCCTTCCAGCAATCCCAGCAGATAGAATTCGTAGTCGTCAGGTTTGTGGAAACCGTCCGTGGGCAGGGACTGCCTGTCCGTATCCAGAGGCTTGACCAGATGCGCGGTGACGATGATCACCAATTCGGTTTTGTCTTCCTGATAATCCGAGCTGCGGAACAGGGTTCCCAGAATCGGGACATCGCCCAACACCGGGAAGCGATGGTTGTTTTCCTTGAGGGATTCGCTGATCAGCCCGGCAATGGCGAAACTCTGCCCATCGGCCAGTTCCACTACGGTGGTGGCCCGGCGCGTTGAAATGGCCGGAATTTCGTAACCTTCAAAGCGCAGGGCGCGGGAATAGTCCAGATCCGAGACTTCAGGGGCTACCTGCAAGTTGATGGCCCCGGCACTCATGACCGTGGGCGTAAACTTGAGCCCTACGCCAAAAGGCTTGTATTCGATGGCCACGGTACCGAAAGACTGTGGAATGGGAATGGGGACTTCGCCACCCGCGAGGAAGTTTGCGGTTTCGCCACTGACGCAGATCAGGTTGGGCTCGGCCAAAACCCGGGCCAATCCGTGAGCTTTGAGTGCGTCCAGAAAGGCATTCATGCCCATGTTGCCGGAACCGTTGTAGCGCATCACGCTGTTGATGCGGTCCGTAAGCTGAATGAGCGTTCCATCCGAGTTGAAGCTGGTCAGGTTGTTCAGGAAGGAATAGAACAGGAAGTCATCCGCCCAGGCTTCGAAGTTTACGCCCATGCGTTGCAGGGCTGTGCGGGTCATCTCGGCCACGCGCACTTCCAGCATGACCTGCTGCACACCGTCCATGCGCATGAGGTTGACCACCTTGCCCGGAGCGACAGTCTCGGCCAGACTCAGGGCCGCGGTCAGGCTGGCCGCGTCGGTCACTGTCCCGGCCAGCGTAATATTCTCGGCATTGGCCATGACCTTGATGCGATCCTCGGAAGGCATCAACTCGTGCAGCATACGCTTGAGTCCGGTCACGTCCGGAATAACCTGCACGTCATATACGTCCATGACGCCGGGGCCGTCCCACAAGGTCAGTGAAGTGGTGCCGAATTCCTTTCCGGTCAGATATATCTGTTTGGGCGAGAGCAGCAAAAGCCCTGCGGTTTCCGGATCGGCTATGGAGACTCGGGTCACGGGCTTGTCCGTTCCGAGCACCACCGACTTTCCGGCCACGACGCGTACGACCTTGGCAGCATCCGAGTCCACGCGCTGTTCGGCCATGACGGCCGTGTTCGCCGCCAGCAGTACGGCCAGAGCCGCGAGCCATATTCGTATTGCCATTGAACTTCTCATGATCAGCTCCCCCCTAGAACTTGACCTTGGTGGTATCCGCGCCGGTGATTACCTGTACGCTGACTTCCTTTTTGCCCCGGACACGCTTTTTGGGTTTGGGCTTGGGTCGAAACGCCGACAATGTTGATTTGGGAGTTTCCCCGTGCGTTAGCACCGTGGCGTTGTCAGTCATGTTGCGCAGGGCGAAGTGCAGGGTTCCGCGAGTCGCGGCCAAAGCGAGCCGCTCGCTCTCCTGCGGGGTCAGTTCCAGCGTGTATACGTCCACCGAGGCGGTCACGCCCTGTTCGGTCGGCGAATCCAGTTGGGTTCCGGTGGCCAGCACCTTGACCCATTCCAGCACGACCTTGGTCACCGGCTTTTCCGAACGGCCTTCGGTCAGCGAGACCAGCACGTCCACGCGGTCGCCGGGATGCACGAAACCGGAAAGGCCCATGACCATGTTGCCTTTGACGGCCATGGCCCGCTTGCCGGGTGCGATCATGGAACTGATGCCACCGATGGGCTTGTCGCCGACGAGCTTGGCCATGGTCACGGGTTCGTTCAGCCCAACGTCCACGGCAACGGTACGACCCAGAAGGTTCTTGAAATCCCCCACAGCTCCGGCCGGTTCGGCTTCCTGCGCGTATTGGCGAACCACAAGGGCCTCTTCCTGAATCATGCTGCCCTTTGTGATGGCGGTTTTGGCCACGACAACGGGCACGGTGGGAACGGCTGCCTGTTCCACGGTTCGACCGCTCATCCAACGGAAGATGAGCATGGCCGCCACCAGTGAAAGTACCAGGGCCAGGCCTATCTGAATGATTGCGCGCGAGGATCTGCTCATGGGATTCTCCTTGCCCTAGGGGGCGTAAAACAGTCCGGTGCGATGAAAAGCCAGCCCCATGGACACCACGGTCCCTACTGCGATGGCTACGCCGTAGCACAGCCGGGGCAGGGTCCGTTCGGTTTCCACGGGCACGTATTCGAACCGGTGGGAGGACAGGAGAATGAGTACGGAAGCGCGGAAGTTTGCCAGCACGGCCTTGAGATGGTCCATATGTCTGAACAGGACCACCAGTGCATAAAGCCCACCGGCAAGACAGGTGAAAAGGAATGCGGCAAACGCGGTATTCGCGCCCAACCAGGCGCCCACGCCAGCCATGAGTTTGACATCACCCGCACCCATCATGCCCAGCAGAAACGGAATCAGCATCACGCCGAGTCCAAGGCCGAATCCTGCCGACGAAAAAAGCAGCCCGTCCCATCCACCCATCACTGTGTGGGTCACAAGGCCCAGGAGCATGAGCGGAAAGGTCAGCCAATTGGGAATACGCTGGCTGCGCAGATCGGTTATGACGGCGACGGCCAAAGCGGCCAGAAGCATGATAGCGGCGGCAATGTCCATGGTTCTCCCCCGAATACCTGACAAGTGGTGTCGGTTCCGCCTCCCTCTGGAGACGGGGCCGGGGCGGCGGGCTTTCCCTCCCTCCGCCCCGGGACCGACCGAAACGTTTGGCCTCCGATGTTACGGAGCGACGGTCATCTTGGATGCGATGCCGTTGAAGGTGCCGGACACGTTGGTGCCGAGTGCGGTGACAGCGGTCACGATGGCGGCGGCGATCAGGGCGGCGATCAGGCCGTATTCCAGAGCGGTTGCGCCTTCTTCATTGCGGATAAGCTGCATCATTTTGGTCATGGTCTTTACTCCTTCGATAAAATCGGGTTGCACGATTTTTGGTTGCCTTGGGTCTCCCCTTCCTCAAGCCGGGCTCTTCAGCGAGCATGCCTCCCATTCAGCAACCACCGTGCCACTCGACGCAAACGCGCCAATATTTCAGGATAACATTTTGAATTGATGGAATAAAAAAAAGGACACGGCGAAAACGCCATGCGAGTTACGAACATTCCACACCGACAGAATCCACAAAAAATAGATTCATCAAAGCGGTAGAAAGGAGATAATTGAGATGAAATAGTATTCTATTTCAAAGAGGTAGGCTGATCCACAAAAAATGGATCACCTGCGAACAAAGCTGGCAGGGTCGAATTCGTGCTTGCGTATCTTGTTCCAGAGATTTTTTGGGGAAATACCCAGCAGCGCTGCGGCCTCGGTTTGAACTCCGGCAGCGCGGGTCATGGCCTCGCCAATGAGCATGCGCTCATAGTCCTGCATGGCCTGCTTGAGGGTGGTACCGGGTTCCAACGCCACAGGTGCACCCGGAGTTTCCCCCTGCGGTACGGCACGGGAAAAGGCGAGATCCACCTCTGCCGGGGTTATATGGCTGCCCTTGCAAAAGATGGCGGCACGCTCCACGGCATTGGCCAATTGGCGCACGTTGCCCGGCCAGTCGTAAGCCATCATGATGCCCATGGCTTCCGGGGAAATGCCCGCGATGTCCGTTCCAAGCCGACGATTGGCGCGCACGATGAACTGTTCGGCCAGCAGCGGTAAGTCATCGATGCGCTCCCGCAGGGCAGGCAAGGCAATGGTCGCGATATGCAACCGATAATAGAGGTCGGAACGGAACTCGCCCTCGGCCACCCGTTTTTCCAATTCCTGATTGGTGGCGGCGATGATGCGCACGTCAAACGTAATGGGAGCCATACCGCCCAGCCTCTCCACCTGTTTCTGTTCCACGGCACGCAACAGTTTCGGCTGTAAATGCAAAGGCATGTCACCAATCTCATCCAACAGGATGGTGCCGCCGCGCGCCTGTTCGAACTTGCCTTTCTTGACGGCGTTGGCCCCGGTAAACGCACCTTTCTCGTGCCCGAACAACTCGCTTTCCAGCAGGCTCTCGGGAATGGCGGCGCAGTTGAGCTTGACGAACGGGCCGGAAGCCCGGTGACTCAAGGCATGGATGGTATCGGAAACCAACTCCTTGCCTGTCCCGGTCTCACCCACGACCAGCACGTCCGTATCCAGTTCGGCCACACGCGCAATGCGCTCCTTCACTTGCTGCATGGGTTGGCTCTGGCCGATGATATTTTCCAACGGACTATCCGTTCGCAAATTGCGTCGGAGCGTTTCAAGTTCCTGTTCCAACTTGCGTTTTTCCAACGCCCGACGGATGACGACATCCATTTCCGAAATGCTGAACGGCTTGGTGAAATAATCGTAGGCCCCGCGTTTCATGGCTTCTACGCCCGATCCCTTGGAAGCGTATCCGGTCATGACGATGACATCCATACCCGGTGCGACTTCGGCCAGATGCGGCAAGGCGTCCACGCCGGACATGCCCGGCAGCTTCACATCGTGCAGGGCAAGGGCAAAATCCCCGGCCCTGGCCTTTTCGATTCCCTCTTCGGCAGTGGAAGCGGTTTCCACCTCGTATCCCAACCCGGTCAGGGCATCCATCAAAAGCCCCTGAAACGGAGCGTCGTCATCCACCACAAGCACACGTATGGGCATTGATCCTCTCCCCGGAGTTTTTACTTTGGATTCACCCTACCCCAGGAACGGCCATCGATCTACAAAAAATGGATCGTTCGTGTCCACAATACCTCTGCCACACGACAAAACAAATCAATCATACAGGAGAAAAGCCTTGGCAGCCGTTGCCTACAAAGGATTTCGGCACACAAAAGCAAAACGGCGGACCTTTTGGCACGTCCGTTGCTTTACCAAGAACATCTTTTAGAACAAACCCGCATCGGGTTTTCGGCAAGGAGAATGGCATGAACACTACCGACTCCAAACACAGCGGGATGGCCGCGGCAGAGCTGGCACTCATGCTGCCGTTCCTCTTCCTGTTGCTCTTTCTGCTGGTGGAAGGGGCAAACGCCATGCACATGTACTCTTCCCTTCAGGAAGCCAGCCGGGAAGGAGCGCGCCTGGTCCTGCTGGAAGGAGAGTCCGCGGACGTGAGTTCACTGGTTCAGGCGCTGGTCACGGAAATTCCGCCGGAGAATCTGACCACCACGGTCAGCACGGAGGCGGACACGGTTACGGTCATGGTCAGCTGTCAATATACTCCTTTCAATGGAGGCGATGATGGATACGAATTCCTTACGGGCGACAAAACCCCGTTCGTGCTCAAAGCGCAAACCACCATGCCGTTGCAATAGCCGCGAAGGCGCGGTGAGCATCCTCATGGGCGTGGTCATCACGGCCATGGTGCTTTCCGTTGGGCTGGCCGTGGATCTGGGCAACCTGTACATGGCCAAGTCCAAGTTGCAGGCGGCTGTGGACGCTGCCGCTCTGGCCGGAAGCCTGGAGCTTCCCTACGACCCGGACGTAAGCAACGGGCGTGTGGCCGCTGCCGTAACCGGCATGATGGAAAAGAACTATCCGGGCGCGCAGGTGGAAAGCCTGACCGCCGGAACCGACATCCGCAGCGTGAATGTCATGGCCAAGGCCAATGTTTCCACGCTGATCATGGGAGTGGCGGGAATCACCGACAAATGGATTTCCGCCAAGGCCTCGGCCGGTTTCAACAAGCTTGAGGTGGTCTTTGTGGTGGACAACTCCGGTTCCATGAAAGGAACCCCCATCACGATGGTGCGGGAGGCCGCCCTGAACCTTGTGGATCTGATCCTTCCTGATGGTGCAACTCCCGGTTCCAAAATCGGACTTGTTCCGTTCAAGGGAACGGTCCGCCTGCAGGATGACGTACAGGACGGCCTGCCCGAAGGCTGCCGCAACTGGGACGGTTCCATGTATGAAGGGATGCATGAAGACTTCATGCCCCTGTACTGGGCATTGCCCTATTACTATCGTTCCCGGGTCACGCTGGACACCTGTTCGGGAATTCCCAAGTCCCACGGCCTTACCGATGACAAATACGCCATTACCGACACCCTGAACCGCATGGATGCCAAAGGCGTATGGTCCGGGACGGTCATTCCCATGGGCATGAAGTGGGGACGACTCATGCTCACCGAAGGAGCGCCCTATCCGCAGGCCGGCGACCCGGACGAATACCGCAAAATCCTGATCCTGCTCACGGACGGCGACAACGAGGACGGCGCCTGCGGAGGTCCGTACGCCCAGAGCTATACGCCCAACAACTACTGGACCAACGCCTACTACGGCATGGGCGTGGACACGGCGCACTGCGAAGACGGCGGACAGCTCAACAATGATCTGCTGGAACAGGCCCAACTGGCCAAGAATTCGGACATCGAAATATTCACCATCCGTTTCGGCAACTCGGACAGTACCGACATAGCGCTCATGAAGCAGGTGGCATCCAGCAAGCCGGGAACGGACGATCACTACTTTAACGCGCCTTCGGTGTACGACATCGACGACGTTTTCAAAAAGATCGGCAGGCACCTTGGCTGGCGTTTGCTCAACTAGGAGGAAACAATGAACCGTTCACTCCATAAAAAAAGCACGAACAACGCTGGATCGCGCGCGGGCATCACGACGGTGGAACTCGGGTTGCTGCTCCCCCTCGTATTCATGCTGATCATGGGCATCATTGAAACCGGTGTCCTTTGCTACTCGTGGCTCACGGTCCAGCGTGCGGCCCATGAGGGAGTACGCTTTGCGGCCACGGGACAGGGCTACGAGGAAGGAACCCGCAATACGTTGATCGAACAGGCCACCGCCTCCATGCTGGATCAGCTCAACAACGGGCAAAAAGTCATCACCATACGCAGTTGGCCGGATCATTCGGCCACGGGCAGCGGCATCGAAGGAAACGCCGGCGAGCCGTGCCAGCTGGTGGAAGTTCAGGTCGCATACAAATATCAACCCTTCACGCCGCTTGTGTCCAACATGCTTCCCGAGATCATCACGTTGCTCGGTTCGGGCCGAAAGGTGAACGAGCCGTGGTATCCTTGCGACAGTTAACCTCAGGCGGATAGCCCATCCGTACCCTCTCCATGCATACGTACGCATGAGAAGCACACCCCCTTCGCACAAGTGGCATGGCCGGGACACCCCTCCCGGCCTTTTCCTTGTTTTGAAGCGGAACACCGCAGAGCAGAACACTTTTCAGCACCGCCCCCGGTCGTGCCCACCCCGCTTCATAACGAGGAAAAACCATAGACAGAAACAAAATGAAATCTTTCTGATTTACGATACGTAGTTGTTATTGATTTCTTAATGACTTCAATTTGTAAACAAAGGGCACGGCAATCTTTCCAGAAGCCGCGCCCTTGCTGACTTTATGGTCTGTTCCTCCCCGGACACAAGGCCCGGAACCCATCTTCAATACGGCGAACCCATTGGGGATCACGCTCCAGAGGATCATGGTAGCGCGGGTCGCGCATCATGGTTTCCAGCTGTGAACGGTCCAGGGGCGATTCGCTTTCCGCGCCGTTGTTTCGGAAGCGCCCCTCCAACACCAACGGAGCCAGACGCGCAAAGGCACTGATTACGGATGCCCGGTCCCCGGCACCGGTTTCATCCAGAGCCTGCACAAGGGCATCGCCCCCAATGGCACGAGCGGCCTGCAATGCGCGTTCAAGCACGTCCGAAGTCCGGCCCATATGCTGACCGCGCAGCACTTCAAACTCGTTCTGCCGTGATTCTTCCGCGAAACGGCCTCGTTCCTGGTCCAATGACACCACACGCGGAATGAACCAGCCATACAGCCCGGCGGCCTGATCTTCATTCAAACCCAATGCATGGGCGGTTTCGACAAATTCCTGCAGGAAATCTCCGTCCACGGCCATGTCTTCAGGCAATGCCACCTCCGGCATGGCATACTGATCCGGGGATTGCGGCCGTCCCAAGGCGTTCCACAGCTCTTCCCACTGATCGGAATCGCCGCCGGAAGCGGGCAGGCGCACGTAGCCCTCGGGCTTGCGTCCGAGCATGCGCTGTGCATGCACCAATGCCTTGACCGCCTCATCCTTGCTTGCATACTTGGCCAGCGCAGGATGCTCGCGCAACGAAATTTCCCGGGAAAGACCGTCCTCGTCCGTAAAAGGCACAGTCCATTCTTCGGGCAGGCTCAACCTCCAATCCGTTTTCACCGATTTACCGTGTTCAACCATGACGTTTTTTCTCCATGAGTTCCTTGAAGTTATTCTCATCCAGCATGTGCCGTACGTGCAGCACCATGCTGCGCCTGCCCTCGTTGTAGAAAGTCCGGCCCGGATCCGTTGAGAACGTGGAGCGCGCAAGGCAGCCCCGCTGTTCCAGATCGTTCAAGACCTTTCGGCCGTCCTCATTATCCAGCGCACGTTTGTACGCACGATGCAGTTCAACGGTTTCCTGCATTATTATTCTCCTGTAATTCCTGTTCCTTTGCTCTGTCGGCCAAAAGTCCCGCCACAACGGTCAAAGCATTGGGACCATCCGTACTTGTTTGGGAAAGGGTGTGCGCCAGACCGGCCAGCCTGTCCGTAACGGCGGCGGCCCGTTCCTGTTCCGCGCTCTGTTGCCGCTGTTCACGAATTTCGGCCACATCCCGGCTGGAACGCAGTAAATCCGTCGGCACGCCAAACAAATCCGCAGCATGGCGCGCAACGCGATCCGTATCGAAATTGTCCATGACGGATGCATCCGCCCCGGCCAGGGGCGAGATATAGTCCATGACTCTGGCAAGCCCCTGCGCCTCATATTCACGCTGGGCACGGCCCACCACGGAACTATGCCGGACGCAAAGGTCCGAGGGCTGCAAACCGTCGGGAAGCTCGGGCAAAGCTCCGGCCCGCAGCATGATCCTGAACACCCGGTGCACGAGCGGCCCCAGCAATTCCGTTTGCAAACGGCCCAACACCGGTCCGAGAACGCGCATGCGCTCGCCCTGGCGGATGACCGCCTCGGTGGCGGACATGGCAGGCCCCTCCTCGGCACGCAACTGGTCGTTGAGGAAAATGCGCCGTATGGCCTCACGCCGTTGGGCCATCATGGTTTCGGCAGCATGCAGGTCACAACGCACGGGCAGCGGTTCGATACGGTCCGGTGATCCCGCCCGGTAATAGGAAAGCCCTCCGGGACCGGAACGGACCGGTCCGAGAAAGCCGTCATCCGGCACCATCAACGGCGGATCACTCATCTTTTCCGCAGCCATGAGAGCGGTGCGGGACATGGCGTTGAGCACGCGCACGTCCGAAAGCGCAGTCAGCCCCGGTCCCCGTCCGTAGACATCCCCCGAGGCTTTTGCCCAGCGCGGAACCATGAACGGCATTTCCAGATAACCGGATTCCTCCAGCACATGCCGCGTTTGCACCTCAAGATACACGCAAGCCCACGGGAAATCGGCAACGCCAAGGCCCAGAGGGTTGCGGTCCCTGCGCGGAAAAACCGCATGCACGATTTCCACCGGATCGTCAGGATGATCGGCCAGCCGGTCAACAATCTCCGGGGAACAGGCATCTCCCCACTCGGCCACGGCCTGTCGCACGGTCAGCTCATACTTGCGGAACACGGTGTCCACCATGCCCCGGGCGGACTCGGCAACACGAATTTCCCCCAGGGGACGCGACGCAAACCGCACCACGGTTTCCGGATCGGACTCCACATACATGACCCCGGTTCCGAACAAAGCCACATCCAGATACAATTCATGGATATGTGCCTGAAACCCGGTATCGTCATCGTTGAACGCCTGCGCCATGCGTTCTCTCGCACGGAGGAGAAACGCACGAACCACCGACGATTCCCCGGCATCAAGACCGGGCCGGACACGGATGTCGAACCACGGCTGGGAAGGACTGGTCAAAAGCCCTCCCAAAGCCGAAGCGAGCAACTCCAACGCATTCAGGGGCGTGGAATCATAGACGCGTTCGTCACCGGGAAGGCTCGGAGAAACAGCACCGAGCGCTCGCCCGTTCTTGCGCGGCAGCATGTATTCGGCCAGTTCCTTCCACGAAGAAACCCAGGGCGCGCGGTCATTATCCAACGCCTCAAAGCGTTTCAATACAGCGTCCGCCAACTGCCCGTTCATATTACTCCCCCAACCTGTTTTTGAGCGATGCCCCGGAAACCGGGGCCTGCCCCTGCACCCCGGCACCACCATTAACCAATGTTTCCGAATGTTTTTTCTTCAGTTGCGCCGCTTCGACGCTACGCGCCTCCCGGACCCGAAGACGCTCTCTGCGCCGTTCCTTTGCTTCTTTCTCAAGCTTTTCCTTTTTGCGTTCCTTGCGCTCTTTCTCTAACGATTCAGCTCTTGAAGACGATTTCTTGCCCACAAGGGAAATCACGGAGGACACCACTGCGCTTCCCATGGAACCACCCATATGACACTCCTTTGTTGCCAATTGTGGCGGACCCGCAGACAATCACGGCCGCAGGTCCGCCCTTGCGGAGCTACTCCGCAGCGACCACGCTTGCCACGCCGCCGTCCACCTTCACCACCAGCAGATCCACGGCACCGGTCTGAGCGACACCGGAACAGGCGATCACAATGTCACCCGTTTCCAGATGATACTCGTCCACGGCCGAATCAAAATAGCCGGCAACCTTGACCTTTGCGGCAGCATCCCCGGTGCGATACAAAAAGAGCTGCTGCCCCGGTACTCCTCCCATAAGTCGCATATCTTCGGATTTATAAGCCATAAGAACTCCTTTTCATGATGGATAAGTTTTCGATATTTAATATGAGTACAAAAAAAATCAGGCAATGGCAGCGTCGTCATCGCAACGAATTTCCACCACGCCGTCCGAGTCGATGAGGCACGCTCCGGCGCACAAAAGATGGTCTACGAGGTGAGCGGCCTTTTCCGGCACCCAGTCCATGTAGGCTTTGATCTCCTGCGCTTCGGCAAGCCCCACGGCACTCTTGTGGTACATAAAGCAGCGGCGCGCGCCGGAATCCAGCGGCAGCCCGGTGTGGAACATCCACGTGATGCCCAGCCAGCAGCGGGACTCCGTGCCCTTGAGCCACGCATAACGGTCCCCTGCATAATCCGCGCTTTTGAACTCCTCGATGTTCAGAAGTTCGTTCCACTGGTGCGGCCCCACAACGGCAAAGCGGTTGCCGTCGTCCGGCACGTCCGCAGCGTTCAACAGGCCGAACCCGGCCAGAATCTTGCCCTTGGTCAAACCGGAAGAGTCTTCAGACACCACATTACTCCCCTTGCCCATGCGGGTGATGAGCAACTCGTCCACCTTGCGTCCCAACGCCCATGCCCCGGCATTGGCAGCCACTAGACGCTCGTCCGTGTTGGTGCGCACTTCGTCGAGGCGGTCGATGTATTCCGCGGCATACCAATCCTCCAGAGTGCACGACACCGTGGAATGATCAAGATTCATAAGCGGCACGTTGCCGTGACGGGTCTTCTTGCCTGCGGTTCCTTTGCCGTTCTTCTGGAACACGCACTTCGACCCCTTGATCCCGGTTTTCAGGCGCACGGTATTCCTGAGTTTGGACCCGCGCTGCTGATAGGCCAGATGCACGTCCGTGCAGTATTGGGTGACAAAACTTTCTTCAATGAACATAGACATTTCTGTTGTTTCTCCTTTTGTTGGTCAATATTGACGCGGGTCTCCCGGCCCCGGCGACACGAGTGACCGGGCAACACATGTCCGGGTCGCGCTCCGGCAACGGGGCCGGAAGCCATTCTAATCCCGGCTTTTCGCATCGGGCGGAATCTGCCCGTGGCAGGGAAACAAAAAGACGCCTTTCCCCTGTTGACAGACCTTGTGAGGTCGGATCCGCTTGACGGAAGATTCGGGCAGGCGTATTTATGAAGAGTGTAGAGGTAGGAAACATTTGTTTCCTCGGAGAACAAAAAGGATTATCGGGAAATCCAACCTTGTGGGGAGACATCATGGAAGGCTTCACCGATTTTATCGTAGCCGGTCCAGCCGGTAGCGTTACGGCAGGCCCCGCCGGTCATTTTATGGCTGCCGAGGCAGGACATGTCACGCCCGGAAAAGCAGGACATGTTCCCATCGACACCACTCCGGCCCGAGTGCCCATCGACACGGGAGGACATGTTACCATAGACACCTCCCCGGCCAGAATTCCCTATGCAGCCAACACAGGCCCGGCTCCGGTCAGTGGTTCCGGCATAGCCCCGGACCCAAACCGTAACGTCGGCGGAGGAACCGGTGCGCCCAATACAGGCGGCATCATAAACGTGAGCGATTCGGGATCGCGCGGAGACGGCTGCACAACTACCAATGTGGGCGCGGCACCCACCGGTTCCACCATCGTCAATGAAAGCAGCGGGTCTGTCTTCAACTTCGACAACACCACCTACTACATGACCATCAATTTCATGGGCGCTCCAGAGCGTACAGGTGGCGACGTCATGGTTGCCAACGCCTGATCCCGCCTGCTTTCCGGGCTGCCTTGCCTCATAGGTATCGTTTGCTTTCGAAATACAAATCGCCAGTATATTCAAAAGAGTATACTGGCGACGATTTATTCTGACGGATCTACCGGCAATATGGCCGTATGCACCAGGCCGTGGTTCACAAAGCCAAGAGACGAAGTAAACCGCACCCAAATACGATCCACTTCCAGCGCCTCCGTATCCGATGTCGAACCGTGACGATTTCCCCCGCCCCCCCCGGATGAACCGACGCCCTTGAGCCCCAAAATCCGGGATTTGCCGAGTCTGCGTGCTTCCGCATGCAACCATGCCATATCCTTGCGCAGGGAACGCATGGCCTGTGGTCCCCGGCGAGTCATTTCCAAATGAACTTCCAGACAATCCCCGGATTCTGCCAATGCCGCCTGCCCGTATTCACCAAAACGGTCCCGTAACAACAGCCATGAATAGCGCCCGGAGTCCGGCAAGCCGTCCAACATATCCGGCTGTTGTCCTACTCGACACACGCTCATGGCCGTTGCTGCCGGTTGAAACGGTCACGTCCGTCAAAACGCTCGAAAGGATCGAATCGATTTTCGGCGCGAGACGGCCGTTGTGACAACTCCCCGCCATCCGCACCATGCCGAAATCCCACGGCAAAGTAACGGAAAGCATCAACGGCATGGCTTGTCCAATCATGCACGGGCCGCGCCCCGAAATCCCCGGCATGTTCGTTGAAGCCGCGCCGGTAATGGCGCAAAGCCTCCAGCCCCACTTCGCACCGCTCCATGTCAAACCAGCAACGCGGCAGCAGGGAGCGGACGGCATTGATTCCGTCCTGCACCGGAATATTGGGACAAATATCAAAACGAATGCCCAGGGATCGGGCCACCTCCAGCCTTGACTTGCCGGTCCCCAGCTCACGGACACGAATGTCGTGAGGCGCGATATGCCTGCCATAGGAATAATCCCTCGATTGCAGTTCCCGCACATAATGATCCAGCCCGACACCCTGTCCTTCGTAATAATCGATAACCCGACACTCGCCACCGGGACCAACCTGCATGAACCAGATGGCAGTGGAGTCACTCATGCCCAGATCCCATGCCGTATGCACGGGCAAATCGGGATCATGAGGAACCGCGCAGACACGCCCCTGCTGCTCGGCATCCGCCACAAGACGACCAAAATACGCACCCCGGACAGCCGCACTGAACGAACATTCGAATTCCTGCTCGTATTCTTCGGGACTCATTTCCCGGCAGGCCGCGTCCAGTTCCCGCGGGTCCAGCACCCCGGTTTCCGAGGCCCGATACATGGCTGCAAACCAATCAGGATCTTTACGCGCCATGCCCCAGAGCCGGTACAAGGCGTTCTTGCCTTGCGGCGTGCCGATGAATATGGCCCATCCCTTGCGGTCCGAAAGCGCGGGGCGCACTACCTCGGACCAGACCCGGTAGGCCATCTGGGCTACTTCGTCGAAAACCACGCCGTCCAGATACAGGCCGCGCAGGGAATCGGGATTGTTGGCCCCAAAAAGCCGAATCCTCGCACCGTTGGCAAAGTCAGCCCGCAGTTCGCCTTCATGAAACTTCACCGCGCAAGCCTGCTCGTGCATGCGGCAATGCCGCTTGAGGATATCCCACACAACGGCCTTGGCCTGCCGGTAAAGCGGTGCAATGTAGGCACCTCGCCAGTCAGGAAGCGGTGTTTCAACAGCGCATTGTACCAGCCGATTCACGCAAAGCACGGTCTTGCCGAAACGCCTGTGGCAGACCAACACGGAAAAACGCCGCAAATTGCGTTCTATTTCCGCCTGATGCGTTCGCGGAATATAACAGTCGCTCATAATCATTTTACTCCTTGTGCATATTGACGGGGTGCGCCTGCCCCGGTATCCGTGTTCGATGATGCATCGCTTGCCCATTCTCGCTCTCGCACTCCTCGTTTCCTGTTCCGGATGCGTGTCCCGGGATGTGTCCACCCTCTCCCCTGAGCAAGTCCGGGAATCAAAACGTGAATCCCTTGCGGCCGGAGACCTGCAAATAGCCATGCAGGACATGCACAACGGCAGGTTTCTGGACCCGGAAACCTCGGAAGTCTCGTTGGACAAGGCTGTCCGGCTGGATCCGCAACTGAAAGACGCGTTCTTGTACCGGGGCATAGCACGCATACAGCAGAAAAAATGGCCGGAGGCGGAAAAGGATTTGAGCCGGGCCGCCACTTTGACCCCGGATTCGGCCCAAATATTCTATCTGCGGGGGATAGTCCGCATACATCTGGAGAACAATGAGGGGGCGCTACAGGATCTGACCCACAGCATTGAGCTGGACGACACCAAGGTAAACGCATACGTGCAGCGCGGCTTTGTCCACAACAAGGCCAAGCAATACCAGCAGGCGGTAGACGACTTCAGCCAGGCCATTTCCATGGCTCCCAATCGCTATGATCCATACTACCAGCGTGCATTGGCCTATACGGCGCAAGGCAAACATTCGCTGGCGGCACAGGATTTTACGGACGCCATCGGAGCGACCCCTTCCTCCAGTCAGGCTTTTGCGGGACGGGGGGAAAGCTATTTGCGTCTGAACGTGTTCGGCAGGGCCATTCAGGATCTGCGCCAAGCCTCCCTGATGTCCCCAGAAAATCCCATGTACCTTGAGCTTCTGGCCCGCGCCTATGCAGGCCGGGGCGAATATGAAGAAGCCCTCCGGCACATCAAACGCGCCATGGCCGTTGCCAAGGCCAGAAACATCACCACACGCACAAGCGCCCTGCAACGCCTCAACGCAGAATACACGGCAAAAATCCTGCATCCCGACCCTTCCGAGCCCTAACGGAAAACGTCATACAACATGCGCATGGCCACCCCGAGCATGGATGCGCAACACCCCCAGACCAAACGCTCCAACGTGCGGATCTTCTCCGCATGCTCGGGGCATTTACGCTGGCCATTGATGGAACGGATGTCCTCCTGCACGGCGCACACACGTTCGTCAATACGAATCAGCAAATCGTGCAATTCCCTGTTCTCAGCAGGACTCATCGTTCCTCCTTCAAGGCGTCTCGCAGCCCTTTGACCGTACCGGGCAAATAGTCGCCCACTTTTTTAACGCCCAAAACCGCAGCGACGATCCAGAACGTGATGCGCAAGAACCATTCCGGCAAAGCTTCCCAGGCCGTCAGTACCTCATGCGCCTGCTCCGGGAAAAATCCGCTCCAGACAAAAAAACCGATCCACGCGAAAAAAAGCACGTCGTCCTTCCAGCCCGCGTTTTCCAACTGGCGCATTTCCCATTCGTGGTTGAACTCCCGGTCTGAACGGGCCAGACGCAACTTGTTTTCCATGACAGCTTTCCGAATTTCCTGTTTCTGGCCGAAATAGTCGGAGATCCCCTCCACGATTGTTCCCAAAAGTCCTGTAACGGCACCGATTAAAGGTATCGCCATCTGTTCCTCCTGTTGTTCATACATGGCAAAAAAAAGCACCAGCCTGCCAAGTATGCCACAGCAAAGGATGGACGAATAAAAATGGAACGTGGAAAGGAAAAAAAAGGATTATTTGTTCCTATTGACAAATTATTAAAGGAACGAGATGTGTAACATACGATAATAATAACAATATACTTAAAATAAATTCATACTTTCGTAAAACATCTGGTCTCGGAGGGTCTTATGAAAAACATTCGTCTGTCATACAAGCTCGTTGGAGGCTTTGTTATCTCCGCGTGTATCGCGTTGATTATCGGTCTTATGGGGATATGGGCCGTACTCAGCCTCGAACGTTCTGGCAAAGTAGTCACCGCCCAGAATCTCCCCGCCATTGAGGCTTTGTGCTCTGTTACCAAAAGTCTCGGAGGGGAAGCCAAGTCGCTCAGCTCTCTCATGAGCCCTGCGCTCACCCGTCAGGATCGCGACGGGATTTATGCACAAGTCGAAACGCAAAAAAAGAACCTTGAAAGCTCATTCAAGGCCTATAACGCTCTTCCAAAAAGCAAAACGGAAAAGAATCTGGCTGCGGAATACGAGCAGAGTCTCGATAAACTGCAGCAGGCTTCCGATCGTGTGGTCAGCCTTTCCCGGGAAGTGGGAAATAGCGACATCCTTAACCCCGACAGATTCATGAGCCACATCCAGCAATTCAGAGGCGATCACTACAAGCTGGAGTCGCTGACCGCCAACCTCATGCTCACGGAAGACACTTTCAAGGGAGGGGGGGATCCAACCAAATGCGCCTTTGGGAAGTGGATGGCCACCCTCGACACGACGAACCCGAAGATGAAAGAATTATTGACAAAAATAAAAATTCCTCATGATCAATTCCATGCGGCGGTCAAGGATATCAAAGCCGCCATGGCCAAGCAGGACAACGGCGCAGCATTCGACACTTTTTACAAGGATCTCAAGCCTGCCCGGGACAGCGTCTTCAGTCTTTTCGAACAAATGCGCATTGAAGCCAGCCGTGTTCAAAAACTTTTCAACGAAATGACCACGGTGATGCACGTTCAGGAAAAGCAAAGCGAAGATGCGGCCAACAAGGCGTTGGAGAAGATACTTGAATACAATGGAGACCGTGCCCATGAAAACGCGGCTGCAAGCGAGGCCATGGCCGTGCGGGCCAACAGTGTGGTCATTATCGGCATGATAGTGGGTGTGATTCTGGCTCTTGCCATGGGAATCCTGCTCACCCGAGCCATTACCGGCCCAGTTCTTAAAGGAGTCCAATTCGCCCAGAATATGGCCAATGGCGACTTCACGTCACAACTTGATGTGGACCAGAAGGATGAAGTGGGCCAGCTGGCATCCGCTCTCAACGAAATGGTCCGCAAGCTTCGCGATGTCGTGTCTCAGGTTCTCTCATCCACGGACCATGTGTCCTCGGGCAGCAGGGAAATGGCATCTTCTTCCGAGACTCTCTCCCAGACAGCCACGGAACAGGCCGCTGGCGTGGAAGAGGTTTCCTCCAGCATGGAAGAAATGACTTCCAATATCCAGGCCAGCGCAAGCAATGCGCAGGAAACGGAAACCTTGGCCTCTTCCGCATCCACGGAAGCGGAAAGAAGCGGAAAGGCCGTGCAGGAAACCGTGGCGGCCATGAAAACCATTGCGGAAAAGATCCTTGTCATCGAGGAAATCGCACGCCAGACCAACCTGCTGGCGTTGAACGCGGCCATTGAAGCGGCTCGCGCCGGTGAGCACGGCAAGGGATTTGCCGTTGTAGCCGCCGAAGTCCGCAAACTGGCGGAACGCAGCGGCGCTGCAGCGGCAGAAATTGGAGAACTCTCCTCTTCCACCGTGGACGTGGCTGAACGTGCGGGGTCGATGATAGACAAACTGGTTCCCGACATTGCGCGGACCGCCGACCTTGTGCGGGAAATTGCCGAGGCCAGCAACGAACAGAATGCCGGGGCCTCGCAAATAAACACAGCGGTGCAGGAGCTGGATAGTACTATCCAGCAAAACGCCTCCGCTGCCGAGGAAATGTCCGGCACGGCGGAGCAGCTCGCGGAACAGGCCGCAACCCTCCAGGAGATCATGGCTTTCTTCAACATCGGCTCCCATGGAGGAGTCGTTCAGGCAGCCACCATTCACCAAGCACTGCCCCCGGTACAGGAAGAGGCCTCGACAGGCGAAGAGTTCGAGCGTTTCTAGCATCTCGAAATAAAAAACAGAATCCGCATTCCGTCGGCGTCGTCGGGGTGCGGATTTCTTTGTTTCAAACGGTCTGCGGCAAAAGAACGGCATGGAAAAATCACTGTCCATCTTCCGGCTGCAACTCCTTTACTTGCCCGAAGGCAATGGACTACACTACCCCGCAAGCATCAGGAGTAAGTCGTTCCATGAAACAAGCATTCATCTTTTTTGTGCTGGCCGCACTTTTTTGGCCAATAAATGCCAAATCCGAGACCTTTGAACAGGTTCTCAAGCATCCGGACCCCGCACAACGATACTTGATTTTCCTTCATGGGAAAAATCTCGAAAAAACGCAGGAACCCCAAAAACAGTCTCCCTATGGCGAATACGATCTGGACGGAATGATCCGTTTTTTCGAAGATCAGGATCTTACGGTCATCAGCCAAAGACGTATGCGCGTGGAGCCGCACCAATACGCTTCCCGCCTTGTCTCCAACATACGCCGTCTTCTCAGACGGGGAGTACCGGCTCCCCATGTGACTGTGGCAGGATTCGGACGCGGTGGCTATATCGCCCTGCTTACGGCTTCCTCGCTGGCAGACCCGCGGATAAACTACGTCCTGCTGGCGGCCTGCGGCCGCAACCGCAACAGCCGAGATTATGAGTATTTTCTGCGCCGCAAGCGCGGAGTCAGACTGCGTGGGCGCATCCTCTCCGTTTTTGACGCAGGCGACCTTGAAGCGGGATCATGCAAGGGAGCCTTTGCGCAGGCCGGAAACCGTATCACCAGCCAGGAGTTCCGCCTCAAATCAGGACAGGGACACGCCGTGTTCTACAAAACCCATCCTGCATGGATGCTGCAGGTCGTGCAGTGGGCAAAACAATAAAAACTATACACCGTCAATCATACAATCAAACGATAAGGACTCATTATGAAGACATCGCTTGGCAAAAAGACACTGGCTGCCCCCACCCCTGTCTGGGCCGTGGGAGCTTATGACGTGGAAGGAAAACCCAATGCCATGATCGCCGCATGGGGAGGCATCGTCAGCTCCGACCCTGCCAGCATCGGCGTATCCCTGCGCAAGGCCCGTCATACCTATGCGGGCATTCTGGAACATCGCGCCTTTACCGTCAGCGTGGCGAACGTGGAGTATGCCGCACAGGCAGATTATCTGGGCATTGATTCCGGCAAAAACGTGGACAAATTCGCGGCCACAGGCCTGACTCCCGTACGCAGCGAGGTTGTTGACGCTCCGTACATCGACGAATTTCCCCTGATCGTGGAATGCTCGCTGACCAATGTTTTGGACCAGGGCGCCCACGTACAGCTCGTCGGTGAAATCATGGATGTGAAAGTTGATGAAGACAAAATGGAAAACGGAGCACCCATTCCCGAGGCCGTCCAACCTCTGGTGTACATGCCTGGAGCTGGCTCCTACTACAGTCTCGGCCAGGTTGTCGGCAAGGCGTTTTCCATGGGCCTGCCTTATCGCAAAAAATAGCGCCACCAGCTAGCCGAACCTGACGAATATTCAAGACAAAACGGCCTCGCAGCAAAAATTGTTGCGGGGCCGTTCACATTTCAGGAATCAACCGGCTCAATCGCGCTTGTGTACCGGAGCCTTTTCAATCAAGTCCAGTACCACCAGCCCGATGGACAACGGCTTGCGATTTTCGTCGTTTATCATTTCCACAAGAATTTCCTTGAGCGGAGCAATGGCCATTACCAGCTCATCATGCCCCGACATCCCTATGTAGTAAGCCTTGTCCAAGGCTTCCAGCAGCAGATGGTCGAAATCCTCGTCATACGTGCCGAAGTAATAGGATGCGATTTCACGCACCTTGAGCAAACCGAACACAATGCCATCAACCGAGGTGTAATCCGCACCCCAGATCTGTCCGCCTACGATACGCGGTATTTTCGGTTTGCGAGGATTCGCGACAACAAGCTCGTCCTGCATGCGGCGAAACTGGTCTAACGCGACGACAGTACCCATAGCCCCTCCTTGCTCTTCTATGTCTCCTTATCGGCCATTTTGCCTGTTTGCATTACCGTTGAAGATAAATTTGAAAGAACTGCTCATATTCTCAAACCAATCATAATCCATATCAAATTATAAAACAGGCAGATAAAGTCGTAAGCTTATCGATAGGTTACTTAAAAAAAGGCGGGAGCCGTATAATGGCTCCCGCACAAAATCTTCATCAGATAGACTTTACACCACAGGGTGAACGTGATCCGTTACCCAGTACTCAACGTCGAACCTTGATTCCATTTCCTGCTGCATCTTCTTGAGGGAGGGCTTGTCCATGTCCCGAAAGCGGATGTAGACATCCTTGATATCCTTGGTGTCTTCCACATTGCGGGTCAGCACGGACATAATGCGCGCGCCATTGTCCTGCAGGCAATCCAGCACCGGAGCAAGACTCCCCTGCGAAGTGGCGATCTGCAAACCGACCTGCATGCCGCCGGAACGCACGCCGGTAATATCCACAAGCACGTTGAACACGTCCGTGTCCGTCAGGATACCGGTCACGAGACCGTCCTCATCCACGACAGGCAGACTGCCGAAACGGCCTTCCAGCATCAGAACAGCGGCCTTTTCAACGGTCTCATCCTCGCGGATGGTCACAGGCTTTCTGGTCATGATGTCGCCGACCTTGATCTCGGAAAGCAGATAATACAGTTCGTGCATATCCAAGGTGGTAGCCTTGGACGGCGAGGCTTCCTTGACGTCCCTGTCCGACACGATTCCCAGGATACGCCCGCCCTCGTCCACGATAGGCAGGCTGCTTATGTGCTTGTCCTTCATGAGCTTGGACGCCTTCATCATGGAGCGTTCCGGGGTGAGGGTTATGACATTCTTGGTCATCCAGTTTTTGGCCAACATGTATAGGATCCTCCTTCGTGTGTTCCGGCAAACCAAAAATGTTTGTCGTATTCTGATAGTATCTTATATGAATAAAATCCTGGCTTGGCTAGTAGAGCTTTTCTGCGCGGACCGCCCATGTTATCGTTTGCAGCGAGGAACCTTCCCGGAGAAACGCCCATGCTCATACTCAAAATACTGCTGTTGCTGCTCTGCCTCGGCTATGGACTGCTGGCCGCCACCGTTTATTTTTCCCAACAATCCATGGTGTACAACCCCTCCAGCAACATGGAGGCCACACCGAAGGATATGGGATTTTCCTACACGGACGTGGAACTCATCACTGCGCAAGGCACCCATTTGCATGCATGGTGGCTGCCGCACCCCAACCCCAGAGCCACCTTGCTCTTCTGCCACGGCAACGGCGGAAACATATCCCACAGGGAAGATTCATTTCGCATTTTCCACTCCCTGAACCTGAACATCTTCATCTTCGACTATTCAGGCTATGGCCAGAGCATGGGCAAACCGGGCGAAAAAGCCGTTCATGCAGACACTCGCGCCGCATGGGACTGGCTCACGCAGGAAATGGATATACCGGCGGAACAGATTATCATCTTTGGCCGTTCTCTGGGCGGTGGCGCCGCAGCCGGGCTGGCCGGCTCCCTGCAGGAACAGGGCATACGACCGCACGGCCTGATCATGGAATCCACGTTCTCTTCGCTGCCGGATGTGGGTACCACCATCTACCCATGGTTGCCGGTCCGACTGCTGGCAAGAAGCCGCTTCGAAAGCTCCCGCGCCCTCAAAAAGTCCGACATCCCGGCCCTGTTCATCCATAGCCGCGAAGACGACATCGTTCCGTATGAAATCGGGCGCAAGCTCTTTGAGAGCTATCCGGGACCAAAGGACTTCCTGCACATCGAGGGAAGACACAATCAGGGCTTTTCCGAAACCGGGCAACCGTACGTTAACGGGCTTGCCCGCTACCTGAACCGGCTGGAAGAGAGCTGACATCATGCAGGGTTGGGCGGACGCTCTGCTTGCCGGGCATTTGCTGCTGGCAGCTTTCAACGTCCTGAGCCTGCCGCTCATCTGGATCGGGGCATGGCGTAAATGGAACTTCGTGCGTAACCCGTGGTTTCGCTGGAGCCATGTCCTGCTTATGGGGATCGTTCTGGGCGAAACATTGCTCGGTCTGACCTGTCCTTTGACACTCTGGGAAGATCAACTACGAGGAATCACATCCCCAGAACAACGTGGATTGATCTCCCGAATCATGGAATCCATACTCTTCTGCGACAGTCCGCCATGGATCTTCATGGTTGTGTATGGTCTCTTTTTTGCGCTGATCCTCATCACCATGCAATTCGTGCCACCCCGACACCGTCGCAGCAAGGACTGAAAAATATGCCTGTTCATTCACCCGAATAAACAATATTTTCCTTAAAATAATTACATTTTTCTCTTACGGCATGCATTTCGCTAGCTGAAAACCACGCTGCAAGGAGGTTCAGCATGAATATCGAAATAGTCGGCGTTGCCTACGCCCCATCACAAGGCACGGCTCAGGAATCCACCAATACCCAAAACAACACCAAATCCGGGTCCAAAGTGGACGAAGCTGCCGATGTCGTGGCCCAGAATTCACTCAAAGCCCGTGAACAGGCCCGGCAGGAAGCTGACTTTGCAGCCTTTTCCGGAACCGTGGACGCGCACGAGCTGAACATGGAACGGGTCATGGACCTGCTCAACGATCCGGCACTGGCAGACCTCTAGAAGCTTACGCACAGAAAGCGTCTTGGACGCTCCAGGGCAACCCGAGTATGAATCGGGTTACCCTGGAGCGTTTTTTATTACCATCAATTTCAGCCTATTCCGGTATAAAAGTCACATTTATGAAACAAAGGGCTAGACAGACATTTTCCACAGGGTTATATTGTAACTGAAGTCAGAGTTCTTTCCTCAGGGAAAGACAGGCTGGACCGCAACGGAGGGTAATAGGAAATAATCGACCCCGAGTGGTTTTCACCATACTGGCGAACCGAGTCGCCACCTAGCCCCAAAGAGCGCCGTGCGCCGAGCAAGCACCGCCGTCAGGCTCAGCGGAAGAGCTGAAAGCCGGGGGAACCCGGGTCATCCGGAAAGGCGCACTTTTAACCAAATTTTCCACTAACTTTTCAACAGCATGAACACTTGACGAACAGACAACGGTGATTATCTATAATGTATAAGGGCCCATAACTATAGCCACCTTTAACGGAGGGATGCGAGATACCCGGCCAGAAACCCATATACAGGCGAATTGAGTCGCCACTGAACCACATGTAATGTGCGCCATACACCTCCAGGCCAAAACGGCGGGGGAGAAGACCGGATCATCCGGCACGGCGCACTTTCTTTTTTGTTTTCGTTAATTTCCTCCGTTTTCCTCCCATATTCCACTCTTTCGCATCCGTAGCGAGAATTCCTCCATATTTCGCGCTGGAGTGGTTATTTTCGCATAAATACGATATAGGTCCCTCCTGAGGGACAATTGTCAATGGTATTACGGTTCTCGTTCATACTCACAGCCGTTCTCTTGCTTATCGCACCAGCTACCGCACGCTACGAATCCTTTTTTGTATGCCTCGCCACAGGCGTCATTTTATCAGCTGCAAGTGCCGGAATATGCCCATGGCCTTTTGCGGAACAGACAACAAGATAGCCAAACGACTGACGTGCGAAGATGGCGAGACTTCCGGCCTATTGAATGAACTGACTGTTGGCTGGCAAAACGCGGGTTTGCTTTTTTTCGAAGCCCAAGGCTTCTATTCTTCCATGGATTCCAAGCAAGACGGATTACTCGACTCCACGCTCCCCATCCAGGTCGGATGGTATTCCATTGACGGCACACAAGGCCCTATAGGCCTCAGCAACAGCGACGACATGAATACGCATACAACACGAGATGTTAAAAATTACGGAGTGAGGCTTGTCCTTGGTTGGAACATTCCCCTGAATGAACAATGATCGCTCAAACCGTTCTTGGGTTATTCCGGCATGAAACTGGATCAGGATTTCGATTTCTATAGTCTTGAAGTGCAGCCTCCTCCGGTCAGCATGTCGCTGGAGGAAGAACTCGACGCCACCTACCATGGACTCGTTTGTGGCAGCAAAATCAGCTATCAAACAGGTGACGTCGTGTCGCATGTTTCGGGAAGTGTAGCCGCATACCATGTTCTCGCCAGCTATAATGGATATCAGGAATCGAACACAGCCAGTCGTCCATATACGGCACGGGAGTCGGACACGGAAAACGAAATATGCATGGGACTAAAACTGGAAGGCGGCGTTACCCGGCACATTAAAAACTGGACTTTCGGCCTGAATGCCGGGGCACAATATTTGAGCTACGTTCCCAAAATCATTGCCAGTAACAAGGGCACATCAGCGGGCACGACCGACGGCAAGCCCAGCCACATCGGCGATGACAATTCCTTTGGCTGGAAAATTGGCATGAACGTGGGATACGTTTTTTAATACTTATTCAATTGCCGGACGATCCTCCTTATCCAGCCTTTCACCCCAAAAGACTCAAGCCGCAAAAAAAGGCGGGAGACCCGATGCCTCCCGCCTGCGAAACCCGTTATCGCTTCGCACACAAAATCTAATCGTTCAGGGCTTCCCAAACATGGCCGACCATCTTTTCGTCCGGTGTCAGGGTCTTTTCGCCCGGAGTCCACTTGGCCGGGCAAACCTCGTTGGGATTGGCCCGCAGGTGAACATTGGCTTCCAGCTTGCGGACAAGCTCATCCGCGTTACGGCCGACGTTGTAAAAGTTGATCTCCGAGGAGGACAGCACGCCTTCCGGATTGATGACGAACGTGCCGCGCAGGGCAAGACCGGTTTCCTCGTCATAGACGTCGAAGAAACGGGAAACCTCGCCGGTGGGATCGGCAGCCATGGTGTACTGCACATTTTCCAGCAGTTTCTCCTCGCGGCGCCAAGCCATGTGGGAATATTGAGTATCCGTGGAGACCGAGATCACTTCCGCGCCCAGATCCTTGAGAACTTGGTGCTTTTCAGCCAGATCGGCCAGCTCGGTGGGGCAAACAAAGGTGAAGTCCGCCGGATAGAAGAACAGGATGACCCACTTGCCATCCTTGCGCAGTTGGCCCAGATCGACTTTACCAAAAAAGCCTTCGGTGGGATCAAACGTTTCCATTGTAAATTCGGGAACAGCCTGTCCGACCTTGGCAAATTCTTGATTGAATTCTACTTCGCAGCTCATGGGATTCTCCTTATGTATAGATTGAAAATAGTAATCGTTCCTGCTTGAGGAGTGTTCTAACGACACACGTTTTTGAAGTCAACAACTTTTTAGGAATTTTTATCATTTCATCTTTAACACCTCAAAAAAGTAGTACTTCTGTAGCTATTATGTTTCACATATTCTTATTTTATGAACGGTCTTTGCCTTGAGGAGCCCTATCGTCACAACTATTGAAAATCGAAAAACAGCCACTTTGCAAAAAACAAAGTGGCCGTGGCAATAGGCATTGTAAATGAAGCCATG
The DNA here is from genome assembly GCA_913060505.1 of uncultured Desulfovibrio sp. Taxonomy (GTDB): domain Bacteria; phylum Desulfobacterota; class Desulfovibrionia; order Desulfovibrionales; family Desulfovibrionaceae; genus Pseudodesulfovibrio. Next base: position 66,432 of record CAJXRQ010000003.1, read on the forward strand.
GAAAAAAATAACTCCCCGGCAATATTAATAACCCCGTAAAACTTACACGTTGACGCCTTTCATGCCCTCCTGGGTGTACCTGTCTCCTTCCACCTGATGCTCGGCAAGGATATCCTCAATGGCCGCCAGATCGTTTCTGGCCAGAGAAACAGCCAATGAGCCTATGTTGGCGGTGAGATTGCCGACCTTCGTAGTACCGGGAATAGGAATCACGTTTTCCGACTGCGCCATGACCCAGGCAAGGGAGAGCTGCGCGAGCGTACAATTCTTTGACCGGGCCAACGCGTTCAGTTCCAGCGCGATTCCCCTATTTTTTTCATACGCCTCCCCATGGAAACGGGGCAACTTCTGCCGAAAATCGTTTTCCTTTTCGCCGGGTTTGAGCAGGCCGAGCAAGCCCCGGCAAATAGGACTGTACGCGACAAAGCTCACACCCAGTTCACGCGTTAGCCCCAGCATTTCCTGCTCCGGATCGCGGGTGAACATGGAATATTCGGACTGCAACGCTGAAACCGGATGAACGGCATGGGCGCGGCGCAGGGTCGAGGCAGAGCACTCGGACAAACCAATGGCCCGTATTTTTCCTTCTTCCACCAAACGAGACATTTCACCGACCGTGTCTTCAATCGGCGTACTTTGATCGATACGATGAATATAGTAGAGATCGACATAGTCCGTTTCCAACCGGCGCAAGCTGTCATGGCAGGATTGGCGAACATACTCGGGCGCGCCGCAAATGGTGCGGGAATATTCTCCTTCTTTGCGCACAATCCCGAACTTGGAGGCGATAACAGCCTCTTTCCGCCGCCCTTTGAGCGCATGGGCCAGCAGCCGCTCATTATGCCCTGAACCGTACATGTCCGCCGTATCGAAAAAATTCAATCCGCTCTCCAGCGCATGGGTAATAAGATTGTCCGCGGCTTTCTGAGAAACGGGATTCCCGTAGAATTCACTCAACCCCATGCAGCCTAGGCCAATCCCAGAAACCGGAATATCACTGTTTCCCAAATGCTTAACGGTAATGCTTTTGCTCATTTTCAACACTCCTGTTGCTGTTGTTCCAAAGCATGGTCAGAAATGTACGCTCCGCTTTGTGATATGGCGAATATATCTTTCCTTTCATTGTGATATACAGTAAATATCAACAATGGAGACTCGCCTTCTCAAATATTTTGTGGCAGTGGCTGAGGAGTTGCATTTTGGAAAGGCCGCAAAACGGCTGCATATCTCGCAGCCGCCCTTGAGCCAGCAGATTATGAAGTTCGAAGATGAACTGGGAGAATCACTGTTTCTGCGCGACAGACGCTCCGTGCGACTTACCGCAGCCGGAGAATCATTGCTGCAAGATGCCCGCGCCATCCTGAAGGCCATGGACAGGGCAAAAGACAATCTGCTTGCGGCGGCTGGGGGGGAACGCGGCCACATTACTCTGGGCTATATCGGTCCGGCCCTGAATACTGCACTGCCCGAAATCATTCGCAGGTTCAAAACAACCTATCCCAACGTTCGCTTTGACCTCCAGCAGATGGGAACCTCCCAACAGCTTGGAGCCGTGCGCACCGGCCTGATAGACGCCGGCGTGGTCCGGTTGTTCCGGCACAATACCGACAACCTTGAAACCCTGCTGTTCCATCAGGAGCAATATGCCGTCATCGTTCCCGCGGAACACCCATTGTCCGGGCGAAATTCGGTGGATATGGCGGAGCTTGCCGAAGAACCGTTGATCCTTTTCCCCCGTGCAACCCACCCACCGCTCTATGACGAATGGATGCGCAATTTTGCCGAGTGCGGCTTTACGCCGAACATCGTGCAGGAGGTGGGAACAAAAAACGCAGCCCAGGCGCTGACAGCCGCAGGCATGGGCATTTCCATCGTGCCGGAAAGCCTTGCCTCGGAAGCCAGGAAAGGCGTTACGTTTCTCCCTCTGACCGGGCACTATCCCGCCCTTGAGATATATATGGTCACACGGCAGGACGATATTTCCCCTGCCACACGCAATCTGCTTGAGATTGTCAAAAAGGCTTCCTGAGGCTATTTTTCCCGTTCACCATGCGACCGCGTGCCAACGAAAACAGGCTTTGATTTTCGGCACGGAGCAACTTATGGTCCCATGAAACAACAACCAGCAAGCAAAAAAGAGACATACAATGATGCACGGATTCGAAAAGATACGCGAACAGGCCATCCCCGAACTGAACAGCACGGCATTCATCTACCGCCACGTCAAAACCGGCGGACGTGTTCTCTCCATATGCAACGACGACGAAAACAAGGTTTTCGGCATCAGCTTCCGCACACCACCGGAAGACAGCACAGGCGTCGCCCACATCCTTGAACACTCCGTGTTGTGCGGATCACGAAAATATCCGGTCAAGGAGCCGTTCGTCGAACTGCTCAAAGGCTCGCTCCAGACCTTTCTGAACGCCATGACCTTCCCGGACAAGACCTGCTATCCGGTGGCCAGCGCCAACACCAGCGACTTCTACAACCTCATGGATGTCTATCTGGACGCCGTGTTCTATCCGAATCTGGATGAAAACACCCTGCGGCAGGAAGGCTGGCACTACGAACTGGACGCGCCCGACAGGGATATGACGTACAAGGGCGTGGTCTATAATGAAATGAAAGGGGCATACTCCAGCCCGGACAGCCTGCTCTACGAACACTCACAGCAATCCCTGTTTCCGGACACCACGTACGGGTTGGACTCGGGCGGCAACCCTGCTGTTATACCGGACCTGACTTGGGATGCCTTTATCAACTTCCATCGCACCCATTACCATCCGTCCAACTCCTACGCCTTCTTCTACGGAGACGACGACCCGGAAAAACGGCTGGAAAAACTGGGAGAATATTTCGACCGGTTCGAACCGCTTGATCCGTCCTTTTCCCGTGTTCCCCTCCAGCCACGGTTTGAAAATGCCGTACAGGTCGTCAAGGGCTACCCGGCATCCGGTAAGCTGGACAAAGGCATGTTTACGGTCAATTGGCAGCTGGCCCCGACCGCGGACGCCAACCTGAACCTCGCCCTGCATATACTGGAACACATCCTTGCTGGCATGCCCTCTTCACCGCTGCGCAAGAACCTGACCGATTCAGGACTGGGCGAGGATATCGCTGGAGTCGGCCTGGAAGCCGACATGCGCCAGATGTTCTTTTCCATAGGTCTCAAAGGCATGCATCCAGCCAATGCGGTCAAGGTGGAGTCCATCGTCTTCCACACCATCAAGGATCTGGTGGAAAACGGCATTGACCCAAAAGACGTTGAAGCGGCCATAAACTCCGTGGAATTCGGCCTGCGTGAAAACAACACAGGTTCATACCCCCGCGGTCTGTCCCTTATGTTCCAGGCGTTGTCCACATGGCTGTACGACGAAGAAGATGGAACCGAAGGCGACCCGCTGCGCCTGCTGGCCTTTGAGGAACCACTGAACAATATCAAAAGCTGGATTGCCAACGGAGACAAGGTATTCGAGGAGCTTCTGGCCCGGTTGTTCCTGCACAACCCGCACCGCTCCACGGTGTTGCTCAAGCCCGAGCATGCCTTGGGCAAGGAAATGGACAAGAAAGAGCGCGCCCGGCTGGCAAATGCGAAAAAGGCAATGTCCCCGGAACAGATTGACGAAGTCATGGAACAGGCCCAAGAGCTGCACCGCCTGCAGGAAGCTCCGGACGCACCGGAAGACCTCGCGCGCATTCCGCGGCTCTCTGTCAGCGACCTGCCCAGGGAAAACCAGATCGTGCCTACCCGGGAACATTCTCTGGGCAAGGCCCGTTGCATCCACCACGACCTGACCACAAACGGCATCGCCTATCTGGACTTCGGGTTCGACCTCACGGTGTTGCCCGACCACCTGCTGCCGCTCGCCGGGATATTCGGCCGCATGATCACGGAAATGGGCACGCAAGACAGCGACTTCGTATCCCTGTGGCAACGCATCGCCCGCACCACGGGTGGCATCCACTCCCAGCTTTTCATATCGCCGATCCTGAACTCGGACCGTGCTGCGGCCCGTCTCTTCCTGCGCGCCAAATGCACGATGGAAAAAAGCGAAGAAACAGCGGCCATTCTCACAGAGCTGCTTACCCGCACCAAGCTCGACGACAGGGAACGTTTCCGCCAGATCGTGTTTGAAGCCAAATCCCGGGCCGAACAAAAACTCGTACCCTCCGGGCATATGGTCGTGGCCATGCGGCTCAAGGCCCGCGCTCACCGTGCACACGCTATGGAAGAAAGCGTATCCGGCGTAGCCAATCTGGAATATCTACGCACTCTGGCCGAACGGGTGGAAAACGACTTTGACGCAGTAAAAAAAGAGCTGGAACAGGTCCGCGATCTGCTCCTGAACCGGAACGGGCTGGTCATCAACGCCACCATGACGGACAAGGATTTCAAGGTCATGGAACCGCTGGTTTCGTCCATCGCAACAGCCCTGCCCGAAAATCCCGCCAAGCCCGAACTGTTTACCGCGCCCGAACTCCCGGTACGGGAAGGTCTCGTGATCCCCTCGCAAGTCAACTACGTGGGCAAAGGATGCAACATATTCGAGCACGGCATAGAGTTCCGCGGCCCGTTGCTGGCAGCCTCCAAATTCCTGCGTACCAGCTACCTTTGGGAAAAAGTCCGTGTTCAGGGCGGCGCATATGGCGGATTCTGCACACTGGACCGTACCAGCGGCAGTTTCAACTTCATATCGTACCGCGACCCCAACGTGGAAAAGACCATTGCGGCTTATGACGGCGTTGCCGCGTTCTTCAACGATCTTGATATTCCCAAGGACGAGTTGGAAAAATCCGTGATCGGCGCGGTGGGAGAGCTGGACGCGTACATGCTCCCCGATGCCAAGGGCTTCTCGGCAACAGCCCGCCTGCTGGCAGGGGAAACCGACGAGCAACGCCAGATCATGCGCGAACAATTGCTGGCAACCACGCCCGAGGACTTCGCAGCGCTCGGAAAAGCCGCAGCCATCGTTGCCAAACATGGTGCAATCTCCGTGCTGGGCAACGGACCGGCCATGGACGTATCCAAACTGGATCTTGAAATGCGGGAAATCTGGTAGAAAAAGAAATCAGGAAACGGGCCGTGACTGATGTTGCGGCCCGTTTTTTTTGGATTTAGTCCAGCCCCAAGCCGCGTTCCCAGCTCAGCCGGACCTGAAATTCCTTTTGGGAGATGGGACGCACAAAGCCTCCGCTCTTCCACAGGCCATACGTCCGGGTTCCGCCCTTGGACGTATACCGGCCGACACCGTTCCGCCTGTCCCGGCGATACATGCCGACGAACTCGGAGCCGTCCTGATGCACGAACCGTCCCATGCCCTCGCGCCTGTCCTTGTAAAAGGCTCCTTCATAACGCTGGCCGTCCCGAAAACGGTAAACGCCCTTTCCATGGCGCATGCCCTCAAACTCCTGCCCGTGGTATGTGTCTCCGTTGGGATAATAACGCCAACCGAGCCCGTGGCTTTTACCGCCCTTGAACGGCCCTTCGTAACGCTGGCCGTTCTCGAAAACAAAGACGCCTTCTCCGTCATGACAATTGCCACGAATACAACCGGCAGGATGCACGGGACGCCATGGTTTCTCCGGCAAAGCATGTTCCGCAGCCGCATACGTGCTTCTTGCGGCACGATATTGTTTGCGGGTCAGCTCCCGGACAAAATCCCCGTGGTCCCATAGTTCGCGACGAACCGCTCCGTTCTGGTCCACAAAAATACCGGGGCCGTCACGAAATCCACGATTGAAATATCCCAGAAAACGGGTGCCGTCCGCAGTGAGATACAGTCCAAGCCCATGCTCCCAGCCCAGACGGTATTCCCCCTCGTACCGGTTGCCGCGCCAATCGGCATAGGCCCCCTGTCCGGAAGGATAGCCCCTGGAAAAATGTCCCTTGTATTCGGAACCGATGGCATAGGTCAGCGTGCCGTTTCCATCGAACCGGCCGTCAAGGAAGTTGCCCTGATACAGGCTGTGGTCGTCGTCCTGCCAAACCCCGAAACCTCCCGTACAGTTGCCGGAAAGGCATTGTCCACCGCACAGGGCTGGCAGGGAGGAGACGCACAGGGCGCAAATCCAGATAAAGAGTATGGTGCAGGCTCTGGTCATGGCTGCCAATGTCTACAGGAACATATGCGTGAAATCCAGCCCCGGCTAATCGTCCAGCACGTCCAGATTCCAGGCCGTACGGATAAACAGGTGCCGGGCCATGTCCGGGTGGTTGCAATACAGCGTGCACTTGAGACCGGGATGCGCCACGTCCAGCCCGTGACCCGAATCGTTCTCCAACCCGTAATCCTCGGCATGCAGCCGGGGACGGTTCAGGCCGGGAGCGAGAATTTCCACATTGTCCGTGGTGGTCCAACGCGCCTTGACCTCGATTCGCCAACGGCCCTCGCCCAAGTCCTCCAGAATACGGGCAAGCACGGGACGCCGCTCTTCTGCATCCGGTGGCAAAGCCAGCGGTGCACGCTGCATGGGATCGAAAAAGCCTGTGGTCAGAGGACGTGATGCGGCATTAACCAGCTCGGAAAGATATTTTTCCGCCCGAAACTCGCCGGAGTTCAGGTCGTCCAGCGCAGAACGGTAGGCGTCCACCACTTGTGCCAGATACGCGGAACTCTTGGTACGCCCTTCCAGCTTGATCGAAGCCACGCCCATGCGTGCAAACCAATCCAGATAATGAAGCAGGCAAAGGTCTTCGGCGGCAAAGAACTTGGAAAATCCGCCATTCATGCGCGCAAAGTCCAACGCAGGCTCGGCCGGTTGCGTGGAGCCATCGTCCGCGGGTTCAAAAATGAATTCATCCTCCTGACCTTTGCTTTCCAGATCAGGGCCTTCCATACGGTCCGGTTCCGAAAACTGGTATTGGTGGACTTCCCAAAGATCTTCACCCGGACGAGTCTGTTCCTCCACGGCAATGCTCGTAGGGCGGTATTCATAACGGCAGGGATGGGAACACTGGCCAAGATTGCCGGGCCGGTCGTTGAGGTAGGCGCTCATGTAGCACCGGCCTGAAATGGCCATGCACTGGGCACCGTGGACAAAAACCTCCAGCTCCATGTCCCGCAGTTCACGGCGGCACATGGCCAACATCTGCATGAGTTCCGAGGAACGCACTTCACGGGCCACGTTAACACGTTTGGCCCCCAGATCCTGCCAGAAACGCACGGCCCAGCTGTTGCAGGTATTGGCCTGCGTGCTCACATGCACGGGGATATCGGGCAATCGCTTGCGCAACATGGAAATTATGCCCGGGTCCGAGGCAATGATCGCATCAGGCCGGGCCCCGGCCAACACGTCCATGTATTTTTCCACGTCCAGCAGCATGTGCTCCCGCGGATACACGTTCATGGCAAAGTAGACTTTGACCCCGGCATCATGGGCCAGCTCGATGGCTCCGGGCAGCTCTTCCAGCGTAAATCCGGCCGCACCGGCACGCAGGTTCAATGCCCCGCCGCCCATGTATACGGCGTCCGCACCATAGCGAATGGCCGTTTCCAATTTTTCCAAATTGCCGGCCGGTGCCAGCAACTCGGGAATCCTTCTCGATTCTGAAGACATGCGATCCCCACCTCTTGAAATAGTCAACTCCCCAACCACTACAACAAAGCGCAGGCGAAGGCCATATGCTGATAGCCGCCCTGCGGGAATGGAAGCAACAATATAAGGGATAATCCGGTCTTCCCATGCTACTTTCCCGACAGAACGCCAACCGAAAAAAAGCATATGCCCAGAACCGAACACAAGCAGCACAATTACCTGCCCATTCCGCCGGAACACATTCTTCCCGGAACCCGGGCCGGGTTCGAATTATACCTCAGGCAGGGACAACGATTCGTGCTCTACGCCAAGAGCAACGACCAGTTCACGTCCGACCACCGCACCCGCCTGTCCGGCATGGGGGCGCGCAACATCTACATTTCCGCAGGAATGGCAAAGGAGCACGCCGCATATGTACAAAGGCACCTTGCCCGAATCCTGGACGACGATACCATTCCGGTTGACGTGCGCTCGGAAACATGGAGCAACTCGGCCAGCAAACTGGCTGAGGACGTCTATGAAACAAACCTGCCGCCTTCGGTACTGCGCAAACGCGTGCAACGTATTCAGGAATTGATTGAAACCAGCCGCCGTTTTTTCGACACGCCGGAAGCCCTCAGGGAACTTTCCCGCTTCATCGGCGCAGGTCAGGCAACCTACCGACACGGTATCGGCACCATGGTCTACGCCTTGTGCGTCATGCAGACATTCAATCCGGATCAGGCCGAAATGATCGACGTATGCATCGGCAGCATGCTGCATGACATCGGCAAAACCAGTCTGCCGCAGGAACTATCCGAAAAAAATCCGATGACAATGACCGAAGAGGAACTCGGCGCATACAGTACTCACCCCGTACTGGGCGTACGCTCGGGATCGGCCATCCCGCTCATGCCGCAAGCCATTCACTGCATCCTCTTCCATCATGAACGCATGGACGGCACAGGATTTCCCTCACGGGCCACAGGAGCGGAAATCCCTCTGCCTGCCCGTGTTACCGCAGCCTGCAACACATATGACGGCCTGACCAGAAGCCGCCCGTGGCGCAAGGCGCTCACTCCGTTCGAGGCGCTCAAACGCATGCGGGACGATGAAGGTGCCCACGACCCGGAAATATTCAAACGGCTTGTTCAGGTGCTATCGGATTCGGGATTGGCCTGATTGCAACAGTTTATTGCGTTGCGGAAAGAACCCGCCAGGCCATGACGCGAATGATCTCTTCGGCCACCCTGTCCGCATCCGCAGGCTTGAAAATACATCCGTCCATGCCAACGTCCATGCAACGCCTGTGGTCTCCCTCATTGGCCAACGCCGTAACGGCGATTACCGGGATGCTTTTGGCGTCACTTCCAGCCTTGCCGTCACGAATCATGCGCGTGGTCTCCAGCCCGTCCATATCCGGCATGTTCACGTCCATGAGCACACAGTCCACCGGCTGCTGGCGAAGCAATTCCAACGCCTCTTCCCCGGAGCCGGCTTCCATGACCTCATGCCCCTGCTTTGCCAGCAGGCGTGAAAGGGATATCCGGTTGACCCGTTCATCTTCCACCACCAGCACGCGGTATCCGCTAAACAGGGGTTTGTCGCGCAAGGCATCCACCACACCCTTGTCCTGATACGATTCCCTGCCAAGCAGAAACGGTGCGGAAAAGACGAAAGAGGCGCCTTTTCCGGGTTCGCTGTCCACCTCCACGCTGCCGCCCATGAGGTCCGCAAGACTCTTCACAATGGTCAGTCCAAGGCCGGGACCGCCGCGTTCCCGTGTCAGGGAACCGTCCTCCTGCGTAAACTTGTCGAAAATTATCTTCTGTCCTGCCCGGGATATCCCGATACCGGTGTCGCGCACCTCGAACCGAACCCGGCAGCCACGGGAATCGGCATAAGCACAATCCGCACTCAGGATGACGTCCACACGCCCGTTGTCCGTATATTTGATGGCGTTATCCACCATATTCAGCAACACCTGGCGCACACGCCCGTCATCGCCCAACAGCATGGGCGGAACCGACTCCTCTACGGAAAGTTCCAGATCCAGCCCCTTCTCCTCGGCCCGCACGCGGCAGACATCCATCACGGACCGGGCCACGCGCTCAGGATTGAACTCCCGGCGCACCAGCATCAGCCGCCCGGTTTCCATGCGGGAAAAATCAATAAGATCGTCAATGACGGAAAGCTGCTGTTCGGCGGACTCCATGGCCATGTCACAATATTCGCGCTGGTCTTCGTTCAGGGGCGTCATGCGCAAAAGGTTGATCATGCCCACCACGCCATTGAGCGGAGTCCGCAATTCATGACTCACGTTGGCCAGGAATTCGTCCTTGAGCCGACTGGCCTGCTCCGCGGAAGACCGCGCCTGTTCAAGTTCCTGCTCCATGCACTCCAATTGTCGGATGCGCCTTCCCCGCCACAGGATGCAGCAAAGCGCAAAGACGCAAAGTCCTGAACAAAAGACGAAAAAAAACATGAAGAGATGCGGGGCATACCGGTGCGAGAGAATACCCGGAACAGCATGCCCATAGCCCACGGCTGCGGCCAGTGCTCCCAAAACAAGGGCGAACACGAAAGTTCGGCACTTCGGTACTCTCTTCAGTCCCACAACAGCTCCCATTTATAATGTGAACAGTCTCTCCTGCCGGGATTGTAGGCCCTCTCCGGCACTGGATGTCATTATTTTCCCCCAATGGTTACAGGAAAAGCAGCAGACTCACGGCCATGACCATCATGCCGGTGATAACTCCGTAAATGGCTGAATGGGGTTCCCCAAATTCCTGGGCAGCGGGCAGCAATTCGTCCAGCGAGATGAAAACCATGATCCCGGCTACCCCGGCAAAGAGGATGCCGAAGACCGTGGGTGTGAAAAAGGGCAGCAGGATAAGATAGCCGACCAACGCCCCGACCGGCTCGGCAAGGCCGGAGAGAAAGGAGAGCTTGAAGGCCTTGGATCGGCTTTCCGTGGCATAGTAGATGGGCACGGAAACAGCGATGCCCTCGGGAATGTTGTGTATGGCGATGGCCACGGCAATGGCCACACCGAGATTGGGATCGGTCAGCGCGGCAGTGAAAGTCGCCAGCCCTTCGGGAAAGTTGTGGATACCGATAGCCAGCGCAGTGAACAGCCCCATACGCTTGAGCTTGCCGAAATCATGCGCCTCGTTTTTGGGCAGGTTCTCCAGCCCCTGATCCATCTCTTCAATGCTATGCAGTTCATGCGGGTTTTCATAGCCGGGAACAAATTTATCGATAACCGCAATAAGCAGCATCCCCGCAAAAAAGGACACCACCGTCACCCAGGTGCCGCTCACTTCGCCCATGCTCGATACCAAGGCATCCTTGGCTTTGAAAAAAATTTCCACAAACGAAACGTAAATCATTACGCCTGCGGAAAAACCGAGAGCAAGGGAAAGGAATTTCGTGTTGGTGGTCCGGGCGAAAAAGGCCAGAGCACTGCCGATACCGGTACTCAGGCCTGCAAACAGCGTCAGGCCAAAGGCAAAGAGAACATTTGAAGTTTCCATGCCTTGTACACTAGCACCACCACAGGATTATGTCAGCCTCTCGCGTGTGACATTCTAATAGGCAAACGGTTCGCTATCGCGGAATTCGAAAACAAAGGGAACGTCGGGACGATCGATGGAACAGATGTCCCGACAAATGAAAACCCGGTCCCTGTCCAGCACCGTGGCTATGACACCCGGCACCTGAGGATCGCCCGGCAACGAACGCGGCGCATGTTTCAGGCTTCCGGCCACCCGCACCCATTGGCCTGAAGAAAAAAGGGAAGGATCATCCACGGGCACGGCAAATCCCGGAGCAACGGCATCGGCGAGGCAACAGACAATCGCCACCCGAAATACGGCCACCATGTTCAGGGCGTCCAGCTCGGGAGTTCGTTCCACCATGCCCTGCCAGACGATATGCGCAGGCAATTTCTCAGGCCGGTCATCCGCCATCATGCGAATTTCCGCCGCATTCATGCGCACATACTCCACATCTCCAATCGTCACGCGTGACACTTCCTTGGGGACCAACCCATCCAGACTCATGCTGCCAGGCGGTGGCGGTCCGGCATCAAAGTCATGCCGGGGGACAGGAGCGGCGGACGCTACTTGCCCCGCAGCAGAGGGGCTTTTTGTCGAGCCACCTGCTACCCCGGAGAGAACGCGCACACCACGCAGGGAAAATGATGCAAGACACAGGAATAAAACCAAAAAGAAAATACGGGAAACACCCGATTTCGTTCCCGATCCAAGACGACGCAGGGCAAAAACGATTCCCAGCAGGATACAGACGCCACCGGCGATCCCGTTGATTTCCGTAAACCGGGGATGCAACAGTTGCCAGCTGAGCCCGGACAGGGTCAGCCAAAGCATGAAGCCGCCCAAACAGGCCAGCAACCCGCCTTCAAGCAAGGCAGAAAGACGTGCCATCATGCCCAACCTCCCAGCCAGTGGAGCAGCAGGGACATGCCGAAGACGAGCGCCGTGGGGATCGCCACCAGCGCAATACTGATGCGCCCGCGAAAGGTGGCCATGAACATACCGATCAACTTGAGATCCACCATGGGACCGATGGCCGTAAACGCCAGCTGCGAGGCCCGGGGCAACATGGAAAAGCCCGCAGCCACAAAGGCGTCAGCCTCGGAACACACCGAAGAAAGCACGGCAAAAAGCATCATGCAGGCTATGGACAACACAGGACTGTCCGCAAACACACGCAATATCCCGGCAGGAACAAAAACCTTGAAGGCTGCCGCCAGACAGGCCCCTGCAATGAGAAAGCGGCCCATGGACAGAAATTCCAGCGCCGTGTGCGAGAGGACGGCCATGAGCCGTGAACGTTGCTGTTCCCCTTCCGCGCACGCCGCACAGGAACAGCCATGCTCATGCGCGTGTTCATGTGCGTGTACAGAAGGCTCGCCGATTCCGTGCATGCGCAGCTGAATGGGCTCCGGCAGACGCAACACGTCATGGGCCTTGGCATCGCCCAGCCCGAACGCAACGGCACAGGCAGGGATAGCCACAAACAAGACGCGCAGCCCCACCATGGAAAAGTCACTCTGAAAGGCCACGAAGGTGGAAAGAAGCACCACGGGATTGATGACAGGAGCCGCCAGCATATAGACCATGACCATGCGCACCGGAACCCGGCGCATGAGCAACCGCCGGGCAATGGGAACCACGCCGCATTCACAGGTTGGCAAAATCATGCCGGCCACCAACCCTGTCAACACCTGCACCACGGGATTTCGCGGAATGAACCGCTCCAACGCCCTGTCCGAAACAAAAACCTCGAACAGCGCACCAACCAATGATCCCAGCAGCAGAAAAGGCGCGGCTTCCAGCACGATGGCCGTTGCCATGGAACAAAAGATGAAAAAGGAATCAATCACAGCTATTCCCTGTCAGCCAACAGGTCAGTGGGGGTACAAAAGTTTCACACAAACTGCCAAAAAAGAAATTGACAACCATTATCACGTGGGATCTATACTGCGAAGCATTCCGGAACGCAAACCCTTGGAGTAATTTCATGAAAATACTCTCTTTCACACGCATCATTCCATTACTGTTGTTTCTGGGCCTGACAGCCCAACCGGCGCAAGCTGCGCCCCTGAACGTCACGGTCAGCATCGTGCCGCAAAAATACGTCGTCGAGAAAATCGGCGGCGATGCGGTGCATTGCACGGTCATGGTCCAGCCCGGGGCCAGTCCGGCAACCTATGAGCCGAAACCCGGCCAAATGAGCGCCCTGTCAAAATCCTCCATATATTTTGCCATCGGCGTGCCTTTTGAATCCGCATGGTTGTCCCGCATTGCCGCGGCCAACCCGTCCATGAAAGTCGTGCACATGGAAAAATCCATCAAGAAGGTTCCCATGGCCGCCCACCACCATCACGAGCATGGGGAAGACCATGACCACGGCGAGCATCATGACGACCACGGAGCCATGAATGACCATGCCGAACATCATGATCATGGGGAACATCACGAGCATGGGGAACACGCTCACGGCCCCCTTGATCCGCATGTCTGGACGACTCCCGGCCTCATGCGCATTCTGGCGGAAAACACATTCAATACCCTGATGAAAGAAGACCCTGTCCACGTCCCGGTCTACATAGCCAACATGGAAAAGTTCACACACGAAATCGATGCACTGGATGCCGACCTGAAAGCCATCTTCGCTCCCTTGCCGCGTCCGGCCCGTTTCATGGTTTACCATCCCGCATGGGGCTACTTTGCCCGCGAATATGGCCTGATTCAGGTTCCGGTGGAGCTGGAAGGCAAGGAACCCGGTCCCCGTGAACTGTCCAACCTGATCCGCATGGCCAAGAAGGACAATATCCATGTGGTGTTCGTACAGCCGCAATTCTCGCGTCGCAGCGCCGAGGTTATTGCCAAGGCCATCAATGGACGGGTGCAGCCCGCCAATCCGCTGGCCGAAGACTGGGAACAAAACCTGCGCAACGTGGCAAAGGCTTTCCGGTCCGCAGCCGCCCAGACCAAAGGCGCACGCAAGTAACGATCACTTATCGAAAACTTTGTTTGCGAGTTCCGGCAGTATCTTGCCTGCCTTTCCTTCAAGGAAATATGTGCTGGTCTCATAGGTATACGAGGACTCGCGAACATTGATTTCCACAATTACTGCACCGTGGCGGGCCGCCATGCGCGGGATACGTCCGGCAGGCATTACCTCGCCGGATGTTCCCACCACGATGCAGGCATCACACGCCTTGGCCTCTGCCATGGAGGCCCGATGCACATCCTCGGGGATTGGCTCGGAAAAAAAGACGATATCCGGCTTGAGCACACCACCGCAGGATGCACACCGGGGCGGAAGCTCACTCAGGTCCACACTGGCTGCGTTCACGCGCATATGACAGTCCACACAGGACAGTGTGCCGGTGCTGCCATGATACTCCAGCACATTGGCCGATCCGGCCCTGGAGTGCAGGCCGTCGATATTCTGGGTGATGACCGTACGCAACCGCCCTTTTGCCTCCAGTGCGGCCAACGCGAGGTGAGCGGCATTGGGCCGGGCGCGGGCCGCCCCGTCATAAAACAGAGTCCGCAACAGCTCCCAACTTTTTCCCGGGTCACGGCGAAAACGGTTGCGATCAAACAGGTTCGGGTCGTACTTGCTCCACAGGCCACCCGGCCCTCTGAACGGGGCAATGCCCGACTCTACGGAAATACCGGCGCCGGTAAAGGCTATGACGTGCTTTGCAGCCCGAATGGCCTCGGCCGCATGAAAAAGGGCGTGATTTGACATGCCCTGCCTTACCACGCCTCAAATCGAAAATGCAGTAAAAAAACAGACTGAACACTACCGGGAAACGAGCAAATCATCCCGGAAAGCGCCAAAGTTCTAGCGTCTGGCCTGATTCACGGCTTCGCGCAATTCCTGTGCGGCCTGACGGGGAAACGGCGAAGCGCACAGGGCGGAAACGACAGCCAAGCCATCGGCGCCCGCGCCAATCAGCACTTCGGCGTCATCTGCGCGCACGGAACCAATCGCCACACAGGGTCGGGAACTCAGGGCACGGCGACGGGTAAAACCGTCAACGCCCAACACGGGCGAATGGTCCGGCTTGGTGTTGGTATCGTGCACCGGTCCCACGCCCAGATAATCCGCATCCATGGACTCGGTTTCCACAGTCTGCTCGTCCGTATCCACGGTCAATCCGATAATGGCCTCCGGCCCCATCAGAGAACGGGCGACATGACACGGCATGTCCGATTGTCCCAGATGAACGCCTGCGGCATGCACGGCCAGGGCAATATCCACGCGATCATTGATAAGCAGGGGAATTTCCAGCGGTTCCAGCAAGGATTGAAGCGCACGGGCCTTTTCCAGAAATTCTCTCGTCCCCGCATGTTTTTCCCGCAGCTGGACCATGGTCACGCCCCCGGCCACGGCTTCGGAAACCATCCGTTCCAAGCCGAGTTCAGAGCACATGCCCGAATCGGTGACCAGATACAGTGAACAATCAAAACTTTCGCGCCAATTCTTCGGCATGGCGATGTCCTCTTGGCAAGAGCATTTTCATACCCTTTTCGCGCCCCGGCAATATCCTGTCCCACCAAGTTATTGATGCGGGACGCGAAAAGGGCCAAAGGCCATTGCCACATGGCAATGGCTCAATCCCACAAATTACTAGCCGAGTTTTTCGTTAATTTCCTTGGCGGCCTTGACGCCGGAAAGCAGCATGCCGCCAAAAATCGGCCCCATGCGATATGAACCGTGCGAAGCGTTGGCGGCCATACCGGTGACGTACATTCCCGGGAACACTTCCCCGGTGTTTTCCACGGTTGTGGCTTCGGCCACTTCAGCCCACATGGACTGTTCGCCCGGGATGTCGCCGGTCGGCGTGTTCAGGGTGATGTCGTTCTTGCGGCACAGGGTCTTGAGCACTTCGGTGTCATGCCCGGTGGCCTCGATTACGTATTTGCAGCCGATCACCAGCGGGTCCACATGCAGGCCTGCCATTTCGACGGGCGAGGAATTGATGACCAGCCCGGTCACGCGCTTCTGGCCGTCCACTTCGCGGATGGCAACGTCCTCGACGGAAATGCAGTTGAACACCTGCGTTCCGGCCAGACATGCCTTGGAAGCCAAGGTGGTCGTTGCCGCCACGGCATCACAGGTGAAGTATTCGTCCTTGTAGCGCTTCATTTCCACGCCAAGGTCTTCGAGCACGAACTTGGAACCTTCCTGAACCACGATGGTGTTCCAGGTCATGCCGCCGCCCCACATGCCGCCGCCCAGCGAAAGCTTGCGTTCGAACAGGGCGACTTTCCGCCCGGCCTTGGAAAGATGGTACGCTGCGGTCAGCCCGGAAGGGCCGCCACCGACGATGGCTACGTCCACTTCAAGGCAATCACGGAACTTGTGGTAAAACTCGGTGATGATGGCTTCAGTAATGATTTTCTCGTTCAGAGACATGCGTTTCCTCCGCTTTGCTTGGAAGACGCGCGAAACCCGTGCGCCTTCGGAGGCACGAACGTCCGGGTAACAGGGAGAGATTGCGATGATGGTAGTGAGCGGGATGCTCACGTCAAGGCAGAGTCCGAGTTCCCTACGCCAGTGCAAACTGAGTCAGGTTCGATGGGTTTGATCTCAGTCCCGCACCCTCGGCGGGACACCCCAATCGGAATGAAAAAGCCCTACACGCATTCCCGGCGACCTGCAAGGGGCAGTTTTCAAAAAAAACGGAGAATAATTGTCATGCACCCCGTTCCATGGGATACAGGCCGTACACAAAACCGTCAGCAGCAGGTATGTACATGACTTCCGTATACTGCCCGGACAAAACCATATGTTTTATTCTGGATGCCACAGACGAACTCAACCGCCTCAACGACGTGGACTCCATCCTTGACCGCATTCTGCTTGATGCGCGCACGCTGACCGGGGCGGACGCCGGGTCCATATTCCTGACCGAAGGAAACACCCTGCGCTTCGCCTATGTGCAAAACGACACGCTTTTCCAGTCGGACAGCACCAATGCCGTGCTCTATCAGGACATGACCCTGCCCATGGGCGAAGGCTCGATAGTGGGACACGCGGCCCTGACCGGCGAAACCCTGATGATCGACGATGCATACGAACTGGACCCGACGCTGCCCTACGAATTCGACAAATCCTTTGACGAAAAATCCGGGTACAAGACCACATCCATGCTGACCATGCCCATCCGTTCGCAGGAAAATCGGATGGTAGGAGTCATCCAGCTCATCAATGCCCGCAACGAGCGCAGAAAGATCATACCGTTCAGACCGGAATCCGAAACGTTTCTCAAACTATTGGCCAATCAGGCGGGAGTGGCCATTCAGCGGGGGTTGCTCAACCGGGAGCTGGTCCTGCGCATGATGCAGATGGCGGAGATGCGCGACCCCACGGAAACCGGAGCGCATGTGCAGCGAGTGGGCGCCTATTGCGCGGAGATATACCAGCGCATGGCCCAAAAACGGGGCACGGATCCCCGAGAAGTTCGCAGTTACCGTGACCGCATCCGGCTGGCGGCCATGCTTCACGACGTTGGCAAGGTCAGCATTTCGGATACCATCCTCAAAAAGCCCGGAAAACTAACGGACGAAGAATTCACCTGCGTAAAAATGCACACCATCAGCGGAGCGCGTCTGTTCCGCAACCAGACGTCAAATCTGGACCGCATGAGCATGGACATCGCGCTTCGGCACCATGAAAAATGGTCGGGAAGCGGCTATCCCGGCATCGTACCGGACCTCTGGTCTCCCAATGCCCGCCCCGGCATTCCGATGCAGGGCAGGGATATCCCCTTGAGCGCCAGAATCTGTGCCGTCGCGGACGTATTCGATGCCCTGACCACCCCGCGCTCATACAAGGACGCATGGCCTGTCGAAAAAGCCTATTCCGTGCTTGAGGAAGAATCCGGAAGCCATTTCGACCCGGAAGTGATCGAAGCCTTCATGGACATCCTGCCCATCATCACGGCTATTCGTGAACGATTTCAGGATAATGGACTATAGCCTACCAAGATGAATACGTATTTATCCTTGACGCTCGGCCAAACAAAACCCATTCTTGTCATATGACAGAAATCAATGAGCCGGATACCACGCAGGAAAATGTCTTCGTGGCCAGGCAGCCAATTTTCGACCGCTCGGAAAAACCGTGGGGCTATGAACTGCTGCACAGGGAGTCCGCCACGGCCATGACCGCCAACGTCACGGACGACGAAGCGGCCACCCGTGCCGTCATTGCTGATGGAGTGAGCCTTGCCATGGAGGGCTTGCCGTCGGAACGCCGCCGCGTGCTCATCAACTTTCCGGAAGAATTACTCCTGACAGGCGCAGCATTCGCCCTGCCCAAGGACGGTTGCGTGGTGGAAATTCTGGAAACGGTGTCCCCCACCCCGGAAGTTCTGGACGCCCTGAAAGAATTGAAAAAAGCTGGCTATATGCTGGCCATGGACGATTATTGCGGAGAGACCGATCTGAAGCCGTTTCTGGATATCGTGGACATCGTCAAGGTGGACATTCTGGGACTCGACAATGATCCAGAAAAAATCAAAGAAGTCTACGCGCCGCTCGCGGTCAAGAACGTAATAACTCTTGCGGAAAAGGTGGAAGACAACGAAATTTACACCATGTTGCGGGACATGGGATTTGACCTGTTTCAGGGCTTCTTTTTCAGCAAGCCCCACATCGTGCCCGGCAAAAAACTTTCCTCCAACCAGATGAGCAAGCTGCAACTGCTCAGGGAGCTGGGCAGGGAAGATTTCGAACTCAAGGAAATCGCCAATATTCTCAAGGCCGATCCGTCACTTTCCTTCCGGCTGTTCCGGCATATCAATTCAGTGGGCTTCGGGCTGGTCAACAAGGTGGACACCCTTGACCGTGCCGTGGTGATCATGGGCCAACGTGCCATAGCCCAATGGCTGCGCACCGCTATCATGTCCGACCTCAACCCCGCTCCCAAGGCCGGAGAACTCGTCTTCCTCTCGGTTCAGCGCGCAAAATTCCTGGAAATGCTGGCGGTGCACACGGGCATATCCACCCAGACCAATCCGGATTCGTTTTTCGTCATCGGCCTGTTTTCCCTGCTGGATTCCATGCTCGGCATCCGCATGAAGGAACTGCTGGAAAATCTGCCTCTCAACGACACCATTTCCTGTACTTTGGAAGGCTCCTGCCCGGAACACACGCTCCTCAAGCTGGCTCACAGCTTTGAACACGGTTATTGGGCGGACACGGACAAACGCATCAAGGATCTGAACATCGACAGGCGCACCGTGGACTCCCTGTACGTGGAAGCACGCACATGGGCGCAACGGGCACTGGCAGGATAAGGAATCAGCGCACCCGTTCGATGCGCGCCCCCCTGTCCCTGTCCGCGCGGAGGGCCAGAATACGCTCCGTACTTTCGGCAAACAGGTCCACAGGGTGATGGCTGATGACCAGCACCTGCAACTCCAATCGCTCTGCAATTTCGGCAATAAGCTTCATGAAGACGGGAACCAGTGCGGGACGCAACCAGCAGTCCTGCTCGTCCAGCACCAAAAAGGGACGATGCCGTTCCTCCGGCAATTGGGAAAGCGCAATAAGTCGCAATCCCACGGAAAAGATATTGCAGACCGAACCGCCCTGCCCGTGCAGGATATCTTCAACCTGCCCTTCATCGCCCTGATTGCGGATATGAAAGCGGACCTGCAAACGGTTGTTCCTGACCTCGCGGGTCGTGGCAACCACCCGGTCCTGCCCGAGGACTTCGCGGATTGCATGGGTCAGGTTGGCCTCTATTTCGTCCAGCAGTGAACCGAACATGAGCGTGCTCAACTCTTCCAGCCGCGTGCGCACCTTTGGGGCAAGATCCAGAAACGACTGGGCTTGATCCAGTAATTCCCGCTCGCGCAGGAATTCATCCGCCCGGCTTTCCCCGAACGCTCCCAAGCGATCAAGACGGCTTTCAAGATCACGCAAATCGGGCATGTTCATGAACGCCTCGCAGCTTCCTCAAAGGACCGCTCCACCTCGGCAAGACCTTGCTGAAGATCATTGATGTGTTGGCGATATTCTTGCACAACATGCTCATTTTCCTGTTGTTTTTTCTGTAACAACGATTGCAGTTCTCCGGGCTCGTCCGTGCCGTATTCCTGACGAGCCTGTTCCTGCAAGGCGTTGAGCTGTGCCGTCAGGTTCTTGATGTCCTGCTCCACGCGCACCTTGTGGTCACGGAGCCGCTCAAACTTGGTGCGCAGGGATTGCAATTCCTGCTCCACGGCCCTGTCCGGCGCTTGGCCCGGACCACCATTATTCTGATTCATCGTGAATTACCTCCTCATACAACTCCCAGACCAAAGAGTCCTCGGATGTCGCGCGGTCAAGATTTTCATCCAGAAATTCCCGCAGGCCAATGCCTTCGTTGGTTCTGCGCCATGCCAACCGTTCCAGTCCCCGAATAAACTGGGAACCGTTCTGTTCCGCGGCCCCGTCCTGCTCAGGCGGCAGTTCCTGATCCGGGAACACCTCGGAAAAAGGAAAATGAGGCAGATCCAACGGTTCAAGTTCCGCACAATCGGGTGTCCAGACATGGGCGCGGGGAACGCGCTCCAGTGAATGGCGGGAAAACGTCAGCCGGGAAATATTGCCCGGATTGGCCCATGTTGTGCAACCCTTGCGCACGGTCTGCTGGGGTCTGTGAATATGGCCGTTAATAACCCAGTCGATGCCGGGCAACTCCTTGATGCCGTAAGCCTTGTCCAGAAATTCCGGGAACCGGATATTGTGGTGCGTCAGCCATAGTACGCTCTTCGGATCGTCCAAAGCCGGATTGTCGCCGGGACGTTCGAACGACTTGGGAATGGGCGTTCCGTCCGGGCTGGCGCAAACAAGGGTCTTGACCGGACCGGACGCGGCATCCGTGCGCAACACGAATTGCGGTCCCGGTTCCTTCATGAGCCGGATCACGCCCGATGTTTCCAGCACGGCAAGGCTGACGTCTTCGGTAAAGCGGGATTGATGCTTATCATGGTTACCCACGACAGCCCACGGCATGCGCTCTCCCGCATGGGAGCCGAACAGGCGCATCAGTTCCACAAGCATCCTGTTGGAGTTGTCACGGGGCCAGTGGAACATATCGCCCAGAAAAACCGGGACCATTTGCCGTTCCCGAGCCATATTCAAACCGGCCTCCACCTTGGCCAGAATCTGTTCGAAATATCCTTCCAGCCGTTGCCCCGGCGAAGTGTCCGCAAAATGCGGGTCCGCCATGAACAAAAGCCCGGCGCCGGCAATCTCCGGGAGAGTCCTCTTACTCATGTCCGTCGCCCTCCTGCAAAAAATGCCCGGCATCCATGGGCTGTCCGCAGGTAGGGCACGCCCCTAGTCCCGCCAGCCGCCGGTCCAACTGCTGCCGGAACGTGTGCATGTCATGCTCCACCCGTTTCAGTTCGTCTTGCGCCTGCTGCCTGCGTTGCAACAAAACGCCCATTTCACGGATTACATTCTGCAACGGCGCAGGCGAATCCACGGCAGGAGGCTCGCAAAGACCTTCCAGCGCAGCATGCCGTTGCACGGCACGGTCCAGATTATCCGCAACCATCCGCAACCGATCCGCAAGTGCCCGAAGCGGGCCAGTTTCCTGCGTTTGCGGCGGCGCATCCAAAGAAGCCAAAGTCCCTGCCTGCGCTGTGGCGACCCGCAAGCGGCCCTGCAAAAATTCCTGCTGCTCCAGCACTCGGGAAAGAGGCGCAACAGGAGCCAGTTCCGGCGGAGGCATCAGGCGAGCCAACGCCCGTGCGCTCTGTTCGGCCTGTTTCCGTCGGGATTCCAGCAGGTCTCGCTGTTGCAGCAGGGAAGAAAGAGACGGAATCGCTGCATCCAAAACCTGTTTACGTGTTTTCAACTCCCGGCAGGTTGTTGCCAGCAAAGTCAGATCCGGCAATGGAGAAAGCGTATCCAGCTCGTTTTTTATGTGTCCGAGCCGGGCCATACGCCCTGCTACTTCTCGCTTGGCCTCGGTAGTACGCCGCTTGAGTGCGTCCTGCATGGAAAGCAAATGAGCCCCTTCGGTGGACGAGGCCAGAAAATCCGCCACAAGGCTGTCCGACTTGTTCAGCAAAAAGACAGGCTCCCGCTGATTGCCGATATGCACGTCCACGGCGTCGTTTTTGAACCGGTCCAGTTCCACCGGGTCCAGCCGCAACAGGTCGCGAACCTCGTCCGGCACCTTGCCCCGGCCCAGTTTCCAAAAGGCCTGCGGCTCGTCCTGACCGGGGCGGTGAATCTCATATCCGGGGCTGGCTTTTTTGCGAATCCAGACCACACGTACACCGTCATCCAGCTCCACCGTCACACGCGCCTCTTTCGCGCCGTGACGAATGTAGTTGTAGGGCGAGGGATTGGTGACCACGCAACGCAAGCCCTCCACAACAGCGGACTTGCCCGTGTTGTTGGGACCGGTCAGGGCCGTGAGTCCGGGGCCGAGTTCCACCTCGGTATGCTCATGGGCCATGAAATTCTCAAGTATGATTTTCCTGATCATTCTTTCCGGCCGCGCTTGCTTGCGGCAGTGTTGTTGGGGTTCTGGGGATATCGCGGTCTGCCTGCGCTTTCGCGTTCATACGCCTCCAGTCCGTTGTCGCGCATGGCCTCATTGTTCGCTTGCCAACGCCCGGCCAATCCTTCAGGCATGCCATGATGATCGCAGGGGAATTCCCCACATTGGAAACAGAAATCCACGTCATGCTCCCGGGCGCAGGTGCCGACCGTGCAGGCAGTAAACAGGCATCCGCTCCCCCGGCAGCCCGTACATTGCCCGGAGGCGAAATGGTCCAGCAACTCGCGGAAGGCAGCATAGTGCCCCAATGCGGGATTTACAGCGGAAAACCGCTCTGCCCAAGGGCCGAAATGCGATCCCAGCCGCTCTCCCAGCTCCCGGCTCAAGCGGGCGATGTCTCCATGGGCAAACGCCATGCACTTGTCGCATCGCAGGCCGCACGGAGCAATGGCACCGGCTATCTGTGCGCGCCCGGAAACCGGGTGCAGTTCATGCCCTTCCCGCCGCAGCAGATCGACGGCAGTATCCGTGGCAAAATGAACAACATCCCGACATTGCTTGCCTTTTTCCTCGTCTACAAACTGCTTGCGACCCGCCGGGGAGGAAAAATCACATCCGGTGAGCCCCCGGCATGTGAGCGATGGCCAACGGCTATTGAACAGCTCCAGAAATTCCTGCACCAGCGCATAGGGATATTCCATGTCCGAATCCGGTGCCGCGCTGCAACTTGCAGCCTTTCTGCCAACGTACAGCCCCAGCCCCATAATGGCGCCAGTCACGGCCCCGCAAAGATCATTGGAACGGCTTACACCACTACACAACCCCGAAGCCAGAGCTTGCACGCGCAGCGGGTCCATGCCATGCACGGAACGATCCCCGGCTTCCGCCAGAGCACGGACAACACTTTCCGCACAGTACCATCCGCCGTTAAACAGGTCACGGGCCCGCTTGCCCGCCGAATTTTCATTCCCGATTCCGCTCATCAATTTCCCCCGGCATTACACTGCAAAAACGGACAGAACTCCAAGACAGCCCCGGTCATGGCTGTTTCCGGCCCATGCCCCTCATACACCACGAGCGGAGCCTCGGCCACAAAGCCCGGACGGGCATTGTGCACTCCTTCCAACAATACCATACGGGCCGGTTCATCCACCCGGCTGTGCACCAACCGCATGCGCTTTGGTTCCAGTCTTGCGGTCCGCATATCCTGCAAAATATCCGGCAACCGTTCGGCAAGATGCACCACGAAAAAACGTCCCTTGCTGCGTAGCAAGCGCGCTGCACAAACACAAAAATCCGAAAACGAGGCCCGTTGTTCAAAGCGGGCGTCACCCCGATGCTCCCCCTTGCTGACGCGCCCTGATGCAGGGTCGCGATACGGCGGATTGGCGACAACGAAATCCAATGCTTGCGCCAATTTACTGTTTTGCTGGCCAAAACGGCTCACGTCTTCCTCATGCACGGTGAACCGGTTCTCAAAGCCCAAAAGTCTGGCGTTCTCTCGTGCGCACCGGGCCGCGTCCGGATTCAACTCCACCCCGTCCACCTGCCAATCGGCAGTATCGTGTTCTCCGCGCAAAAGCAGACCCAGCCCAACAACACCGCAACCAGTGCCCAAATCCGCGCCCACAGCCCGTTTCGGGATACGACAAAAACAGGACAGCAACAGGGAATCCATGGAAAAACGATAGCCGCCTTCGGGCTGTTCCAGTCCACGCGGGAAAAGTTGGCGGGCAGAATCGCTCATGCACGGCCTCTTTTACGGGCGAGGCGAGAACGAACCATGTCCAGTAGCATGCGAGCCTCGGTCATGTTCAAGAACACGGCACCGGCAAAATATACCACGACCCAAACCGGAATCAGGGCCAGCCACCACCAGCTCCATGGTGCGGAAAACCATGCCCCCGCACCGATCAGGCAGGAAAGGAACAGGCTACGCGCAACCCCGCCGCCTTCCAGAGGGCAATGTCCAAGGCGTCCCCACAGTTTCCAGAACAGCAAGATGAAATTCACCAGCGAAGACACGCTTACGGCCACGGCAAGCCCCACATGGGCCAAAAAGGTCATCAGCCATGCACCCAGACCGATGTTCACCACCAGACAGGCCACGGCGATACGCACCGGAGTTTTGGTATCCTCAAGGGCATAAAATCCGGCCACCAAGGGACGGGAAAGAGCGATAAAGGGCAGGCCCACGCTGTACGCAGCCAAGGCCTGTGCTGTGGCTGTCACAGCCTGAGAAGAAAACGCGCCCCGTTCAAACAGAAGGCTGATCAGCGGTACGGACAGGGCGAGCAGCCCGGCCGCAGCAGGCAATGCAATGAACAGGGTCAGTCCCATGGCCGAACGCAAGGCCCCGCCAAAACCTTCCATGTCCTTTTTGGCGGCAAGAGAGGAAAGGCTGGGCAGGGCCGCGGTGCTCACGGCAATGCCGAACACCCCCAAGGGGAACTGCACCAGACGGTCCGCATAGTAAAGATAGGAAACACTGCCCACGGGGAGATAGGATGCCAGCAAAGTGCCGAGCAGAATATTGAGCTGGTACACGGCGGCCCCGAACACAGTGGGCAGCATCAACAGCCCCATCCGGCGAACGCCCGGATCGCTCCATGACCATTTGCCGCGCCATGAAAATCCCGTACGCCGCAAAAACGGCAATTGCAGGGCAAACTGGAACGCTCCGCCCACAAGAACGCCAAAGGCCATGGCATACGCCACGTTCCATCCGGCCCAGTATCCGGTCAGGGCGGCGGCGATCAAAGCCACATTCAACACGGAAGGCGCCAGTGCAGGCGCAAGGAAATGCCCCTGCGCATTGAGCATGCCCATGCACAAGGCCACCGAGCAGATGAAAATCACATAGGGAAAACAGATGCGCACCAGGTCGACGGTCACTGCGAACTGTTCGGGATTACTGGTGAACCCCGGCGCAATGGCTGTGGTCAATGGTCCGGCAGCAAGTTCGGCCAACAGGGTGATGCCCGTCAGGATGACCGCCAGCCAGATCATGGCCGAACGGGCCATGGCCTGAGCCGCGGCTTCGCCCTGTTCCTCGCGAACCCGTGCGTACACGGGGATAAAGGCCATGGTCAGGGAACCTTCCCCGAACAGGCGGCGCAGCAGGTTGGGAATCCGAAAGGCCACAAAAAAAGCGTCCGCCAGCAACCCGGCGCCCAAGGCGAAGGCCACGATGAGATCTCTAACAAACCCCAACACGCGCGAAACCAGTGTTGCTCCGGCGACCACGCCTGCGTTACGCGCTATTTTCCGCCCATGTCCGCTCATTGCTTTTCCTGTTTTTCCCGACATGCGTCCACTTGTTACCAACCGGTCGTTTTCTTGCCAGCCTTATTTTTCTATAAAAAACCTAGCAATTCTCTAGAAATCAATATTTTATTATATAAACCAAAGTATTTTGAAAACACTCTTCTTTCAATAAACCGTGCGCTTTTTTGCAAAAAGCACTCGTTGAAGGGTCCACTCCCGAAAAAAATTTCCTCTGTTATTTCAATGATGAAAAATTTCAGACACAAGGTTGTCCTGAGCTGTTTTTCCACTATGCAGGCTGGCCCCTGCTCACACGTTCCTGCCCGGCCAAACCTGACAAAACACCTCGCAAGCCCACGCGCCAAAGGTTGAACCACAAGCATCCTGTTGGAGTCGCTGTAGTTTCAGGCTCGACTTTCCGAAGGCCTAATGCTGGCAACACGGGCAGAACGTAGAGGTACGCCCGGCCACGGTTTTGGCGATCAATTCACGATTGCACCGCGGGCAAAGCTGCCCTTTTTTACCATATACGTTGAAACTGTTCTGGAACGCTCCGGCATCACCGTCCGCATTCACATAATCCCGTATGGAACTGCCGTTCTCCGCAATGGCTTGCAGCAATACCTCCTGCAAATGCCGGAACAGGGCTTCCAGCTTTTCCAAAGGAATATCGCAAGCCTTGGTGTCGGGTCGTATTCCGGCTCGAAAAAGGGATTCATCCGCATAGATATTGCCTACACCGGCCACGACGGTCTGGTCCAGCAGCAACGCCTTGATGCGTGCGGCCCGCCCGACAACGGATTCGGCCAACAGCCGGGCATCGGTGTCCAGCGGTTCCGGGCCGAGCGAACTCCAGAACTTCCAATGCTCAAGTTCACCGGGTAAAAACAGACGCACGTAGCCAAACTTGCGGACATCGGCAAAGGTCAGCACCGAGCCGTCCTGCATGAGAAAACGCACCCGGTCGTGCGTCAGAACATCCCGAGTCGCCTCATGCACGACACGCCCTGTCATTTTGAGGTGAAAGGCCAACGTCAGGCAGGAATTGTCCCGATCCGGTGCAACCAAATCCAGAAGCAGCAACTTGGCCCTCCGGTGCGCGCAAGCCACGGAGCACCCCGGCACAAGGCGTTGCAGGCGTTCAGCCTGTCCCTTGACTTCGCATCCCGAAGCATCGGCGTCACGAACGCTGCCCGGCCACAACACGCGCACGCCTTTAATGGTGCGGCCATGAAGCGATCCATGCAGGCCTCGGGCTATGGTCTCCACTTCCGGCAATTCCGGCATCAGGTCTCCTTGCAGTTTCCGCAATAACCGCAACCATCTTCAACAAACGCGGTTTTGCGTATACTTCCCTTCAAATAGGAGGTTTTCGGATAAAAGAAAAGCGGGCCGAGTCTTTCCCGGCCCGCCCTGTTGTCATGAAAGGTTCGGCTATTTGCCGGTAAGAACGCGACCGACGCGGGTCAGGGCGTCCCTGAGCGTTTCATCGTCCAACGCATAGGAGAAACGGATGCAGCGGTCATCGCCGAACGCCGAGCCCGGCACCAGCGCAACACCAGCCTCTTCGAGAATCCTGGTGCACATGGCGGCCGAATTCGGCGCATCCTCGGTGTAAAAGGAATCCAACACCGGGAACAGGTAGAACGCCCCATCCGGCTTGGGACAGACAGCGCCCCATCCGGTGATGATTTCATACGCCATGTCACGGCGGCGCACGAAAGATTCCTTCATGGTTTCCACCACGTCCCACGGCCCATTCAGAGCCACGGTGGCAGCCTTTTGGGAAAATGCGGAAATATTGGATGTGGATTGGCCCTGCACCTTGGTCATGGCCTTGACGAGATCCACATGGCCCACGGCCCAGCCAACGCGCCAGCCCGTCATGCAGAACGACTTGGACAAAGCGCCTACCAAAGCGCAGTGTTCCGGGTGGGCGGCACGGAACCCAGCCATCGATGCCGGGGTTGCCGGGGCATACACCAACCGGTCGTACACTTCGTCAGAAATGATGAATACATCGTTTTTCAGGGCCCAGTCCGCGATCCCGTTCAACTGGTCCTGCGTATAGCAGCAGCCTGTGGGGTTGGACGGCGAATTGAGTATAAGCACCCGGGTACGGCTGGTACGCTTTGCCTCCAGATCTGCCACGGAGAGCAGAAAGCCGTTGTCCGCAGTAGTGGGCACGATCACGGAAACGCCTTCGGCAAGTTGCACCATGGCCGGATAGCTGACCCAGTACGGACCCGGGATCAACACTTCGTCACCCGGATTCAGCAATGCCATGAGCAGGTTGTAGAGTACCTGTTTGCCGCCGTTGCAGACAATCGCCTCTTCCGCTCTGGCAGGAGCATCGTAAAAACGGCCGTAATATCCGGCAACGGCCTCACGCAATTCAGGTATGCCCGGCACTGCTGTGTATCGGGTAAAACCCTCGTCCAAAGCGGCTTTGGCAGCCTCCACCACGTGTGCAGGCGTGTCGAAGTCGGGTTGTCCCACAGCAAGGCTTATGATTTCGCGGCCCTGCGCACGCAGTTCCTGTGCCTTGGTGTTCACGGCCAACGTGGCCGACGGCTTGATCCGTTCCAGTCTATCGGAAATTCGCATGGTTGTGGTTCCTTTGTGGAGTTGACGATCCGGTCCTTTCCCAAGGCCTATAGAGGAATTTTATTTCAAGGTAAATCCGTGAATACCATGCCCCGGCTTTTTTCCTTGACCCGTCTACAGCTTCACAGTGCATATCCCTCTCTTTCATGTCCCATAAAACAACAAACAAGGAGAAAGAATCATGGAACGTTTTGAAGCCAAACGGCGCACGCTGCGGGCTGATATGACAGTCAATGCGAAACCGGAACACATCTTCCCGCTCTTGTGCCCGGTGCGCGAGTATGAATGGATCGGGGATTGGGAATGTACGATGGTTTGGTCCGAGTCCGGATTCGCTGAAGACAACTGCATTTTTCAAACGGACTTTCCGGAACAAGGAGGACGGGAAACGTGGGTTATCTGCCGCCATGATCCGAATAGCTGTATCGAATTTGTGCGCAGCAATGAAAATCGTGTGATTCGATACAGCATTTCCCTGCGGCCGCAGGGAGCTTGCACGGTTTTGACGTGGCAACAGACACATACCGGGCTGACGCCGCTCGGAAACGGTCTTGTTGAGGATCTGAATGAACACGAGTATGCAGAAAGAATGGCGGCCAACGAGGCCCTGCTCGACAGTTTTCTGCAAAAGACGAAACCGTAAGCGAGACACCCCATGTTGACCATAGGACGGTTGGCCAGACAGTTCGGCCTATCCCGCAGTACCCTGCTCTATTACGATTCCATCGGCCTGCTCTCCCCATCAGGACGCAGCAAGGGCGATTATCGCCTCTATGGAGAAGAGGACGTCAAACGTCTGGCTCGTATCTGTGCCTATCGGGAAGCTGGGATTTCGCTCAAGGACATCATCCGGCTGCTGGACGCTCCGCGTGAATCGGAGCTTGCAGAAGTGCTGGAACAACGGCTGGAAGAACTGGCCGGGGCCATGGATACGCTGCGGAACCAGCAGCGCATCGTGGCAGGGTTGTTGGGTCGGGCAGAATTGCCCGGCCCTGAAAGCCCCATGGACAAAAAAATATGGACCGACCTGCTTGCGGCCGCAGGATTTTCTGAACAGGACATGCGTTCATGGCACATCGATTTTGAACGTACCAATCCCCAAAAGCACAAACAATTTCTCGATTTTTTGAATATCCCCGAAAAGGAGCAAAAAATCATTCGGACATGGGGAAATTGAATATCAAAACAGACAAATCCGACTCTTCATGCCATCATAACGCCCCAAAATCCTCTCAAAATCAAAAATCGCCTTCGCGATATTTGTAAACGAAAAGTAAAACGTACTGGATTCTTTGCCGCTCCTGCTGTAGTCTAGAATTTCTCTAGCACCTTTCGTGGCGCGCGAGAAAGCCCGTTATCATCATTAATAATTACAAATAGATAAAGAGGTTAGTCATGGCAGGCACTCCCATGCCCAAAAAGCTCCCCGAGCCGATCATCAACGAAAACGCAAAGATAGTACTCCAACGCCGATACCTGCGCAAAGACTTGCAAGGCACCCCCTATGAAACCTGCAAGGAACTGTTCTGGCGAGTCGCATCGAGCATTGCTACAGAAGAAAAAAAATATGCGGATTCCACCTACAAGGTTTCACAACTGGCTCGGGATTTCTACGACCTGATGACCTCATACCGTTTCCTGCCCAACTCCCCCACGCTCATGAACGCCGGCACAGACCTGGGCCAACTGGCGGCCTGCTTCGTTCTGCCCGTGGAGGACTCCATTGAAGGCATCTTTGACGCAGTCAAACATGCAGCCATGATCCATAAATCCGGCGGCGGAACCGGGTTTTCCTTTTCGCGACTGCGGCCCAAGGACTCTGTGGTGGGCTCCACCGGCGGCGTGGCCTCCGGCCCCCTTTCGTTCCTGCGCATTTTCAACTGCGCTACCGAGCAGATCAAACAGGGCGGAACCCGGCGCGGAGCCAACATGGGCATTCTGCGCATCGACCACCCGGACATCATGGAATTCATCAAGGCCAAGGAACGTGACGGCGAGCTGAACAACTTCAACCTTTCCGTGGGGCTGACCGAACCTTTCATGCAGGCCGTGGAAAAAGGCGAAGATTACGAGCTGGTAAACCCCAAGGACGACTCGGCGGCAGGAACGCTTAACGCACGCGAAGTGTTCGGCATACTGGTACAAAAGGCATGGGAATCCGGCGATCCGGGCATGGTTTTCCTGGACCGCATCAACCGTGACAACCCCACGCCTACACAGGGTGAAATGGAATCCACCAACCCCTGTGGCGAGCAACCTCTGCTGCCCTACGAAGCGTGCAACCTCGGATCCATCAACCTCGGCAAAATTTACGCAGCCGGGAAAAACGGCCATGACAGCGAAATCGACTGGGATGAACTCAAACGCATCGTGCACCTTGCCGTTCGTTTCCTCGACAACGTCATCGACGCTTCCAACTACCCCCTGCCCCAAATAACCGAGACCGTGGGCCGCAACCGCAAAATCGGATTGGGTGTCATGGGCTGGGCCGATCTGCTTTTCCAGATGGAAATCCCCTACAACTCCCAAAAGGCCGTAGATTTGGCCGAACGGGTCATGAAATTCATTCAGGACGAAGCCCGGTCCGCTTCGAAACAGTTGGCCAAGGAGCGCGGTCCGTTCCCTGGGTATGAAGAATCCATATTCGGCAAGGCCAACCTCGGCCCCTACCGCAACGCCACTACGACCACCATCGCCCCCACCGGAACCCTGTCCATCATCGGCGGTTGTTCCTCCGGCGTGGAACCGCTCTTTGCTCTGAGCTTCGTGCGTCACGTCATGGACGGCGACAAGCTGGTGGAAACCAATCCCCATTTCGAGGCAGCCCTGAAACAGGCAGATGCTTACAGTGCCAAGCTCATGGAAGAAGTGGCCAAAAAAGGTTCCATCTCCTCCATGGATTTCCTGCCCATGAACGTGCGTAATATTTTTGTTACGGCCATGGACATCGAACCCATGTGGCACCTCAAAATGCAGGCGGCGTTCCAGAAATATACGGACAACGCGGTTTCCAAGACCGTGAACCTGCCCAACGAAGCCACGCAGGAAGACATATGGGAAATCTATTGGAAGGCCTATGAGTACGGATGCAAGGGCGTTACGGTCTACCGTGACGGATGCAAGGCTTCGCAAGTGCTGTGCACCGGAGACTCGGAAGACAAAATCGCCAAAAAGGACGACAGCATCGTCAAAGGACGCCCCGAAGTCATCTACGGCTTCACACACAAGGTAGAAACCGGACTGGGCGTACTTTATCTCACTGTCAATGAAATGGACGGCAAACCCTTCGAGGTGTTCGCCACCATCGGCAAGTCCGGCCGTTCCATCACGGCCAAGGCCGAAGCCATCGGACGGCTGGTGTCCCTTGCCCTGCGTTCGGGCGTATCCGTGCGGGACATAGTGGCCCAGCTCAAAGGTATCGGCGGAGACAATCCCAAATTCATGAAAAAGCATCTGGTGCAATCCATTCCGGACGCAATCGCCTATGTGTTCGAATCCCGATACATGCAGGGAGAACAGGTCAGCGAGGGCGTCACGTCCCTGCAGCGGGAAAGCTGCCCGGACTGCGGCAGCGACCTCGTATTTGAAGAGGGTTGCCACATTTGCAAATCCTGCGGCTTCTCCAAGTGCGGCTAGGCTGACATCCCATTCATTCGCAAAAGCACAACGGGACTGCGGTTTTCACAGCGGTCCCGTTTTTTTTATGCATCAAGCCAAAAAAAATTTCAAAGCGAAGTAACCGTTTTCCATTCCAGGACGACTAATGGCGTATGGACAACAGGCCGTCTGCCTGTTGGTCCTCCGTATAGTTCAACGCCCTTTTCGGCAGCTCCCTTGAGATATACCTCATCCTGTGTGGGAGCATGGTCGAAGCCGCACCTTTCGGGGTGCGGCATTTTTTTATGCGCCACAAAAAAAAGACGCCGACAAGGTTGCGGCGTCCTTTCTTTTTTCTTTTGAGTGGACAATCAGGCCTGGAACGATTTCACCATACCGGAAAGCTCTTCCGCCTGCGATGCAAGACGTTCAAGAGCCTGCTCCGTTTCCAGTGCAGCCCGTTCCGTTTCCACGGCAATATTATTGATCTTGTCGATGGACTGATTGATTTCCTCACTGGCCGAGGACTGTTGTTCGGCTGCTGTGGCGATGCCCTGAATACGCTCGGCGGACAATTCCGTAACGGCCACGATCTCCTGAAGCATGGAACCGGAGGTATTGGACAAATCCGTGGCTGTGGATAAATCGAGAACTGTCCGTTCCATGGCTTTCACGTTACGGTCTGCAGCCGCCTGAATGGCCTCAATGGAATCGCCCACTTCCTTGGTGGCGGTCATGGTTTTTTCCGCCAACTTGCGCACTTCGTCCGCAACCACGGCAAAACCGCGGCCGGCGTCACCTGCCCGCGCCGCCTCAATGGCCGCATTCAAAGCCAGCAGGTTTGTCTGGTCCGCGATATCGGTAATCACACCCATGATGTTACCGATGCCGCGAGCCTGCGTTTCAAGCTCGTCCATGTTTGTCCGCAAATGGTCAGCCTGCCCCTGAATGGAATTGATGGCAGCCACCGACTGATTAACGACATCCGCGCCGTCCATGGCCTTGGTCTTGGCGTCCTGCCCCTGTTCAGCGGCCTCCCCGGCATTTCTGGCCACTTCCAGCACAGTGGCGTTCATCTCTTCCATGGCTGTTGCCGTGCCCTGAATACGCTCGCGCTGGACATTGGTTCCTTCACTGATTTCATGAGCCTTGGCGTTGATGGCCTCGGTGATACCATTGATTTCGCGAACCACGGTTTCAAGCTGCCGCCCGGCTTCCACCATGCCTTCAGCCCGCGCACGTTCGGCACGATTCCGGGCCTCGTCCGCTTCCAGCATGGCCTGTTCGGCAGCGTGGGCCTTGTCTTCCGCCTCTTCGGTCTTGACCGTAATCTCGCGCATGTTGTTTTCCAGTGTGCCTGACATGTCGTTGAGCGCCTCGAAGATGTGTCCGATCTCGTCCTGACGGGTATTTTCCATACGGGTATCATAATGGCCGTCGCGAATAAGGCCCAACAATTCCACCACCCGGCGAAGCGGTCGAACCGCCAGCTTGTCCATGAAGAACCAGATAAATGCGCAAATGACGATGAGACTGAGTACGAATACGATGCCCAGACTGGTCATGGTTTTGTACACCGGCGCCATGATTTCGGCTTTTTCGATAACTCCCACGAGTTTCCAGCCGAGAACAGGAGAGGTAAACACCACACCCACACGTTCCTTGCCGTCCAACATGGTGTTCACCACCCCGGCCTCTTGGGCAAAAAACTGCTTGTAGGCCGGCGCATTCAGTTCGGAAACATTCTTGAACGCGGTTTCAACGTCCGCAGGGTTGGCAATGATCACGCCATCATTCTGGATCAGCATCACATAACCGGCTTCGCCAAGCCGTATCCGTCCGATACGATCGGTAATTTCGCCCAAAGAAATGTCCATGGCCGCAACACCGTATACGGAACCGTTGTGAATTATGGCCCTGGCCGTACTGACCATGGTATCCCCCGTGGCGGACACGTAAGCGGTGGAAAGGGTCGTTTTGTCAGGGGCCGCCAGGCCGTCCTTGTACCATGACCGCTGGCGAGGATCATATCCTGCGGGCAAAAGTTCCGGCCGGGCCGCAATGAACGCTCCCTGCCGGGTTCCAATGTAGCAATCAACATATGCTTTGTGGCTGGCAAGTATCAGCCTGTAAAATTCCTGCAAGTCCTTGCCCACGAGATCGCCGGGAACAGCATCCTTCGTGGGAACGACTGTGTCGACAAGAAAATTGGTGGTTATCTGGTCCGCATTTATCGTACGGCCGTCCATTGCAGCCATGACTGTATTTTTCTTTGCTTCATCTATGAACAGCGTTATTGCCGAGTCCACCTGCCGCAATTCCTTGGAAATTGCATGTATGGACATTTTTCGCGAAAAATCGTGTACGTCGTGCGCCGTTCTCATGAATATAATGCCGAAAACCAAAACAATCGGCACCAAAAGACCGGACATGATTTTGAGTTTGATGGATATGTTCATTTATGTACTCCAGCGTTTTTATTTGGGGAAAAAAATCCCCATCCCCTTTTCTGCTTTGCCCTCCAGCACATAACGTCAGCTTTCCCCGAAAGGGCAAAACCCTCCTTCCTCGCTGCAAACAGCCAACAATGCCGACCACAACGGAATAAACAAACAAGTTTTAAAAATACACATCACGTATATGCAAAGCCGTACATGAATCCCCAGAACAAGGCCAATAATTTTTTTGCACTTTGCGAACGGAAGTCTCAATACTGAACAAAAAAGGGGTGCCACCCATTGGTGGCTCCCCTGATTCATCGTTTTATTGCAAGCAGAATCAGCCGTTTCGGAACGACTTCACCATGTCGGAAAGCCTTTCGGCCTGCGCGGCAAGACGCTCAAGCGCCTGCTCCGTTTCCAGCGCAGCCTGCTCGGTTTCCACGGCAATGCCGTTGATCTCGTCAATGGACTGGTTGATTTCCTCACTGGCCGAGGACTGCTGCTCGGCAGCCGTGGCAATGCCCTGAATCCGCTCTGCGGACATTTCCGTCCCCATCACGATCTCCTGCAGCACGCCACCGGAGGTATTGGACAAATCCGTGGCCGTGGACAAATCCGCAACAGCGGCTTCCATGGCCTTTACGTTGTGGTCTGCGGCGGTCTGGATGGCCTCAATCGAATCGCCCACTTCCTTGGTTGCAGTCATCGTTTTTTCGGCCAGCTTGCGCACCTCATCCGCAACCACGGCAAAACCCCGCCCGGCTTCACCGGCACGCGCAGCCTCAATGGCCGCATTCAAAGCCAGCAGGTTTGTCTGGTCCGCGATATCAGTAATCACGCCCATGATGTTGCCGATGCCGCGAGCCTGCGTTTCAAGCTCGTCCATGTTTGTCCGCAGATGGTCAGCCTGCCCCTGAATGGAATTGATGGCAGCCACCGACTGGTTGACAACATCCGCGCCGTCCATGGCCTTGGTCTTGGCTTCCTGCCCCTGTTCAGCGGCCTCCCCGGCATTTCTGGCCACTTCCAGCACAGTGGCGTTCATCTCTTCCATGGCCGTTGCCGTACCCTGGATACGCTCGCGCTGGACGTTGGTTCCTCCGCTAATTTCATGGGCCTTGGCGTTGATTTCCTCGGTAATGCCATTGATCTCATGTACCACGGCTTCAAGCTGCTGACCGGCTTCCATCATGCCTTCCGACCGGGCTCGCTCCGCACGTTCCCGAGCCTCACCTGCTTCCTGCATGGCCTTTTCGGCGGCGTTGGCCTTGTTCTCGGCCTCTTCCGTCTTGGCCGTTATTTCGTGCATGTTGCTTTCCAGCTTGCCGGACATCTCATTGAGCGCTTCGAAAATGTGACCGATTTCATCGTTCCTGTTGTTATCGACATGCGTGTCGTATTGTCCGTCACGAATGAAACCGAGCAATTCCACAACACGCCTGAGCGGACGTACCACAACATTCTCGACAAATATCCAGACAAAGGCACAGATAACGATAAGGCTGATGACGAACACAAGAGCCAGATTGGTCATGGTTTCATATACAGGAGCCATGATTTCGGCCTTTTCGATAATGCCCACAAACTTCCAGCCCAACCCAGGGGAAGTATGCACAACACCGACGCGGTCCGAACCGCTCAACACGGCATCCACAGCCCCTTTGTCCTGTTCGAAAAACCGCCTGTACGCTGGTTTGTTGATATCGTTTACGTTTTTAAACAGGGTAGCCTTGTCTCCCGGATTGGCGATGACAACACCGTCATCCTGAATAACCATGACATGACCGCGTTCGCCCAGGCGGATTTCATCCAACTGCTTGGTGATTTGGCCCAAAGAAATGTCCATGGCCGTGACCCCATACAAGGTGCCGTCATGCACAACAGCCTTGCTGGTGCTGATCATGGCTTCGCCGATGGTTCCCATGTAGGCCTTGGAGATGACCGTCCTGTCCGGTGATGCCAAAGCATCCTTGTACCACGGGCGCTGGCGGGGGTCATACCCGGCGGGCATGGTATCGTCGCCGCTGATCACAAAGGCCCCTTGCCGCGTGCCGATATAGCAATCGACATACGCCTTGTGATTTCGCAAAATCAGCCGATAAAACGTCCGCAACTGTTTTCCCAACGCATCTCCCGGGAAAACCTCATTGGATGCGCGTTTGGTCGGAGAAAGAAAATTGGTCTGGATTTCATCCGCACGTTCCGTACGCCTGTCTTCCGCAAGCATGGCTGTATTCATGCGGGCTTCATCCATAAACAAAGTCAAGGTATCATCAATATGTGACAATTCCTTTTCAATGGCATGGACCGACATATCCCGGGAATGGCGATAAACGTCATATGCCGTAATAGTGAAAATCACGGCAAAAGCGAAAGAAATAGGAACGATAAAACCTGCGAGGATTTTCAATTTAATGGAAATCTTCATTTATACCCCTTTTTTTTTTCCGCTGTGCTGTTTCCAGACAAGCACAGCCCCCAGCATAAAAGGCCTCCCCACAGAGGCCGGGACGCGGTCCCCCACAAAAAATTTGCGCCTGCGTTCACACGCTGTCAAGGTCATAATCTTTTCCTCAAAAAACCCTGCCGTTTGCCAAAAACATCCGAACCGAAATTCCCGGTTTATGCTGACTGCAAACCTGCAAGGAGGCAGTCATGAACAAACAGAGCAGGCAGAGGCAATGGATCAGATACGAAGACGGCTCCTACGAACCGGTTCGCATGAGTGGCGACATCCTTAACAAAAAAAGGGGATCAGGCATACCCCTTTGGTGGATCATGGACATGCCAAAGAACTGGATGCCCCAGCACAATGGCTACATTTACACCAGCAATCACCCCAGCGGGGCCTTGAGTCGCCGTTTTGACGAAAACACAGCAGACCTGTTTACCAAAAAGGCTTCTTTGCCATGAACGCATCACCATTCACCGAAACTGGGCGACCTCCCCCCGAAATTCTCATTGCACAGGCCGCCATTTGCCGCATGATGGCAACATGAACGCACCGGACACCAGCCCGACCCTGTTGCTCTCCACAGGGAGCCTGTTCCATTTGCCGCTTCCCCTTGTGGCGCATTTGGCTACAGGCTCCGGTTTTGGCGGTCTCGAACTCATCGTCAACGATCCGGGGCTACAGCCGGGACCGGCCATGGAGGCGGTGGACACCGTTTGCCCCGTACGCAGCCTGCACGCCCCATTCCGGCAATGGTCCCGATGGGGCGGACACCTGAATTCGTGGAAAGCGACCACAACGCTCGCCAACGCCCTGCCCCAATGCGATCACATAACCCTGCATCCGCCCACAGACAGGCTCTCAACCATGATTCAGAACCGTTGGTTCACCCGCGCCCACGATCTTTCCCTGTTGCTGGATGCCAAAGGACGGCTCAGATATTCGTTGGAAAATCTGCCGTGGGCACAGGCCCCGCCGTTCGGCCGGGACGAATTGGACAAGCTTGTGGCCCAATGCCGCAAAAAAAACGTGGGCATGACCTTTGATGTCTGTCACATGGGAGTAAGCGGATACAACGTGCTTACTGCACTGGACAGGATTCCTGTCGAAATGATTTACAACGTGCATTTTTCCGATGCACGGGCCTATCGCGAACACATGGCTCCGGGAACCGGAGATCTTCCTCTTGACGACTTTCTTGTCCGGCTGGGCAGCCGGGGCTATGCGGGGCATCTGACGCTGGAGCTGGAACCAGCGGCTTTTCCCGAACAGGAAACGGACATTGAAACCATGCTCAAGGCCATTCGCGTTCACATGGAAACCGTCGTGTGCCAGCACTGACGACTCCCACTTCCCCGGCACAGCAAAACAAAAAAGCCCACAACCGTAAGGCTGCAGGCTTCTTCAGAATTTCAACGCGAAGCTTACGGCGCGGCAGATTCGTCCGGCGATGCGGAGCCTTCAGGGTCTGTTTTTGAAGAAGCAGGGGGTGTGGCTTGCGGCTTCATACCTTTGACAAGCGGCTTGGTACGTTCAGTACGCAACATGCCCACATTCACGGCGATACTATCATCGCCCCGGCGCACAACAAAAACCAACGGTTTCTTGTTGTCATGAGCGCGTACTCCCGCCAGATGAATATCCCGCAGGGAATCCAGAGCAACACCGTTGGCCTCCTTCAAAATATCTCCGGGGCGTAAACCGGCCTTATCCGCACGGGAACTGCGTGAGACCGATTTGACCACAACGCCGCGTTCAAGCACCATGAGCAGCATTCCCATGCGCGAACGGTACTGATCCGGACTGTAGAAAAAAGCGTCTGCCCGTTGCGCATCAAAGGGCTCGCCCCGCCACGGCATAATAGAAAAAATCCTGGCGTTCGGGTCCAACAGCCGTATCCGTCGCTCAATGCCCCAGCCGTTTTCCACATGGCCGCTCCCGGCAATAACCAGAACAGGCCAGTTAAAACGGGTTCGCAGGGCCACAGCCTCCTCGGCCATCTTGCTGTCCCATACGGACTGCACGGTCACGAACCGTTCCCACTGGGTAGCGTTGTCCGCATCAAGCTCCTGATGCATGCCCATGACCTCGCGCAGGGAATCCAGCTGTTTTTCCAAAGGACGGATGATACGCCCCGGCATCAGATCGCGCTGGTCCTCGTTCAAGGCTTCCAATCCATTGCGGCCGATGGTTCGCGCCACATCCGGCGACACGTTCAGGGCTGCCACAGGGAGGCTGTCCTTTTGCGCCAGTTCGAAAAGGCCACGAAACAGGGCAAAGGGGAATCCCCAGCGATTTTTCCAGTCCAGTTCCTGAGGCAGTTCATCCACGGGAACAAGGCCCTCGGCAAAATCGTCCAGCACAGGATTCTTGTCTACCGCAACCATCTCCAACCCGACCGCAAGGGGATTGTCTCCAGCGCACAGCGCCTCGGCAAGCTGTTGCTGGATCTTGTGATCCAGCGGATTCCTGTGTCCTTCGCCCACAAGAATATAATTGGCGCCCCGCGCTGCATCCGCAACTTGTTCCAAGGTCATGGCGTCACCCGAACAACCCAGAAAATCGCCAGGGTCCGGCAAAAACGTCACGGCCATGGGTTCAGGATCCACCGTCACCGCTGCCGTGCGCGGCGTGCAGGCGCATGCGCAGGCAAGAGCGAACAGAAGAAGCAGAAAGGGGAATATACATTTGAAGCGATGTAACGATTTCCTCTGCATGAGGCTTCATCCTTTGTTCAGCTTGAAGTTCGATGATTCCGGAGCATGATACCATATGGCCATGGGCAGGCCGCAGCCATCCAGAGGCGGCGATTCCGGCAAGCTCTGCAAACGCCCTTTGCTGGCGCAAATCCCCAACACCAGAGCGTCCAGCACGTCGTCCTCGGACAATGTACCGCGCGGATATGCGGCCATGGAGGTTCGCAGCAACTCTTCCGACCGCGCAAAATGGGCCTGAAGAACATGCAGCCGGTCCAACCCGCCAAGCAGCGTTTTCTTGTAATGGTCCATGGGCGCACCATGCAAGGCCGCAAAGCATAATTCAGGATGGGCCTCGCGCACAATTTTCGCACGGTTAATGTCACGGCGCAGAACTTCATCCACCTGCCTGATCTTGCTCACGATATTCCACGCCTGCCGCGATATGCCGCGACCACACAATTGTCGGCTGGTCTCGTTGGCCTGTGAATGATCAGGGCAATCAAGCAACTCGCGTAACGGAGGTGCAAACACGCTGGACTTGCGAGGCCCAAGCATTGAGCGGGCGTGCATGTCCGCAGCCCGAACAGGCATGGTCGCGTCCGGCAGGCCGATAGGCATATCCACCAGCATGGAACGGGCTTCTTCATGGGCTTGCCACAGTTCGGAGAAGGTGTCGAACACTTGCACCACCGTTGCACTGCCTTTACGGAATACCACGGCGACCCAACCGCCGGCACAGCCGTCAACGCCGATGTATTTCATGAACATCTCCGTTGCATTTGGCACTCATGGGCAAAACGTACCCGCCCTCTCGACAAAATCCAAGAAAGAAACCGTATGAAAAGGCCGGGAACGTTTCCGCCCCCGGCCTTGATATCTGCAAGATATTGGAACCTAGTCCCAGGTACGCTTGTCCTCGATAGGACGGATCTGGGGAGGCAGGGTTCCGGGTGCCAGCACCTTGAGCATCGGGCGCAGCTTGATCTTCTCGCGGAACAGAT
Organism: uncultured Desulfovibrio sp.; assembly: GCA_913060505.1. Lineage (GTDB taxonomy): Bacteria > Desulfobacterota > Desulfovibrionia > Desulfovibrionales > Desulfovibrionaceae > Pseudodesulfovibrio. The sequence goes on from CAJXRQ010000003.1 coordinate 107,071, forward strand.
GCAGCAGCTCCTCTTCCTGTTCGAACTGGCCGGCTTCCACGGAAAGCACCATTTCGTCGATGCCGCCGGGGTTGGTGACTTCGATCTGCCAACGCTTGACGTCCTCGAAGCGAGCCATGACCTGCTCAACCTGATGCGGGTATACGAACATGCCCTTGATGCGGGCCGTGGTATCCACGCGGCCGACAATGCCGCCGAGGCGCGGGCTGGTACGTCCGCACGCACACGGGGAGTTGTCGATGTAGCCAAGGTCGCCCGTGGCCAGACGGATGAGCGGATAGGTCTTGTTGAAAGCCGTGACTACGATCTCGCCCACTTCGCCGTCCTTGAGCGGAATACCCGTATCCGGGTGGCAGATTTCCACAAAGGCACGGTTGGAGAGGTGCAGGCCGGTCTTGTGGAAGCATTCGTAGCCGATGCAGCCCACGTCCGCGGTGCCGTAGCCCTGACGCATAATGCAGTCGAACTTTTTCTCCAGCGTGGAACGCATTTTCTCGGAGAATTTCTCGCCGGTCACAAAAGCGGTTTCAAGGAACAGGTCCTTGCGCAGGGAAAGGCCCATTTCCTCAGCCTTTTGTGCCAGGTGCATCAGGTAGCTGGGCGTACCCACATAACCGGTCACACGCAGCTTCTGCATGATCTCGATCTGGCTGTTGGTGTTGCCGGGACCAGCAGGAACAACGGCGCAGGAAAGGTTGCGCAACGGTTCTTCAAACATGAGACCGGCCGGGGCCAGGTGGTAGTTGAAGGTAATCTGGGTGATGTCGCCGGAACGGAATCCTGCGGCATAAAAGCCTTCGGTCCAGCCCCAGTAGTCCTCGGAACGGTCTTCAGGGTCGAAAATCGGTCCCGGGGAAAGGAACACGCGATTCAGCTCGCCCAGATCTTTGGTCAGCAACCCACCAAGACGCGGTCCCATGGACTGCAAAAAGATCAATTCTTTTTTCTTGATGATGGGAATGTGTTTGAGATCGTTCATGACCTTGAACTTGTCCACATTGAACTGGGCACGGTCAAAACGCTTTTTCACGTCCTCGGAATAGCGGTAGGCGTACGACAGCAATTCCTTGAGTTGCAGCACGCAATATTGCTTGCGTTCGGACTCGTCCAACACTTCCCGGCGGGAATAAATGCCTTCGGTTCTATCTTTTCTCGTCATATGTATGCTCCTGATTCACGAAATTTCCTTTCAAGGACGGACAAACTAGCATCCTGAAATATTTTTTTCAAGAAAAAATTCAAATTCACTGTATTCTCAACAGCTTACATGCAAACTATCTAATATTGGCTCTTTTTGTTTTTTGCTTGACAGCGAACACGCACAAGTATATCTAGACATTCCTTCACGGCGTGGGTCGTTAACTCAGTTGGTAGAGTATCTGCCTTTTAAGCAGAGAGTCACTGGTTCGAGCCCAGTACGACCCACCACTTCCGCAAAAGAAGGCAGCCGGAGGGCTGCTTTTCTTATTACAGGGTCCCCATCGTCTAGCTTGGCCCAGGACGACGGCCTCTCACGCCGTTAACAGGGGTTCAAATCCCCTTGGGGACGCCATATATATTTCAAAAAAAGGACTTGGATAAATTCCAAGTCCTTTTTTTGCGCTGGACACAAAGGCGAGGCACAAAACATTTTTTGTTTAACGAATCCAGCTTATTAGAAAGGTAATTTTTAGCCCCTACTATCAGTCTCTCACGTCGGCATCAGGGGGCCCCCCCCCTTGGGAGCGCCATGTAAAATCAACGGGTTACGTCGAAAGATGTAACCCGTTTTTTATTTGCGTGTCGGCTTACGTGTCGATAGACGCTAAAAAACCTTGAAATTCAATGTTTCCGGGGCGTTCATTTCCCATCGCATCCAATGTTTCAGGTAAAATCAAACCTGTCTTCAAAACTTGTCAAGCGGTATCTTCGGGAATTGCCTTGCATTTCACTGACCACACCATGCATTCGACCGACATTCGACTGCATTCCACCAACACCGCTGAGTTTAGGCCGTTTTGCCCGAAAAACCCGTGATACGCTCCTTGCCAATAACGACAGGGTCGTCCGCTTAGTGGCCCGAAGGAGATAAATATGAACGTATTTGAAATGAGGCTGAAGCATGACCGGGACGGTCGAATTGTGGAGAAAACGGAAATCGTGGCAGGTCGGCCCGTTGTTTGGAAATATGCCTACGACAAGGCCGGGAGGCTATTCGAGGCGCACCTGAACAACCGACTTATCTGCCAGTGCTACTATGACAGGGAGGGCCGCCGCCAGCGTGATTACTTTCCGGCCACCGTGGGGCCGAATTATCGCAATTTCCAATACACCCAGGACAACCGGCTGATGAGCGCGGGCAACAACGGGTTCACGCACGACAAAAACGGATTCCGTTCCATCTGGTCGAACGGGGGCACATACCATCTGTACGAGTATGCGCCGGATTACCGACTGCTCAAGATGGAAGTTGAGAACCAAAACCGCGTCTACACCTTTCGCCACGACGAAGAGGGGCGTCGGGCCGCCAAGTATTTCAACGGACAGCTTGTGGAGACCTACCAGTGGCTCGATTTCATCCGGCTCAGCGCGTTCCACGACGGGCGCATGGGTTACGAGTTCGGGTATGGGGACAATAAACGGACGCCCTCGACCATGCGACGCGAGGACGGGGCCGTGTTCACCCTGCACTACGACCAGGTCGGTTCCCTGCGCGTGGTTGCCGACACGAATGGCGACGTGATACAGGAAATCCTGTATGACCCCTTCGGCGGGGTAATAGAGGACACTGCTCCGGGCCTGCGCGTACCCATCGGCTTTGCGGGCGGCCTGCATGACCGCGAACTGGGATTTGTCCGGTTCGGCTGGCGGGACTACGACACCTTCACCGGCCGGTGGACCGCACCCGACCCCATCGGGGACAAGGGCGGTGATTCTGACTGGTATGGGTATTGTTTGGATGATCCGGTCAACGGAGTGGACCCGTTGGGGCTGGAGGGCGGCTTCTGGGGTGGAATGGAAAAGATAGGGGCCGGCCTTGGTCAACTTTGGGACAAGGCTCCTGCCGGAATTGGCGAAGCCGTGACCAAGGGCGCGAAAGGAGCCGGAGAGGCGTTGAGCAAGACCGCTGATGCCTTTGCGACTAACAAGGACTTGCAAAAATATACCGCGATCTCCTTGGGGGCTGGAGCACTCCCCATTGCCGCAGCAGTCGGCACAACAGCAGCGCCTGTCGTTGCAGGAACTGCCATGCAGCACCCTGACAAGTTGGCAGCGGCGTCGAAAGCTACTGCGGACTTTGCATCGGGCTGGTTTGATCCGGGTCCACCCCCGCCCTCCGTGTCAGGATATGCCGGAAGTGGTACAAAATGGATGTACAATAAGTATAAAAATCGAAAGTAAGGTCATCACATGAAAGTCAAGCCCGCTGAAATCGCCATGGGAATCATCTTTATAGGAATAGGGATGATGGGAATGGGAGAAAAAGAACTGTTTCATTATGACGTTCCTATCCTCTACCCAAAAGTCTTCAGCGCACTTTGTATAGCTGTAGGCATCGTATGGCTTGTGGTCCCTTGCTTTCTTCGATCACGTAACAAAAAACAGCAGGGTAAAGCCCCCGACGGCACCCACTGTCGGGGGCTTTACCCCATACGAAAAGAGCCGGAGAAGCGTTGAGCAAGACGGCCGAGGCATTTGCGACTAACAAGGACTTGCAAAAATATACCGTGATCTCCTTGGGGGCTGGGGCACTCCCCATTGCCGCAGCAGTCGGCACGACAGCAGCGCCAGCCATAGTCGGGACTGCCATGCAGCACCCTGACAAGTTGGCAGCAGCGTCGAAAGCTACTGCGGACTTTGCATCAGGTTTTTTTGACCAAAGCCCTCCCCCGATGTCAGGTCCTGGCATCGAAGGATATGTCGCAAGAACTGCTTATGATTATATGCATGACAAATAAAAGAGGAAATAATGAGGATGAAAGTGTGGGAATGGGTGATTAGCATACTTTTCATGTTCAATGGCTCCTACATGATACTGAATGATGACTATCAAGTCAGGGGGCATGCCATATACCCTTGGGTAGCATACGTCGTATTCTGTATTGGGCTTGCAATCCCCATTCTCGCTTGGTTTCTCCGTTCTCCCTCCCGCAAACCGACGAAGCAACAGATAGAAAGCCCGCTGTCGAAAACTGCCGTCGGGGGGGGCCCAAATATTCCCCCATGAAGGGATAGCCTCTCAACTAAAATGGAATTTAGACACAAATCCTGGGGCATTTGTGGCACCTACTGAACACTGTAACAACCTAACTTACTTAAACTATTGACTAAAAGACTTGGATAAATTCCAAGCCTTTTTTTGCGTTTACACACGCTTTCTGTACATATCTTGCAAAAAAAACCAAAGGCGAATGGACAAAGGATGGCAAGGCGTAATAACGTCCCCCCCTGTCAGACGGCATATTGAAGAGGATCCTCAAAAATTGAGCAGGCCCGCAACACCGTCAACAGGCAGCTTCCACTCTTTCGATCCATAAATTTAAGCGGTACAGGCCTAAAGCGACCACTTGGAGCCCATATCATTCACAGCGCTGACCCCATTGGACTGCTGAAAAAATGAAAACAGAAAAAACACGCATCCTCGGAATCTCAGCTTTTTACCACGACAGTGCAGCCTGCATCCTGATTGACGGGGAGCTTATGGCCGCAGTTCAGGAGGAGCGCTTTACCAGGGTCAAAAACGATGCGTCGTTCCCGAGCAACGCCATTCAATATTGTCTGGACACGATCAACGGTAAAATCGAAGAGATCGACTTCATAGTCTTTTACGACAAACCCATCCCCACTTTTGACAGATTGCTGTTGAGCTACCTGTCGACTGCTCCAGCCGGGCTATCCTCCTGGTTAAAGTCAATGCCGTTGTGGCTGAAGCACAAGCTTCATCTTCCACAAATCATCAGAAAGGAATTGGGCTACGAAGGAGAGATACTCTTCTCGGAGCATCATGAGGCCCATGCAGCCGCTGCATTTTATCCCTCCCCGTTTCAGGAAGCCGCCATCCTGACCATTGACGGGGTTGGAGAATGGGCGACGACCAGCTACGGGGTTGGCAAGGCAGGAACAATCGACCTTCTCAGGGAATTGCATTTCCCGGACTCCCTCGGCCTGCTGTATTCGGCGTTTACCTATTTTACAGGATTCCGCGTAAATTCGGGAGAATACAAACTCATGGGGCTCGCCCCGTACGGCAAGCCGATATACAAGGACGTCATCCTCGACAACCTAGTGGATGTAAAGCCTGACGGTTCATTGCGCCTCAACATGGAATATTTCGATTTTCTGGGTGGCCTGCGGATGACATCCCAAAAATTCGAAAGCCTTTTTGACGGTCCGCGCAGGAAACCCGAAACAAGACTCTCCCGAAGAGAAATGGACATTGCTGCAAGCATTCAGTCTGTCACTGAAAGTGTGATGCTCAAAATGGGCTTTCATATTTTCAATGAAACGGGAATGGAAAGACTCTGCCTGGCAGGAGGGGTGGCCTTAAACTGCTCGGCGGTGGGTCGACTTTTGCGAGAAGGCCCGTTCAAGGAAATTTGGGTCCAGCCCGCAGCTGGAGACGCGGGCAGCGCCATGGGCGCGGCTCTGCTCGTTTGGCACAGACTCCTTCAAAAGGAGCGCAGCGCTCCGGATGAAGACCGCCCCTTCTCGCCATATCTTGGGCCGTCTTATGCGCAGGACGAAATCAGGACGTTCCTTGAAAAAAGAAATGTGCCATACCATCTCATGGATGCCGGAAACAGATCGAAAATCGTTGCGGAGCAGCTCGCTGAGGGCAAAATAGTAGGCTATATGGCCGGACGGATGGAATACGGTCCACGAGCATTGGGCGCCAGAAGCATCATAGCCGATTCCAGAGGTAAACACACGAAAGACCGGATCAACCTGAAAATAAAATTCAGGGAATCTTTTAGGCCGTTTGCCCCTGCGGTAATGCAGGAAAAAGCTCATGAAATTTTTGAATTGGAACGCCCCAGTCCATATATGACACTTATCACGCACGTTCGCGAGTCACAAAATCTTTATCCTGCGGTCACGCATGTGGATAATTCTTCCAGAATCCAGACGGTCAGCTCTGGAAACAAAAAAGACTTTCACGATGTGATCAAGGCGTTCAATGCAATGACAGGCTGCCCAATCGTCGTTAACACCAGCTTCAACGTCAGAGGGGAGCCGATTGTATGTACGCCGGAAGACGCATATAATTGTTTCATGCGGACGGGAATAGACGTCCTAGTTATGGAAGACATCATTCTCTTCAAAGAAGAACAACCGCCTCATGAGGAAAGGGCTTCCATGGCTTGCGTGACAAAGATTGAAAGCCGATCCATGAGGAAAGCCAGCATAACCTTTGCCGCGTCATGCATGGTGCCGGTAATAATTGGATTGTTTTCCCATCGAATGCTTTTAAGTCTGATATTTGGTCTGTTGGCGTGCGCCGGGCTAGCTGTTGCAATTTTCCCAATATTTTTAAAGCCTGTTTACCGGGCCGCTCAATTTGCGGCAAACAAAATAAGGCACGCGTTGTCTGTTTTTGTCTTGACGGTAGTATTTTTCACTGTCATTTCCCCGGCAGGCCTGTTTTTAAAACTATTCGGTAAAACCCCCATTCCCTTACGCCCGGATGCGCTGAAAAAAAGTTATTGGCTCGATCATCAGTCAGCGGACAAAGAGAATCTCTATAAAAGATTTTAAACATGTGCAGGCACAAAATGAAACGTACATCATTGTTGCAGGAATTTCGGGAATACCTCAAAACCCATAAACGTTACTGGCTTTTCCCACTTATTCTAACCATGGTGCTTATCGGACTAGTCGTTTTTGTTGGGCAAAATACAGTGGTAGGAACATTCATCTACGCCTTGTTTTGACATCGGCATAAGAATCTCACCAATAATACGAAATGAAAAAAAAACTTCTCAATATGATCATGGTAATTGTTGCAGTTTGCATTGCCGCCCTTCTCGGAGAAGGTTTGCTTGTTCTGAAAAATAAGGACATGAAAAATTACGACATTGAAATGTGGCGTTATGCCAAGCTCCTGAAAAAAAGAAGCGCTGACCCAAAACTCGGGCACGAGCACGCCCTTAACCGTCAGGCGACCTTGCAGTCGGTTCAAATCAGAACAAACAATTGGGGATTGCGGGGACCGAACATACAGCTCAAGAGTCCCAAAAAAAGAAGGATCCTATTTTTAGGCTCCTCGGTAACGCTGGGATGGGGGGTACCTGAAGACCAGACCCTGCCTGCAATGATCGGAGCAGAGCTAGGGAAGGATGCGGAGGTATTGAACGCCGGCATTGGAAATTACAACATGGTCAAGTACATAGAGTTGTTTTTTTCCAAGCTCACGCCACTGAAGCCGACGGATATTGTTCTGAATTTTTTCATTGCCGATCCAGGCGTTCGTAAATCCGAACAAAGCAATTGGCTACTGGCTCACAGCCAGCTTGCCGTTGTTGTCTGGCATATCTATAACGGGCTTGTAAGCAAAGACAACAGCGAGGACATGCTATCGTATTACAAATCTCTTTACGATCCAAATTCCTCCGGATATCAGGGCATGGTCAATGCTCTTGACCGCATCAAATCTTACGCGGATGCAAACGGGATCCATCTTTATATGATCATTACGCCTGAAATATATTATCTGGGCAATTATCTCTACGGATTCGCGCATGATGCCATATCAAAAGAAGCGCAAAGCAGAGGTATTAAGCTTATTGATCCACTGCCCGCATTCGAAGAAATACAAGATCCGAAAACTCTGTGGGTCATGCCTACCGACCATCACCCCAACGCTAAAGCTAACCGGATAATAACCGATTACTGCATTAATAATAACTTTTTCAAAAGACAGTAAGCCATGCTGTTCTGTTCCTCTGTATTTTTTGTTTTCTTTATCGTCTTTCTCCTTCTTTGGTACGCCACTCCCAAAAAATGGCACCACTGGCTCATCATCATTGCCAGCCTATACTTCTATGGATACTGGAATTGGAGCTATACCCTTCTACCATTGGGGCTGACTCTGGGCGGCTTCTTTTCCATAAAATGGATTGACAATGCAACAGGCCCCCAAAACAAGAAATTTCGGCTTGCCTTGTGCATAGCCGTTATGCTCATTCCCCTTTTTATTTTCAAATATCTCAACTTCTTCCTCCGAAGGGAGATCATCACTGTTGGTCTGCCCTTGGGCATCTCATATATCACCTTTACGCTGATCGCATACCTGATTGACGTGGCAAAAAAGGACTATCCTGCGGAAAGTCATTTTTCATGGCTTCTTGCCTATGTGACTTATTTTCCTCAACTGATCGCAGGGCCGATCCTCAGGCCGAGGGAGCTGTTGCCCCAGCTCAAGCAAAATCTGCAGCCCACCAATCTTGTCCGCTGGCAGGCCGTAACTATTTTCACTGCCGGGCTGGTCAAAAAACTCATCTTTGCAGACCAGATCAAGCCTTTTGTCGATAGTATCTATTCAGTGAAGGGAACACCCGACGCGCTTCAGAGCGTGATCGGTTTCTACCTGTTTCCGGCCCAAATATATTGTGATTTCAGTGGCTATACCGATATGGCCATCGGGCTGGCCCTTTTTTTCGGAATTCAGCTCCCCATGAACTTTAACCGGCCATTCCTTTCCTGTTCCACAACGGAAGTGTGGCGCAGATGGCAAATAACCCTTTCCTTCTGGCTGCGGGACTATTTGTACATCCCGATTGTAAAAAAATATAATTACAAATACATAAAACCTATTGCCAAATTCATAACCCTGACTCTGTGTGGCCTTTGGCATGGTGCAAACTGGACCTATGTTGTGTGGGGCTCGTTCAATGGAATCCTGCTTATTGTGGAATCTCTATTCAAAAACACTCAATGGTCACGGCGACTCCCCAAACCGATAAAAATCCTGACTACATTCCACTTGTTTGCCTTTGGGGTAGTTTTTGTCAGGTCAAGGACCATAGATCAAGCGTGGGACATCCTCAGATCTTTGTTTTTCTGGCAATCCTTTACTCTCGGAGACGTTTCCCCTTACGCCTACCCATTGATGCTCTGTTCTCTTACATATTTTTCCCATCATTGGGACTGCATGGATTGCCTGAAAGAAGTTGTCGAGCGGTCAAACAGATTTCTACTGACCGCATCCCTGTCCGTGCTCTGGTTCCTGGCCGTCATTCTCAACGTGCTTGGCGGCGGCAGCAGTAAGTTCATTTATTTTGACTTTTAAGCATGGGAAGGAGGTTGGCCCTGACAATCCCCGCATAAACATCTCTGGCCATCATGGCATTCCCTTTCGCTGTAGGGTGCAAATCGTTGTCAAGAAATGTTCCCTTTTGATGCTTATGATTCAAGCTCAAACGGTGATCGATGACAGGTACCCCGTATTTTTCAGCGACCACCCGCACAGACCGGACATAGGTCGAAATGGTTTCAACCAGATAATCCTTGGTGTACCGAATCTGGAACCTGTCCAATCCCTGTTTGGGTAAATGAGTCGAATCAAGAGGCGGCTCCACAAAAGCCAGCCCAACTCCGTGAGATCTGCATACATTAATCATCGCCTTAATGTTGCTTTTGAATTTGTCCAACGCCTTTGCATTGAAAACGTTTGTTTGGGTGCTTTTTTTGGGAAAACCCATAAGGCATGCATACCCCAGCCGCGAATACTTCATGGCCATTGTTATCCACCGAGGCGGTTTCTGGTAGATAAGAATATCCGGATGCCAATTTGCGATGGTCGAATACCAGATGTCGTTGCCCAAAATGCAAATCAAAACCAAATCCGGTCTGATTCTGTTTTGCGACAATATCTCCTGAAGGGTCACCAGCACCTGGCTTGAGGAATAGGAAGGAACCCCACCATTTATCACAAAGACATCACCATACTTTTCCGAAAAGCACTTTTCCAAATGAAAGGGATACGTTTCATTGTCCCGTACACGCCAGCCAAACGTTGTCGACTCCCCAAGAGCGAGAATGACGTGTTTGCGATTCAGATCCTTGGGGAAATCCTGCCCGCGAAATCCTTCGGAATTTACGGTATAGCACCCATTGGCGAATTTCGATTTCAAAGCAAAGCCGCGGGTTCGGCTCGCCTCCACGAACGGCCGCTTTCGTATATGCCAGTTCCGATCACTAAACGCAGGCACGATTTCGGAAGCCGGAATCATCAGCCTGAAAATACCTTCAACAAAAAGAAGCATGCCGATTAGAACAGCACAGTTGATGACCAAAATGCTGATATATTTTTTAGCCCGGATCATTCTATTCAATCGCCTTGCGTTGGATTGTTATCAAATTCAAAGGCAAGAACTACACCATGCGTTGTTTTTGCAACAGGCCAAGCCCTTCAGGGTTCGCAGCTTATATATCTCTCGAGAGGTTGGCAAACCGGATATTCGACCATCAGTCTAGGTGGTACAAGCGCGGCATGCGGGCATCCCGTCCACCACAACCTTGTGCCGCAGATCTTCTCACATCTGTTTACAAGCGATATGCAAAACAGTCTTCAAGTCCGCCCCCCTGATTCAAGCCAACGTTATAGCCCCAGAGCCTCCCGCCTCAAATCTCTGCTTCATTGACACCCCTCCCCCTGCAAAAGTAGTCATCCATTCACAGCGTGCAAAATCAACAACATGATTTTGCCATTCTATTCCACTTGCATTCCAAGGAGCATCATCATGGATGTAAAGCAACTCACCGCGCCGTGTGGATTACCCTGTTTCGCCTGCGCCGTTTATAAGGAAAATATCACCGAGGAAATGACCCAATTTGTTGCAAAGGCACACGGAATCACACCTGAGGAAGTGCCTTGCAGCGGCTGCAGAAGCGCCCAAGGGTGTCCTTTTGAAAAGCTTCTTACGGATACCGGATGCCCGACAAAAAAATGTGTCGAAGCGAAAAGACTTCACAACTGCTCGGAATGTAGCGAGTTTCCCTGCGAGAACCTGATGCCGACGGCAGATCTCGCCAAAGAACTTCCGCACAACACCAAAATGTATAATCTGGCCCGCATCAAGTTGATCGGCCTTGAAGCATGGGCAAAAGAAGCCCCATTAATCCAAAAGAAATACTTCATGGGCAAATTCGTGTATGGCGCAGGTGCCGAGCTTGATGGAGATAAATAAATTTCGCTCTGTTCAGCGTTACCCATTTTAGAAGGGGGCTTGGAACAAAAACATGCTCTCTTCTCTTTTCAAGCGATTTCGCTGCCATACACAATTCGTCATCTTCCCCTTGACAATGGTTCGACGACGACATGGCCATCAAGCGAGACATCATTGAAAATAACGAGCTGGTCCGCTCCATATACGGCACGGCCGAGAATCCGGGATTCACCGTATTCAGCATCGATCACGGCGAAGCCTTTATGTTCGATTTCAGCGGCAACCCACCTCAATCACATACGTTCTAGTCTTTCCCCTGCCGCAGTAAGGCGGCAAACAATCTGTTTCAGACAATACCATCGGCAAGCCCGGCCAGACGCCCACTGGCCGGGCTGTCGTCATTGCAAACGGTCTGCCCCTTTGTGCTGTTTCATACACGTAACTTGACTTTTCCCGAGAAAGGACAAAGGAATTCCAGTCGCTATGAAGAAAAAAACAATGACCGCCGTCAAAAAATCCCTCCAGGACACATGGAGACTGGCCCGGCCCTACTGGTTCTCCGAAGACCGGTGGTACGGACGGGGCCTGCTTGCCGTTATCGTCTCCATGAGTCTGGGGATCGTATACATCAACGTTCTGCTCAACAAATGGAACAAAACCTTTTACGACACCCTGCAGAATCACGATTGGAACGGCTTTAAGCATCAGCTGGGCATCTTCTGCATACTGGCGTTCATCTACATCGCGGTCGCCGTCTACCAACTCTACCTCCAGCAAATGCTCATAATTCGATGGCGTAAATGGCTTACGGACAAATTTCAGGAACGATGGCTGAAGGATCGGGCCTACTATGCCCTGCAAATGCGCGGCAGCGAAACCGACAACCCGGACCAGCGCATTGCCGACGACATCGACTCCTTTGTGGCCGAAACCCTTTCGCTGTCACTGGGCTTACTGAAAGCCACCGTCACGCTGGTTTCCTTTGTAGGCATTTTATGGGGACTTTCCGGCGCACTCTCCTTCACGCTCGGAGGACTGGGCATAACCATTCCCGGCTACATGGTCTGGGCGGCGCTGATTTACGCTCTTGTGGGCAGTTACCTCACTCACCGCGTGGGGCGCCCACTCATCCGCCTGAATTTCGACCAACAGCGATACGAAGCGGACTTCCGTTTCAGCCTGGTGCGGTTCCGGGAAAATGCCGAAGGCGTGGCCCTATATCGCGGGGAAAAAGACGAAACAAAAATCTTCAAAAAACGTTTCCAAAAAGTCGTCGACAACTGGTGGGCGATCATGAAACGCCAAAAGCGTTTGTCCTGGCTCACCAACGGTTACGCCCAAATCGCCATTATCTTCCCCATTCTGGCTGCGGCACCGCGCTATTTTTCCGGGGCCATGCAGCTGGGTGGCCTCATGCAGACCGCCTCGGCGTTCAAACAGGTACAAGATTCCCTCAGCTGGTTCGTGGAGGCATACACGTCCCTGGCCGCATGGCGCGCCACGGTCGAGCGACTCACCAGCTTTGCTCACGCCATGGACGAAGCCCATAGGATTAACGGACGTGCGGACATAAAACATGAGGCAAACGGAACCAATTCCTTGCAGGTCGAAAAACTGCGGCTGAACCTGCCGGACCACGGCCCATTACTGAAGGAACTGAATCTGGAGGTTCAGCCGGGGCAAAGCCTGCTGATCAACGGCCCTTCCGGGGTAGGGAAAAGCACTCTGCTCCGGGCCATTGCCGGACTTTGGCCCTATGGATCAGGTGAAATCCGGCTGCCGGGCAACAGCAAAAGCATGTTTCTGCCGCAAAAGCCGTACCTGCCCATGGGCAACCTGCGCGCCGTGCTGAGCTACCCCACCCCGGCCGGAGGCTTTGACGACAACACACTGCGCAAGGCGCTGGTCGACTGCGGCCTGAAACACCTTTCCGGGCACCTTGAAGACGAAAGCTATTGGGCGCAACAACTCTCCCCCGGAGAACAGCAAAGGCTGGCCTTTGCACGCATGTTGCTGCAAAAACCCGACTGGCTGTTTTTGGACGAGGCCACCTCGGCCATGGATGAAGCCAGCGAAACCCGTTTATACGCACTGCTCAGGGAACGCCTGCCCAATGCCGCCGTGGTCAGCGTGGGCCACCGTTCCTCGCTTTTGCCGTTCCATGAAAGACATCTGACCTTGAACACGGCCAGACTGGAGCAGGCTCCCGCGTAAATACGGGATTTCACCGGGGGCTGTCTGCGTAAAGGGAACGGACAATCTCGCGGAACTCGCGCAACGGCGAAGAATATCCTGCGCCGGAGGGATAGGAAAAGCACAGGGGCACGTACAATGGCTCCGGCCAAAGCTCGGCCTTGCCCGCGTCCTTGAGCAGCCGGGCCTCACTCTCCCGAAGGATGACCGCTCCCAACCCCTCGGCGGCAAGCTCACGCATGATGTTTTCATCATCGGCCTGCTCGGCCAAATTCGGCTCAGTACCGTAAGTGAAAAGCCGCTCCCGAAGGACCGCGTGGAACGGACAGCCCACAAAGGAATAAATCCACGGGAGCTTGCCAAGCGTTTCCCAGTTGCCAAACGCCACTCCCTCCATAAAATTGTTGGGAATGGCGATGTTCAGGGTCACGGTGGCGAGCATTTCGTCATGGACACCTTCCTCGCCCCACATGCCGTAGCGAAATCCCGCATGAATCTCCCCCCTGCGCAGCATCTCTGCCGTATTGCGGCTTTGGGACACAACAAAAGACAAGCGGGCCTTGGGCATCACTGAACGCATCCGGTTGGCCAGCGCCGCCATCTTGAAAAAGGCGGGATCAGTTTTCAACCCTATGGTCAATCCGGGATGGGCTTTGCTTTTCAACATGGCTGCGCGTGAGCGGACTTCTTCCATGGCCTGCCATACGAGCATTCATGTCGTCCTCATCGGGCTGTCATGCCTTGAACTGCTCGACGTAGCGGGAATCCTTGCCGTTGCGGACGGCTTTTTCATGACCAACGCGCTGATAGGCACGTTGGCAGCAGTTAAACTCTTTCGCAAGCCTCTCCCCAAACTGATCGCAGCGCTTTTGAGCCTCGGAATATGCACAGTGCTCGTCCAAACGCATTGGCCGGTCATTCTGGCCATTGGTATCATTGCCGCAATCACCCTGTTGCCGCACTCCAAACTCGCAGGACAAAGACCATCTTAGCCTCTTTCCCTTTTTTATCGATAATATTCTGAATACTTTAAATCTTTTTCTTGTTTTTACAAAAAATGTTCCTTCATTCTGAACCTCTTCAATGAATCTAATAGGAAAAAGATTTACATACGTGGTACTTTCACTTGTGTATCAATAATTTGCCAACGGCCGAAGAGGGGGAGCAAATGAGTATCAAGTGGAAACTTCTGTTGATGGTGGGCTTACCCATCGCAGCCATAATTATCATTTTCGCGGAAGGGCTTTCCAGCTTCTACGTCGTCGACACAAACATCGTCGACGTCAACAAGCTGCATATGAACCGGGCCACTATGATCGATGCGGACAGGGACGCCTATCAGGCGCAAGTCGCGGTCATGAAGGCCCTTGAAGTTGAATCCGCAGAGGAACTCAGCTCGGTAAAACAATCAAGCGACGAAAATCTCAAGCAGGCCTGGGACAGAATCATCGAGCCTTCAAAGAACTTCACCAAGGAAATGGGCTCGCCGCTCAATGCGTTCAAAAACAACTACAACGCATGGGAAACCAACAACAAGGTCATTTTCGACCTCTCCAGCCAGACCATTGACGCCAACGTCGCTCGCGACAAGGCCGAAAAGGCTGCCGAGGCGTCCTTTGACGATATGCGGGACATCATCGACAAACTTGGAGAGATGGTAAACGAAAGGCTCAAGAGCCCTCTCCTGTCCCCGGAGCGCCGTCTGCAAATGGAACAGGCGCTCTCAAAAATCCTCAATGCGGACAGGGACGCCTATCAGGCATATGTCGCACAACTGCTCATTATAGCAGCGAAGGACATACAAACGGCAAACAAGCTTGCCGAGTCATTCGACGAAAACGTGGGCCAAACAAAAGATAGGGTTACAGCTGGTGCAAACCTGCTGGGAAGCGCGGGTGCGGAATTGAAGGCTGATTTTATCGAAAAATTTACCTTCTGGGAAAAGCAGGGCCGCAAGGCTGTGGAGCTGACACGCTCCAACATTGGCAAAAACCTCAAAAAGATCCGGTTACTGCATGAAAGCGACAAAAACTTTGCTGCCATGCGAGGCAATATAGACACGCTCGGTGAAATGGAAATGGCCCGGGTCGAGGCCGACCTTGAGCACCTTGACAACGTCATCGGCAACACCATCATTTTGTACATACTCGTATCCTTGGCCTTTATCGCAATCTCCGTGGTCATAACGCTCATCGTCGCATCCCGCATTTCCAAGGCATTGAAGGACAGCGCCAACATCGCCACCGCACTTTCGGAAGGCAACTTCAACGTGAAACTCGACCTGCAAAGAAAGGATGAAATAGGGCAACTCTCAAGCGCTCTTTCTACCATGGTCGGCAAACTGAGCGGCATTGTCCACGCGGTTCAGGACGCAGCTTCCACCGTTGCTTCCAGTGGTGAAGAGCTGGCGAGTTCTTCCGAAACCCTGAGTCAGGGTGCAACGGAACAGTCTTCCTCCGTCGAAGAAGTGTCCTCGGCCATGGAGCAAATGACCGCCAGCATCGGCCAGAACGCGGAAAGCGCCAACATGACACAGGGTATCGCCCGCAAGACTGCGGATGAAAGCAGGCAAGGCGGGGAAGCGGTCAAACAGACCGTCGACTCCATGACCCGCATTGCGGAAAAGATATCCATTGTCGAGGAAATAGCCCGCCAAACCAACCTTCTCGCCCTTAACGCGGCAATCGAGGCCGCCAGAGCAGGAGAACATGGCAAGGGCTTTGCGGTCGTTGCCGCCGAAGTCCGCAAACTGGCTGAAAAATCCGGTCAGGCGGCAAGCGAAATCAGCGAGCTTTCCACCTCTTCGGTTGAAGTGGCGACTCGTGCCGGGGAAATGCTGGATTCGGTCGTTCCCAACATTGAAAAGACAGCCGAACTGATACAGGAGATCGCTGCAGCCAGTGCCGAGCAAAACACTGGAGCCGTGGAAATCAACACGGCCCTCCAGGAAATGGATAGCGTTGTCCAGGCAAACGCGGGATCTGCCGAGGAAATAGCCTCCACAGCCGAGCAATTATCCTCGCAGGCCATGCAGCTTGAACATTCCATGAGTTTCTTCAAGCTGGGAGAAACATCGAACGAACGGACAAAGCAGGCTGCGCCAATAACGCCGCCCAAGGCCATCGGCATGGGGGAATCAGCAGGAAACATCGCACTTGACGGGGAGGCTGACAGCGATTTTGAACGATTCTAAAAAAAACTGATTTCAAACGGGGGGGGAGACTTTTCTCCTCCCTCCCGTTTCAGTCTCCTTGTTGCTCCACATTTGTACCAGCACGCCCTTCAGCCTCCACAAACAACTCATCCTCACCCAAAAACAACCCGCCATGGTACGGGTATCCCCCCAAAAGCCTTTATCAACCCTTTATAAAAACAATATACCCCGATTTACAAACCGTTTTTTCCCTGCTAGGCAAGCCTCCTCAACAATTTCCCCCTGCGAACGTCCATTTTTTTTGGGCAGGGAATGCCGTTGTAAAAAGATGCTCATTAAAGGGAGAAAAATGATGCTCAACCGCCTCTCCATTCGAAACAAAATACTTTCGTTGCTTTTATTGATGCTGCTTTGCCTTGCCGTCACCATCGGCATGCTCCTCAGCACCATGAAAACGATCGAAAACTTTTCCACGATGACCACTGAAAAGACCATGCTGAAAATGGAAAAGGCCAAGTTAAAGACGGCTTCACACTCCATGGCCATGGCTATTGGCGATCTTATCGGCGACATGCCGGAAGAAAGCCGTGTTGATCTCATCCGTAAAGTAGTAGAAAGAATCCGTTTCGAAACCGACAAATCCGGATACTTTTTCGTCTATACCGGCACCACCGTGGTCGCATTGCCCACCAAAAAAGAGCTTGAAGGCAAAGACCTCGGGCAAGCCAAGGATAAGGACGGACTCTTTTACGTTCGGGAGATGGCTCAAAAAGCTGCCGCAGGAGGCGGATTCGTTCAATATGTCTTTCACAAACCCGGCATGGGCGACCAGCCCAAGCTGAGTTACGCCGAAGCTATTTCAGGGACAAAATACTGGATTGGAACCGGCATTTACATCGACAACATCAATGCAAACAAGACGGCGGTATCAGAATCCATCCACTCCATCGCCAAAAACGAAATCGCAGTCCAACTGGGTATCATCGGCGCCATTCTCGTCCTGATTGTTCTGCCGTTAGGCTTAATCATCACCCAGGCCATCACCAAGCCTCTACGCGAAACCATGGAAGCAACGGAAGCCATTGCCAACGGAGATTTGGACGTTCGCCTGCACCCGAACGGAACCGATGAAATCTGTCAGATGCAAACATCCATCAACGCCATGGTGGGCACGCTGGAAGAAAACATCGACAGCATCAAGGTCAAGGAAGCCGAAGCCAACAGTCAGGCCGAAGCCGCGGAAGCCGCAGCCCAAAAGGCCGAAGAAGCCATGGAAAAAGCCGAGGTTGCAACACGCGAAGGCAAGATGGCAGCTGCGCAAAGCCTGACCGGCATGGTCAACAGCCTGCGCGAGGCCAGTGACGACATTGAAAGCCGCAGCCACAAGATAAGCGAAGGCACGCATGAGCAGGTTTCCCGCATCGCTGAAGCCGCCACAGCCATGGAACAGATGAACGCAACGGTTCTTGAAGTGGCCAGAAACGCCAGCGAAGCTGCAGAACATGCGGACAAATCCCGCAGCATAGCTGAAGAAGGTTCGGAGCTGGTTTCCCAAACAGTGGAAGCCATGGGGCACTTGCAAAAGCTGACCATAACCCTGCGCAACAACATGCATAAGCTGGATGAGGAATCCGAAGCCATTGGCGAAGTAATGCATGTGATCAACGACATTGCGGACCAGACCAATCTGCTGGCTTTGAATGCGGCCATTGAAGCGGCACGGGCAGGCGAAGCCGGACGAGGTTTTGCCGTGGTTGCGGATGAAGTTCGCAAGCTGGCGGAAAAAACCATGGGAGCCACAGGCGAAGTCGGCACCAACATCCAGGGAATTCAACAGCTCACCCACCTGAACGTGGAAGGCATCGACAACGCGGTCAGCGCCATAGAGACTACGACCGGCGTCACCGACGAATCCGGCAAAAAACTGCAGGAAATCGTACACATGGCTCAGGAAACGGCTGCACAGGTTCAGTCCATTGCCGCTGCGGCCGAGGAACAGTCCGCGGCATCCGAGCAGATTACCCGCAGCGTGGACGAAATCAACAACATTGCCCGCGAAAACACCGAACAGATCTCCCAGTCGGTCCAGAACATCAACGAGCTTGCAGAACTGACCCACGAAATAACCGAAGTGGTGGACGATCTGAAATCCTAGCAGGCGTGTACCAATGAAAATCTAAAGGCTCCCTCCTCCCGGGGAGCCTTTTTCATGTAAACCGGACAGCCCGGGCACACTTGCAACCCGGCCGGAAGCGTTGTAGAGATTGCGCGGTCCGGCGGACCTCCGCCCATTACATATTTCAGGAGAATCTCCATGTCACTGAGCATCGGCATCGTGGGACTGCCCAACGTGGGCAAATCCACCCTGTTCAACGCCCTGACCAAGGCCCAGAATGCGGAAAGCGCCAATTACGCTTTCTGCACCATCGAACCCAACAAGGCTGTCGTTCCCGTTCCCGACAAACGCATCGACAAGCTGGCCGAGCTGGTCAATCCGCAACGCGTGCAACACTCCACTGTCGATTTCGTGGATATTGCCGGACTTGTGGCGGGGGCGAGCAAGGGCGAAGGGCTGGGGAACAAATTTCTGGCCAATATTCGCGAAACGCAGGCCATCCTGCACGTGGTCCGTTGCTTCGTGGACGACGACGTAGTGCACGTTTCCGGTTCCGTGGACCCGTTGCGCGATATCGAAGTCATTGAAACGGAACTTATTCTCGCCGACGTCCAGACATTGGAGAACCGCCTTGAGCGCATGAAAAAACAGCTCAAGGGCGACAAAACCCTTGCACCGAAAATCGCGGTAGCCGAAGCCTTGCTGGAGCACCTCAATCAGGGGGCACTGGCCGCCACCTACCCGGACATGGACAACAAGGCCATGCAGGAACTGCTCGACGAACTGCGCCTGATCACGGCCAAAAACATGATCTACTGCGCAAACGTGGACGAGGAAGGTCTGGGCGAGGACAACGAGTTCGTCACCTCCGTTCGCTCTCTGGCCCAGGAACGCGGAGCCGAATTCGTCAAGATCTCCGCCCGAATGGAAGAAGAACTCGTAGGCCTGGACGACGAGGAATACGCCGAATTTCTGGAATCTTACGGGGTGACCGAAGCCGGTTTGGAAAAAATCATCCGCACGGGCTTTCATACGCTTGGCCTGATCAGCTACTTTACGGCAGGAGAAAAGGAAGTTCGGGCATGGACCATCCATGACGGCGACAAGGCTCCGCAGGCAGCAGGCGTCATCCACACGGACTTCGAACGCGGCTTTATCCGGGCCGAGGTCATCAGCTACGGCCATTACGTTGAACACGGTTCCGAATCCAAATGCCGCTCCGAAGGCGTGCTTCGGGTGGAAGGCAAGGACTATGTAGTCAAGGACGGCGACGTGGTCCACTTCCTTTTCAACGTATAGAATCAAATTGCACACAACAAAAAGCGCACGGCCGGATATCCGGCCGTGCGCTTTTTTGTTGTATCTCCAAAAAAAACATCACAACCGTACCACATATTGCTCCCGGGCACTACGCATGAGGGCCTCATGTACGCGAAGATTGGCAATGGCATCCTCCAACGGCACGGGAACGGGCGTGCCCTCCAGAATGGAACGGGCAAAATCCGCAGCCTGCGCCGCATAGTGATCACATTCAAAGCCCCGTTCCGCGATTTGGCCATCCCGATGCAGCAGTATAGAAGTCGGGCCATCCGGCGGCGGATTGAACGGGGCCATGACTTCAATGCGTCCCCGCGTTCCCAGAATAAAGACCTGCTGGCAGGATTCAAGCTGCGTGGAGCAGGTAAACGAGGAGACGCAGGAGCCGAATTTCATGACACCGCTGAACATGCGGTCCGTGCCGAAATCCGGGTCCACGTCCATGCAGCCGCATACGGACTCCGGTTCTGAACCAAGCAACCAGCGCGAAAGGGAAATGCAATAGCACCCGACATCCATCATGGCCCCGCCGCCCTTATCAGGCCGGTTACGGATATTGTCCGGGTCCATATTGTAATAGGAAAAAACGGATTGAATGGCCCTGACTTCTCCAAGTTCGCCATCCTGAATACGCTCTTTGATCTCCAGCCACTGCGTGTGGTGGCGAAACATGAACGCTTCCATGATCCTGCATTCCGGATGCCGGGAAGCCTCTCCTGCAAGCTCCCGAGCCTGTTCAACCGAAACGGCCACAGGTTTTTCACACAAAACATGCTTCCCCGCTCGCAATGCCCTGATAGCCCACGGCACATGCAGGTGATTGGGCAGGGGAATATAGACTGCGTCAATGTCCGGACTTTCCAGCAAGGCTTCATAGCTTCCGAACGCCAGCGGGATGCCCATTTTTCCAGCCAGGGCCTGCGCACGGTTCTCCCCGCGTGAAGCGATGCCCTCCACTCTGCACAAAGAAGAAACCTTCCTTATGGCCGGAATGGTTCTTTTCATGGCTGTCCGGGCAACTCCAAGAATCCCGAACCGAACGATATCCATAAACATACTCCTTTAACACTCCAAGCCTTCTCACAAACCACAATCAAACACCTGGCAGTCCTTTTTTCAATACTTGCCCCAAAGGGATTCTTTCGCGTATGGCAGGAGGAAGAATACACCCTAACAGGATGGAGACACATGAAAAAAGTATTGTGCACCGCCCTTCTGATCACCGCGGTATTCGCCTGTACGGCCCATGCCAGCTGGAAAAGCGGTTTACAAGACGTCATAACCAATACGGTAACCGGGCCGGACCGTACAAGCGCTGACTCGGAAACGGCCAGCGCACTGAAGCAGGCATTGGAAAAGGGTGTGAATGCCGCCGTCACCCAGCTGGGAGCTGTCGGTGGCTATCTGAACGATGATGCCGTTCGCATACCACTGCCCGAAGACGTGGAAACAGCGGTCAACGCACTGAAGCTGGTTGGACAGGGCGACAAGGTAGATCAGTTCGTGGAAAGTATGAACCGTGCGGCAGAAAAGGCTGCTCCCCATGCCAAGGAAATCTTTCTTGAGTCCATCACGTCCATGACCTTCAGTGATGCGCGCCGAATCCTGTCCGGTGCGGACAACGCTGCCACGCAATATCTGGAGCGCACAACCCGGGACAGCCTTTTTGAAAAATTCCTGCCCATCGTCAAGAACATAACTGACAGCTATAATGTCACCAGCCAATACAAATCCATTGCGGCCGGAACAAGTGGCGTCAGCAGCCTGCTTGGCAGCAAGGAACCGTTGCTCACGGACATCGACTCCTATGTGACCAACAAGGGCCTGGACGGATTGTTCTCGGTTATGGCGCAGGAGGAGAAGGACATCCGCGAAAATCCGGCGGCGCGCACGACCGAACTGCTGAAAAAGATTTTTGGCTCAAAATGATGAGCCGCAAAAATCGCGGGTGCTGATGCAAGCAGATCGACAAATAAAAACGGGACCGCTTCCAAAAGACGGTCCCGTTTTTATTTGCATACTATCTGATGTTAGCCGAAGGAACGGGCAAACAGTTCCTGCAAGGCTTTCTGGCCGTTCTCTTCCAAAAAGCGGGTTCCGGTTCCCGTAAAACGGGTAGAGGTAATGACAGGGTTCTCCACGATGACCCACTCGCCTTTCTCCCACTTGAACCAGGCGTTGCGAGCCTGACCGAAAACATACAGGGGCTTGTTGCAAATCTTGGCAAACTCCGCGCCCCAGCCGGTTCCGCCCTTGACGGTTCCGTCGTCCTGAATCACGCCCACAATAAAGACTTCGTGCCCGGAATCGACCTGATACATGATGGTCTGTAAAACCTTGCGCATCTTCTCGGCGTTGGTAAAGGAACGATGAAGCAGTTTGGAAACATAGGTCAGGCTGACATCCTTGCGAACCAGTTCCTCATCGCTCAGGACACGCAGTCCCTCAACACGATCGTTGCTGTGGCCCTCGAAAGTGAAGTTCACTTCGGTCACACCATACTGGGCCGCAAGGCGTCCGAACTCGGACTCTGCGCCACGAGCCGCCCCACTGTACAGGGTGCACGATTCGGGTTTGAGCATGGAATCTCCTTATTTTCTTTTCTATTGTGGACACCACTCGGCACGATATAATTCCATTCTAGGACGCAACGCCGTGCCATGACAACGCAAAATGCGTTATTATTCAGGAAAAAATCAACCATCTCATGGACAGGGTATTTTTCTCCCGTTACGATTATAGCATCCTTGTACCCATGGAAGCCCGTATGGGCAAGCTACCGGGGAATACCATGCGCACACTAGGCCTGCTCTTTCTTGCCATAAGCCTCACCCTGCCCGCACACACAGTCGGCAAGGTCATTAAGGTCGTGACCCTGCACGGCTATGCTCCTTACTGCTTTACGCAACCGCCGGCGCTCACGATCGACAACGAAGTCGTGGCACCGGGCGAAGACTCCCAACATCTGCACGGATACAGCTGGGACATTGTTCGGGAAAGCCTGCATTCGCAAGATTTGACCATTCTCCTGACCGTGGTTCCATGGTCCCGGGCCCTGACCCTGTTGCAGGAAGGCAAAGCCGACATGCTTTTTCCGGCCGGAACCAGCTCCCGGCGGCGCTCTCTCTATGCGTACTCCAAATCCACCGTTACCACTGCCCGGATGCTCATTTATGTCCGCAAGGATTCGAAATTGCAATGGAACGGCCTCAACGCACTGAACAACGTGACTATTGCCACTCTCCGTGGTGCGACTTACGGCGACCAGTGGGATGCTCTTGATGGATTCCAGGTAAAAAAATATCCCGTCAACTCAATCCCCATCGGGTTGAAAATGCTCCGGGCCGGACGTGTAGACGGATTTGCCGGGTACGAGGCCAATTGGGACCACTTTATCCACCTGCTTGGATGGGAAGGAGAATTCAAAAAACTTCCCGTATTTCGCATCTCCGACGAACATTGTGTTGCCATGCATGGAAACGACGATTCACGTGTCTTTCTTGAGCTTTTCGACAAGGGCATGCGGGAAATAAAACGCACCGGAAAGCTGAAAAGCATCCACAACCGCTGGCTCGGTACAAAAGAACCTTCACCCATTGACAAAGCTCAATATCAAGAGCATTGAATTTCAATCTTACTTTCAGGGCGGGGTGAAATTCCCCACCGGCGGTATCCCGGCTCGGCCGGGGAGCCCGCGAGCGCTCCTGCATGGGCAGGAGGTCAGCAGATCCGGTGAAATGCCGGAGCCGACGGTAATAGTCCGGATGAAAGAGGGTAAGACAGACACCGGCCTTCATGACCGCGGCGCTTTTGCGCCCGGCCGCCTTTTGTCCGATTTCGGACGCCTGTCTCTTCCTGCGCCCTGGTTCATGTTTCAACGGTTCAAGGAGAACTGCCATGAATCAGACTTTGCTTTCTCGTTTCGGCGCGCCACGCGAACGTGTGGAACGTGCCTTGGCCTCGCTTGCCGCGGGTAACGGCGTGCTTGTCACGGATGACGAAAATCGCGAAAACGAGGGCGACCTCATTTTTGCCGCCGAATCCCTGACAAACGAACAAATGGCCATGCTTATCCGCGAATGCAGCGGCATAGTCTGCCTCTGCCTGCCTGAGGACCATGTTCGCAAACTGGGCCTGCCCATGATGGTTGAAAAGAACACCAGCCGTTACGGCACGGGCTTTACCGTTTCCATTGAAGCGGCCGAGGGCGTGACCACCGGGGTTTCTGCCGCGGACAGGGTTACTACGGTCAAGGCCGCAGCCAGCCCGGATGCCCAACCTGCGGACCTGAACCACCCCGGCCACATCTTCCCGTTGCGGGCCAGAGCCGGCGGCGTGTTGGAACGCGATGGTCATACAGAGGCTACCGTGGATCTCATGCGCCTTGCAGGGCTCAATCCCTGTGGCGTGCTGTGCGAATTGACCAACCCGGACGGAACCATGGCACGACTTCCCCAAGTGGTGGACTTTGCAGAGCAACACGACTTTCCGGTGATCGCAATCGGGGACATTATTGAATATCGTCAGTCAAATAATAACTAGAAATAATTAACTTCTCCAATTATTGAAAACCTACCGACACTGTATACCGACAACAGTCTGCCATAAGGTTCGGCCCCTGCTTGCAGGGGCCGTTTTTTTTGTCTGTCCACCCAAATCTGTGCGCATTCAAAAAAAATGCAACCCAAGGCTACAAGAAGCCCATTTTTTTGCTCTACCCAATATCAGGCGCTGCAAAAATGAAATGCCTGAAGCCCTCATGACATTCATGAAAACGCATATCGATTATTTACGGGGCAGCAAAACAAGACACGTTGGGGCTATTGCATGGCGAGTACTTTTTGTTACTGTTTACGTATGACGTTTTATATACAAAACGAAATACAATTGCTATGGAGTCCAACATTATAGATCAGGTATAAACGTACTTTCTGGCATCAGCTATGCCAGAGAATGGTATAAGAAGAGCTACTGCGCAAGATACTTGCGAGCGCCTGATCGGAGCGCCCTGAGAAACAGATTCATCAGGGATGATTCGATGTTCCAGCAATGCCAGAAAAGATCGACCCGAACGATTTCGCCCGGAATCAGGTCCACGAGGCGGCCTTGTGCGGCCAACTCTCCGGACTGCTGTTCCGGCAACATTCCACAGACAAGACCCTCGGCTATGAAGTCGGCAAAACGTTCGGATGAAGGAGCATAGAAAGGAGTCAGCTGCGGACAATGCCCCAAGACCCGCCGGAACATGGCAATGTGCATCTCGTCCTTGCGGTTATAGATAAGCATGGGCGCAGCACTCAAATTTTCTGCAGTAAAACCGTCCGCAAACCATTTGTCCCGAAAATCCGGATTGGCCATAAGCCGGTAGTCCATGTGCCCGAGATACTCACAACGGCACCCCTGAAAGGAGTCACTGCGGGAAGAAATACATCCCACGACGTTTCCATCCCGCAACAGCCGGTGCGTCTGGTCCTGATCTTCGGACCGTAAATCCAGCAACACGGGATAGGAGGTCAGAAAATCCCGTACGGCCGGAAGAAACCACGTAGCAAGACTGTCCGCGTTAATGCCCACGGAAAGCGTGGTAAAGGAGCTGTCATCCGCGTTCAGCTCCGAATTAAGGTCTTCCTCAAGCCTGCAAACCTGCCGGTAATGCTTGAGCAGCCGGGTTCCAGCCTCGGTCGGTTCCGGAGGGCAGGACCGGACCAGCAGGATCTGCCCGGAATATTCCTCAAGCAACTTGACCCGCTGCGACACCGCGGATTGAGTCAGATGCAACACTCGTGCAGCACGTTCAAACCCGCCTTCATCCACGACAGAAGCCAATGCTTTTAACAATTTGTAATCAAGCATGACCCTATTATTACTCTTTCTAATTTAAAATCAATAAGATTAATTTTATTTCTTATTGCCTTTCCCTTATTATGCAATCTAATCATTCTAAGGGAGAATTTAGTAATGTTTTCAGTATATTTTCAGGGTTTTGGATTGGGAGGAAGCCTCATCGTGGCAATCGGTGCGCAGAATGCCTTTGTGCTTTCCCAGGGAGTACGTCGCAACCATCAGCTTGCCGTAGCGCTCCTGTGCACGCTTTGCGACATTGTGCTCATATCCGTCGGCATCACGGGTGTAGGCACAACCGTGGCCGCCAGTCCGATCCTTGGCAATATTGCCGCAATCGGTGGAAGCGCATTTCTGTTTTGGTACGGATTCGGGGCATTCCGCTCGGCATTGGGGAACCACGGGTTGAAAACGCAGGAGGACACACCGGATTCACTGCGGTCCGTACTCATGCTCACTCTGGGCGTCACGCTGCTCAACCCCCACGTCTATCTGGATACGGTCGTACTCATGGGCAGCATGAGCGGCCAGTACTCCCTGGAAGCACGGCCCGTCTTTGGATTGGGTGCCATGAGTGCATCACTGATCTGGTTTCTGCTGCTTGCACAGGGAGGAAGAGCGCTGGCCCCGGCCTTTCGAAATCCCGTTACCTGGAAGATATTGGATGGGGCCGTATGCGCCACCATGTGGCTGCTGGGCGCCAGACTGCTGTTCACCGCCCTGGGGTGAGAAGATGGCAATTTTTTACAAGACATTCGTATTGTCTCCGGCTATCCTTTTTCGCTGAGGGAACCCGCCATGAACAAGGAATATGTACGCTACTGGCGCGATCCGGATTTGTACGAACTGGAAATCCGCCTCTCCGCCAACTCCGCCCACAGCTTTCCGCACCACTCTCACGACTGCTACACTATCGGGATAATGGAACGAGGCCGCTGTTTCGTGCTCGGTCCCGGCCAGGGGAGCATATATATCGGAGCGGGACAAATGTGCCTGATCAATCCCGGCCAGGTCCACTCCGGCATCATTATGGACAGAAACGCACGGGTCACTTACCGCATGTTTTTCGTGCAAACCCAATGGCTCAAGCACATGGCCAGCGACTTGCGCGACGGCAACGACGGCCTTCCCGAATTCCATGATCTTATCGCGCACACACCCGTTCTCTCCGCGCGCCTGCAATCCCTGAACGCGCTCATCCACGGCAAGGCGGAACCGCTGGAAAAGGATGCGGCCATGATGCACGCCATGGCAGGCCTGTTCTTTGCCCATGGCGGTATTCACCGCCCCTCCACCGGGCATGAGCCGCAAGCCGTGCAACGGGCTCGCGAATACCTCAACGACAACCTCAGCCACAAGGTATCACTGGACACGCTGGCCAAAATATCCGGCTTGAGCCGCTATCACTTCCTGCGGGTTTTCAAAAAGGCAACAGGACTGCCTCCCCATCGCTTCCACCTGCAATGCCGGGTGGAACGGGCCAAGCAACTGCTGCTGTCCGGCATGTCCATTTCCGAAGCCGCACTGGAAAGCGGCTTTGCGGATCAAAGCCATTTCACCAATAAATTCAAACAATTCACCGGGGCAACACCCACTCAGTACATCAACGACTAAACAAAATTCTCCTCAAGGCAATAATACACAAGACATGGTGTTCCATGTGTGCGAAGACGCGGCTGCGACACACCTCTCACCGCCATGAGGAGTTTTTCATGACCAGAAGCGTAGCCGCCAGAAAGCCTGCGGCATTGATTTCCATGCCGACCCTGACGATTCTTGGAGCCGTCCTGTTCTGGGGCAGCTCTTTTCCTGCCATGAAAGCCGCCCTGCGTGTGCTTGACCCGTGGAGCATCATGTGGCTGCGCCTGACAGTGGGCAGTCTGGTGCTGACCCCGGTCCTCAGCCGCATCGTTCCGGTCAAGGCCGTGCTGACCCGCTGGCGCCTGTTCCTTCCTCTGGCAGCCTTGCAGCCCTGCCTGTATTTCCTGTTGGAATCCTATGCCCTGCAATATACGACCTCCGCACAGGCCGGGATCGTGGCGGCGTGTCTGCCCATCATGGTAGCTCTGGGCGCGCACCTTTTTCTCGGAGAGCGATTGGGCCGAAAGGCCTATGCCGGCCTGCTGTTTTCCGTGATGGGTGTGGCATGGCTCACGCTGGCGGGAACGCCCTCCGGCGATGCACCCAACCCCTTGCTGGGTAATCTGCTGGAACTGGCGGCAATGGCCTGCGCTTCCGGCTCCATGCTGCTGATCAAACACGCAAGTGAACGGTTCGGACCATGGACTATCACCGCAGTACAAACCCTTGTAGGGGCCGTATTCTTTTTGCCCGGCATCGGTCCGTTGTTGCATGTTCCCTCCGCAGACCTCGCCTCTGTTCTGCCCGTGGCAGTCTACCTCGGTTCCTGCGTCACGCTGGGTGCTTTCGGACTCTATAACATCGGCATAGCACGCATCCCAGCCAGCCGGGCCTCGGTCTTTATCAACCTGGTCCCGGTGGTGGCGGTAGGCTTTGCATGGATTTTCCTTGGGGAAACGCTCAATTCCATGCAACTTCTGGCCGCATGTTGTATCTTTCTCGGGGTTTGGATAACGCAAAAATACGCATAGAATAATTTCGGACAACCATGGTTCCGCACTTGCCGCCGGTGCGGAATGCGGTATCATGGATTCCGAGATGCAACCGTTTATACAAGCTCCGCAACACGCGGTTCCCATGCAGGCAAAAGACCTGCCCGGCTCTCCTGAAGGAGGGGCCAAAATAACGGAAAAGCCGAAAAAGGCCCTGACCGATCAAGGTGGGCGAATGGTGGTGTGCCGTACCTGCGGCGCGCCCTTGGCGCCCCTCTGCGCTCGCATGGCGGTCAACGGCAGCCACACTCATGTATTCTTCAATCCTCACGGCCTTGTTTTCGAAGTTGCCTGTTTTTTCCCTGCTCCAGGCGCTACCCCGGTTGGCCGAAGCACCGTCGAGTTCACATGGTTTTCCGGGCATGTCTGGCGTGTCGCTCTCTGTAAGGCTTGTCAGGCCCATCTTGGCTGGCATTTTCAGGGCGACTCCCATTCCTTTTTCGGATTCATCACCAATGCCATCCGGGAAGCAGACGCATCCTGACCCCCCTCCTTGCCGGCAAAATATTACCTATAACGCATATCCTATTAAAATAACGAACTTCTAACATCCCAATATAACGCGTTTACAATTTTTCAACGCATACCCCATTGATCTTATTGTAATTCCTCTCTATCTTCTCGCACAACCGCATGCAGCAGGAGGATCAATGAAACCACATCCATGGCTTGTAAGAGCCATTATAACCCTCTCATGCCTGATCGCTCCTGCTGTTGCACATGCGAAAAGGATATCCATACATCTGGTATATGAAGACCAACCCAGCGCCCAAGAAATAAGGGGATGGGGAAGCCAAATTCCGCAGGACAAGCCCGGACTGCTTCTGGAGTTGCTCCGTATGACGGCACAAAAGATGGAAATTGAGATTACATTTGAACGCCTGCCGTGGAAACGCTGCCTTTATACAGTCCAGAACAGGCAGGCCGACGGGCTGTTTCCGATTGAGTATACCAGGGAACGCCTTTGCTATTTATCCTATCCCGGAGAAAACGAGGCACAACCCGATCCCTCATGGGCATTGCGCCACCGATCCTATCACTTCTTTACACTCAAGGATTCCCTCATCCGCTGGGACGGGCTGGAACTGCACAACCACGGCAACAGGCCCGTGGCGACAAACATGGGATACGCGGTAGGCAAGCATCTTTCGATCATGGGACTTCGTCAGGTGAAATTTACAACGCTCCAAAAATGCTTTGAAAAATTGCAGCAGGGGCTTGTCGGCTCCGTGGCCGCCCTTGATTGCATGGCCCAATGCGTGTTGAAAACCAATCCCCATCGCTTTCGCAACGTGGTCAGACTTGAGCCTCCCTTCCGCAAGAAACCATGCTACCTTGCCTTTTCCAAACAATTTGCCCAGCGCCATCCCGAACTTGTCAAACGTTTCTGGGAAACAATGCGCAACATTCACGATTGACCGCTCCGTGTTGCGAACGTACAGAACCCTTCATGGCCGCAGCATCCACAGACCGCTATCCAATACCCCTCCCTCAGGAACATTCGGTTCAGGAAACCATCAAGCGCTCCCGGTTCATCTGCACGGCCACCCACACCCCAAGCATGGAGCTTGCCCGGGAATTCATCACGAAAATCAAGGAGCGGTACCCGGATGCCACGCATAATTGCTGGGCGTTTGTAGCCGGCCCTCCAGGCGACACGGCCCACATCGGCATGAGCGACGACGGCGAGCCTCATGGGACGGCCGGAAAGCCCATGCTCAACACTCTGCTTCATTCGGGAGTGGGCGAAATCTCCTGTGTGGTCACGCGCTATTTCGGCGGCACCAAACTTGGCACCGGAGGATTGGTCCGGGCATATTCCGGCATGATCAATCTGGCGTTGGACACTCTCCCTCTTACCCAGCATGTGCAGACAGCGGACATACAGACCGTGATTCCCTACGAGGCCATTACCCTCTTCAAACGCATGCTCCCCGAGTACGAGGCGGAAATTCTCGACGAACAATTCGACACGGACGCCACTTTCCGCCTGCGCCTGCCCGAAACCGAAGTTACGCCCCTTGAAACAGCCCTGGCGGAACTGACCAACGGGAACTTCCTCTTCATTACCGAAGAATCCCCGTCCTGATTGCTTTTTCGCTGATTCATAGGTAACGGAATACCGTAAAGGTGTAACTCAGTGCGCCCTTCGATGTATTTCGTTCCGTTTTCATACCATGCGCCATACTGTCGCATGAGGGAATTCCATCGAAGGGACGGCAAAAAAACTGCATATGGGAAAAAACTTTTGATCCCATTCGGAAAAGGCCGAATGGCTCGTCAACTGTCTGAGGATTGTGCCGCGTGGGGCGGCACCTTGTTTCCTTCAACCCAATCATCCCTCAAAGGGGGGGACATATGAATTCACTAGTGATTGCGGCACTGTGTTTCATAGGCTATGTCGTGGCCTATCACACCTACGGAAAGTTCCTTTCCAAGAAAATTTTCAAAATCGACAATGCGCTACAATGTCCGAGCTGCACCCTACGGGATGACAAGGACTATGTTCCCACCAAGAAGGAAGTGCTCTTCGGCCACCATTTCACCTCCATTGCAGGCCTTGGCCCCATCGTCGGACCGGCCATCGCCATCATATGGGGGTGGGTGCCTGCCGTCCTGTGGGTCTTTCTCGGTTCCATTTTCATGGGAGCGGTCCATGACTTCGGTTCTCTCATGGTCAGCCTTCGCAACCAGGGACGCTCCGTGGGCGATGTGGCCTCCAAGCTCATCAGCCACCGCGTCAGAACCCTGTTCCTGCTGATCATCTTCTTTGAGCTGCTCATTGTCATCGCGGTATTCGCATTGATCATCGGCATCCTGTTCAACATGTATCCGGCCTCGGTTATCCCGGTCTGGGGCGAAGTCCCCATCGCCGTATTGCTGGGCTACCTGATCTACAAGAAAGGATTCGGCCACGCCAAACTGGGTGTTGTTGCGCTTGTGGTCATGTACCTGACCGTAATTGTCGGCGCATACTTCCCGTTGAGCATGCCCGCCATCGGCGGCCTGAACCCCATCGTCGTGTGGGTTCTGATCATGCTGGTCTATGCCTACATCGCATCGACCCTGCCGGTTACGGCCCTGCTGCAACCGCGCGACTACATCAACGGGCACCAGCTTCTGGTAGCCCTCTCCCTGCTGGCGCTCGGCGCGGTGGTGGCCCACCCCACATTTGTGGCCCCGCCTGTCAACACTTCGCCTGAAGGCGCTCCCCCGATCCTGCCCTTCCTGTTCGTGGTCATTGCCTGTGGAGCCATATCCGGCTTCCACTCTCTGGTCTCCTCGGGCACAAGCGCCAAACAGTGCGAATCCGAAAAAGACTGCCTGTTTATCGGCTACGGCTCAATGCTGACCGAAGCCGCGCTCTCCACGCTGGTCATCGTGGCAGTGGGAGCCGGGATCGGCCTTGGCATGGCTGATGGAAACGGTTCCATCATGACCGGCACCCAGGCCTTCACCACCCACTATGCCTCATGGTCCTCGGCCGCAGGCCTCGGCGCAAAACTGGGCGCATTCGTGGAAGGCTCGGCCAACCTCATGGCTGCATACGGCATTCCCAAAAACATCTCCCTCGCGGTCATGGGAGTGTTCCTGGTGAGCTTTGCCGCCACCACGCTCGACAGCGCCACCCGCATCCAGCGATATGTGGTGGGAGAACTCGCTCAGGCATACAAAATGCCCGCACTGGCCAAGCCACACGCCGCCACCTTCATCGCCGTGGGCACCGCCGCCGTGCTGTGCTTCAACGGAGGATTCGGCATTGCCGCCGTCAAAAAAGGCGCTCTGGCGCTCTGGCCCCTGTTCGGAACAGTAAACCAGCTCATGGCGGCCATGGCATTGCTGGTCGTCACCGTATACCTGGCACGGCGCAAGGCTCCGGCCTACATCACCGGCCTGCCCCTCGTATTCATGATCATCATGACGGCCTGGGCCATGATTTACAATCTCCAGAACTTCATGACCAAAGGCAACATGATGCTCTTCTTCATCGGGCTTATCGTCCTGCTGCTTGAAGCATGGATGATCTTCGAAACATTCATGGTCATGAAAAAAGTCGCCAGCGGCGAGGCCGAACCGGTGGAGGACTGCGGATAATCATCATACGAACGAAACAACAAAAAGGCCGTCCGGATTCAGGCGGCCTTTTTGCTGTCTGAAAACATGAGGATAAACACCGCTGTTCACAGCGCATTTTTTTTCTGCTAGCGTATAGAAAAATTCTAGACAACCGTGCCTGGGGAGGCGGACATGTCAATACACAAACTGAAGGCTGTGTTCAAAGACCTGACTGAGAAATCGGAAAAGGCCCGAGAGGCTGCGCTTTTCGAGGTGCAGGAGCTCAAGAAGGATCTCAGCGAAATACAGCGATATCTTTCGGGACGGAAAAAGGAAACCTCTCTGGTTCCCGAGGATTTTATCCGCTCGGCTTACGACATCGCCCACCACTACCGTGGCATGCAGCAACGCATGAACATCCTGCATGAATTGGAAGAGGAGCTGCAAATCGCGGATGCCCTGGAATATCTGGAATCACGGGGAGCGAAAATGCTGCAACGCCCTGTGGGCTGGCATTGGACCAGCTCTCAGGATGAACGTTTTTTGCTGCACGAAGATAATGCGCTCAAGGCTGCCAAAAAACTGCGCACCCTGTTGGCGAGCGGAAAACGCCGAAAAAAAACAAAAAAGAAAAAGCCTGTAAAAAAGTAAATCAAAAGGAAAGGGCGCCCTTCACTCCCCAAGACAGACAATTGTTCCGTAATGACTCTCAATTCACATTTTTTCCTGAAATCGAAACGGCTGGGTTTTCGCTGCTGGAGCAGCAAGGACTTGCCTTTGGCTATGCAGTTGTGGGGAGACCAGAACGTAACCCGCTATATTGACGCGCGCGGACAACTCAATGCGGAACAGATCAAAGAAAAACTGGAGCAGGAAATCCGACGGCAGGAAAAATATGGGGTGCAATACTGGCCCATCTTTCTGCTTGGCAATGATGATTTCGTAGGCTGTTGCGGCCTGCGCCCGTATGATATTTCAAATAACATCCTGGAAATCGGTTTTCATATCGCCCACAGGCACTGGCGCAAGGGCTACGCTTCAGAGGCCGCCCATACCGTTATTTCCCACACATTTTCTACACTGCAGTCAACAGCCCTTTTTGCCGGGCATAATCCGCACAACACAGCTTCAGCCACGCTGCTTCGAGAACTCGGCTTCGCGTACACCCACGACGAGTACTATGCACCCACGGGGCTCAATCACCCCTCGTACATATTGGAACGATAGCCCTTTGCTTTCAAACCGTTCAAGACCGGCCAGCACAAAACCCTATTTGACCCGTTCGGTAACCCACTGTCCCTTGGCAAGACGGTGTTCTTTCATGGCCTGCACCAGATCATAGGGAATATTCAGATTGCCTTTGCCCACTCCCAACGAGATATGCGGCTTGACCGTGCCGTGATAATCCGAGCCGCCGCTTTTGAGCAATCCCAGCTTGTCCGCCAGTTCTCCAAAACGACGCGTGGTGATTTTATCATGCTCGGAATAAAACACTTCCATGCCCTCAAGCCCGAGGTTCTTCAAATCATTCACCACGGATTCCACCAACGGCATTGATGGCCCAATGATATAGGGATGGGCCAACACGGATGTTGCACCGATTTCAGCCAGCACGCCCAAAGCCTGCTCCTGATTCAGCTTGCGCTTCGGAACATATGCCCTGCCGTCGTCGCCCAGATACTGGCCAAAGGCCTGCTGTACGCTGTCCACGACGCCGAGAGAAACCATCTCCTGTGCAATATGGGGCCTGCCCACGGTCCCGCCGGCACGGGCGGCAATGTTATCATAGGAAATATTGACACCCAGTTTGCGCAATTTTTCCACGATCTCCAGATTTCGGGTACGCCGCCCTTCCTGCACCCAGTCAAAGGCCTTGAGCAACGGCTCCGGATTCTCCGGAACCCACAACCCGACAATATGGATCCAGCCGGCTCCTTCCGGCGATTCCACGCTCAATTCACAACCGGGGATAACTTCCACACCAAACTCTTTTCCCGCCGCAATAGCCTCGGGAAGTCCCTGTGTGGTGTCGTGGTCAGTAAGGGCAAGAGCCTCTATTCCCTTTTCCGCGGCTTCCCGAATCAGCTCTCGCGGAGAGCTTGTGCCGTCCGAGGCGGTGGAATGTGTATGCAAATCTATCATCATTCGGTTTCCTCTTGCGGTTTGATAATCGTCCAAGCCTTCAGTATGATAAGTTTTCAAAATGGTTTGTAACGTGTTGGGCAACAAAAAGCCACTATGCGAAATTTCAATACACGATTATACTTTCCCGAAAAAACATGACAGCTTACACTTGTATTACGACACGAGAACCCTGTCACCTGCGAGGGCACCATGGACGTTAAAAAGGAAATCCTGCTGGAAACCGGCACCAACGAGTTGGAAATCCTGGAATTCTTCATCAATGAACCGGGCAAGGACGGACAACCCGAGCCCAACTATTTCGGGGTCAACGTTGCCAAAGTCATGCAGGTAATCGAATGCCCGGACCTTGAACCGCCCGAATCCGCCCCGCATCCATGTTTCATGGGCACCATCCCCTTGCGCGGACATATCCTTCCCGTGCTGGATCTTTCTGTCTGGCTGGAAATGGACCGGGTCAAGAATCCGTTGGATGTTGTCATCGTTACGGAATTCAGCCAATCCGTGACCGGTTTTCTGGTTTCCGGTGTTACGGAAATCCACCGTGTCGGCTGGCCGGAGGTCATTCCCCCGCAAGGCGTGCTGAACACCGCAGACCAGAACACCATCATCGGTCTGGTGGATATGAAGGACCACTTCATCCAGTTGTTGGATCTCGAACACATTCTTTCGGCACTTGACCCCACCTCCGAGGAAGCGCACTGGACCGCGGACGTCAAGGCTAAAGAACAACTCACAGCACTTGTTGCCGACGATTCAGCGACCATCCGGGCCATGCTCAAGAACAATCTGGAAGCAGCCAATTTCCGCATCATGCTTACCAATACAGGTGAAGAAGCCCTGCACAAACTGCGGGATCTGAAACAAACGGCTGAAGAACAGGGCAAGCGGGTCGACGACTATCTTGACCTCGTAATCGCGGATATCGAAATGCCGCGCATGGACGGCTTCACCCTGACCAAGAACATCAAGGAAGATGAATCCCTGCAGGATCTTCCCGTGATTCTGTATTCGTCCATCATCACGGACGAACTGCGGCACAAGGGTGATTCGGTAGGAGCCAGCGCCCAGATAGCCAAGCCGGACATGGACAAAATGGCAGGTCTGGCTATAGACCTGTTGAACCAGAAGCAAAACAGGGCTGCCCCCTAGTCTGGCCATTGATTTATTTTGCCAACTGACTGCAACCATACGCAAAAGACCGCCCCGGAGGAACACCCCATGGCTTTGAACAAGGAATTGTTGGATATATTGGCCTGCCCGGAATGCAAGGGAGAACTGAACCTTCTGCCCAAGGAAGACGGCTTGCATTGCCAAGCCTGCGACGTGGTCTACCCCATCAAGGATGAAATTCCCATCATGCTGGCGGAGCAGGCTATTTCCTTTGAAGAATGGAAAGGTAGCAAAAGCTGAAATTCTCCTAATAAAAACAACGCATATGGCCCGTCAGAAATACTTTTTCCGGCGGGCCATTTTGTTTTCGATGTTATTTTTTTTGTCTGAACCTCTTGCCTCTTCCGTTTCCAATGTTATTCTAAATAAAAAGTTTTCCACAAGACCAAATTACAGTTATTGACATTAGTGAAAGCTGCATTATTTTTCTAAAGCAAAGAACGACAAGGAGGTTGGATATGGTACTGGATTTCAACACATTATACTCGCCATTCGACCGTTTTGACAAACTGTTCGAAGAGTTTTTGAGACCGGGCATGGCCGGACAAAGAAGCATGGCCTATCCGCCCCTGAATCTCAGCCAGGACGACCAGAACATTTACGTCCGGGCGGAGATACCAGGCGTTGATATGGGCGGAATAGACCTGACCCTGACCGACAAGACCCTCGTACTCAAAGGTGAGCGAAAAGCCGAGGAAGGCAAGTATTATCGCCAGGAACGTCCGGCAGGAGTTTTCCACAGGGTTATCAACTTGAATATCCCTGTCCGGCGGGACAAGGTCAATGCCACCATGAAAGACGGACTGCTCACCGTAACCCTGCCCAAGGCCGAAGAAGTCAAGCCGCGGACCATCAGCATCGACGTGAAATAAAGGAGGCTATCCATGAGTGAAGTCATGAAAAAGGAAGAAAAGAGCCTGCCCACGTTTCGCCCGGTAACAGACATTCTTGAACGCGAGGACGGTTTTTATATCTATATGGATCTACCCGGTGTGGCAAAAGACGATCTGGTAATTGATTTGCAGGAAGACGATCTGGCCGTTTCCGGCAAAACATCCTACCCCTCACCGGAAAACGAACGCTATTCGGAAATGCAGTTCGGAAACGGGGAATACCACCGGAGCGTATCCCTTTCAGATATTGTGGACCGGGAAAAAATCCGGGCCAACCTGAAAAACGGCGTGCTGGAACTGTTCCTGCCCCGCGTGGAAAAGACCCAGCCCAAACGCATCGAGATTACGTCCGGGTAAACTGTAGACTTGTTCCAAAAGAAAACGGGCCGCCAAACCAGCGGCCCATTTTCTTTTGTATACATTGATCTTCTTTCAAATCGGCACTTATCGAAAAGTTTTCGACCATTAACACTGCCCCGTCCAGGTTTCAAGATCGATAATACCGGTACGGGCCGCGAAGCGCAGTAACTCCACAGTGCTGGTAAAACCGAGTTTACGCATCATGTTGGCGCGATGATTTTCCACTGTCTTTGGGCTGATGAACAACGCTTCCGCGACCTCCCGCGTCGAGCATCCTTCCACCACAAGCCGCAACACCTGGCGCTCGCGAGTCGTCAGTTTGGCAATGGGGTCTTCCGCTTCTTCATCGTCATGGCTCATGTTCACAAGCCGCTGCATGATCTCACCGGAAAGCGCGCTATCCAAAAACATGCCGCCCGAAGCAACGGATTTCAGCCCTTCGAGCAGCTGCGTCCCTGCCGATTTTTTGATCATGTAGCCGTTGGCTCCGGCCCGAAAGGCTTCCACGATATAATCGGCCTCGGAATGCATACTGATGATGATGTAACGAGTATCAGGGAGCCTGCTTTTCAGCTCGGTAATAATCTGAATGCCGCTTTTATTCGGCATGGAAATATCCATAAGCATGATTTCCGGCCGATGCTCAAGAGCAAGATCCAGTGCTTCATTGCCGTTTCCGGCTTCGGCGACTACGGAAAATCCATCCGCTTCCCCCACAATCGCCTTGAGGCCTTCCCGGAACAAGGGATGGTCGTCAACTATCATCACTCGCATATGCTCTACTCCCCTCTGGCCCTTTTCGAAAGTAACAAGTGCCCTAACTTAAACCATTTTATCTCAAATATACAAAAGAGATAACGACCTTTCGAATTATGCCAAGAAAGGCACAATAGCCCAATCCCGGCCAAAGATGAAGTGGACTATACTGGTGGGAGTGGCAGAATATCAGTCCTTTTTCAACCCCTTGAGCCATGAGGCGGCCAAAGACGCATGTCCGGTGGAAATGGCCTGCACCAACGATCCCGTTTCTCCGGCACTCGTGCTCGAAACGCCTTTGGCAGTGATTGCGGGAGCGCTTTCCAGGTCATCGACAACGATGGTGAGCGGCTTGCCTTCCTTATCACGCAAAAATTCCAACTTCTTGCGAAATGAGTTCCACGCCCTGCCTGCGGGTACGACCCATAAAGAAGGCACGGGCACTCTTGCCACCTGCCTCACATCCGGTACCTCTCCCTTGCGCTCAGACAAACAAATCAGAAAATTGGGCCTTGCTCCAGGCAAAAGCGTTGCCCGGACAGCTTCAATACAACCGTCGCCAATGCCGAGGAACCCGGAACGGCCTTTTCCCACTTCCGGGTGCGAGGAAAGTTTTTTCAACACATGTACGGCATCAGCGGCGGTATTGGATGCGCTTGCTCCCTCTTTCTTGCCGCAGCCACTCGGAGAAAAAGCCATAAGTACGGTTCCGTGCATGCCGAGGGCACGAACAGCCCCCTGCACCATGGCCGGAGGAACGCACTCGTCTCCGTGTAGCAGGACCACGCCCGGGTAGTGCCCTTTGGTTGGCGGCAAAGTCATTATGCCGTCCACCGTGCCTTTGCTTGTGGCGATGTGCATTTTCTCCTCGCGAAAATGAATCTTGGATGGGAACAGGCCTTTTTCACCGTCCGGCATATAAATGAACCGTTCGATTTGGTCGTCCTTGGCAAGAAACGTGACCGAACCGGTCACAGGCTCATCTTCATACAGGGACGGCCCGATAGTATAAATATACTTGTTGAACTTCTTCAGCCGCCGCAGTTCGCCACGGTGGGAATCATAAATCAGGAACCTCCCGTAGGCAGTGTTGCGGGCATCAATGATGGTCACGACCCGGTCGCCGGCGACCCGGAACTGCCCCGCGAATTCATTCGGCGAATACGAATAATAATCCGCAAACATCATGCGTCCGAAACGGGCTTCCGCCCCCCGATGGGCAACCGCATCCATGCGTACATGGTGCACGCCCTCCCCGGATTCGTCCGAAATGACGGGGGCGGGAGAAGGGCTGATATCCTTGACCCCGGGTTTGGGGGCGGGCGCTTGGGCAGGTTTGGATGAAGCCTTGTGCGGAGTCGAAAAAACAGGCGGTTTTCTGGTCAGGACCACGGTTTTGTCCGTGGGAAGGCCCGGCTTGTCGGGCTGTGGCTCTAATGGATCAGTATTCGAAACAGGAACCGAAACCTCCTTGGGAGCAGGAAGAGACGTTGCGGGCGCGGGAAGAGGAGCAGGTTCAACATCCTTCAGCTCCAGATCGATGATGGTCAGATCCTGCCGGTCAAGAGGAGCCACGGTGCAAATCAGCACCAGAACGGCCGCCACATGTATCAAAAAAGACAAAATCCAACTCAATGCACGCATTGAAATCCCGAAAAGCTTTGGCGGCCGGGAATGACTGCCTCTATTCCATGTACCCACCCCTGCGAAATAATGCAAGAACCGCCGTTATTGCCTGTTTACCTCTTTCAAATCCAAAAACCTTGCCCGACCTCCATAGTGGACTGTGCGGCGTGTTTGCGATACCCGAAAAGACATGAGTCTCACTGCGCATATCATATGGCTTTTGAACGACAACCCGGACCTTGGGGATCGGCTGCAATCCATGCTGGCCCCTTATCCCGAATATGAACTGCGAACGCTCTCGGACACACTTCGGCCCGACAGCATGGACACCCGAAACGAGGCCGTCATTCTTGCTGTTGACTCCGACGAACGAAATCCCATCGGCCGAATCAAGGAGCTGACGCAGGACACATTCGGGATGCCGCTTGTTTTTCTTGCCCCTGAAGGCGCCGGAATGCAAAACGAAGCATTTGCTTCCGGGGCCTGCGAGTATCTGGAGGACGACCATGCTTTGGACAGGACACTGCTCATGGCCCTCCGCCATGTTCTCGCCAGCAAGCCCGATTTGGACGATCCAATTTTGGAAGAAATGGTCCGGGCCCAGCAAATGGCGCACATCGGCAGTTGGGAAATGGGACCGGACAAAACCGTCATATGGTCCAAAGCCATGTACGAACTTCTGGATTGCGGCCCTGAAGAACTGACGACATTTGATTCCTTGCGCCAAAAAGTCCATCCGGAAGATCGAAGCATCTTCGACCAAGCCAACCGAGCCACGTTTACCGAAGGCTGGCCTCTGGATTTCGAATATCGTATCACACGGAAAAATGGAGAGATCCGACATCTTCACCTGCGTCGCCACACGGAGCTCGATTACCAGGGAAAACTTGTTCGGGCATACGGAGTGGCTCACGACATAACCCCTCAAAAGCAATACGAGCAGGCTCTTGAACAACGGGACAACATCCTTCGGGCGGTGAGTCAGGCAGCCGGGGTTTTTCTGCGCGATCAGGACGTCGCAACCGGATCAGTGGGGGTTCTGCAGGCATTGGGCCTTTCCCTTGGCTGTGATGCCTGCCTGCTGCTTGCCAACAACGAAGACGCCCCAGACCAGCCGGGTACGACGGTTCACGAATGGCGTAACGAAGCAGCGCAGCGCATGGAGTCCTCTTCCGAAAAGTCAGCCCCCCTCTGGCTCTACAAGCTTCCACGCTGGCACGAAAGACTGTCCGCAGGCAAAAGCATCATGGGACATACGCGACACTTTCCGCCCCATGAAAAAACCATCCTTGCCGGGCATGGTATCCGTTCCGTTCTGGCAGTCCCCGTATTTGTGGATGCAAACTGGTGGGGCACCCTTTGTGCACAGCAGATACGCCATGACAGACAATGGCTGCCCACTGAAGCGGAATCCATGGGGCTGGCTGCGGAGATAATGGGCAACGCCATACTGCGTGACCGCATGCAGCAAAAGCTGGTGACAGCAAACGCCACTGCGCGCCGGGCCTTATTGGAGGCCAAAGAGGCCAACAAGGCCAAAAGCCGTTTTCTTGCCAACATGAGCCACGAAATCCGCACCCCTATCAGCGGCATCATCGGGCTTACGGAAATGACCATTACCACAGGACTCAAGCCCGAACAGCGCAAGAATCTGGACATGATTCGCGATGCCGCAAAATCACTGTTGGCCATCGTCAATGATGTGTTGGATCTCTCCAAGATCGAGGCGGACAAGATGACGCTCTCGACCGCGGATTTCGATTTTGTCCCTGCGCTCGAGCGAATGGTTCACCCCTTCCAGGCACAAGCCCGCCATAAAGGCGTCACCCTGGAAATGCGCATAGATGAAAAACTTCCCAACCGCGTCCACGGGGACGAGGACCGACTGGGACAAATCATACGCAACCTGCTGAGTAATGCCATAAAATTTACGGATACCGGCCGCATCGACATTGCGGCAGAGCTTGGCCAAAAGCGAAAGGATGGTTTTTCGGTAGCGTTCAGTGTTGCGGACACCGGCATGGGTATCCCTGCCGACAAGCTGAACACCATATTTGACAGTTTTGCCCAGCTCGAACAGCCCCACGGCAAATTGCATCAGGGGACCGGGTTGGGCTTGGCCATCACCCGGGAACTTGTGACGCTCATGCACGGCGACATCGAAGTTTCCAGCATGGAAGGCAGGGGCAGCCTGTTCTCTTTTGACGTCTGGTTCACTCCGGCCACCAGCAAGGCCGACCAAAAGCCTGACATCACAGGGACTTTGCCGTCGACCATGAATTTGCGTCTGCTGCTGGCCGAAGACAACCGGCTCAACCAGAAATTCCTGACTCACTTCCTGACCATGTTCGGCCATACCGTGCAACTGGCGGAAAACGGCGTACAGGCTCTTGAAATTCTTCGCAGTGCAAAAACGCCGTTCGATATGGTGCTTATGGACGTGCAAATGCCGGAAATGGACGGACTGGAAGCGGCCA
This sequence comes from uncultured Desulfovibrio sp., assembly GCA_913060505.1. Classification (GTDB taxonomy): domain Bacteria; phylum Desulfobacterota; class Desulfovibrionia; order Desulfovibrionales; family Desulfovibrionaceae; genus Pseudodesulfovibrio. The sequence goes on from CAJXRQ010000003.1 coordinate 148,955, forward strand.
AGGCCATTCGAAACGGCAAGGCCCGCAACGTTCATCGCAACATTCCCATCATCGCGCTCACAGCCTATGCCATGAAAGGCGAACGGGAAAAAATACTTGCGGCAGGAATCGACGAATATGTCAGCAAGCCTGTAGATATGAAAAAGCTGGCAAACGCCATTTCCCGGCTGGTGCAGGACACCCAGAAGCCCTCCGGACGCTCCTGCATGTTGCGCCAGAAAAGAATGCCGGAAACACGTCCGACCTATCCTCCCCAAAACCGGTTTTCACTGGACATGGCCGCACTGACGGAACGTTTTCAGGGCAACGACGCCCTTCTGATGGAAATTCTGGAACTCTTTTTACAGGAATCCCACGAAAAGTTGGAACTTCTGAACAAGGCACAGGCGCAAAACGATTCCGAGGAACTGGCCAAGGCGTTGCACTCCATATCCAACATTGTCAGCCACGTGCACGCCATGGATATCATGGCTGAATCGCGACAATTGGAGCAGTGGGCCTCGCAGGGGCGTATGGATCTGGCTTGCAGCGGGTTGCAGGGGTTGCGCCAGCGCTTCGCCAGGGTGGTTGACGCCGTGCGTATTCATCTGGAAAAATTCAAGAACTAACGCAAACCGACCTTTCCAGAATTACAGCATGCCCCGGGCATGGGCCATGACAACGCCAAGCGCAATGGCGTTCAATTTGGTTTCATCCGTGTCGGCACGTGAGTTGAGCACCACGGGAGCGCTTGTCCCCACGACAACACCAGCGGCGCGCGCTCCGGCAAAGTACATGAGTCCCTTGTAAAGAATGTTCCCTGCGGCAAGATCCGGAGCCAGCAGAATATCCGCATTCCCGGCCAGCGGGTCATCCATGTTCTTGTGCCGTGCCGCGTGGATGGAAACCGCGTTGTCCAGAGCATAGGGACCGCCAATCCGGCACCCGGTCAACTCGCCTCTTCGGTTCATTTCCACCAGTTCCCGGGCATGCACCGTGGCTTCCATCTTGGGATTGACCTTTTCCGACTCGGCAAGAACACCCACCACGGGATTCTCCAGGCCCAAAGCCGCGGTCACCTGCAAGGCATTGCGGATCATGAGCGCTTTTTCCTCCAGCGTCGGTTTAATGGCCATGGCCGCATCCGTAAGATAATACATGCGTTCGGAGGACGGCATATCCATGAGTACGGTATGGCTGATCATGGCCTGTTCCCGCAGCCCATGATCCCGGTCCAGTACGGCACGCAGGAATACTCCTGAATCCAGAAAACCTTTCAGCAGTACATGCGCATGCCCCGAAGCCACCAGTTCAACGGCCTTTGCCGCACTCTGCTGCTCGCCCTTGGCATCGTGAATATCGCACCCGGTCACGCACACGCCAAGCTCTTAGGCAAGAGACCGGATTGTTCCGGCGTCGCCCACCAGATCAAAAAAACCGATGCCATGGGCACGAGCGCGCCCCACGGCCTTGAGCACCTCGCGGTCATGCGCACAGGCCACGGCAATACGGGCCCGGTTGCCGATACATATGGCTTCTTCCAGCAATTGGCCCATGTTCCTGATTCGGGTACGCTCTTTGATGCAACGCATGACGAAACTCCAAACGTGCGGGAGAGAATCCATTCTGGCGGCACGGCCCGCTTGCACGGCCACTGTATGTGGCTAATACGGCGCGAGGGCTTTTTCAACCCCTGAAAAATCCAGGCTTGGTACACGGTGGACAACTTCTTTGCTATTTCGTCGTAAACCGCATACAACAATGTGACGCATACTCTACGTATAGTCACACATGAGGAGGGAGCAATGCTTGTACGTGAATGGATGACTCACAATGTCATCACTCTTGGAGTAGATTCTTCTATCCTTGATGCTGCTGAAATACTGAGGGAAAAGAACATCCGTCAGTTTCCGGTAATCGACGATGACAATCAGCTTGTCGGTATTGTTTCCGACCGGGATATCCGTGACGCCATGCCGTCAAAATACATCCCCGGAGACGCCGCAGCCAACGGAGGGCTGACGACACTCACCGCCAAGGACATCATGACTCTGGACCCCATTTCCACAACTTCCGACACCTGCATGGACATCGTGGCCGAGACTCTGGTCAAGAACAAGGTCGGCGGTTTGCCCGTGGTGGACAACGGCAAACTCATGGGCATCATCACACAGGCCGACGTCATGCGCTTTCTCTGTAGCACGACCGGGGCTGTTCGAGGCGGTACACAGTTGACATTCCGGCTGGAAGCCCGGCCCGGCCCTCTGGCGGACCTGCTGGGCGACCTGCGGGACAAGGGAGTGGTCTTTACCAGTGTGTTCACCGCGTATGATCTTGACAACCCCGCTTACCGTCACGCCTATCTCAGGGTTTCCGACACCGGCGACAGGACCGTGGAGAAACTGGTGGAGCACCTGCAAGCCAATTATGAATTGCTTTATTACGTGAATGAGGGTGTCACGATCGATCTCGTCTAATAACTTTTCTGCAAGACGGCCCCGAGATTTGTCGGGGCCTTTTCTTTTGCCCTGTTTCTAAAAAATCAATTCTCCGTATTCAGATAATGGCCCCTGATTTCCTCTCTTTTGCATGAATCCACGAGCGCTCGCATGGCCGCATTGAATTCCTCCAAACGCGGGGCAAATTTTGAATGGGCAGAAAGCGCGATAAAAACCCTGTTTTCCGCTTTGTGCACATAGGGAGCCTGCACCAGAGCCTTTATGAATCTTGGCTTGTGCAGCAGCAGTCTGCCCGTCGTTTCCGACAGTGCTACCACGTCAATTCTTCCGAGCTTCAGTTTTTCCAGATTGAGCAACGCCTTGCGAACCGGTTTTTTATTCAGCTTCATGTCTTTGTCGAAACGGGGATAGTACTGAGTTTCCAACGTAGTGCCGATCCGCTTTCCATATAGATCTTCATAGGATCGAATAGTATTCTGCTCTCCAGAGCGCACAAAAAATGCCGTATTGGAATACGAATTGTATGCCGGTTCGATGAACAAAAGGTATTCTTTACGCTTTTCTGTTTTGAGTACTCCGGTCAGCATGTCGATTTCGCCTGTGCGCATAAGTTCCAACCCTCGAGCAAACGGAACGTGCACAAATTCGACATCAAGTTCCAGCTGTGCGGCCAATTCGCGCATAAAATCAATATCCACACCGCGTTCACAGCCTTTTGAGCCAATCTTCCACGGCGCCATCCGGCTGAATTGCACGCGCAACACGTCGCGCTTCTGCGCTTGGGCCAGTCCTCCAAACAACAGAAGCAAAACCATGGCAGCCATATAAAAAAGAGGTCTGCTCAAGACAATACTCTCCATTTTCTTTCGATAGCAAGTAAAGCCCCAACCTCTCCCTTCTTTTGCAATCCTAAACAAAAACAGCGCCAAAGGGAAAATTCCTTTGGCGCTGTTCGTCATTTCCATTCCTGTTTCCTTATCCGCCCAGATAAGCCTTCTTGACTTCCGGATCATCCATGAGCTGCTCACTTATCCCCTGGGCCACGATTTCTCCGGTATCAATGACATACCCGCGGTCCGCAAACTTGAGTGCGAGGTTCGCGTTCTGCTCAATGAGCAAGATGGTCATACCCTCTCTGTTCAACTCCTTGAGGGCGCGGAACATGTCGTACATGAGCAACGGGGCCAATCCCATACTCGGTTCGTCCAGCATGATGAAATTGCAACTGGACATGAGCGCACGTCCCACGGCCAGCATTTGCTGCTCGCCGCCGGAAAGGGATTCGCTCTGCTGCTTGCGGCGTTCATGCAGCCTTGGAAACAGCGAATATACCCGTTTGTAATCCCGTTCCACATCTCTGGCCGTATCCTTGCGCGCATACGTAGCCAGTCGCAGGTTTTCCTCTACCGAAAGGTTGCCGAAAATCCGCCTTCCTTCCGGTACCAGAGCCAGATGCAAATCCGCGACGATCTTGTCCGGGTTCCATTCCAGCAGGGATTCCCCGTTATACAGGATATCCCCTTCAACAACCTTGGGGGCTTCCGGCGGAGGCAGGCGGGATATGGACATGAGCGTGGTGGATTTACCCGCTCCGTTTGCACCGATAAGCGTAACGATCTCGCCCTTGTCCACGTACAGCGAAATGCCGTGCAGGGCTTCGATGTTGCCGTATTTGACCTTGAGGTCCTTGATTTCAAGCAGCTTGCTCATATGTTGTCGTCTCCCAGATACGCCTTGATGACCGTGGGATCGTTTTGAATCTGTTCCGGCGTGCCCTCGGCGATTGTCGCGCCGAAGTCGATGCACTTGATGTATTGGCACAAGCTCATGACAACCTTCATCTGGTGTTCGATCATCCAGATGGTAATATCGAAGTTGTCATGAATCCAGCGTACCAGCGTGATCAGCCCCTCAACGTCGGCGGAGTTCAGCCCTGCTGCGGGTTCATCCAGCAACAGCAGCTTGGGTTTGGTGGACATGGCCCGTGCAATCTCCACCCGACGCTGCAAGCCGTATGGCAGGTTGGATGGCAACTCATGCGCAAACTCCTTGAGGTCCATGGCTTCAAGCATTTCCCAGGCAATGGAATCGATACGCTCCTCGCCCTTGCGATACCGCTTGGTACGCAGGAACGAATCGAACACCGAATAGCCAAGCCGGTAATGCTGCGCAATTCGGATATTGTCCAACACACTCATGTCGTGCCAGAGCCGAATGTTCTGGAACGTCCGGGCAACGCCCATGGCCGTAACCTGATGCGGCTTGAGCCCGCGGGTGTCCTTGCCGGCAAAGGTGATGGAACCTTCACTGGGCTGGTAAAAACCGGACACGAGGTTGAATATGGTTGTCTTGCCCGCGCCGTTGGGGCCGATGAGGCCGACCAGCTCCCCGCCCTGCAGTTCCATGTCAAACTTGGAGACCGCCTGAAGGCCGCCGAACCGCTGCGTCATTTCGTCTATGTTGATCAGTGACATTTTGCGGCCTCCCTATTTGAACCTGCAATAGCGTTTCAGTCGGGGGAACACGTCGCCTAGTTCCTTGTTGCCCAAAATCCCTTCCGGCCGGAACTGCATGAGCAGCACCAGAATCAGGGGGATGATGACCCATTTGACGATCTGCAAGGGCCTGAGGGCCTCCAGCAGCAGGGTGAACAACACGGCCGAAAGCACCGAACCGGAAAGGGAACCCATGCCGCCGAGATAGACCATGACAAGGCATTCCGTGGACTTGAGGATGTTGAAGGACTGCGGGTTTACATAGCCGATCACATGGGCGAACAGTCCGCCAGCGATCCCGGCCAATCCCGAGGAAAGCATGAATGCCACCAGCTTCATCTTGTTGGTGTTCACACTCATGATCTCGGCCGCGATCTCGTCCTGGCAGATGGCCGAGATCCCCTTGCCATACGTGGAGGACACAAACCGGCGGATAATCCAGATTGTGAACACGGTTCCGAGAATGGTCCAGATCATCATCCAGGGGATGTTGACCACGTCACTCATGGCATAAACCACTTGTTTCATGCCCATGAAGCCGCGGGAACCACCAATGATTTCAAGGTTTTCAATGCCGGATATGACCATATAGTTCACGGCGATGGTGATGATTGCCAAATAGTCGCCGCGTGTCTTGAATGACGGTACGGCTACGAGGATGCCGACCACCGCGGACACGAGCCCGCCGATGAGAATGGCCAGCGGCATAAACAGCACGGCCATGTCCGGAGGCAGGATCGGTGCGCCGAAAATCTTGTTCTGCGCAAAAAGCACCACGGTGACGACAGAGGACACATAGGCGCCCACACACATGAACGCTGCGTGCCCACAGGAGAATTCTCCCATGTAACCGTTGACGATGTTCAGGCTCGAACTCAGGATGATGTTGATACCCATGAACATGATCACCGATTGCACGTACAGATCCACCATGCCGAACTGCGCAGCCAAGACAATGAGCAGGCAGCCGACGAAGAATGCGATATTGATTGCGTATTTCTGCATTTCGTATTCCTTGCGGTTGCCCTAGATTTTCTGATGTCGGGCCACACCGAACAGGCCGGTGGGCTTGATCCACAAAATGAGCAGCAGGATGGAGAAGGCGATGAGATCGCGGAACGTGGACGGGAAAAAAGCCACCACGAGAATCTCGATGAATCCCAGCAGAAAGCCTCCCACAAACGCGCCCCGAATATCTCCGATACCGCCGACAACAGCGGCAATAAAGGCCTTCCAGCCGATGAGTGCCCCCATATACGGTTCAAGAATGGGGTAGGACATGGCAAAGAGCATGCCCGCCAATCCGGCAAAGCCCGAACCGAGCACAAAGGTGAACACGATGACCGAGTCCACGGGTATGCCCATGAGCGGAATGGCGAATTTGTCATAAGAGACCGCGCGCATGGCCATGCCGATACGTGTTCTGGTCACGATGAAGTTCAGGAAGGCGAACGTGGCAAATGCCGCAACAATGACGATGACCTTGAGGTTGGTCACGGACACGTTGCCGAAAGTCCATACGGCTTTTTCCATGAGTTCCGGGAATTTCTTCCGGCTGGCGCCCAGCAGGGCCAGGTTGCCGTTCTCAAGAATCAGGCCGCACATGAGCGCGGTAATGACCACATACAGCCGATGCGCTCCTTTTCTTCGCAAGGGCCTGTAGGCGATGCGCTCAAGCGTCACGCCCACTCCGGCGGTAAGGATCATTGTCAGTGGCACACCACATGCCAGAATGGCCCAGTTGGGCAGCCCCAATCCCTGTGTGCCAAGCACGAATACGGACACGCCGAACGCAATATACGCGCCCACCATGAATATATCGCCATGTGCGAAGTTGATCAGCAGGAGCACGCCGTAAACCAGCGTGTAGCCCAATGCGATAAGCGCATAAAAGCTGCCCCACTGCAATGCGTTGATGATGTTTTGAAATAAAGCTTCCACGTTTTTCCCCTGTCCACGCTCACGCGGGATGAATCACGAAACGGGCGGGAGCCGGTAAACCCCGGCCCCCGCCAAAACAATACCGATGGTTGTCGAGTGCCCTCCTTACGGGCAAACGGATTCGGCAAACACGAACTGGCCGTTTTCGTCGATGCGAACGACGACCGCGCACTTGATGGGGTCACCCTGTGCGTCAAACTTCATGTTGCCGGTAACGCCCGCGAACTGCTTGACCGAGGAAAGGGAGTCGCGAATGGCTTTGCGTTCCTTATGGATGTCGGAGTCAACCGAACCGGCGTCCTGAATGGCCTGCAGCACCAAACGGGTGGCGTCCCAGGTCAGGGCGGCGACATCGTCAGGCGTGTAGCCGTATTTTTTGGTGTAACGATCGATGAAGACCTTGGTGTCGCCCTTGGCGCCAGCCGCGGCATAGTGCGTGGAGAAGAACTGGCCCTTGCAGTCGTCGCCGCACAGGGTCATCAGTTCTGCGGAACCCCATGCGTCGGAACCCATGAACGGGCCGGTCCAACCGAGGTCATGAGCCTGCTTGATGATCAGGGCAACCTGGTTGTAGTTGTCCGGCACAAAGATGAAGTCCGGCTTGGCAGCCACGATCTTGGTCAGCTGGGCAGAGAAATCCTGGTCCTTGGTGCCGTGGGATTCAAAGGCCACCACTGCGCCGTCGCCGAATTTCTTGTTCCACTCGTCGCGGAAGATTTCAGCCAATCCTTTGGAGTAGTCGTTGGAAATGTCAAACAGCACGCCGGCGGTCTTGGCGCCGAACTGCTTGGCGGAGAAGTTCACAGCCACCGGTCCCTGGAACGGGTCGAGGAACGCTGCGCGGAAGACCCACGGACGATCCTTGGTGGTATCCGGGTTTGTGGACCACGGGGAAATCATCGGCACACGGTTGTCGTTGCAGGTTCCGCCCGCAGGCACGGCCTGCTTGGAGGAGTTGGGGCCTACAATGGCTGCCACCTGATCCTGCTCGATGAGCTTCAGAGCCGCGTTCACAGCGGATTCGGCCTTGGATTCGTTATCTTCATAAACGAATTCCAGTTTGTATTTCTTGCCGCCCACTTCGAGTCCACCCTTGGAATTGATGTCTTCCTTGAGCATTTCGGCTGCGTACTTGGACGCCTCGCCAACCTTGGGGATGTCTCCGGTCATGGGGATGTTGAAGCCGATTTTGATGGTATCGCTGTCACCGCCGCCGCAACCGACCAACATGAACGCACTTACGAGAAGAAGTGCGACCATCAGGCCAAATTTACCGAGCAAAGCTTTCATACTGCCTCCTGATACTTGTTGTGTCGTAAAGTTTGTGGCGCAAACCCTTTAGACCGAATACACAATTTGGTAATAAAGACAAAGCGTTGCGGATGGTTCTGACCGGCTTGAGACCTATGTAATACGAAAGACTGAAGGTGTTTTTTTACGCAAAAAGTAAAAATCAAAGCTTATTTTTTTTCGTTTGAACCTTTTTTTAACTTTTTTGAAAAAATCGGCATTTTTTTTCATTCCATTATTTACATTCATACCAAAACCGCCAGAGCCAACATATACCAACAGGCTATATATATTTGTGGTTTGAAACAAAATGGACTTGCACCACAACTGTTTTTCGTCGTAGCTCTTTGCTGCTTCTTTATAAAAATTCACCGATAACAAAACTATCAACCACAAGTATCTCTATAATGATTAACCCAGCATTACTACTGGATATTTTATATTATAACAATACAGACTACAAATCGTACCACAATAAAAACCGGGCCGGATTTTCCATCAATATCCTTGCTGTCGTGTGTTGCATCTTGTGGAAGACGCCTTTTACGCGTACAAGGAAACAGTTATCTTGAAAAAGTCTAGAAATCGGCTCGAGTTGAATCGATTCGGATTTGCGTGGAGGTAGGTTTGAAGCAGAGCGTATTTGAAGGATTCCCCCAAGTCCTCGACCAGCAAAGATACGCCCACGGCGGCAACCTGACGAAAATGGCCGAGCTGGCAGGATGTGCCGCGGACGAGATACTGGATTTTTCCGCAAGCATGAATCCGCTGGGTCCGCCGGACTGGCTTGGGACCGAGGTGGGCCGTGCCCTGAACGACGTGGAACATTATCCGGACCCGGACTGCACGGACCTGATCATGGCGGCCTGCGAGGTCTACAAGATCTGGCCGGCACAGGTATTGCCCGGCAACGGAGCCTCCGAGCTGCTCCTGGCCATCATCGGACTGGGAGGATATCGCCAAGCCATCATCCCCTCCCCCACCTATATTGATTACGAACGCCTCTGCGCCCTGCACCGGCTGGAAACCGTGCACGTTCCCCTGACACTGGAACACGGGTTTCAGGTGAATTTCGCCAAACTTGGGGCCATGCTGACCACGCCGTCCATTGTCTTCCTGTGCCAGCCAAACAACCCCACAGGGCAGGCGTTCGACCCCGCGGAACTGCGCGAAGTGGCGACCATGTTCCCCCAATCGCGCTTTGTTGTGGACGAATCCTACGCGGAATTCATGCAGGGCAAGCCGGACCGGCTTATCAAGGATCGGCCTTCCAACATCATCACCATCGTATCGCTCACCAAATTTTTCTCCATTCCGGGACTGCGGCTCGGATTGGCATTTGCCGACCCGGAAACCATCTTGCGCATGAAAAACCGCCTGCCTACGTGGTCCGTAAACACGCTGGCCCAACGAGTGGGAGCACGCGCCCTGCGGGATACGGCCTATGCCGAGCGGACCCGGGAGCAAACCCGCCTTCTCCGTGACAAGTTGGCCTCCGCCTTGCGGGAACTGCCCGGCATTCAGGTTTTCCCGTCCAATGCGAACTTTCTGCTCTGCAAGGTGGACCGTCTGGGTATGGACGCGCTCCCTCTGTATGAAAAACTGCTCAAGGACAAGGTCGCCATCCGCCTATGCGGCAACTTCGAAGGGCTGGACAACCAATGGTTCCGCATCGGCGTGCGCAACGAGGACGACAACGAGCGCCTGATAAAAGCCCTGCGCAGAGCTACGGGCGTGTCTCGCGGTCCGGTTGTCAAACGCAACAGGCGCACCCCGGCCATCATGCTTCAGGGAACCTGTTCCAATGCCGGGAAAAGCGTACTCACCGCAGCCCTCTGCCGGATTCTGCTTCAGGACGGATTCCGGGTTGCCCCGTTCAAGGCCCAGAACATGTCCCTCAACTCATTTGTGACGGATCAGGGCGCGGAGATGGGACGGGCACAGGTCACTCAGGCGGCAGCGTGCCGCCTCACCCCGGACGTGCGTATGAACCCTGTGTTGCTCAAGCCCGGTTCGGACGTCGGCTCGCAGGTCATTGTTATGGGGCGGCCCGTCGGCAACATGAGCGTTCGTGAATACGTGGACTTCAAACCCCGCGCATGGGAGGCCGTGAAAACGGCTTACGACTCCCTTGCCAACGAACATGAAGTCATGGTGCTGGAAGGAGCTGGCAGCCCTGCGGAGATAAACCTCAAGCACCATGATATCGTAAACATGGCCATGGCCAAGTACGCGGATGCTTCGGTCATTCTGGCGGGAGACATTGACCGTGGCGGCGTGTTCGCCTCATTGGTGGGGACCATGAATTTGCTCACTCCGGTGGAGCGAAAACTGGTGCTGGGCTTTGCCATCAACCGCTTCCGGGGGGATGCGTCCCTTCTGGACCCGGCCCTGAGCTTCACATTCCAGAACACTGGCAAGCCGGTGCTGGGCGTCGTTCCCTATATTCAGAATCTCGGTCTGCCTGAAGAGGACTCGGTTTCCTTCAAGGACGGTTTCCGGCCCGAAGCCGACAACAAGTTCCCGTCCGACCAATGCGTGGACATCGCGGTCATTGACCTTGCGCGCATCTCCAACTTCAACGACATCGACCCTCTCCACGCGGAGCCTGACGTGCGTGTGCGCATTGTGGAGTCGGCTTTGGACCTTGGCACGCCCGATGCCGTCATAATTCCGGGCAGCAAGAGCACGGTTCCGGATATGAAAGCGCTTAAGGGCATGGGTATGGCCGCAGCTGTCCGTTCGCTCGCGCAAAACGGCAAAACCCGCATCGTGGGCATATGTGGCGGTTTCCAGATGCTCGGCGAATACATTGACGATCCGTACGGGCTGGAATCCGACTGCATCCGGCAGGAAGGGTTCGGGCTCTTGCCGGTTCAGACAGAGCTGGCGCAGGAAAAGACCTTGAAACGCACTGTGGGCGTCCACTGCAAAAGCTCCATGCGGGTGCACGGATACGAAATCCACCACGGAGAAACGCGTCCACTCTCGCAGGAACTACGCGTGGCCCTGCGCAATCGCGAAGACCAGCCGCTCGGTTTCGGACTTTCCGATGGCCGGGTGTGGGGCACGTATCTGCATGGACTATTCGATTCGGACGAATTCCGGCGCTGGTTCGTGGATCAGTTACGCATGGACAGGGGGCTTGATCCTCTGGGGCACATCCAGACCACATTCAATATCGAAACCAGCCTCGACCATTTGGCCAGCGTGGTCCGGGAATCGCTGGACATGGATCAGATATACAAGGCGTTGGGATATGGCCCCTGTTGCCGGCAGGCGCCGTTGATCTACAAGTTATAAGCCTTCTAACAGGCCAAGGTGAACTCCTTGGCAATTCCTCAAAGAAAGTAAAAACTGGTTGATTGCGGGTGCCACCCACGCGCAATGAAGCACCGTATAAACTTGTATATTAAACAAATCGAACGACGGTAGACTGCGCGTCAGCACAACGGAAAAAGGACCACCAGCTAGGCCGGACAATCCTTCATGTAGCCGCAAGCGAATGCTTCGGCACTCATGGCCTTTTTGCCCTGCGGCTTGACCTCCGGGGTCAGGTAAATCTTGTCTGCGGTGGTAATGGCCAGCATACCGTCCATACGACCAAGCACGGTTCCGGGTGCGATAGCTCCCGAGTCCTTGTCGCTGATGCGGCCGGGAGTCACGTTAAGGCGCAGAGGCTTGCCCTCGGGGCGATCCCAGTCGAAGAATGCGCCGGGCCAGGGGTACATTGCCCTGATCCGGTTATGAATGGCCTGAGCAGGTCGGTTCCAGTCGATGAAGCCTTCCTTCTTGCTCAGCTTGGCCGCATAGGTGGCCAGCGAATCATCCTGGGTTTTGAATTCGTAATCATTGCGCCGCAAACGGGCCAACGCTTCCACGATGCAAACCCCGCCAAGAGAAGCCAGTTCGTCATGAATCATCCCGGCATGGTCGTCGTGGCCAATCCGCAATGCCCGGGCCACCATAACCGGCCCGGTGTCCAAACCGGCTTCCATGCGCATGATGCTGATCCCGGTGACGATGTCTCCGTTTTCAATGCTGCGCTGGATGGGAGCAGCCCCACGATATTTGGGCAGCAGGGAGGCGTGTACGTTCAGGGGCAGGAGTTTGGGGATGTCCAGTACGGACTGCGGCAAAATAAGCCCGTAGGCAGCCACAACGAGCACATCCGGCTCCAGAGCTGCCAGTTCGGAAACGGCTTGCCCGCTTTTGAAATTCTCAGGCTGGTAGACAGTCAGACCGTGCTCAAGGGCCAATTGCTTGACTGGCGAAGGCTTGCATTGGCGGCCGCGGCCACATGGCCTGTCCGGCTGGGTGTACACCCCGACAACCTTGCACTCTTCCGAGCCGAGCAACGCGGCAAGGCTCTCCGCCGCGAAATCCGGAGTTCCCATGAAAACCACGCGCAATACGTCGGCAATCCCCTCGGCCTGTGCTGTCATTACGCCCACTTCGAAGCCTTTTTGCGATACATGCCCCGCTTGAGGCGGCTGGCACGATCCACAATGGTTATACCGTCAAGATGATCGGTCTCATGCTGAAGAATGATAGCCAGATAGCCTTCGGCGTCAAAGCAAAGCTCCTTGCCTTCCCGGTCCATGGCCTTGACCTTGAGCTTTTCGTAGCGCTTGATCTTGCCGGTGAACTCCGGGCAGCTCAGGCAGCCCTCTTCGGAATCCACGGAGCCTTCGCACTCGGAAAGCTCTGGGTTGATCAACACCAAAAGATCGCCACGTTCCTTGGGACCGGTCTGATCCACGCAGATCAGGCGGATGCTCTCGCCCACCTGAGGTGCGGCCAATCCAACACCCTCATCCTCGTACATGGTCTCGATCATGTTATCGATGAGCTCTTGCAGCTCGGGGGTGATTTCCTCGACAGGTTTGGCCTTTGCTGCCAAAACCGGTTCGGGCCATCTGCATATTTTCAGTTTCATTTCGAATGCCTCCTGCGGCAGTGAAAGGGGAGCAACCCTTCATCTTCAAATGCATCCCACTTCAACCATCAAGGGCAGTCCGTTCAGCCACATCAAACACGCGGCATAAACCCAAAAATTTGAAGTCGGAATCCGGGGGAAGAAAGGTCTTCCCCCGGTTCATCTCTATTCCTGTACTTTCTCTCTCAGGCGAATGCCCAACTCGCGCAGCTGCTTGTTGGCGACTTCGCCCGGAGCTTCGGTCATCAGACATGTCGCCTTCTGCGTCTTGGGGAACGCGATGACTTCACGGATGGACTTGGCTCCGCACAATATCATGATAAGCCTGTCCAGCCCGAAAGCAATACCACCGTGGGGCGGCGCGCCGAATCGCAGGGCGTCCATGAGGAAGCCGAACTTCTCGCGGGCTTCCTGCTCGTCAATGCCAAGGGCCTTGAACATGATTTCCTGCTGTTCCGGGGTATGGATACGGATGGAGCCGCCGCCCACCTCGAAACCGTTGAGCACGAGGTCGTAGGCTCGGGCAAGAGCGTTGCCCGGATCGGATTCCAGCGCGGCCATCTGTTCCGGCTTGGCCGAGGTGAAGGGATGGTGACGGGCAACGTAACGTTTTTCGTCCGGATCCCATTCCAGCAGGGGGAAATCAGTAATCCACAGGGGAGCAAACGTGCTCTCGTCAATAAGGCCGAGACGCTCGCCCAGCTTGCAGCGCAGGTTGCCCAGCGCAGCATTGGCGATGTCCGCCTGTCCGGCCTGGAAAAAAAGAATGTCGCCGGGTTGCGCCTGCGTACGGTCGGCCAGTGCGGCCCGTTCATCGTCCGAGAAAAACTTGACGATGGGAGACTGCCATTCGCCGTCTTCCTTGACCTTGATCCAAGCCAGGCCCTTGGAGCCATAGATTTCCACGAATTTGGTATATTCGTCGATTTCCTTGCGGGAAAGCTCGGCACCGCCGGGAACACGCATGACCTTGACCAGTTCGGCACCGGCAAAAACCTTGAAGCCGCTGCCCTTGAAGATGTCAGTCACTTCCTGCAACTTGAGATCGAAGCGCACGTCCGGCTTGTCCACGCCGTAGTCACGCATGGCGTCCGCATAGGTCATGCGCGGGAACGGGGTGGGCAAATCCATGTCCAGCGTGTTCCTGAAAACGCTGGTAACAAGGCCCTCGGCCATGTCCTGCACCATCTGCTCGTCCACGAAGCTCATCTCGATATCGATCTGCGTGAACTCCGGCTGGCGGTCTGCGCGAAGGTCTTCGTCGCGGAAGCACTTCACGATCTGGTAGTAACGGTCCATGCCCGAAACCATGAGCATCTGTTTGAAGAGCTGCGGCGACTGGGGCAAGGCATAGAACTGTCCCTGATTCACGCGGCTCGGGACCAGAAAGTCACGCGCGCCTTCCGGGGTGGATTTGGTCAGTACCGGCGTTTCCACTTCGAGGAATCCGATGTCGTCCAGATAGCGACGCACGGCCTGTGCGGCCTTGTGGCGCAGCTTGAAATTCTTGGCAAGTATTGGACGGCGCAAATCCAGAAAACGATACTTGAGCCGCAGGTTTTCACCGGCCTCCAGACGGTCCTCAATGGCGAAGGGCGGGGTGTCCGAGGTGTTGAGCAGCTTGTACTCTTCCACCACCACTTCGATTTCGCCGGTAACCAGTCCGGCATTGGCCATTCCCTCGGGTCGGGAACGCACGGTGCCCTTGATGGCCAGCACGTATTCCGTACGCAAGGCATGGGCACGTTCATGCGCATCGCCGTCCTGTTCCGGGCTGAAGACAACCTGGGTCAACCCTTCGCGGTCGCGCAGGTCGATGAAGATCAGGCCGCCATGATCGCGCCGGAACTGCACCCACCCCATGAGCGTGACCGACTCGCCGATATTGGCCGCCGTGAGTTCATTGTTGTGGTGGCTGCGCCGCCAGCCGCCAAGGTCTTCAATGACACGGTATTCGTCGTAGTCGCGTTCGTCCTGATGTTCCGACATGGTCACTCCTTTTATGCCCCGTGATTCGTGGTATGCTTTGTCGCATGCGCATGGCGTCCGGATTATCGCCGAACCGACGCGCCGCTGCGCACTCTCTAGAGGCTCTTTACGTATTCTTGTTGGCTTGTGGTGTATTGTTCAGCATCCCCGGCCATATCCTTGACCGTGACTGCCTTGTTCTCAAATTCGTCATGCCCGATGATCAGACAGGTCGAGGCTCCGCTTTTGTTGGCCGCACGCATGCGGCTTTTCATGGAACCGCCGGCATAACTGACCTCGCCCCGCAAGCCCTTGTCGCGCAATTGCTGGGCAAAAAGCATGGCCTGATTGGCCGCATCCTTGTCCACGACCGCCAGATAGAAATCCGGGGCCGGTTCTTCCCGTTCGCCCAAGAGCAGGGCCAGCCGTTCCATGCCGCAGGCAAAACCTGTACCCGGGCAATCCGGGCCGCCGAGGTTGCGCACCAGTCCGTCATAACGTCCGCCCCCTGCAACGGCGGTCTGGGAGCCGATGTCGTTGCTGATCACCTCAAAGGTGGTGCGTACATAGTAATCCAATCCGCGAACAAGGCGCGGATTCAGCTCGTAGCTTACGCCTGCCCCGTCCAGAATGGCGCGAACGTCCGCAAAGTGTTCCCGGCAATCTTCGCACAGGTGGTCGCCAATACTTGGTGCGTCCTTGACCAGTTCCTTGCAGGTCGGAACCTTGCAGTCCAGCACGCGCATGGGGTTGGTGTCCATGCGGCGTTGGCAGTCCTCGCAAAACGCATCTTTGTCCCTGGAGTGGTAGTAGTCCACAAGGGCCTGGCGATAGGCGGGACGACATTCATGGCATCCCAGCGAATTCAGCTCGATGGCCAGCTTGGTAAGCCCGATGGCGTTCAGGAACGTCTTGAGCATGAGGATAAGCTCGGCATCAGCTGAAGGTTCGGGCGCACCGAAAACTTCAACGTCCAGTTGATGGAACTGGCGCAAACGGCCTTTTTGCGGCCGTTCGTAACGAAACATGGGACCGGTGGCGAAATACTTGCTGACCTTGCCGGGCTGGTGTTCCTTGGACTCAATGAAAGCACGGACCATACCGGCCGTGGCTTCCGGCCGCATGGTCAGGGAACGGTTCTTGCGGTCCGGGAAGGTGTACATCTCCTTGCCC
>CAJXRQ010000004.1 GCA_913060505.1 uncultured Desulfovibrio sp.
CGGAACGGTCCAAAACCCGTGTCCCGGAGGGGGGCGAAAGCCACTCCTCCGGGAGGGGAAACAGAGTATTCAGTATCCCGAAAACAAATAGGGCAATTAAGGGGATACTCGCTATGACGAGGCCGCTGTAAAGGAAGCGACGATTCCATCGCATGAAGGGTTATTCCTTTTTGGTAACCGTCATTTTTTCAAGCTTGCCCACGGCCTTGATTGCAGGATTATACATGGCTTCCGCCTGAACCGGAGGCACATTGTATATGCCGGGCGTTACAGCTCGAAGCTGGGTGTACCCAACGCTCCAGTCGCGGTGTGATACATCCGTGAAGAACAGGATGCGATCGTCCCTGAGATCCTGATGCCCGGAAATGGTTTTTTCTTCCTTATCGACAAAAGCCGCTGATTCCGTCGTGGCGAGGCGAGCATTTTCCACTTCCAGTCCCGCAGGCAGAAGTTGTTGCAGGACTACATTTTTGACGTCATTGTCTGGTGCCCAGATTTGTGTCTGCATAATTACCAGGTCACCTTGTTGCACGTGAGAGATATCAATAGGGTCTCCGTCTCGGTCCAGGAATGTCCTTTTAACGGAAAGTTCCTTGCTGACAGGCTTGAACGAGTCCGCAGTGGGGATGCCTCTTGAAGTGACGGACCAGTATATCGGAGGTTCTCCGGATGTGATCTCAACTGAGAGCGGACCGCTTTCAGCAATTTTATCCTTGGTAAATGTCATTGCATCAGCAAAGGGCATATTGTTCTCCCCGGCCGTCAACTGGCCGCTGATCGGGCCGGCATTTTTGGCCATTTTGCCCAACGCGGAGAAGGTCAACCCGTTTTCCAGGGTTGTCGTCCAGTAGTATGACTCCATCAGTTGAGAGACTTTTGCCGTCAGAGTAGGCACGAGACTGTCTTCCGGGTGGGCATCGGCAAGCACCATCAGCATGAGGGCATATTCACTCAAATCGGACTGCATGTGTCCCCGATATCTTCCCGACTTTACATCCGGCAAATCGACCAGAACGAGGTTGAAGGAATCAGAATCTCCTACCAGAGAATAAGCACAAGCCAACAATACACGAGCTGACGCTGTGAGCTTTTTCATGTTCTTGTCCCGCAATTCATCCATAGCGCCGCGGTTGGGATGTCCGGCCTTTGCCAGATCGTAGAGGGCGTATGCCGTCGTGTTCAAATCCAGCCGCTCGTTGCTGAGTTCTTCCATGTATTCCAGGGCAAGGTTGGTCATGCCCGAAGTAAATCCGGTTTGCTCTCCTTCAAGCAGGAAGTGGGTTACGTAGGCACTGACCCACGGATACGGGGCTTCTTCTCCCGGCCAATAGGCAAAGCCACCATTGTTGGTCTGCATGGTGCGCAACCGTGAGATTGCTGCCTGCACCATATAGGCAGGGCCTTGCTTGTTGATCAGTTGCGGTGCAAAGGATCTGGCCAGATCCCCGAATCGAATGAGCGGGAAAGCTTTGGATGTCGTTTGTTCGGCGCATCCATATGGATAACCCAGCAGGTATTCCAGCTTTCCGGTAAAGCGTGTCAATGGCATTTTGCTCAGGGCGACGGTGCGCGTTACTGTTTCCGGTATGTAGCCTTCCGGGCTTGCAGCAAGTTGCCCATTATTTTTGGAGAATGATCCGAAAGCAATCTCCCTGCGATAGGGGATGGCTGGCCGGACAGGCAGTTCGGTAACGGCTTGCCGCGATTCAGCCTGAGCCGATGCCCGAACAGTAATTTTTGCGGCCCCTTCCGCTCCTGGCTTGGCAAGAAGCGGGACGTAAATGGTTTTCTCTTCGCTATTTTCAAGGTGCAGGCTTTTCGGATATGTTCCGTTGATTTCGATCTGGCCTTCAACAAGAGTTTCAACGGCAATTGTCGTTTTTTCTCCCATATCGTTGCGAATAGTGACCGGCATTTCAATGGAATCCCCTGGAGAGAGGAATCTCGACAAGGTCTGTGTCACGGCGAGTGGGGAACGAACCCGAGTTATTGCCCGGCTTTTCCCGAACCGTTTACCGTCTGCGGCAACGGCAACTACACGGAGCGCTCCCTGAAAATCGGGGAGTGCCATCGAGTAGTGAACAACGCCGTTTTCATCTGCGGTAAGTGGACCGGACCAGAAGGAAACCGGCTTTACTCGACGGATGCCTTCCGTTCGCATGAACTGGCTTTCCGCTTTCATATCCATATCGCCGCCCGTTTCAATCTTGGCGATGATTCGGGATATGTTTGGGTACAGCATGGCGAAGGTATCAAAGCTGTCCACCCCAAGTGCGCGCCGAGCGTAGAAGAAGGCAAACGGGTCCGGATCTTTTGAGCCGGCAAGTTGCATGATTCCTTCATCGACGGCCGCTATGGTAACGATTGCTCCCGGTTCTGCTTTCACTTCGACTGCGAGGTCAGATTCAGGTCTTACCTCGCTGGGAGTGTCGATGTGCAAACTGATTTTGTTGGACTTGTTATCGACAAACAAAGGAATTGCCCCAAAAGCCCTGCCAACGGACCCTTCAGTCACATCATCCGCTTTGCGCATAAGCAAGGCGGTCACATAGACGTTGGGCACATACTTTTTCTTGATCGGGAATCGTACCTCCCCGGTGTTGCCCGTGAGTTCAACCACTTTGCTTTCGAGAATCCGGTCGCCTTCTATGCTGACAATCGCCCGGCCGGGGAAAGGTGCTCTCAGCTGGATTACAGCAGTATCTCCCGCATTATATTGATCCTTGTCCAAAGCGAGCTCTATCCGTGCCGGATTTTCGAGGGCCCATGGTGAATAGCCCCAACCGCCGCAATAGAATTGGGTAGTCGCTGCCGCTCCCGTGGAGGGAGAGAGTATTTTTACAGTATAGCTGCCGTACGTGGGGGGCGTAAATTGGACGCTTTGTTTCCCCGTCCCGGATGGGATTTTAACAGATGAAATAAGTTTGGGGTCATTGACGGATTGATAACGGTAGTCGCCTGATGGCGTTTTCCTGACAATTGTGCGCCATTGATCCTTGTACAGTGACGCTTTTAACTCCTCGAACTTTGTGAGGTTGCCGTCTTTGTCCACAGCGACAAAATCAAATTGGACAGGCTTGCCGTAATCAAAGTCATTTTGCTCTGAATTCTTTATACCAAGGTAGTAATCGTACGGATAAACAAGCACTCGTTTTCGTGCAGTTACGCCCCGTCCCCCATGCTCGCTGACGCGACCATAAATGACTGCCTCCAACGTTGCCGGTGGCGACAACTGGCCTGGGATCTGGATGGAAAAGACCCCGTTGCCATCTTCATCCAGAGAGCCTTCCTCGGCGTAGAATTCCTGAGGTTGAAATTCCTTGTCCGAATCACCAAAAGAATAGGTGGGATATTTTTTTGCACTAAACGGGATGGCCCGGAGTACTGCATGAGTGGCCACCGGGAGTTTGGCCGCAGGCGGGCCAAAAAGGTAATGGCTTTTCACCGTGGCTGAAATCGTTTGTCCGGGGTTGAAGTTGTCGCTTTCTGTCTCAATTTCGACTTTGATTCGGTCAGGAATAAATTCTTCCACATTGAATTCATATGTACCGACCGTGCTGTCTCCAACATTCAATGAAAGCCCATACGCTCCCGTCAAAGCGAAATCAGGTATGGGAATATTGATCTCGGCAATTCCGTATTTGTCTGGTTCAATCCGAATTTTGCGGACTTCGCGTCCCTTGGGATCTCTTTGAGAAAGAGTCATGGGCATGGATGGCGGAATGGAGAAATCGGCATTTCTCACAACCACGACTGCATTGAGAGTTTCACCGGGGCGATAGAGAGTCCTTTCGCCATAGATAAAACCTCTTACCCCTGAGGAGGCTATCATTGTGCCGGAAACATCCAGCCCTGCAGTGTCCACTCTGAAGCGGGAGGGGAGCAAAAAGGAAAAATCGCCTGCGTTGTCGTCGGCGACAATCAGGTATGGTGTGCCATCCGAATTGTCCTGGGGCAGTTTGAGCTTTGCGACTCCATGGGTGTTGGTGGTTCCTTTGGCAAGTAATTGATTCTTATCGCTGATAAGTGAAAGCAGTACGTTGTTCAAAGGCTTGAGCGTCTTGTTGGAAACGGCCCAGACTGTAAAATCTGTTTTGCCTTTTTTTGCTACAAGACCGATGTCTGTGATCAGAGCCCACCGTTTGACTTCCTTGTAGCCGTCAATAGCCAAGCTGATCCTGTATAATCCATTGCCCGCACTGGAAAGTTTCTTGCTAAACTTAACAGGTATCCGTGTCGTCTGGTTTGGCTTTTTCGGGAATATGATTTCTTTTTCGAATACTTTTGAACCGAGCGATTGCGGGACACTCTCTGCTACCCATTCGTCACTGAAGATGTTGTAGCCATAGCTGCTTAGCATTGAAAACAAGTTGTTTGGATATATTCTGTCGACCTGCAAAGTGGCTTTTGAGGTATTAACTCCCTCAACCACCATTGCCGCTCCATGATCCGTGGCCAGGGGCAAAAACAATCCGGAGCCGACAAAGTCTACCGAGGGCGCCAGGTCCGGCATGATGACTTTCTGTTTTACGTCATTTTTCAAAACGGCACCATCAGCAGCGGTCAAGCCGGCTCTGGCCATAATCCGATAGGTAGCGCCGGGTTTGAATTCGCCTGTTAGAATGAGAGCCCGGCCTGCCGAAGACAAAGAGTAATCAACCTTTGGCTCAATAATAATATAGGAGGCAGCCGTGGTGGGCACCATGGGGGTGGAAAATTCCAACCTGAGAGTACCGCAGGAAGCATTGCATTCCGCGGTATGACCCTGCAATGTCAGGACATCTTTTTGAATGAGCGTTATCTCCCGGGTGTATGTTTTATCAAGTTTAATGTCGCCTCCGGCCTGCTTCAACTTCCCATCCAAAATGAACTTGTACTTTTTCCCCTTTGTGTCTTTCTTTATGTCATCAGAGCGGATCAACAACCTTTCAGTACTCCATGACGTCCTTACCTGAAGGGGAATATCCCTGTCGTTGGATTCATCCACCAACCGCACATGGGCCAGAATATCTTCAGGGGATACGGCGAGGGAGAAAGAGAGGTCGATATCTATCAATGAGTACCCGTTTTTTTGCCCAGCACCTTCCGACAGAGTGATTGAAGTCGCTATAAAGTCTTCAATTTGTCTATCCATTACGGAGGTTGTCCTGTGTGTTGGAATATACCCTCTGAATATCCATGCTGCTTGGGCGATGACAACGAGGACAAGAAAACCGATGGTGATATTTTTTATTCCGGATAGCTTCATGAGTAACCTGACTTTTTTTCAATCAATATAAAATGTTATTGTCAAAAAAACTTTATGACTCCCCTGAATACATAATTCCCATATTCTTGTCGAATGAACAAAAAGTAATGGAAGTTAACCATGATATTTTCATGCAGGGTTGTTTTTGTTTTCTACAACGTAAACAAATCTATAGAAAGAGCAAAGAAAAGGCCCCATTGTGGGGCCTTTTCTTTATGATTTGTATTGGCAAGCGCTTAATGCATGCTGACGATGAGACCGTGCAGCTGCTGGAAGGATTTTTCCACTGTGTGCACGTTGTCCTCCGATTGCTGCATAGCCTGATGTGTTTCTTCTGCTATGGTGCCGACCTCTGCCGCAGTATGGGCAATCTGCTCGGTAGCTGCGGATTGTTGTTCGGCTGCTGTTGCAATGCTGTCGATCATGGTGCTGGTTGTTTCCGCCATGGATGCTATTTCAGCAAGCGCCTTATCGGTCTCCTTGGATCCGGAAACGCTTTTTGATGCCTCGACATCCACATTGGAGATGGATTTGGTGCATTTGCTGGTGCCGCTTTGGATGGCGTTCACAGCCTGTTCCACCTCGCCCGTAGCCGCCATTGTTTTCTCCGCCAGTTTGCGAACTTCATCCGCGACAACGGAGAAGCCTCTTCCAGCCTCGCCAGCCCGAGCAGCTTCAAT
Organism: uncultured Desulfovibrio sp.; assembly: GCA_913060505.1. GTDB lineage: Bacteria > Desulfobacterota > Desulfovibrionia > Desulfovibrionales > Desulfovibrionaceae > Pseudodesulfovibrio. Next base: position 5,929 of record CAJXRQ010000004.1, read on the forward strand.
GGCCGCATTCAGGGCAAGCAGGTTGATCTGGTCTGCAATATCGTTGATGATTTCAAGGATATTGCCAATACCTTCCGCGTGCTGTGTCAATTGTTTCAGATCGGTTTGCATGGTGTGCACATGCTCCTGCAAGGTTAAAATGGACTGCATGGAGCTACGGACCACTTCCACGCCGCTGTCGGCCCGTTGTCTGGTATCCTGCGCGGTCTTGGCTGTTTCTGCCGTGTTGCGGGCGATTTCCTGAATGGTGGCACTCAGTTCATCCACAGCCGTGACCGTTTCCATCAGGCGTTCCTTTTGCTGTTCGGTCCTCGTGCTGGATGTAGCGAGAGCTTCAGTCAGGGTTTTGACTATTTCTTCTGTTTTTGTCGAAACTTCTTCAGCCTGTTGAGCCGCTTCTTCAATGCATTGCTTTTGTTCTTCAATGGCTCGTTGGCGCTCTTTGAGCTCCGTGACATCGTTCCAGAAGGTAATGCCGCCGAGAATCGTTCCTTTCTCGTCACGCACGACATCCACATCAATGATCATTTCAAAGCTGCGTCCGTTGGAATTCGTGTATGTGAAGGGGATGTTGTGCCGAGCTTGGCCGTCCTCAAGTACGTCCACAAGGATGACATGGCGGCTTTTGTCCGCAAACAGGAATTCGGCAATATCCCAGTTTTTGTGATCCGCGATATTTCCACTGCGTCCGACGGTTTCAATCATGCTTTGGCTGCACGTTTGGAGTTTAAGGTCTGTGTCGACCACCGCGAAGGGGTTGCGAATGCCGTCCAGAATGCCCTGAGTAAAGGCTTTTTCTTCCCTGAGCCGACCTATCATGTGCACGGTCATGTTGTGCAGTGTTTCTGCAAGAACGCCAATCTCATCCTTGCGGCGCAGGACGAGTTCCGCATCCGTATTGCCTTGTTCGATTTCCGTCGCATATCGCACGACTTTGGCCAAGGGACGGGTTACCAGATATCTGGTCAGCAGGTAGAGTACTCCGGCCAGCACCAGAAGCAGTAAGGCTCCGCCATAGCAGAGAAGACGTGCGAATCCGTCGGCTCCTGCTATGATTTCCTTTTTGTCCTGCGCTGCGCAGAGGGTCCAGGCATGGAGGATATTCTGTGACGGAATATCTACTGGTCGGGCCAGATACTTGATTTCATTCCCGTTGCCATCGGCGTTGGTAAAATTTGTTTCCCCACTGACGATGCGTTTCAGATACGGGGCATCCCTGGAATCGGTTTTCAGAATTTGCTTCTTGTCTTTGTGCGCTATGAACATGCCCCGGTCATCTATGAAGAAAAGGTGACCGGTTTTACCAATACGGGTCTTGTTGATGAACATGTTGGTAAAGTAGTCCATCTGCGGTGCGAGTATGAGGGTACCCACATGCCTGCCGTGGTCGAACACCGGTGCGGCAATGACGAAAATGGGGTTTCCTCGGAGCAGGCTGGGATATACTTGGCTGATGAAGTATTTTTTTCCGCTGCGCGAAGCCTTGATGTAGCTTAACTTTGTTCCGCCTTTGCCGATGGTTTTCCCATGCACGGTATCCGTAAAGAACGTACCATCCTTGACGGTCTTCATTTGACCCTCGGCCATAAAGGTTATTGAACCGCCGTCAGTGGTATGCACTGCGAGAGGAATATTCTCGTAGAAGCCGTACATGTCGTGAATTCTTTGCAAGCGTTTTTGGGCGATTGCCACTGCCGTAGCGTCCGTTGGGTTAGCACAGGCTGTAATGACATCCTGGGATTCTGCAAGTTGGCGGGCGAGTTTTGTTTGTTCACCAATCCATTCCTGCAAAGCCAGAGCTGTCGTCCTCAGCGTTGCTTGTGTCGTAACTGTGCTATCCTCCAGTTCGGTATGAACCCGGTTGTTATACAGGTAAAATCCGAACAATGCTAAGAATGTAAAAAGGATTGTGAAAACACAAGCGATATACCGAAGCGCGAGTTTATGGAATAACCTGTTGCTCACGATGTTTTTCCTCCCGGTAGTCGAAATGTTATTCAAGAAATTCGTATGAGTATTCTGGATATCTTTATGGTAAGACTACATGCCGTATTGATACTTTACGGTCAAGACAAAAGAAATAGGGGCTGTACCAATGATTTTTGGGCGGTGAACAACTCCACTGGCTTTTTGGATGGCGTAAAAAGCAGCCTGATCAAGCTTGGAATTGTCTGATGTGCGGACAAGATGGATATTACAGAAGCTATCATTTTCAAGAATAGTAAATGCATAGACCGCATTACCTATCATGTTGTTTGAATGATCTTCCCCTGGTTGAAATTTACGTGCCTCCACAGCTTTTTTTATATTCTTTAGAAATCGTTTAAGTGCCGCTTGTTGTCTGCGTTTATAGGCATTGGCGCCCTGATCGCCGCCTTCCGCCGTAGCAGGGGCATTCCGTAATGCTGCGGAGTCTGTTTTGGAGCCGCCCGGAATATCCAGAGAAACGGGAATGACTATCTGTGAGGACTCGGGGTGGGAAGTCTGCGTCCAGTTAGTTTCAAGAAACAGAAAATGTGCGAACAGCGAAAACGCTATGCTGGCGGCCAAAAAATGTCGCATGGCTATTTTGCAGTCTTTTTTGCGGACTTTTGCTGTTTTGTGGCCGCTGCGATGACTAGATTATTGAATCCATGCTGGCGCACCATATCCACAATATGAACAAAGCGTGCCACGCGAACGTCCGGGGCCGATTTCAGCATAATGCATTCGGGTTGCCGGGCTATGGGCAGGGCAGCAGCATCTTCCAATTTGTGGGATATATCCAGCAATGTTGAAGGAGTTCCATCACACAGGACTTTTCCTTCAGGGAGCAATTCGATGCGCAGTGATTTTTGTGTGATGGGTTTTGCGGTATCCGCGTCCGGCAAGTCCATGTTCAGCCCACGGGCTGTGAAGACTGCGGAGACTACGAAAAATATGAGCAGAATAAAGACCACATCCAGCAAGGGCGTGATATCCGGCGATGCCGGGGCCGGTGTCTTTTTGTGCAGGGATATCATTATTCGGCGTCCGGTTGCGTGGACGGAGTAAGATAGGCGACAGCTGTTTTTTGCAGGCTGAAAGCCGTTTTGGCGTGCATGCGGCAGAACCATCGATGTGCGAGCAGAGAGGGGATAGCGATGGATAGTCCCGCTGCGGTAGTCAGCAAAGCCTGCCAAATACCGCCGGAAAGCATCGCTATATCAACAGAACCTGACGATGCCAGACGCGAAAAAGCATTGATCATTCCAAGTACGGTTCCCAACAGCCCCATGAGCGGGGCCGCTGCGGAAACCGTAGCCAGAAAATCAAGGCGGCGGGAAAGTGTGAAAAGAGTTTCTTCGCCAACCTGTGTGATGTGTTGTTCCCTTGTTTGCGGGTCGGTTTTTTCAAAAAGTGCGTAAAAGAACGGGCGATACAATTGCGTTGATTCACAGATGGCATCCACAGCTTCGCTGATATTGCCGCTACGCGCCAGCGTGAACGCCTTTTGCACGGCCTGTTCGTTGGGAAAACGGGTTGTGGTGAAGGTCATGAATCGTTCGGCGATTACCGCCAGAGCTGCAACGGAAACAATGAGCAGCGGCCACATCATGAAGCCGCCCTGGTGCATTAGGGTCATGCGTACACCTCTTGAAGATTATCCAAAGCGGAAAGATCCATATTCTTGCCGATGGCAACGAGGAAGTATTCGTCTTCAAACGAGTCTCCGAGCCTTGAAAGTTCATACCTCCCGGCCACGTATTGCACAACCTCGGCCTCTTCGGTCCCGGCAATTCCGACAATGCCCTTGAGCCGGAAGACCTCCGGGGGGAGGTTTTTCAATGTCCGGATAAGGTTTTCACGGCTCAAGGGCGAGGTAAAGGCAAAGCGTCTGGACGTGTATCCTTCCATGGTATGGTCGTGGTGCGGCGCTTTTGGAGGTGACGGAAGGAGGCCAGGGATGCTTTGCTTGAGGGTGTCGGTGTCGTAAAGCAGGCCAGGCTTGGCATTGCCATACTCCGTCTGGATCAAGGCTGCCCGTTTGTTCAGTTGGCGAAGTTTTGCGGTTACTTCGTCGAGTTCTGCTTTTGAGGTGAGGTCGCACTTGTTGAGAAGAATGGTATCTGCCGCCCGAACCTGATCGCGTGCAATGTCGCTTTGGGAGAGCAGGTTCAGAGCATTGGGCGCATCGACGAGTGTCGTGATGGATTCCAGTCGTACCAACGGACGCAGTTTGTCCAGTTCTTGCAAAATATTGAAAGGATTGGCCAGACCAGTTGTTTCCAGAACGATGACTTTTGGATTGAATCGTGCCCGAAGTTGTTCAACTCCGCGAGAGATGCTTCCGGCCAGAGTGCAGCATACGCAGCCCTCGTCAAGTTCGACGATGGAGTCGTCACCTTCCAGCAATTTTCCGTCTACACCGGTTTGGCCTACCTCGTTTTGAATGATGGCCACCAGTTCGTCTCGGGATGCATGGTATTCCAGCAATTGGTTGAGAAAGGTGGTTTTGCCCGAGCCGAGGAAACCGCTCAGGACGATTAGCTTGGGGCGGGAGTCGAACGCATATGCATATTCTTCTTCCTTGCCCATGGCTGCGAGGTCGTGGGTTTTCCAAAGTACGGCTTGGGCTATGGATTCGGGCATAAGGTCTTTGCGGTCCGGGCCGCAGGAAATATCCGGTGCCGGGAAGGACCGGGGAAAAGCAAGCTCTCTGGCCGCCTTGCGATCTCCCCAGGCGAAGGTGTCGGTGATGGTTGTCACCTCCATATCCAGAAAACAGGGTTCTCCCTGTGCCGTATAACAGGAAGCCTCTCCGGGAGATAACCACTGACCATACCATGTGGTCGGAAGTTCCAAACTGTTGGTGACAGCTGCTCCCAATGCCAAAACGATGTCCAGGGCAATAGCGTGTGCCGGGAAATCTTCCTCGGCTTCACCGGGGGAGATGACCCATTGGCCGGAAAGATCGGCTACACCATCCCGGGCAATGGTAATTTTGTGTTTGTCTGCCGCAAGACTCAATGCCAGTGCGTCTTCTGCAAAGTCGAGAGAAATTTTCAAAGATCCCATGCGGAATGGTGCTGCCCATGCTGTGTTGCCGGAAAAGCCGCGTATATTGCTCATATATTCGTCCTGGATTGCCGCAAGATTGGCGACAATGGACATGGTGTCCAACAGCTTTTCCTCCGGGGCAGGGAAGTAATAGATACCAATATCCGCATGGTGGCCCGTCTTGTCGCTCAGGCTGTTTTCGGTGCACAGCCCATAGACGCCGGGGCGTTTTTTGATTTTTGCGGTCCATCCTTGCGTGCCTTTGGCACATACGGACATGCCTTTCCAGCCAATGAGGCGTTTGAACGTTTCGTGTTGGGAGGCGGCGAGAATGCAGTTCATGAGCAGGTCCGGCATGTTGACCGGTTGGTCCTTGCGGCGTTGCTGAGGGAGGATCGCGGAAAGGTTCATACTCTGTTCTTCCAAAGGATTGCCCGGCCCGTCTTTAGACGGGCCGGGGTTTTTAGCGTGAAGGGGTGGCTAACAGCCGAAGGTTATTTTATCTCCATTGCCCAGATAGTCCTTGGATGCGGATCGGAATCGCGCTGTGCCGCGAACAACGGGGTAACCTGACTCAATGAACTTTTTGGCAGTCAGGTGGCCGGTGCAATGGTTGCAGCCGATGCGTTCGAATCCCCATTGTCCCAAGGAGATGACAAGGTCATCGTATTTGGGATCCCAGTCTTCGAAGGGGGAGATGTGCAGGCCGCCGTATATGCCATAGAACTTGTCGTTGTCATACTTCAGATTGGCATAGGCGAAGTCCGCGAACTTCAGGATACCTTGATGGCAGCAACCGGAAATGAGCACAAGCCCCTTGTCCTTAATGTTGAAAGCCAATGAGGTCTCACCGAATACGCGGTTGATGATGGGCACGTCGAACTTGAGCAGGGCCATGCCGGGAATGATCGGTGTGACAGGCTTGTTCGCGATGGTCAGCTCACCCTTGTAGCCGGAATCCTTGATGTACTGAAGGCCTTCATCATAAAAGCCGTCGTGTACGTAGAGAGGAATACGGTTGTCGTACTTCATGGTCACGGGCAGGCCCCAGAAGTGGTCCCAATGCTCGTGGGAAATGAACAGCGCTTCGATTTCCTGATCGCGCAGCATCTGGTCGATGCCTTCTCGTTTGAAGCAATCGTTCATCCATTTGTATGACCAGCCGGTGTCCAGCAGGTATTTGTGCATGGTTCCGTCAAGCTCTTCCACCTCGATGAGGCAGGAGTATCCACCGGGGTTTTCCGGGTGGAGTGCCAGTTTTTTCTGGATTTCCCATGCTTTTTCAATGTCGTGGGGCAGCAGGTCTTTGATGGAGGAAATTCCGTCATCATAAGAACCTTGTGCTGATCCCTTGCCATTGGCGAACGGAGCCCAGTTCAATGTGTACTGGTTGACCAGCAACCCGCCAGCTTCATGGATGTCGCCGATCAGATGTGCGTTGTTGAACCAGCTTGTTTCCGAGATGTTGGTGACCCGGACGCTCCGGCAGGTACCGAAGTCATGCATCTTGCGTTCGGTTTTAGGCAGGCGTTCATATGCCCATGGGCTGTAGGAATACATCCCCATGCCCGCAAAGGCTCCGGCGACAAGGCCGGTTGCGGCGCCTTTCACGAAATCGCGTCTGCTTACGTTTTTGGTATCGTTACTCATATTTTGTCTCCTTGTTCCGGGCGCTTACTTGATAATAGTGAAGTTGGCGCCGATCCATGGCAGTAAGTAGATAACGGCCGTATAAAGAGCCAAGCCCACCAACAAGCCGATGACCAGTCCCTTGGCGATACCCGGAGTCCATTTGACGTCGGAGGCCACGATTTCCTCATGTACTTCGGCGAGTTCTTCCTCTGTTTTGGGAACGGCTTTCCAGCCCGGCCAGCCATCCATAAACCAGACGTTCATCAGGAAGATGTTGATGAGCCAAATCATGGGGATCATGGGGAACTGCTGAGGATGTGAAAATCCTTTCTGCGTTCCGAGGAACAGATGGGAAGTTTTGTAGTAAATCACGTAGACAACCACGGCCAGAAGCGCAGTCACGATGGTACGGATGCACACGTTGACGGGCCTGCTGAACTTGGTGGGCCAGTTGCCGCAGTAGAAGTTCAGATACAGGGTGGGCACAAGCCAGAAAATGGCCATTTCACCCACGTGCAGCCAGCGCCAGTCCGGAGCCATGAGGCGTCGGGTTCCGCGGATTGTCTGTCCCCATACGAGATCCTGTGCATAGAACAGGAAGAAGCAGAGGGCCAGGGCAATGATGATAATGCCAAAGAAGGACGCGACACGGCGGAGTGTGTCGTGTTTGATAAGGTTGAAGGGATAACGTTCCCAAATGGTTTCAAATTGCCAGACCACGACTGTGCAGCACATGATCCACGCGATGTGGAAGTTGCCGGAAACCGTATTGGCGAATTGTTCCCAGTAGGGAGGGCAGATGGCCGTGAATTTCTGCCAGGGATAGAACAGAATGGCCATATGCGAATGCATGGTTACGAAGTATACAACCATACTGAAGAAGAACGTTACCAGCACGATGGTAATCCCTCGAGCCGGTTGTCCGATTTTTTGCCATGGCGCATTTTCGCAGGCCACGACCCAACTGGGCGAGAGCCAGGAGGCGATGGCTGCGAACATCATGATGGCCTCTGCCGCGTATTCGATGGAATAGAAGTCTGTTATCCCCATGGCTATGAGCCTGTCGGGATTGAAATAGGCGATGCCAAAGTTTCCAAGAATTTCGACAAAAAAACCTTTAATCAAGAGAATCATGGCCGCCACACTCACAATTGTGAGCACCGCTCCTTTTATAAGCGGGTGTGTTTTGTTGAGCCATGTCCGTTTAAACGGCCAAAAATCGAAAATGTACGCGAGCCAGATGAAGATAATCAGCATCCAGCGGCAGACCATATAGCCCACGTAAGGAGTGTACATACGCATCAGGCCGCGGGGATCCTGAAAAATCCACCAAGTTAAATAGAAAAATGCCAGGATCAGGAAAGTGTTGATCAGCGCCGGAATGGGGCCGCTCCAGCGTTTGACCAGCTTTCGGCTCTCTAAGTAGCTGAAACTACTGGTGTCCATAGTTGTCGCTCCTTCCACAAGTTGCAGGCTCGAGGATGATCAGGCCTCGGCGTCTGCATGCTCTTTCTTAGGTGTTGTCTGGGATGGCTTCGCGTCCGAAACCAGTGCTTCCAATTGCCCGGGTGTTACCGTTGCCGGGTCGATTCCCATGGCCATTGCTCGCAGGAAACACTCGTTTTCACTGAGGGGCTTCTGTTCAACCTCTCTGTTGGCGTCAAGTGCTTCCGGGGCTGATGACCGGTCCGAACCGGGAATGAACCGGCGGAAAAATGCTCTTCGTTCCATTTGCCGTATGCCTTTCGACCTTTGTTACTCTTCTGGCAGTACCAATTTTGAAAATGCCTGTATGCTTTGTTCGGCCAGTTTCTCCGCTTCGCCGCAGTGGCCTGCCTTCAGGGCGTTGAACAGCTCCACGTGGTAGGCAAAGAGTGAATCAGCCTGGACTTCCGAGAGGCCGGTGCCTGAGTGTTCCAGAGTTTCGGCGGCAGCAAGAAGCTCCTTGAGCAGCAGGATGAGATAGTCGTTAGTCGATACCTCTGCCAGGATCAGAAAAAAGAAGACATATTCACGGCTGATGGCGGCGATATCGAAATTGACAATGGACTTGCCGAGTTTTGCCGTGGACGATTCCAGCTTGTCGATGTCCGCTATGGTCACTCGGACTGATTCTGTCCGGGCCAGTTTCGGAGCCACAAAGGAGAGTGTTTCAAGCAACTGCCTGGTGGCTGCCGGGGAGTGTCTGTTGCGTAACATCTCCCAGTTTACGCGTCCTTCCTTGCTCTTCAGGTAACAGCCACTCTTTTGACGTATTTCCACGTATCCCATAGCTTCCAGGTTGCAGAGCACCTCTCGTATCGTGTTTCTGCTGGTGTCAAACATGGCTGCCAGTCTGCGTTCTCCGGGGAGCCTGTCGCCTATGGCGAAGGAGCCTTGTTTGAACATGGCGGTAATTTTTCTGCAGAGCCGTGGGCGTTGTGTGTATGTCATTATTGGTCCAACCACAGTCCTTTGACTTCAATGAAAAGGTTGATTTTTTGTTTTTTATGGAGTCAAAATTTGTAGGGCAAGGGGTTTGAGAAAAAAAGAACATAAACTGGTTCTACCAGTTTGAAAAAGGGAAAAGCTAATCCGTGGTTGTATGGTAAAATATGCCATAAAAACAGTGTATTGGTTGGCGAATGCTTCATTGCTTTTGATGAAGAGAAAACTAGGGGCACACGCCTGTAACAAGCGTGTGCCCTTCTTTGCGTGAAGATCGTGGTTGGACCAGTTTATTTCTCGGATTTTCGACAGCGAGCCAGATTTTTGAGGAAATCAGGATAAAGGGATTTTAATGGGGCATCCGCGTCTGGGTCATAGCTTCCACCTGTGCTTGAGCAGAAGATGAGCACGTCCGTCAGGATTCCGTTTGTGAAGAAAGGATGGGCGTAATAGGATTGGATTCCACGAGGGATGAACAGCGCCCAGTCAATGGGTTTGATGCTTTTGGATGTTTCCATCACAACGTGGCGGTCCAGATTGAAGCGAACGATATTTTCGGCGATGGAACCTTCATAGGTATGAGTACGGTTTTCCGGGACGGTCTCAAAGGGGGCCCCAACACCGGTTACAGCCACCTTGTTTTTATCAATGAATATGCGTGAAAGCATCATGGCATTTGTCGGCGCCCCCTCGGGAAGGGCGTCCAGCATGGCTGTGAGCAGTTGCTTGACCGTTTTACATTTCCCCATGGCCGTACGAACGGCTTTGGCCGGAACCTTTTCATTGCCGCGCACCGGGACACCCTTGCACGCCGAACAGTTATTACGGTGGACAAGCGTTACCCAAAGCAGATTTTGCTCATTGCGTGCAATGGCTTGGAACCTTGCAGTGCACTGGTGTTTTCTGCCGAGGCTGTCCGCTATATTCAATTCCCCGGACCACGTGTTGGAAAAGATCAGCTTTTCATAGAGGTCGAACATCTTTTGGGCAGCGTTGTCGCCGAATAGCTGGTGAATATCCAGAGATGACATTTTTTTCTTGTCATATTGCAGCAGCTTCCGGGCCGCGGAATTGGCCATGTATACCGACCTGTCCGCAAAGCGTATGAGCAGGGCCGGGTCTTTCTGCAATTCGATTTTTGCAGAGAGTGGCGGACGGCCTTCCGAGGAAAGAACTGTTGAAACCTGTGGCGTGATATCCATGAGCAAACCGATGGAACTGGTGGGATGTTCCGGGTCCGGCATGGCCATCATTTTGAACCATCCGTATGTTTGATCCTCCAGCCGCATACGGAACATACAGGCGCATGCGTGGCGGTTTCTTATCTGCTGGTAGCAGGAATGAAAATTTTCGCGATCTTCGGGCTGGATCATGTGTTGCGCCAACTGTGGATTTTGCAGCACGGTCCTGGCCCGGTCGCTGAGGGATGGAATCGTATGGTTGTTCAGGAACGTTATTTCATTGCCCACAATATCTATTCGCCAAACAATGCCGGGCAGAAGGTCTAGATAGCCGGACAGACAGGAGTCTGTGGTGGGAGTATTTTGCTTGTTGCCGGTTTCAGGCATTCTTGAGTCCTTTATTGGTCTTTTTTGTTGGCGGCGCAGAGGATGATATCGTTCAATCCCGTGCAATGGCAAATGGCTTCGGAGCAGCGGCTGTATTCACGCCTTTGAGGCAAATGCTTTCACAAGCTTTTCCTCTGCCGGAGCAGGCGCACCTTGTAGGCTCCTTGTGCATGAGTTGCAAGCCTTTTGGGTTGAAGGTCATGACGGCGTATAGAAAAAATGCCCCAGGCCGACCGTGAAAATGATGCAGCCGTACAGAGCGTGTTCAAGCGAGGCCAGGAGCAGGGAATCCGTTTTGATGTAGACGCGGGCGAACAGATATCCGGCCGGTATTGTCAGAATAACGGCCAACCAGTTGCCGAAGATGATGTGCAGGAAGGAAAAAGCAATGGTGCTGGCCAAAATGATCGCAGGTTGCGAGCCGAGGATCGGCTTGTAGCGGTGAAAGAGGAACGCCCGGTATATGAGTTCTTGAGGGTAGGCAGAAAGTAGCGGATAAAGGACTATGACCGCAAGCCAGAGCCACGGATGTTTGAGAGGAAAAGCAAACAGCATTGCCGGATCAATGAGAAGCACCATGAACACACAGCCTAAAGCAACGATTACGGCCCGGAGGCAAATGGCCTTTATCTCCCGTGCATTATTTCGTATTCCGTTGAGAAGCCTTGAGGTTTCGTAACTGTCGTTTTTGAGCAGGTATGCCAGACAGCCCAGAAAGATCAGCAGGAGTATGGGGATCTTGGGTAAAGGGACGATTCCGCTGGCATAAACCAGCGGAACCATGCCGAAAAGAATCAGGAATTCAAGCCAGAGAAATATGTTCCTGCCCATGTTTTCCTGTGGCGCCGTTTTGGCTGATGTTTGGGATTCTTTCATTTTGCCAACATAACCTTGTGCCTGTTACAGGTCTATCATTTCATCTGCTGCAATAGTGTTGCCGAACATTTTTTCGAAGTGACCGTTGATTGATTCTTCCGGGGCAAAGGGGTATTTCCGATTTCGTCCTTTTTTTTCCGCCGCAGACCTTACTGTTACACTATCCCGAGGAGATTTATGATCACTCTTGAAAGCATTGCAAAGGATTTGGACGCGCTTCGCCAGTCCAAGCCGCTTGTTACCAATATTACCAATTATGTAGTTACCAACTCCACGGCCAACGCCTTGCTGGCCATCGGGGCTTCTCCGATCATGACCCACGCCGTGGAAGAAGTTGAGGAACTTATGGCCTTCAGCAGCGCATTGGTCATCAACCTGGGTACGGTTGCACGGACGTATCTTGAAGCCATGCCCGTGGCCTGGGCTGCTGCCAACAAGAACGGCGTTCCGGTCGTCCTTGATCCCGTCGGTGCCGGTGCTTCCACGGTGCGGACCGAACAGCCGGTGAATATGTTGCAACAATATCAGCCGGCCATTATTCGGGGGAACGCTTCTGAAATCATGACGCTGGCCGGGCAGGCTGGCAAAGCCAAAGGTGTGGACAGCAGCCATGGTGCGGATGCTGCGGAAGTTGCCGCCCGGGATTTGGCGTTGGTCAACAAGTGCGCAGTGGTTGTTAGTGGGGAAGTTGACCTTGTGACCGATGGAGAACGCCTAGTGCGTATTCACGGCGGGAGCGAAATGATGCCGCTTGTTACAGGGCTTGGTTGTACATGTAGCGCCTTGTGCGGTGCCTTTGCCGGTGTAAATCCTGATTCCTTCGGCGCTGCGGCCCATGCCATGGCCGTCATGAATGCTGCCGGAGCCGTTGCCGCCAAAAAAGCTGAAGGTCCGGGGACTCTCCAGCTGCATCTGTATGATATCCTCTACGCTCTTGATTCGGATATGATCGGTTCGAACATGCGTCTGGAGCAGTAATGTCGCCTGACTATTCCGTTTATCTGGTTACGGACCGACCTCTGTGCTGCGGCCGAGATCTCGTGGAGATCGTTGGGCTGGCAGTACAGGGCGGTGCCAGTATGGTGCAGTTGCGGGAAAAACAGGCCGGTACGCGGGATTTTGTCGCGATAGCACATGCCTTGCTGGATATTGTGCGTCCGGCCGGTGTCCCTTTGTTGATCAATGACCGTATCGATGTGGCTCTGGCGGTAGGAGCTGACGGCGTACACGTGGGGCAGAGCGATATGCCATATGAGGATGCCAGATGCCTTTTGGGACCGGAAGCCATTATCGGCCTGAGTGTCGAGACCATGGAGCAGGCAAAAGAGGCCGAATCATGGGACGTCGATTATTTTGGCGTTAGCCCTGTTTTTGCTTCCACTACAAAGACAGACACTGGAGAACCCTGGGGACTTGAAGGTCTTCGACGTCTGCGGGAGCAGAGTGCCAAGCCGTTGGTTGGAATAGGTTCTTTGGGACCAGCCAATGCTGCCGATGTCATTCGGGCCGGGGCAGACGGTGTTGCCGTGGTCTCTGCAATTTGCAGCGCCGAGAAACCGGACCGGGCGGCAGCCGAACTTTGCCGAGTTGTCCGGTCCTCTCGATAAATTGTCATTTTCTTGCTTTCTGCGTTTATTTTGACGTACTTAATAGTGGTGTGGCTGTTTTTTTGCATGACTTCGGAATGATGAATATGCATGGAAACATTTTCCCAGTGGTGAGAACATGATCGGTTTTCAGGGCCAGATGGATTATCTTTACAAAGTACAGAACACCTTTGCTCATGGTAGCGGACGCTTGGATTTTCTTCAGGTTTTCGGGTTGATTCTGCTGGTGGTGGTTCCGGTAGTCCTGTTAACCGCGCTATGGCACTATCGACATTTTTTGTGGTTTCTTCTGGTTCGTTTTTTTACCCGGATATTTCTTTTTCGCAGACAGGGAGTGATTGAAAACTACCTCGTTTCCCGCGGGGTGGTCATTGAGGTCATTCTGCTGGAAGGCGGCAGGCTTGGACGTCAGCTTTGCTATTCCCGCATTGAGTCCGTGTATGGTGGGCGCATGCAATTGGAGATCGTCAAGGCCGATCCCACACGTCTTGATCTCAAGGGCAAGCGGGTAATCTGTTTTGTGAAACAGTTCAGTTTGTCCGGGAATAAATACAATTCCTTTGTGACCTATGTACGGGATTTTGAACGCAAGGGAACTGTCCTCAAGGGATTATATCTCCTGACCCCCATGCGGTATCGTTTCACCATTCGGCGTAAGTATGTACGCAAAAAGATCAACCGCCCGGACGTTATTCGCGTCAAGATTTGGGATATTGCCAAACGTCAGGATTTCAAGAACCGGAGGCCTGATATATCCACCGTGCGCCAACCTTCGCGATACGAGGGAAGGCCTTTTTTGACAGTGGGCAATATTTCTCCGGGAGGCATACGAGTCTTTGTGCATAATCCGACCAAGACGTTACCTGCCATGGACATAAACGAACCATTGGTCATGCGGGTCAGCATCAAGGATCCGGCAACCCGGCAGTTCTTTTTTGTCACGCTGATAGGAACGATCAGAAGCCGGTTCAAGACGGAGAAAGGCGGGATTGGATTGGGAATTCAGTTTACTTCACAGGGGGAGAGTCTTGGTGACGGATCCGGGCGTGTGCAGTGGAAGCGGGCAGCTGACGGTGTGCCAGCATTGGAAAAATTTCTTGAGAAATTCGGCAAATAAAAAAGGCAGCCCTGTAGCTGCCTTTTTACTAGCGTTTTTTATTTCTGCAATCTTCGCAAATTCCATAGAGATACATTTTGTGGCTGCAGAGTTCAAAGCCGTGTTTGTTAGCTATCTGTTCCTGCTGTTTTTCAATGACCGGGTCCATAATTTCGATGTTCTTGTTGCAGAGTGTGCATATTAAGTGGTCGTGGTGTTCCTTGCCATACGAAGCCTCATAACGGGTTACACCGTCCGCAAAGTCGAGCGGTTCAACAATGTCGGCCTCGACCAATAATTTGAGGGTTCGGTAGACAGTGGCCTGACCAACCGAGGGGTCTTCCTTCTTAACTTTTGCATATAGTTCTTCAGAAGACAGGTGTTCTTTTTGGCTGAGAATTGTTTCCAGAATAAGCCGCCGTTGCGGAGTAATCTTGAGGTTGTTGTCGGCTAGGTAGTCTATGAATACGTCTTGAGGCATCTTCATATTGTTCGCTTCCAGTTTATGTGTATCGATTTTTTCACAAATAAGGCATGCGTTTGTTCATGTCAATGAATTGCAGTTTCATCGCCAATATATATTGTTAAAATGCCATTTTTTTTTACACCTCTTGATGCAAAAGATCCTCACGGCGACTCATGTTATTCCGGTCAATGATCACTCAGGACTTGACAGGAGATGTAATATATACAAAGTATTTCACCCTGCATTGCGGCGGGATGTCCGAGTCCGGCTTAAGGAGGCGGTCTTGAAAACCGTTGACCCTTCACGGGGTCCGTGGGTTCGAATCCTACTCCCGCCGCCATTTGAGAGATTAAACCGCATGGTCCTTAGACCATGCGGTTTTTTGTTATTGTTTCAAGAAGCGCTCATTTTCTTCCAAAAGTTTGGCACGAAGTTTTGCTTCGGAGTCGGTTGAGAGGCCTATGCGTTTCATGTGCTGCATGGAGTTATCCAACAGTAGGCTGAAAAATTGTTTTTTTTGGTGAATAGACAGATTCGCCACTTCCTGCCATTGCGAAACGCCAATAGCCTTCAGGGATTCGGTTATTCCGAACCGAAAGGATCCCTTGACTGAAAGCTTACTCATATTCGGACAATTTTCGATTACGACTTCCGCCAGTGAGTCGATCTTTTTTTCCTGCTTTGAATTTCCGCGTGACTGCATGGCATATCTCCTTGTGTTGAATGGATTTCATATCTGTATCCATACTGCAGTAAAAAGCGATGCCGGACATTGATACAGGATAATAGATTTGCCGCCAGGGCAAGTGCGGTTGCCCTGGCGGCTGTTTAGAGGAGGCGTTCATGAATGCTCGAACGCGCGTTTTTTCTCTCTTGAAGAGACGAAACAGGTTGCTCCTGTTACATCATATGGCTGGGAATGAACATGACCAAATCGGGGCAGAAGATGAGGATGAACATTACAATAACCAATACCGCGAGATAGGGCAGTACAGCCATGGACAGTTTCTCGATGTTGATATCGCCGATATTGCAGGCCACGAAGAGGCATAAGCCCACGGGAGGGGTGATTTGCCCAATGGACAGGGTCAGCACCAGCAAGACGCCGAAGAAGACCGGATCAATGCCTACGGAAGTAATTACGGGATAGAATATGGGGGCCATGAGTACCACAGCCACGGCATTGTCGAGGAACGTACCCACCACCAGCAGCGAAATGCAGATGAGGATGAGCAGCACTTGCGGATCCTTGGAGAATCCGAGCAGGGCTGTGGTCAGGGCCTGGGGAATCTGTTCACTGGCCATGAGGTAGCTGAAGCAATGTGCCGTGGCGACCAGAAACATGATAATGGCCGCACTTTTTGACGTATCCAGCACCACCTTGCAAAGCCGTTTGGCATCAAGCAGTTTGTAGATGAACATGCCCACGATAAGTCCGTAAGCGACAGCAACAACGGCGGCTTCCGTGGGAGTGAACACACCGCCGTAGATACCGCCAAGTATGATCAGCGGCATGAGCAGGGCAAGCGATGCATCCTTTACGGCTTTAATGGTTTGGTTGAAGGGCACCTTGGCTTCGCTTCCGATGCCAAGACGTTTTGCCATGAAGTAGTTGGCACCCATGAGTGCGCCGCTCATGAGAAATCCGGGGATGATGCCGCCGAGGAAGAGTTTGCCGACAGAAGCTCCGGTTACCACGCCATACAGAACCATGGTGATGCTCGGTGGAATAAGCAGGCCGATGGTTCCAGAGGCCGCCACGCACGCACCGGAAAAGGCTTTGGAGTAGCCTTTTTCCTGCATGGGGCCGACCATGACCGAACCGATGGCCGCAGTCGTAGCGGGAGCGGAGCCGGAAATGGCACCAAAAAAGGTGCAGGCTGCTGTTGCCACATGGCCGAGTCCACCTGTGTAGCGGCCGAAGAAGCAGCTGGCCAGGTTTACGAGGCGTGACGAAACGCCGCCGGAAGACATGATATTGCCTGCCAGGATGAAGAACGGAATGGCCATCAACGTAAAGGAATCCACACCGCCGTATGCCTTTTGCACGAGAACCATCAAGGGAACGTGGCTATGAAAAAGGAGTGCTACCAGAGAGGAAAGTCCCAAGGCCACGGCGATGGGCACCCCGATAATCACCAAAACGAAAAAACTGAGGAAAAGTGTCGTACCCATAATGAACCTCTAGGCTTCTTTGCAGATGATGGTTTGAACCCGCTCAAGGGCATGTTGGATGATATTCAGGGCCATGAAGAGACTACCCAGCGGAACGGCCAGATAAATGATGCCAACCGGGATGAAGCCCATGGATGAGGATGTCTGGCCGAGGGCAAGCACTCTGGAGGAGACTATGAAGCCGTCCTTTACGAAGACCCACAGCAGCCAGAGGCAGGCCATGTCGGCCAGCGTATAGACTGCCGCCCGCAGTTTGGGAGGCCTGATTATGTCGACGAAATAGGTGACCTTGATATGCGTATTTTCGTGAAATGCCACGCTGGCACCGAGGAAGGTCAGCCAGATGAACAGGTAACGGGCCAGTTCGTCGGACCAGGACAAGGAGTCCTGCAATACATAGCGGCACACGACCTGAACGAAAATGACGATGGTCATGATGGAAAATACCGAGGTAATGAAAATCGAAATGAATTTATTGAAGAAAGCATTGACCGCTCGCAGCAGTTGCATCGCAAACTCCTTTGTGAGGTTGGAAAGGGGCGGGAGTGTTTCCCGCCCCTACCGGTATATGGAGGTTCGGTCGTCTACTGGACGGCCTTGATATCCTTGATCCACTTGCCGAAACGATCGGCATGCTGCTTGTAAACGGCCTTGGTCGCTTTTTCGAAGGCGGCGCGATCCGCGGTATTCACCTGCATCTTGGTCTTCAGATCCTCAAGCTGCTTTGCTTCCAGCTTGCTTACTTCGGCCCGCATCCATATTGCGACTTCGCGAGCAGCATCGTGCAAGATCTTCTGCTGATCGGGAGTTATTGTGTCATAGATGATCTTGCTCATGACCAGCGGTTCGCTGACATGGATGTGGCTTGTCAGAGACAGGTATTTCTGCACTTCGTAGAATTTTTGGTGTTCTACGTGGGCCAACGGGTTTTCCTGGCCGTCGACAGTGCCCAGTTGCAGGGCCGAGTAGAGCTCGCCAAAGGCCATGGGGGTAGGCGATGCTCCAAAGGCCTTGAAGGAATCCACGAAGATGTAGCCGCTGGGAGTACGGATTTTCAGCCCCGCCAAGTCCTCGGGTTTATTGATGGGGTGCTTGGAGTTCGTGATATGGCGGAAGCCGTTTTCCCAGTATCCCAGAACGACCAGTCCCTTTTTGGCCAGGTTGTCGGAGAGCATCCGGCCGATCTTGCCGTCCAGTACCTTGCCCACATGGTCAATGTCGCGGAACAGGAAGGGCATGTTCAAAACACCCATGGTTTCCTCGAAGCTGGAGAGCAGGACGTCGGACGTGAGGACCATGTCCACGGTGCCGAGCTGTGCGCCTTCCACGAGTTCACGCTGTTTGCCCAGCTGGTTGGCGGGGAATATTTTTATGTTGATATCCCCGTTGGACATCTTCTTGACCAGATCCCGGAACATGACGGTACCGGCATGGTAGTGGTGGTCGATAGGGGCAAGGTGGCCGAGTTTGAATGTGACCTGAGCCTGGCTCACGGCGGGCATGAGCAGCAAGGTGCTGGCGATGGCGGCGACAAGCAAGCGCCTGATGGCATGGAACATAGGAACCTCCTGATTATGTGAAACGAATGGCTACGCGTACTTGTTCTCTTTTTCGCAGTATGAAGGCAGGCCAATAAATCCGTTGAACTCCTCGAAAGTGAGCAGGTTCTCCCAGATTCCCTTGGTTGTACCGTCGTGCTTCAGCGTTTCCATGTAGGAACGGACAGCTTTTGCTGCCGCATAAACAGGGCCGGTGCAGTAAATGGCGATGTTGTATCCCATCTCTTCCATTTCAGGCACCGTGGGCATGGGAGTCCGGCCGCCTTCCAGCATGTTGGCGAGGGTAAAGCTTTCAGGGAAAGCCTTGTTGATGGCCTTCATTTCCTCAACGCTTTCAGGAGACTCGACGAACAGCAGGTCGGCTCCAGCTTCCTTGTACATGGCGGCGCGCTCAAGGGCGGCTTCCAGACCATGGTTGGTGCGGGCATCGGTGCGGGCGATGATCACAAAGTCGTCGTCACGGCGGGTGTCGCAGGCAGCCTTGATTTTCTGGACCATTTCTTCGGCGGGGATGATTTTACGGCCGAGCATGTGGCCGCATTTCTTGGGGAAGACCTGGTCTTCGAGCTGGATGGCGCAGACTCCGGCCTTTTCATATTCACGGACTGTGCGAATGACATTCAGCGGGTTGCCATAGCCCGTGTCACCATCGGCCAGAATGGGCACATCAACGGCCTCGGCCATATCTGCGGCCCGGCGAGCCATTTCCGTCATGGTCAGCAGACCTACGTCCGGTTGGCCCAATACGCTGGCAGACTGACCGTAACCAGTCATATAGACAGCCTTGAAGCCGCTGGCTTCGATAATTTTTGCGCTGAGCATGTCATAGGCTCCGGGAGCTACGAGCAGTTCCTTGGAAGCAAGCAGTTGGCGAAGTTGTGTAGTTTTTTTCATGAAAACAATTCTCCTTAAAGTTTGCTCTTCCTTAGGCAAGGCATGTGCCAACTTTGATGGTCGTTTTTATTTATTTGATATTATTGATGATATTCAGGTGGATGGAGGGGGGGGATATTCTCTGGACATGACGAATGTAATACATTGAAGTTCGCAGTTTCGGCATGAATCCGTTTCATAATGCTTTGCCCATATGCTTTTTGACCGATTGAAAATCGGACATGCAATAATGCATGGCTATTACAAAAGTCATGGGGGTTTACAGGCAGGGTTGGTGTGATACCATAATTTAAATTGGTGCTGCTTTTATGGCTGAATTCACATTGTTACCTGATCTGAGTATTTCAGCATGATTTTAAAAAAAATCCTTGGGGAAATCAGTTCATTCTTTCGAAATACGACCCCACCTCGGCGTACGCTCGTTTTTTTGATTTTGTTGTGCGCGTTACTCTTTGTTTTGGGGTATGGCTCTGCAAATCTGTTGAAGCTTGAAAACAGGCGCAATGACCACGAGCTGTCGACCAAGCTCATCGCGCAACAAATACGGGTTATTCTCAGTGAACGTATTGAGATGGGAAAGCGGTTGGCACACAATCCGACTATCTTGCGACTTTTCAAACAACTTCCCGAGAACATGGATTCCCGGGCTCTCTTGAATACGGTCAACGAGATGGCCAACACCTCATTGATCTATGCAGTTGATAAATCCGGAAAGACCTTCGCCAGTGCGGATTCGGACGAGGCTCTTTTGATAGGGAAGAATTACAGTTTCCGGCCATATTTTCAAAAAGCCATGGAAGGGAAAATTGCCCTGTACCCCGCCGTGGGAGCTTTTACCAACCTGCGTGGTATTCATATCGCCATCCCCGTTGTGGACGGTGCCGGAACCCCGCCTCTTGGTGCACTGGTCATGAAAATAGACATCAGGGAAATTGAGAGCATTTTTCGTTCAAGAGAAGAGAAACTGGCGATTGTTTCACCTGAAGGTGTAATACTTTCTTCCAATCAACCGGATTGGCTGCTGCGCTCATTGCGGCCTTTGCCTTCCGAAGTTCAGGACCGGCTCGGCAGAACCCGCCAGTTCATGCAGGACTCCATTGTTCCGCTCGACGTGAACTTGACCGGAGCCCGTGTGCGTATGGGCAAGTTCTTTTACAATATCATGCGTGAGCCTTTGCCCATTCCGGGATGGTTCGTGCTTTCCTGCCAAACTGATCTGCCTTTGGCGCCGTTGCCGCCGTTTCAGAAAACTTTATGGGAAGCCGGGCTGGCCGTGGCCGCCGGCCTTGCAGTGCTCATCTTTTTCCTCAGTGTCAACGTCATGAACAGAAAGCGCGCCGAGGAAGGACTGCGTAGGACCGAAGAGAAATATCGGAGCATTTTTGAGAACGCGGTCATGGGTGTTTACCAAAGCACTCCCGAAGGACGTTTTTTCGAAGCCAGTCCTTCCATGGCCTCCATCTTGGGATATGACGATCCAGCCGACCTGATCGAATCCGTCAAGGATATGCGCGATATTTATGTTGATCCGACAGATCGGGATGTCTGGCTCAATTTACTCAACGAAAAAAAGTCGTTCAGCGGCTTCGAAACCCGTTATTTCAAGAAGGACGGTACTCCCATCTGGGTATCGCTTTCCACCCGGTTGGCCTCTAGCGAGACGGGAGGAGAGCAGTTTCTGGAGGGATTTTGCCTTGATATGAATGAGAAGAAAGAGGCCGTGGAGGCGTTGCGGCGCGAACGGGATATTCTTACTCGTATTATGGCCACAAGCCCGGCAAGTATTGTGCTGAGTGACGTGGACGGCAATATCTCCTATGCAAATGCACAGGCCGAAAACCTTCTGGAGATTCAGCCGGTATCCGGTTCTCAGACGGAATACACACGGGCCAAGTGCCGGATGCGGCAACTGGACGGTTCTCCCATGGCGCGTCATGAATCGCCCGTGTGGAAAGCTTTGGAGCAGCAGGAAATAGTTCTCAAGGAACGTTGTATGCTTCAATGGCCGGAAGGTCGTCAGGTCTTGGTGTCCGTAAGTATTGCGCCTCTGTTTGATGCGGACGGCAATGCCACGGAATTCGTGGCGCTGTATGAAGACATTACAAGGACCGTACTTGCCGAGAAGGAAGCCGCGCAACAGCAGCAACAGTTGTTCGAGGCTGACCGCATGATTGCCATGGGGATTCTCACATCGGGCATAGCCCATGAAATCAACAATCCCAACACCTACATCATGTCTTCTGCTCAGACGCTGTCCCAGGCGTGGCGGGAAGCTGTCATGGTGCTTGACGAATACCATGAGGAAAACGGCGAGTTCGCTATCGGGGGGTTGCCGTACTCCACATTGCGCGAAATGCTGCCGGCGTTGAACGCACGTGTTCTGGATGGTTCTCGGCGTATCGGGCGTATTATAAAAGAATTATTGGTTTTTTCTCGTCGAGAATCTACGAAAACCACGGAGACTGTGGATCTGAACAAGGTTCTGACAACCGTGGAAGTTTTGCTTTCGAGTATGATCAAAAAGAGTACCCATCATTTTGCCATGCATCTTCAACAGGGGGAGCTGTTGGTGGATGGTAATTTCCAGCGTCTTGAGCAGGTGCTTATCAACGTTTTGCAGAATGCCTGCCAGGCGTTGTCGGCTCCGGACAAGGGTATTCAAGTTGTTTCCCGCACGGATGAAGAAAAAGGGGTAGCCGTCGTTCAGGTTCATGACCAGGGCCAAGGCATCTCAGAAGAAAATCTGAATAGGGTCATGGATCCCTTTTTTACCACCAAACGGGATTCCGGAGGCACGGGGCTTGGGCTGGCGGTCTCCTCAACTATTGTGCACGACCTTGGAGGAACCCTTCAATTCGAATCCCGGGAGGGGGACGGCACTACGGTGACCCTCTCCTTGCCTCTTAAACCGATTTCCCCCGCAACGGAGAATTCTGATGTCGAAATGTGAGACGACCCGTTCCCGGGTGTTGGTGGTGGACGACGAATGGGAGGTTCTGGAAGGTTTTCGGCTTACGTTGATGTCTGGCGGAATCAATGACGTGATCACTTGCCAGGACAGTCGCAAGGTGATGTCACTGTTGGAACAGGATGACTCCATCGGCGTGGTCCTGCTCGATCTCATCATGCCTTACGTCAATGGGCAGGAACTTCTTCAGAGTCTTCAGCAAACGTACCCGCAAATTGCCGTTGTCGTCATAACGGCTTTGGATGAATTGACGACTGCAGTGGAGTGCATGAAGAGCGGCTCATTTGATTACCTCGTCAAACCCGTGGAGAATATTCGTCTGGTTTCCTGTGTGCAGCGCGCCAACAATCATCAGGCAATCATTCATGAAAACCGCGCTCTCAAACGGCGGGTGCTTTCCGATACGCTGGATCATCCGGAGATTTTCTCCGGCATTATCACCCGGAGTCCAGCCATGCTTTCCCTGTTCCAATATGTCGAGGCCATAGCTTCTTCTCCTGAAGCCGTGCTTATTACAGGGGAAACCGGGGTAGGGAAAGAATTGATGGCCCGCGCAATTCATGCCTTGAGCGGACGTGAAGGAAAGCTTGTGGCCGTAAATGTGGCCGGGCTGGATGAACAGAGTTTTTCAGACACGCTTTTCGGACATCGCAAAGGAGCTTTTACCGGCGCGGACTCCAGCCGTGACGGGTTGATCAAGACTGCCGAGGGCGGAACGCTGTTTTTGGATGAAATCGGAGATCTTGGGGCAGGGATGCAGGTCAAGCTGTTGCGTTTGTTACAGGAACAGGAATACTATCCTCTGGGGTCGGATTTGCCTCGCAAGGCGCAAGTACGCATCGTAGTTGCCACGCATTGTGATCTTTTGGCCAACGTAGGTACAACTGTTTTTCGGCGAGATCTTTACTACCGACTCCAAACCCACCTTGTGCAGATTCCGCCCTTGCGGCAACGCAAGGAAGATCTGCCGCTTTTGGTGAATCATTTCCTGGAATTGGCTGCCGAGACATTGAACAAGAAAACGCCCAGGCCTCCCAAGGAACTACTGCCGCTCCTGGAAAGCTATACTTTTCCGGGCAACATCCGGGAGTTGCAAACCATGCTTTTCGATGCCGTCGGTAATCATCAGGGTGGTGTCCTTTCCTTGGCTGCGATAAAGGAACGCATTTTCGAACATACTGAATCTCATGCTTCCTTAACCGGGGAAGATATTCAGGAAGAGAATTCATTTGCTTCTACCCGAACCCTGCCAACTTTGCAGGAGGCACGGACGCAATTGGTAGAAGAGGCCTTGCGACGCGCAGGCGGTAGCCAGACCATTGCAGCCCGGTATCTCGGGATCACCCAATCGGCTTTGAGCCGTCACCTGAAGCGCAGAAAGGAGTGCCTTTCATAAGAGCTTGATGCTTTGAATTTATTCAGGAAGGGGGGGAAGATTTTCCCTGTGCGCACGCGTTTTTTCAAAAAAGGACGCGTGCGCATTACTTTGGTTTATGGTTGCCGCCAGGGCGAAGTGCGGTAGCCCTGGCGGCGTACTGAGGAGGCTGCGTTCACTTGGAGGGTTGAACGCGCGGTTTTCTGCTTTGGTTGTCGTTGGTGCTGTTCAGATTTGTTGGAGCATAGCGAAGCACATGATGGTGCGCGGCTCCCATGAGGAAGAAATGGTATCTTGCTGTTACGTGTCTGGCTCTGCATGCTCTCCAACGAAGCGGTGGCGTTGAATCTGTGAAGCTGCTCATGGTTTTCTCCCTTTGAATGAAGTTTTTATTGATCGGGCGGACGATGTTATCCGCCTTTTTTTGTTTTCATCGTATAACGGCCCATTCCGGCAGGGTGTGGAGGTCAATGCCCCAAAGAACTGGCAGAATATAGATGACGAAGATTGTTATGAGTATGGTTCCAAGGATGTTGAGCCATATACCTGTCTTGGCCATTTGCCCGATGGTTACGCATCCGCTGCCGAAAACAACTGCGTTGGGAGGCGTTGCCACGGGGAGCATGAAGGCGAACGATGCGGCGATTCCCGCCCCGATGATGGTAGCGTATGGATGAACTCCCATGGCGATTGCCGCGGCTCCCATGATGGGAACGAGTAGCGTTGCGGTTGCCGTATTGGAGGTGCTTTCCGTGAGCAGAGTGGTGAGTTGGACCACAATGGCTACGAAGACCAGCAGGTTGACGCCGTCGAGTCCGTTCAATTGCGAGGCGATGTATGCGGCAAGGCCGGTTTGGGAAAAGCCGTTGGCAATGGCCAAACCGCCACCAAACAGAATGATGACGTTCCAGGGAATTTTGACTGCAGTCTGCCAGTCCAGCAGGAATTGCCCTTTGCGCAGATTGGTGGGAATGGCGAACATTATCAAGGCCCCGAGAATGCCTATCGTGGTGTCATGTACACAGTTGAAATTGGGGAATATTGTATGGATCAGTGCCATTTTGGAAAGGAAACCACGGGCGAGCCAGAACGCCGCCACAAAACAACTGACGGCTATGATCTTTTTTTCTTCCGGTTTCATGGGGCCGAGCTTCCGGATTTCCTCGGCTATGATTTTGGCACTGCCGGAAAGTTGCATTCCTTTCATCGGGAATAATACTCTGGTCAACAAAATCCAGGAGATGGCAAGCATTATGATGGACAAAGGGAGCCCGAACATCATCCATTGTCCGAAGCCTATCTGAATGCCGAACATTTTTTCCACCATGCCGACCATGACGGTATTGGCCGGGGTGCCGATAATGGTCGCAACACCGCCCATGGATGCAGCGTAGGCAATGCCCAGCATGAGACATTTCCCGAAGTTGGATTCCGGTCCGGTTGAGCCGCAGGCACGGATCATGGCTGAATCAAAGCCTGTGGCCTGTTTGATGACCGCCAGTCCGATGGGAATCATGAGCATCGTGGTTGCCGTATTGGAAACCCACATGGAAAGAAAAGCCGTGGCAACCATGAACCCGAGCACCATCCTGCCGGGGCTGGTCCCCACGAGCTTGATGGTGTGGATAGCCACACGCCTGTGCAGGTTCCAACGCTCCATGGTCACGGCCAGAAAAAAGCCGCCCATAAAAAGGTAGATCAGGTGGTTGGCGTAAGGGGCTGTTGCCATGCTTGACTTCATCACTCCGAGCAACGGGAAAAGTGCAATGGGAAGCAGGGATGTTGCAGGAATGGGAATGGCTTCCGTTATCCACCAAATGGCCATCAGTGCGGTGACTGCCGCCACCCGCCATGCTTCTGTTTTCATCCCTTCCGGTGCCGGGAGAAGAAGCATTGCTATAAATACTGCCGGGCCAACGAAGAAGCCCGCATACTTGGCTCGTCCACTTTCTTCGGATTTGGTTCCCATATGTTCCTCGTCTGGCTTTCAACCTTGAACTGTGGCCGGAGTTCTACGCCGCCGTGTGTTGAGAAGAGCAACGGACGTGCCAGAAGAAGGCCATTTGTAATATGCAGGAATACAATAATATTGTGGGAGGGGAGGAGGGCTGTCGGCGGATTCTTGCTTATTGTTGAGAGGAGCGTAAGCAAAAATCCGCCGACAGATTCTAGGTACGTTTCAGGCCGTATCGTTGCATTTTTTCATTGAGCGTACGGCGGGGAGTATGCAACTCGTCCATGACGTCCTTGATGTTCCAGGCGTGGCGTGCCAAGGCTTTTTGGATCAAGTGACGTTCGAACAGATTGACCTGCTCCCGGAGTGACATGGATGGATCATGATTATCCATAGCCTTTTCTGACAGCAGTTTCGGTATCCTTTCTCCCACTGCCATACCGGATAGCACAAACCGTTCCGCCAGGTTTTTCAATTCACGTACGTTGCCCGGCCAATTGTGGCTCATCATGATTGCCATGCTTGCCGTAGGTACAGAGTCAGCAGAACGGCCATAAGTATCTGCGGCGCGTTCCAGGAAAAAAGAAAAGAGAAGCGGAATATCCTCGGTCCTGTCGCGTAGGGGCGGTACCGTCAGTTCCACTGTATTCAGCCGGAAATACAGATCCTCACGGAGTCGCCCTTCCGCGATGGCCTTGCGTGGATCTTCATTCATGGCAGAGATAAGGCGAAATTCCACCGATACCGGCGTGTTACTCCCCAGAGGGGTGATCTCCCGGCATTCCAGAGCCCGCAACAACTTGCTTTGGATGTCGAGCGGCATTGAATTTATTTCGTCCAGGAATAAGGTGCCGCCGCTGGCCGCTTCCAGCTTCCCTGTGCGATCGCCCCTGGCGCCGGTAAAGGCCCCGTTTTTATGGCCAAAAAGTTCGCTTTCCGCCATGCTCAGTGGAATGGCAGAGCAGTTAAGCGCAAGATACGCTCCCTTCTTTCGGTCGCTCATTTCGTGGATGGAACGGGCGATCACTTCCTTGCCCGTCCCTGTCTCTCCAAGAAGTAATACATTGGCAACTGTGGGTGCTATGTGGGCCATCTCCCGTTTCAATTCCCGCATGGGATTGCACGTGCCGATCAGTCGGGAATCGAGGCTCTCATTGTTTTTGAGTTCTTTCCGCAGTTCCCGGTTTTCCAGAATAAGCCGACGTTTCTCAAGAGCGCGCTTAATGGTTTCAATGATCTGCTCAGGGTCGAAAGGCTTTTCCACAAAGTCATATGCACCACCTCGAATGGCTTCCACGGCCATGGCGATATCTCCATGCCCGGTGAACAGGACCACGGGAATATGCGGATCAACAGCCGCAATTTTCTTTTGCAGGCCAAGTCCGTCGAGACCCGGCATTTTGACATCCGAAAGTACGATGCCCGGGTAGTCCGTGGTGATCATATTCAATGCGCTTTCTGCGTCCCCGAAGTCCATGACTTTGAAATCGGAAAGCTCCAGCCATTGTCTGGCCGAGTCGCGGACTGTTTGCTCGTCGTCAATGAGTATGACTTGCATCATGATTTCCCGTTTATTTCTTTGTTTGAGGTAGCTGGTATGGAAAGGGGGAGTGTCAGCGTGAATTCCG
The DNA here is from genome assembly GCA_913060505.1 of uncultured Desulfovibrio sp. Classification (GTDB taxonomy): domain Bacteria; phylum Desulfobacterota; class Desulfovibrionia; order Desulfovibrionales; family Desulfovibrionaceae; genus Pseudodesulfovibrio. Next base: position 33,173 of record CAJXRQ010000004.1, read on the forward strand.
CCCCTCCGCCGGGACGATTACCCCCACGAATTTTGCCCTTCATATCCCTGATGATCTTATAGGAAATGGAGAGTCCCAAGCCGACCCCGACGCCTTCTTTTTTGGTGGTGACAAAAGGCTCGAACAGCCGATTGCCAATATCTTCCGCAATACCCGGCCCATTGTCCCAGACATGTATCCGGGCCACTCCATTTTGCGTTGTGAGTGTTACGCCGATGACTGGTCTTTCCGTCTTTTGCAGAGAGTCCAACGCATTGCGGTAGAGGTTGATGAGCACCTGCTCCAGGCGGACCCTATCCCCCATGATTGATACGGGGACATCGGGCAACCTGAGATGCAGGTCACACTCTTCGGTTTTGAACTGGTGCTTCATGAGCGTCAGGGCCTCGTCTATGGCCTGACGCAGATCGAATTCCTTTTTCTTGTTCGAAGACTTGCGGATGAACGATTTGAGTTGGCTTGTAACCTTCCCCATACGGTCGCAAAGGTTTGATATCTTGAGCAGCGTCTGATCGAGATCGTCTGTTTTGTTTCGAGAGAACATAAGCCTGCAACTGGCGATATAGGTTTTGCTGGCTGCAATGGGCTGGTTCAGTTCATGAGCTATTGCCGTTGCCATTTCTCCCAAAGCAGCAAGTTTGCCTGCCTGCACGAGTTCTTCCTGTGCTTCGCGGAGTTCCTTCTCGGTTCGCTTGCGTTCTTCGATTTCCAATGCCAGTTGTTTGTTCATCTGCCTGAATTTTTCCGCTTCTTCGGCTTGTTTTCGCGACAGCAGTCTTTGGCGGCGCTCTCTGTAGAGCATCCACGTAAGGATCGCACCGCAAACGAGTACGAATGAAGTCAGGGTGATGCCCAGAGTTCGCTCCCAAAGCGCCTTTTCACTTATGAGGTAGCTTATCTTCCATCCCATTCCTGCAATAGTACGGGAATTGATAAGAAAACGTTTAGAGTTGATGATGATTTCATCAAAGCCGAGAAGCGAAGACGGCTTGCTTTGAAGGCGTTTGATTTTTGGCTCAGGGTATTGCTCCCGTTTTCGTATCCTGTCTTGGACTTCCTGTGAGAGTGGAACCAGTGTTCGATATTTCCACGCCGGGCGGCTGGAAAGAATGATAACGTCATTTTCGTCGGCCACAAAAACGGTTTCCCCGCCTTTTTGCCACAGGTTGCCGAGTGGTGAGAGTGCGATTTTTGTGCTGGCTACTCCAATGATTTTTTCATCGTCCCGAATTGGATGCGATACATAGAATCCTGGCTCGCCTTCCATGATTCCTATGCCGAAGAATTTTCCGCCATGCCCCTTGAGAGCTTCTTTGAAGTAGGGGCGAAAGCCGAGGTCCAGATCTATGAATGAATCTTTTTTTTGCCAGTCGCTGGCTGCAATGACTTTGCCCTTGGTGTCCATGATGTAGATCGCTGCGGATTTGGCCTTTTTATTCGCAGTTGCAAGAAAATTGTTTGCCGCTTCAAGGCTGCCGTCACCGGTAAGCAGGGACTTAATTTCATTGGCCCGTGCGATGAGGTCTGGGAGGTATTCGTATTTTTGCAGGGCGGAGTTGAACGTGCTGCCGTAAAGCGTCAAACGTTCATCGGATATTCTTTGAAGACCATGGAGATAGTCATATTGAACCACAAGTGAAGTGATGGCGGGAATTCCGACCATTGCCAGCAGAGCGAGGAGGGCTGGCAGAATTTTTATATCGGCGGCCTTGAATAATCGCATGATATTATTAACGGCGGGAGCAGTTTTCCTGTTGTAGTGAATGAGTTTTATCTGTGCCGGTTGCGACTAAGTTTGTTCTTTTTTGTTTCTATCGGCGGAAAATTGCTCATCATACTGGTGTCAGCCTATGGGGATTTTCTGCAATATACTTTAATCGTGAACGTTTTTTCTGTTTTTTGCAATGGGCTCCAGAGAGAAACAAAGCAAAGAACATACCATGCGTATTTATTCGGCAAAATAATGGAAAGGAGTGGGTACAGGGAGGGCAACCCCGCTCCCAAAGGAGCGGGGCAGGCCGGAATATGGCGTTATTCCCGGCGGTGTTAAATTGTGAGGTTGTTGATGACGCCCAAGCCCGCATAGGAGCCGAGAACGTCTTTCTGGAAGTTGTAGCTTTGGGTCATTCCTGAGTCCGACCCGCTGCCAGAGTTCATGTAATCCAGGGTTTTGCTGACCAAATCTCCTTCTGCAGACGTTTTGTCCACCGGAGCCGGACTGCTGCCGCTGTTGTTCATGTAATCCAGTGTTTGGGTGACGACCTGGGCGCTGAAGGTCTGCTGATCCGTGGCATTGCCCAGGGAACTCGCCCCGATTGAGAGTTCGTTCATGGTCTTCCCTCCCGTTCACAGGCCGGAAATAACGCCTATCTTCTTATCGACGCTTTTTTATAAATCTTTATGTTTCTTTATGCTGATGAGGGCTATGCTTTTGCCTAAAAAAAAGACCCCGCATGACCATTAATAGGCTCTGCGGGGTGTAATAACAGGTTGATGCGGATTTACTGGAAACTTCTTTATCCTTTGACCTCATCCCAGAGGGCATTCATCTGGTCAAGGTCAAGAGTATTCATGTCCTGCCCCCGTTGTTTTGCCAATGCTTCCATAGCTGCAAACCGGGACAGGAATTTCTGGTTGGCGAAGTCGAGGGCCGCATTAGCCTTGATGCCTTTACGCCTGCCCAGTTCCACAAGCGTGAAAATGTAGTCGCCGAATTCCTGTTCTGATGCGGTTGCGTCGTTTTGGACCAAGGCCTGCTGCCATTCGTTCCATTCTTCCCGCAGTTGGCTTTCCACTTCTGCATCGGAGTTCCATGTGAACTTGTTGCGCGCGGCTTTGGCGTTGATGCGGTATGCCCGTAACAGGGGCGGGAGTCCTTTGGGCAGGGAGGCGAAGACGCTTTGGTCTTTCTTGTCCTTGTTTTCTTCGCGTTTGATTTTCTCCCAGTTGTCCCAGAGTTGATTAATGTCTTCAAACTCCTGATTGCCAAAGACATGAGGGTGGCGACGTATCATTTTGGCTGCGCTGTATCGCAGGCTGTCCGAAAGCGTGAATCCGTTGTTTTTTGCATACAGGGTTGAGGTGAACAGTAACAGGAACATGACGTCCCCCATCTCTTCCATGGCCTCGTGTGTGTCTCCTGCACGGATAGCTTCAATAAGTTCAAAAGTTTCTTCCGCAAGGTAATCGCATAGGGATTGCGGCGTCTGTTCTTTGTCCCATGGGCAGCCATCCGGCCCGATGAGTGAATCAATGACGTCCTGAAGTTCCTTCAATGCCGCTGTAGCGGGGTGGGTGTTATCCGTGGTGGGCATGGATTCCTCTCAAAAAGTGTCTGGCAATGAAAAGGGGACCGGCTATTGATCCCCTGCGTTGGTAATGGTTTCCTGAATAAGACCGACGGCGTTGTCCGCCTCATTTTGTATCACTTCCGGGGACGGAAGGACTATCCCCCTTTCCTGCAGTGATGTTCGGACATTGTCTGGCGTGAAATCTGCCAGTTTGTCCACGGCTGGTTGCGCGTAGGGGACTATTTTGGATTCCTTGATGAATTGGGCATTGGGTAGGAACGACTGCAACAAAAGGAGCAGCAGAAGGCACAGCAGGCCACCCTCTACGGCGCCAAAAACCGCTCCGGCTGAACGGTCCAGCCAGCCGAGCAGGGCAAGCTCCAGAAATTGGCGGATGATTTTTGCCAACAGCCAGCAGATGATCAGGATTCCGAAAAAAATAAGAACGTAGCTGAGCGCCCGGATTGTCGATTCATTGGAAAGGTACACTTTCAGGTGTGGCGAAAGAAGATCATGATAGCGGGAGGCCATGAAGTAGGCCAATCCAATGGAAACAAGGGATATGATTTCTTTGACCAGCCCCCGGAAGAAACCGCGGGCAAGGAAGATGCCAGTTATAATAATAAGTGTTATGTCCAAAAAATTCATTGCATGTCCTTTGGTGTTGCATGTCGGAAATATCATTCGACACGGCAGCGTCGCAAGGCCTTCTTCTGGCCGTGCAGGTCACGGAAGGGCATGTGCCGATTCAGAGGTAACGGCTTGAACCTGTTATCAACTTTATTTCCCCATGCCCTTTGGAGGGAACTATCAGAGCAATGAACAAAAGTGAACCGGTCGAGCTTTTTTTTTACCGGACAGTCTTTTGTTTGGTCGGTTGCGCTTGTGCCGAGTCGCAAACTCCGATAAATGTTCGATTCATCGGTATGTTGCGTTGATAAGGAGAATGTAGATGAAGGTCGTACAAACCGGTTTTTCCGGACTTGTGATTATAGAACCCGTTGCCTTTGAAGATGAGCGCGGTTTTTTTCTTGAAAGTTTTAATAAACGAGTTTTTGCCGAAGCCGGCATTGACGTAGACTTTGTGCAAGATAACCATGCATACTCCCGAAGTGTCGGTGTGTTGCGAGGATTCCATTTTCAGCTCCCTCCAACCACACAGTCGAAATTGGTGTGGGTGACTCGAGGCCGTGTCCTTGATGTCGTTATCGACTTGCGCACAGGGTCGCCGACCTATGGCAAAACTTTTGAGTTGGAACTTGACGCAATTGAGCGGCGGCGTCTGTTTGTGCCTGTAGGGTTTGCCCATGCATACCTGACACTCGAACCGGATACCGAATTCATGTACAAGGTGGATACGTATTACGCTCCGGAGTTTGATTCCGGAATTCGTTTTGATGATCCGGACGTCAATTTCGATTGGGACTCCCGGTTGAATGGGATGGCTCCCATTTTGTCTCCCAAGGATCAGAAGCTCGGCTCTTTGGCCGATTTTAATTCTCCGTTTGTTTTCAGCAAGGAGTAACTCATGCCGCGCAAGTCTGGACGGAAAAAAGCGCTTATTCCCCAATGCCATGCCATTGTTCTTGCCGGAGGTTCCGGTACACGCCTTTGGCCGCTTTCCCGAAATCTGCTGCCCAAGCAATTGCTTGCCTTGGACGGCAAGGAAACGCTCCTGCAGCAGACTTTGAAGCGTGTATTGAGTGCTTTTGGCCCTGAAAGCGTTTGGGTGGTCACCAACGAAGAACATGTTTTTGAAGTTCGCAATCAGGTAGAGTCTGTTGATAACCGCCTGCTTGACCAAGTCCTTTCCGAACCACTTGCACGTAATACATTGCCGGCCACCTTGCTGGCTGTGGAGCAGGTTGCAAAGCAGCTTCCCGAAGACGGTTTGGTAGCCGTTTTTCCTTCTGATCACCTGATCAAGGATGAGGTCACGTGGCGCCGGAACTTGGAGTCGGCCGGGGATATTGCGTCCAAGGGCTATTTCGTGACCATGGGAGTGGAAGCCCTGCACCCGGAAACCGGATACGGGTATGTCTCGCTTGGTCGGGAGTTGGATGGTGGAGTCTACGAGTGCGCCGGATTCATTGAAAAACCAGACTTTTCGATGGCTAAACGCTATCATCGGGATGGTGGACATCTGTGGAATAGTGGTATTTTTGTTTTTGGATACAAGGAATTTCTCAAGTCCGTCGCCGTTCACCAGCCGGAGCTCTGGTCATGGTGGTTGTCTCGTGATGAGAGCCCTCTGACAGAGAACTACGGTCGTATTGCTGATATTTCCATCGACTACGGCATTGCGGAACGAGTCGAGAATATTGCAGTGGTTCGAGCTGAGTTCGATTGGGAGGATCTCGGCAGTTGGGAGGCCATGTATCGGCTGGGGGAGCGGGACAAGGACGGGAATGTAATCCGCGGTGACGTAATGGCTGTGGATTGTCGTAACAGCCTGTTGATTTCCCGGGGAGGACGTCTTGCCGCTGTGGGATTGCAGAACATGATCATGGTGCAGACGCGTGACGCCACGTTGGCGTGTCCGATGCCACACGTGCAACGAGTTCGTGAAATCGTGGACATGCTGCGTGCCGAGGGCAGCAAATTGGCGGAATGCCATCCCAAAGTGAATCGGCCTTGGGGAAGCTACATGGTGCTTGAAGAGGAAAATAATTATAAGATCAAGCGCATTACCGTGCATCCCGGAGCTCATCTCAGTTTGCAGATGCATCATCATCGCAGCGAACATTGGGTTGTGGTCAGCGGAACAGCCGAGGTGGAGATTGACGGGAGTAGTAGTATCCTGACTGAAAATCAGTCTGTCGATATCCCTCAGGCCTCTCGCCACAGGCTCGGCAATCCGGGAAAGGTCGTTTTGGAAATCATTGAAATTCAGAGTGGACCGTACCTTGAGGAAGATGATATCGTCCGCTTCGATGATCTCTATGGTCGGACAGAGAACCCGAAATAGTTTTCCCATGTCATTTGCATATGTTTCACGTTGATATTATTGCCTTTTTTAGGCGGTGCACTTCGTGAAAATTTTCATATGCGCTTGACATGGAAAAGAAGTGTGCCGTATGCATGCTTAATTCTGTTATGGTTTGATTTATTTCATTAACTTCAGGAGTGACGGGGCGAGGTTATGGAGGAAAAAAAATCTTCCGGAAGGTGTGGAGGCGTTCTCCCGTTCTTCATCGGATTCCTGATCTGCTGCATCCTTGGATGGGTCGTGATTCCGCCTTTGTTTTATACAAAGGTGGAGCAGCCTGTAAGGTTCAGCCACAAGGTTCACGTTGAAGGGCAGGAAATGGACTGTGACAGCTGCCACTATTTCAGGGAAGACGGCTCTTATGCCGGCTTTCCGTCCAACGCACAATGTGCTGACTGTCATGCTGTCGACGATGCGGACAGTGTTCTTGATGCCATTGTTGAAAAAGTGGGCAGCAAAGACAAGATCGAAGACATTCTCAAGCTTCCTGTCGACGAGATGCCTGAGGGGCTGACCGAACTGGTCCAGAGCAGCGACGAGGCTAACGTCAAGGCGGAACTTGAGTACTTGGTCAAGTACGCACTTCAGGGCAAGGAAGTTCCCTGGTTGAACTACCAGTATCAGCCTGACAATGTTTATTTTTCCCACAAGGCACACCAGGATGTGACCTTTGAAGCTTTGGCCGAGAAGCATGTGGACCTCGACGGCGTGGTGGACCATGCGGTGCTTGCGGAGGGCGGAGATCACAACTGTAATCTCTGTCATATGAAGGGCATCGAAACAAACGACACACCACCCGCGTTTGAGCGTAACATTCTGTCCGGCTACAGCAAGATTACCATGAAGATGTGGCAGTGCGAACGTTGTCATGCCCAGATGGGGCAGAACAACGCATGCTACGTTTGCCACAAGTAAAAGGGGTGCTTCACAATGGGTTTTGATCGCAGAACGTTCATACAGTTATCTGTTGGCGGCACCGTTGGTATCCTTTTTACTCCGGTGCTTTGGAAAGCTCTTGATGATGTGTCCATCTGGACACAGAACTGGCCTTGGATTCCCCGGTTGAAGTATGGCGCGTTGGAAGACCAGCCTGCTGTTTCCAAGCTTTGTGATTCCGGTTGTGCCGTGAAGGTCCGCAAGGTGGCCGGATCGGCTTTTGGAACCGAGGGCAACGAAGACAGTCCTTTGAGCAAGGGAGGGATTTGCCCCATCTGTGCCAATGCAGTGCAGGTGATGCGTAACCCCAACCGCGTTAAAGGCCCCATGAAGAAAGTTGGTGAAGCTTTTGAGCCGATTACGTGGGAAGATGCCAAAAGCATGGTGGCTGACAAGCTGGCCGCAGCCAAAGGCAAGGTTGCCTTTATTTCTGGCGACCAGACCGGGACGGCTAACGAAGTCTTTTCCGGTTTTCTAGCAGGGATTGGCAGCGAAGATTACCTTCAGATGCCTTGCGACATGCAGGCCGCAAGCCGCGCTTATAACGGCGTGATGGGCGGCACCGGACAGGTCGCTTATGATTTGGAAAATTCGGATTTCGTACTGCTCGCCGGTGCGGATGCCATGGAATCCTGGGGACCGACGGTCGCCAACCAGAAGGCATTTGCCGCGACGCATCCTACCGGAGAAAAGCCTACTGCCATTTACATGCTTGCCAGCCCGGTGCAGACCCGCACCGCTTCGGTTGTCGACGCATGGATTCCGGTTCCGGAAGAGGGGATGGCAACATTCCTGCTCGGCGTAGCCTATCATCTGATTCGTGCCGGGAAGTATGCCGGTGCTGCTGATTTCGGCTCATTCCGCTCCATGATTATGGATGCGTACGCTCCTGGCAAGGTTGAAGCCGCCATCGGCGTCAAGGGAGCAGATACCGCGGCGTTGGCTAAACAGCTGCTTGCCGCATCTGATCCGATAGTTGTTCCCGGCGGAACTTCCGTGGCCACGGCAACAGCTGCTTTTGCCGTGAATATGCTGCTTGGTTCTCTCAGGAAAGTGAGCGAGTTCCCTAAAGTCATACAATCCGCCATGAGCACCTCCGAGCGCATGAGCAAGGATTTGCTGACGTGGGTAAACAAGGGTGCGGCTCCAGCTGTGGCCATGGTATACGAAGCAAATCCTGCGTACTCTCTGCCTGATGATTTCAAGGCAGGTTTTGTGGTGAGCTTTGCCACGGAGTGGGACGAGACAGCTGCCAAGGCTGATCTTGTTTTGCCCAACGCGTTTACCTTCGAACGTTTTGACGACATGCAGAATCCTTACGGAATCGGCAAGCAGACCTACTCTGTCGGCGTTCCTGTTTGCCGTCCGACACTGGACGTCATGGCCAGCACCGATTTCATTCTTGATGTCGCTGCTTCCATGGGGATTAATCTCGGATTCGATAGTTTTGCCGAAGTTATTGCCGCCAAGGCCGAGGCTGTTGGCGCGGACTTCGATGAAGCCTCCGGCGGCCAGTATGAAGGCAGTTACTCCAGCGCCAGGGCTTCGGTTTTGGGCGCTTCGGTTTTGAGCCGAGCAGCCGCACCGGTTCGAGGAAACGGCGCTGTTGTGTTGGCTCCCTACAGTCAGCTGATTGTTGGCAGCCAGAATGTTGCGACTACGCCGAACGCCCCCTGCGTCATCAGTACCAACGTACTCAAGGGTGGGACTCTCGTGGCCATGATGTGCAGCGCCACAGCGAAAAAAATTGGCGTATCCGATGAAAGCAAAATCAAGCTTTCCGGCGGAAACGGTGAGGCTGCAGCCTTGGTGAAGATCAACGAGGGTGTCCTTCCGGGAGCCGTGGCTGTGCCTTTGGGCCTTGGCCACACCGTTGGCGACGAGTTCTCCAAAGGCGTGGGCGATAATGTTTACAAGATTCTCACGGTACGTTCCGAGGCCGCCACTGGCGCGACCGTCTGGACCGGTTCCACCGTGAATGTCGCCAAAATGTAGGGGGAACCGTCATGCATATGAAAGAATTCAAAATCAAATGGGGCATGGTCATTGACATCGACAAGTGCACGGGCTGTGGCGCGTGCATGGTCGCGTGCCAGGTGGAGAACAACATTGCTCCCATGACCAAGAAGGACCCGTATAACTATGTACAGGCATTGACCAAGGATAGGGATGACGCCGACAACAAGCTGCGTACCCTCACCTGGATGAATGTCTATGAACTGTCCAACGGCAAAAGCTTCCCCGAACATGAGGTTGCCTATCTGCCACGGCCTTGCATGCAGTGCGGCAACCCCGCCTGTGTGCCTGTGTGCCCGGTAGTGGCCACGGACAAGAACGAAGAAGGTGGCATCGTCAGCCAGATTTACCCCCGTTGTATCGGTTGCCGGTATTGTATGGCTGCTTGCCCGTACCATGCCCGTTACTTCAACTGGTGGGATCCCCTCTGGCCCGAAGGCATGGACAAACAGCTCAGCCCGGCCGTTTCACCTCGTCCGCGCGGCGTTGTTGAAAAATGTAACTTCTGCCATACGCGTTATGCCAAGGCAAAGGATCAGGCTCGCGAAAACGGGGAAGATCCCATGAACCTGGCCGAAGGCGCATATGTTCCGGCTTGTGCCGAAATTTGTCCTTCCGGGGCCATTACCTTCGGTGACCTGAACAACCCTGAGCACAAGGTGCATGAACTGGCGAAAAGTCCGCATGCTTTCAGGCTGCTCGAAAAGCTCGGCCTGCACCCGCAGGTTTACTACATGAGCAAGCGCGAGTGGGTTCGCAAGCAGGGCGATAACTACAACGCTGGCGACAAGCACTAGGAGGGAGTCAAAATGGATAGCAAACTCTTCCCGGAAGGCGTTCAGCGCTGTTCTTTCGGCAAGTTCTTGATCTGGAGCTGCTTCATTCTGGCCTTCTTCCTCTGGGGGCTGTATGCGGCTGTTCTGGTGCTTTATAATGGAATCGGAACCACCGGCCTGGATAACTATTTCGGGTTCGGTCTGTGGATCACCTTTGACCTTGCCGTCATCGCTTTGGGGGCAGGGGCATTCTTCACCGGGTTCCTGAAATACATTTTGAAAATCAAGCAGTTGGAGAAGATAATCAACCTGACGGTTATCGTTGGTTTCATCTGCTACTCCGGCGCTATGCTGGTTTTGACGTTGGATATCGGGCAACCGGGTCGTGCATGGTTCGGCTACTGGCATCCCAACGTTCACTCCATGCTTACGGAAGTTATCTTCTGCATCACCTGTTACTGCACCGTACTGATCATCGAGTACGTACCGCTGATCCTGGAGCAGAAGCAGCTGAACAAGGTTCCCTTCATTCATGCCCTTGCGCATAACATGCATGTGAACATGGCTCTTTTTGCCGGATTGGGCACCTTTTTGTCCACATTCCACCAAGGTTCCCTCGGTGGCATGTATGGCGTGCTGATTGGTCGTCCGTACGCCTTCCGCGAAGGCTTTTTCATCTGGCCGTGGACATTCTTCCTGTTCGTAATCTCCGCTGTGGGGTCCGGTCCTGTATTCACTGTTCTGGTTTGTACCTTCATGGAGAAGCTGACCGGCAAGAAATTGGTGGAATACAAGGTCAAGGCTCTTATGGGCAAGATCGCGGGAACCATGTTGACGGTCTATGTTTTCCTGAAGATTCTGGATACATGGGCATGGGCTACCGGTTACCTGCCGTCGGTTGGTTTGACCTTTGACGACATGTTCTACGGTGTTGCCTATGGCAAATGGATGATGTTTACCGAAATCGTGTTGTGCGGTGTGCTACCGGCCATCATGCTGATAGTCCCGTCCATTCGTAATAAACCGGCTCTGCTGTATACTGCGGCTTTGCTGGACTGCATCGGCGTGACCATCAACCGCTACGTGTTCACTGTTCAGACCATCGCCTTCCCGGCCATGCCGTTTGACAAGTGGTACGTGTACTATCCGAACTGGGTTGAATGGGCCTCTTCTGTTATGATCGTGGCCTATGGCTTCCTGGTGCTGTCCCTCTCGTATCGTTATCTGCCGGTTTTCCCGCAGGAACGCCATTTGAACTACAAGTAGAGTAGACAGTTACTTTCGAAGAATTGAGAGCTCCGGCCGTTGGCTGGAGCTCTTTTTTTACATTGGGAGGATAATCATGCTTTGGCAAGGAATCCTTCTTTGCCTTTCCTTTTCATCTAACGACTGATGCGAATACATAAGGTTGGATGCTCTCTTGTCTCTCAGAAACAGGGACAACTACGTTAGTCGTTGATTTTGGCAAGAAGAAAGTTTTCGAGGCTATTGGGATCTTTTTTTAGAAGGTTCCTGCACCGTCCGAGGCAAATAGTAAAAAAAGGGAGCGGACCAAAGCCCGCTCCCTGATTATCGTATATAGCCTGAATTAGCTGTCGCACTCTTCTCCAACCGGTTCCAGCCCGGCAAGAGCCTTGAGCATGGCATAGCGGTCATTATACTGGGATTCGATTTCCGAACGCAATTCCTTGGAAGCCTCTGGCATGAGGCGCTCCAACATGGCGTAGCGGTTTTCTCCAGACAGGAATTCCTGCAAGGTTCCGTCCGGTGCCTTGGATTCAAGGACAAACGGGTTCTTGCAATCGTCCTGCAAACGCGGGTCAAAACGGTAAAGCGGCCAGTAGCCGGAATCCACTGCCAGCTTGGCTTCCAGTTGGGATTTGCCCATGCCCTTGCGCAGACCCTGGTTGATGCAGGGAGCGTAGGCGATGACCAGCGACGGTCCCGGATAGCTTTCGGCTTCGAGGAACGCCTTCATCATCTGGTTCTTGTTGGCTCCCATGCTTACAGACGCCACATAAACATAGCCATAGCTCATGGCCATGCGACCAAGATCCTTTTTGCCGGTACGCTTTCCGCCTGCGGTGAACTTGGCCACCGATCCTGTGGGAGTCGCCTTGGACGCCTGTCCTCCAGTGTTGGAGTATACTTCCGTGTCCAGCACCAGAACGTTGATGTCCTTGCCTGAGGCAAGCACATGGTCCAATCCTCCGTAGCCGATATCGTAGGCCCAACCGTCGCCGCCAAATATCCATACGGACTTTTTGGTGTAGAGGTCGGCATCTTCGCGGATGCTCAGGAGTAATTTGCCCTTTTCATCGATTTTGGCCAGCTCGCGGCGAATGTCTTCGCCAAACGTGCGCGATTTCTCTGCATCCTCTTTGTTAGCAAGCCAGCCTTCCATAGCTTCAGCCAGGGCAGGAGTTGTCTTGCCGGAGGTTAATGCTTCCTGCATATGCAATGCCAGCCGCTCGCGGCGGTTGGAGATGGCCATTTCCATACCGAAACCGTATTCTGCGGCGTCCTCAAAGAGCGAGTTCCCCCAAGTTGGGCCGTGGCCGTCCTTGTTGGTGCAATATGGAGCCGACGGAGCGGACGCGCCCCAGATGGAAGAGCAACCCGTTGCGTTGGCAACGACCATCCGCTCACCAAAAAGCTGGGTGAGCACCTTGACGTAGGGAGTTTCTCCGCAGCCAGCGCACGCGCCGGAGAATTCCATGAGCGATTGCTGGAACTGGCTGCCTTTGACCGTGGTGCGCGGCATGGCGTCATCCTTGTAGGAAACGTTGTCGCTGAAGTCGAAGTTGGGGACTTCCGCCTCGGTTTGCGTGTGCAGCGGCTTCATCACCAAAGCTTTTTCCTTGGCCGGGCAGATGTCCGCGCAGTTGCCGCAACCCTGACAGTCCAGAGTGTTGACCTGCATGCGATACTTCAACTGGTCCATTCCCTTGCCCTTGGCGTCTACTGTCACAAAGGAGACCGGAGCGTCCTTGAGTTCGTAGTCTTCGGCAAGAACCGGGCGAAGGGCGCTATGTGGGCAAACGAATGCGCATTGGTTGCACTGGATGCAGTTGTCTGCGATCCATTCCGGAACCATGATGGCAACGCCGCGTTTTTCATATTTCGTGGTTGCCACCGGGAAACGTCCGTCAGCTTCAAATGCGGAAACCGGCAAGGTATCGCCTTTTTGTTCCAGCATGGGACGCATGACTTTGGTGACGAATTCGGGTTCATCGTGCTGAACAGCGGGTTCGTCTTCGGCCTTGGCCCAGCTTGCGGGGTAGTTGATTTCCACAAGGTTCTCAATGGCATTTTCCACGGCGGCAATGTTCATGTTGACGATCTTGTCGCCTTTCTTGCCATATGCCTTTTTGATGGAAGACTTGAGAAGATCCACGGCCTGCTCAAAGGGAATGACATCCGCCAGCTTGAAGAAGGCGGTCTGCATGACCATGTTGATCCGGTTGCCCAACCCTACATCGACAGCCAGTTTGACCGCGTCGATGGTGTAGAACTTGAGCTTGTTTTCGGCAATCTGCCTACGCAATCTTGCCGGGAGTTTCTTTTCCATATCCGCCAAGGTCCACGGGCTGTTCAGCACAAAGGTGCCGCCGGGACGGATGCCGTCCAGCAGGTCGTACTGGTTTACATAGCTCGGATTGTGACAGGCGATGTAATCTGCAATTTCGACAAGATAGGTGGACTGAATCGGCTTTTCCCCGAAGCGCAGGTGCGAAACGGTGATACCGCCGGATTTTTTGGAGTCATAGGCGAAGTAGCCCTGTGCGTACAGGGCGGTGTTGTCGCCGATGATTTTGATGGCCTGTTTGTTCGCACCAACGGTTCCGTCCGAGCCAAGGCCCCAGAATTTGCACTGGACAGTGCCCTTGGGAGTGGAGTCCAGGCATCCGGGGATGGGCAACGACGTGTTGGTAATGTCATCGACGATACCCACGGTGAAGTGAGTACGGGGTGTTGCTTCCATCGCGTTGTCGTAAATGGATTTGACCATGCACGGGGAGAACTCTTTGGAGCCCAGACCGTAGCGGCCTGCAAGCACGGGCAGATCGATGCCGCGTTCCTTGAAGGCGGTGCAGATGTCCAGATACAGAGGGTCACCCAATGCGCCGGGTTCCTTTGTGCGGTCCAGCACCGTGATGCTTTTTGCGGTTTTGGGCAGGGCGGCCAGCAGATGGTCCACTGAAAACGGGCGATACAGGCGAATCTTGATCAGACCGATCTTGAGCCCTGCATCGGCGTAGTGGTTAATGACTTCCTCGATGGTTTCACAGCTGGAACCCATGGCAACGATGACGGTCTCCGCATCGGGAGCGCCGACGTAATCGAAGAGTTTGTATTTGCGCCCGGTAATGGAGCCGACCTTGTCCATGATCTCCTGCACTGTTTCAGGCAGCGTATCACGATAAGGGTTGGCCCGTTCCAGGTTCTGGAAGTAAATGTCCGGATTCTGCGCAGTGCCACGAATATGCGGGTGTTCCGGGTTCATGGAACGCTGACGGAATTCGAGGATTTTTTCGAAGTTGGTCAGGGATTTCATGTCTTCGTAGTCGATAACTTCAATTTTTTGGATTTCGTGGGAGGTCCGGAATCCGTCGAAGAAATGTACGAAGGGCATACTGGATTCAATGGCCGTCAAGTGGGAGACCAGAGCCATATCCATAACTTCCTGCACCGAGCCGGATGCAAGCATGGCAAATCCGGTTTGCCTACAGGCCATAACGTCCTGATGGTCGCCAAAGATGGACAGGGCATGGCCTGCGACAGCGCGTGCCGAGACATGGAAAACGCCAGGCAACAGTTCGCCTGCGATTTTATACATGTTCGGGATCATCAGCAGAAGCCCCTGCGACGCCGTGAAGGTGGACGTCAGGGATCCTGCGGCCAATGATCCGTGCACAGCGCCTGCTGCGCCTGCCTCCGATTGGAGCTGGCGCACTTCCATTGTCGTGCCGAAGATGTTTTTCATTCCTTGAACAGCCCATTCGTCGGCCAATTCCGCCATAGGCGACGACGGTGTGATCGGATAGATCGCCGAGGTTTCGCTCATGGCATAGGCGACATAGGCCGCGGCTTGGTTGCCGTCCATTGTCTTCATTTTCTTAGCCATTTTTAACTCCGTAACGTTGCATTGGTTGGACACTGGACAATAATTCCGCAATCCCTTGAAAACCGCCGTCAGAGGCTCGGCGGTCTTGGGAGATTAACGCAGTGCGGCTCAAGATGCCAGTGCGATTTCAAGTTCTTCTTCTCTGGAATTTATCTATTGTCAGAACAGGTTTTGGGCCTGGTGAACAGAGCTTGGCTCTGTATATCTCCTTACTTCGCTGGTGGCTTGATCCTGGGCCATGACGAGTTATTTGAATTCGGCATGTATTTCCCTGAGCAGATCATTATGACACCGTTTTCATTGTGTTTAATAGTATTCATTCTACAGCATTCAACGCGATAGACCCTGATATATTTTTGGGTCGATGACAGCGTCTCTCAAAGTTCTGTCGGGTCTGTATCATTCCATGGCGTCTGCGTCCATTCCCTAAAGGCTTTTGGGCCGGTTAATTCGGATTGATTGGTGTTACTTGCTTTATTTACGGGTATTTTTTGTCGCTTCAGCCTGTGCCTGAATTGCCGTAATGGCGACAGTGTTGACGATATCCCGCACCGTACAACCTCGGGAAAGGTCGTTGACAGGTTTGTTCAACCCTTGCAGGATCGGGCCAATGGCAACGGAACCAGGCACTGACCGCTGCACCGCCTTGTATGTGTTGTTGCCCGTGTTGAGGTCTGGAAAGATAAAGACTGTGGCGTGCCCAGCAACAGGGCTGCCCGGCAGTTTGGTACTGGCAACATCCGGATCAATGGCCGCATCATATTGAAGTGGTCCCTCCAACGCGAGAGCGGGTGCTTTTTCCTTGGCTATCCTGGTTGCCAATATTACCTTTTCCACATCTTCGCCTGTTCCGGAATCTCCAGTGGAATAGGAAAGCATGGCGACTTTGGGATCAATGCCAAAAATGCTGGCTGTTTCTGCGGAACTGATGGCAATTTCCGCCAATTGTTCGGCGTTGGGGTTCGGGTTGACCGCACAATCCCCATACACCAATACTTTATCGTTCTGGCACATGAGAAAGACTGAGGAGACAATGGACGCCCCTGGTTTGGGCTTCACGAATTCGAAAGCCGGACGAATTGTTTGTGCCGTGGTCGTGATGGAACCGGAAACCATGCCGTCCGCGTGTCCTTTGTGTACCATCATGGTAGCGAAGTAAGTCGGGTCACTCATTCGGTCATGGGCCATATCAAGAGTGACACCTTTATGCTTTCTGGCTTCAAGGTATGTCTGCACATAGTCGTTGAAATATTCTGATTTGGTCGGCGCTATGATTTGAGCGTTACCAAGGTTGACCCCGATATCCGAAGCCTGTTTGTGAACTGTGTCAGGATCGCCCAGTAGAATGATGTCTGCCACGCCGCGTCTGATCAGAATGTCCGTGGCTTGCAGGATGCGTTCGCTGGCACTTTCGGGCAGCACGATGCGTTGTGGCCTGACCTTGGCTTTTTCAATAAGCGTGTATTCGAACATGAGCGGCGTGATGCGGGTAGATTCCGCAGAGACCATCCGAGAACGGAGTTCTTCCGTATTGATGCAGGATTCGAACAGCCCAAGGGCCGAGGCAATCTTCATGGGGTTTTCGGGATCAATGGTTCCATGCAGGCCGTTGAGAATCAGTGCGCTTTTGTAAGTGTGCCCCGGAACGGAAAGTATTGGCACAGGAACGCCGGTCCACCCCTCGATAAGTCGGTGGACGTTAACAGGCGGCTGTAATCCTCCGGTCAGCACGATGCCGGAAATATCCGGATATGATGTGGACAATCGTGAAGCCAGACTGGCCAGCACGATGTCGGACCGATCGCCCGGTGTGACAATAAGACTGCCTTCTGCAATATATTCGAGGTAGTTGGTAATATGCATGGCTGCAACAAGGATGTCGTCAATCTGTGTATCCAGCCTGCCATGTCCATACAAAACCGAAGCTCCCAGCCACTTTACCACGTCGTTGATAGTGGGATTTCCCAAGCTTTTTTCATCGGGAATAGCATATATTAATGGAGGGTGCTCGGAACGGACGGAGTTTCGGATGTCCGCTGTTATGGAATCCGGTACGTCATTGCCGGTCCGGTTGATGATCACAGCCATGACTTCAAGGCCTTTTTCTTCAAATGTTT
Source organism: uncultured Desulfovibrio sp. (assembly GCA_913060505.1). Taxonomy (GTDB): domain Bacteria; phylum Desulfobacterota; class Desulfovibrionia; order Desulfovibrionales; family Desulfovibrionaceae; genus Pseudodesulfovibrio. Next base: position 50,425 of record CAJXRQ010000004.1, read on the forward strand.
CTATTGTACTCAGGCTGGATTCACGAATGTCTTCCGTATCCTTTTTCTGGCCGTTGACCACGGCAAGAACCGGACAACCGAGATTGCTGACAATGGCTGCGTTCATTTCAAACTCGAGTGCAGCCTCTCCTCCGAGATAGTCGGTGCCTTCACAGAGAACGAAGTCATATTCCGATTCCAGCTCCTTGAATTTGTTGAGCGTATTTTCTAGAAGCAAAGCCTGCTTTCCTTCGTTGAGCATCCGCTTGGCTTCACCCAGTTTGTACGCATACGTATTTTCATACGGTATGGTTAATTTGAATTGCCGCAGGATAAGGTCTATGTCGTGGTCGCGGGTATCATTGTCGCTGATTATGGGACGAAAAATAGCGACCTTGCGGACGTGGGCCATAAGCAACTGCATGACGCCCAACACAACTGCCGATTTGCCGCTACGCGCTTCCGTAGCCGAGATGTAAATGCTTTTGGACATAAGAGGCGAACGCTCCTTTTTTTGAATTTCCCGGCAGGGCCTTGCCTCGTTTGAGAGGCGTGGGGTTGGGGTGCATTCACCCGGGGGATGAATTTCGGGTGATTTTTGGCTTGCGCTTTTATGGGATGCAAGCCCTGCCGGGGAGGCGCCGGGAATGGGAGGCATTTCCGGCGCCGTTTCGTCCACAGTGGTACTGTGGACAGGGGCTACCGTAGTTCTTGTTCGTTTTTCCATGGGAGTTCCATATCCCTGTCATAGCATGTCAGGCCACAATGCAGACAGCGATTTGCCTCTGTCAGGGCCTCGGGTTCGGAAAGCGCTCCTTCCACCTCTGCAAAGGTGCAGTTCCGATCGTCTCCGTGGCACATGTGCGGCATATTGGCTCGTTCAGAGTGCTGTACTCCCGGAACTTCCTTGAACAGGGTATAAGGTATGAGTTCTCGTTGCACCATGGGAGGGATCGGGATGTCTCCTTCCCGCTGCAAATAGTAATGTATAGATCGGGCAGCCTTTCGGCCGTCTCCTACTGCGGCAATGACCAGATCCGGTCCCGTGAATACGTCTCCGGCGGTAAATACACCAGGGACAACGGTTTGTAAGGTGTCTGGATCGGCAACAATGGTTTGCCAGCGAGTTGTTTCAACCGGGCATTTTTCGACGGTTTCATCGTAGAGGCAACTCAGGTCGGGTTTTTGACCAATGGCCGGAATAATGAAATCCGTTTCCATGAGTGTTTCCGAGCCTTCTATGGGCTCCGGGCGACGTCGGCCGGAATCATCGGGTTCTCCCAATTTCATCATCCTGAATTCCAGATGGGTGGCTTTGCCGTTTTCATCCCCAATGACACGGGTAGGGGCGGCCAGGAATTTGAATTGAACACCTTCTTCCTCGGCCCCGACGATTTCTTCGGGGTTGGCCGGCATTTCAGCTCTGGTCCGGCGGTAAAGCATGGTTACTTCCGCTCCGAGACGAACACAGGTCCGGGCGCAGTCTATGGCCGTATTACCTCCGCCCACAACGATGACTTTGCGCCCAATGTCAATGGTTTGCCCTAATGCGTGCGCTGTAAGGAATTCAATGCCACCTAATACGCCTTCCAGATCTTCTCCTTCAGCGTACATGCCGCTGGCCTGCCAGGCTCCTAGCCCGAGAAAGACGGCTTCGAAACCATCCTCTTTCAAGGTGTTAAGGTCGTAGTCTCTGCCGAATTTCCTTTTGAGGTGAATGTCGACGCCGAGATCGAGGATTCCCTGAATTTCCCAATCCAGATCTTTTTTGGGGAGGCGATATTCGGGTATGCCGTATCGCAGTTGACCTCCCAAGGCTGGCATGGCTTCAAAAATAGTTGGGTTGTGTCCTAGTCTGCGCAGGAAGTAGGCACAGGAAAGTCCGGCAGGCCCGCCGCCAATGACGGCCACTTTATGTCCGGTCTCTTTGGCACAGGGAATGGGCAGCCGATTGCCGCTATGCAGTTCCCGGTCCGCCACAAAACGTTTGAGCATATTGATGCCGACGGGTGAATCCACATGGCCACGCCGACAGACTGATTCACATGGTCTTGGACATACTCTCCCGCAGACCATGAGCAACGGGTTGCGCTCGCGTATGGTGTTTACCGCGCCTTCATAATCCCCGGCTTTGATTTGTTCTATGTATCGGGGAATGTCGATTTGGCCGGGGCATTGCTGTCTGCATGGAGCAAGACAGTCCGTAACTTCGTTCAGATGCAGCAAGCGGCTGGTTATGCCAACAATGGAGATGACGCCTCGCGGACAGGCCTCCACGCATTTGCCACAGGCCCGGCATTCATTCGGGTCTACCACGGGCAATTTTTCAGGCCCCATATGAATGGCGTCGAACGGACAAACAGCAACACATGTTCCAAAGCCGAGGCATCCTTCCGGGCAGGATTTCGCACCGCCGTGCAACATGGCCGCGGCTTGGCAGTCCATGATTCCGGAGTATGCAAAGCGCTCTTCGGCTCGTTCGCCTCCTGTACAATCCCGAAAGGCGATTTCCGGCTCGCGTTCTTCTATGGTCTGTCCCATGAGTTCCGCTATAGCAGCCATGGCCTCCAGATCCGCTACTACGCATACGCTTGGGTTGGCTTTGCCAGCTGCAATGGCCGTGGCCGCGCCGGCGCATCCGGGATAGCCGCAACCGCCGCAATTTACACCGGGCAGAAGGTCTTCGACTTGTGCGATGCGTGGGTCTTCCTTGACATAGAGCAACTTGGAGGCCACGGCGAGAATTGCGGCAGCTCCAAGTCCGAGACCAAACAGTGTTAGTCCTGATGTCGTAATCATATCGGGTAATCTCCCTAGATCATCCCTTTGAAAGCGAAGAACGCCAAAGACATGAGTCCTGCCATGACCAATCCTACAGGTGTTCCCCGCATGGCACGGGGAACTCTGCGAATTTCAAGTCTTTCGCGTATGCCAGCCAACACCACCAGTGCGATCATGAACCCGATACCTGAAGCAGCTGCAAAGGCGACCGATTTGAGAAGAGGGAATTCCTTACGTTGGCAAATAAGGGCAATACCCATGACTGCGCAGTTAGTCGTGATCAGAGGAAGAAAAATGCCCAGGGATTTATAGAGAGGAGGTACCATTTTTTTCAGGAACATTTCTACGAATTGCACCAGTGAGGCAATGACCAGAATGAAGGCCAACGTTTGAAGAAAGTCCAATCCCAGAGGAGAAAGCAGGTATTCCTGAACCAGCCAGGTGATAGCTGTGGCCATGACCGCCACGAATACGACGGCTCCTCCCATTCCGAGGGCTACACTGGTTTCCTTGGAAGTGCCGATGAACGGGCAGTTTCCAAGGTATTGAGCCAGAACGATGTTATTGACGAATATGGCCGCAATGAACAGCAGGAAATATTCTTGCATTGGCTGGTTCCTCCTTATCGTCCGCCGCAGACGCCGCAGGATCCACAATCATGAGTCGGCCCGTCCACAGGGGCCAGTCCCTTGCGCTTGCGTTGCAGGTTGGTAAAGAAATTCATCAGGGCAAGCAGGATGCCGAGGGTAACAAAAGCTCCTGGTGCAGCAGCCATGAAGGAAAGTGGTTCGAATCCATCCCAGACGACCGTGTGGCCGAAGAGTTGCCCGTGTCCGAGCACTTCCCGCAATCCGCCAAGAAATGTTAACGACATGGTAAAACCCATGCCCATTCCCAACCCGTCGGCAATGGCCAGAAGCGGGGGATTTTTGGAGGCGAAGGCTTCGGCTCGACCGAGAATGATGCAGTTGACGACAATAAGCGGCACGAAAATGCCCAATTGCTGATACAGGGGAAAAGCGTATGCCTGCATGAGGAGTTCCACCGCAACAACCAGTGAGGCCGCTATGACGATGAAACAAGCGATGCGTACTTTGGCAGGGATGATTTTTCGTACCAGTGAAACCAGCAGGTTGGAGAGTGTGAGTACGAAGATGACCGCCATGCCCATGCCAAAGCCGTTCTCTGCCGTGGATGTTACGGCCAGAACCGGGCACAGCCCGAGAACCAGTTTGAACGGTGGCAGGTCCTTCCAAAGCCCTTTGGAGAATTCCTTCCAGAGTCTGCTCATCTCGGCCTCCGTTATTGCCAGGCGGTTGTCAGTTTGCTTCTCAGTTCATTATATATTTTGACTGCTTTTTGTACTGCTGCGACAGTTCCAGTGGAGGATATCGTTGCCCCTGCAACCGCGTTGACTTCGCCTCCGCCCGATTTGAGCCTGGCCTGTTCGGCCGTCATGCCATGGAATTGCGAGGTGAAGCCGTGTTTGCTGACTTTGCTTCCTACGCCGGGCGTTTCCTTCATTGTGGTTATGCCGATACCACTCAGATTGCCGGATTCAGGATCGAAGCCGACCATGACGCCGATGTCACCGCCATACCCTTGCCCCGAGGTTTCAAAAGCCAGTCCTACCAGAGAGCCTCCCTTGAGGGCCGGGAAAATGGTTACCTGTTGGTCTTGAACCGTGAAAATCTTTCTATCCCTGATGGGATTGTTGTCGTGCGCTGCAAGTACCTGCTCAATGGCCGGGGCCTGTACGTAGCTCAGGATTTGTTCCTCGATGCGCGGGGCTGTAACGCTTTTCAAAGCTGCCAGACTGACGCCGGATATGCCGCAGATGACTGAAAGCACGACGATCATTTTTATCATTTCCCGCATGACTTAGTTCCTCCCAAAGGGTTTGGGCTTGATTCTGTCCAGCAGGGGGGATGTCAGGTTGGCCAACAGGATGGCATAGGGAACGCCGTCCGGATATACTCCGTATACGCGAATGATGATCACCAGTACTCCTGCCAGCAAACCGTAAAGCAGGGCCGGTATTTTGCGCATCGGGGAACTGGAACTGTCCGTCGCCAAAAAGAAAGCTCCAAATATAATGCTTCCTGTCAGCAGGTGGAACATGGCCGGAGCGTATTTTTGCGGATCTGCGGCATGGAATATTCCTGCAGTGATGAGCACCCCGGCGAGCATGCCCACGGGAATGGCCACTTTAATGTGCTTGCGCATGGTCAGGAATATGCCGCCGATGAAGAGAGCTCCGGTCTGAATAGCTCCAAGCCCTCCCAACTGCCTGCCGACGAGCAGATCATTTAGCGAGAATCCCGCAATTGATTGTGCTCCGAAGTGCTTGAGTTGTGATAGCGGGTAGTTCAATTCCGAAGTCAGCATTGCCGCGTCAATGTCCATATGGCTTGCCCACGACAAGCTACATACGGCCCAACCGACTAATGGCGCGCATAATGGGGAGCCTCCCAAACCGCCAAACATCATTTTACCCAAGACGATGCTGGTTGTGCTTCCAAAAACGACCAGCCACCATGGTGCGGATGCTGGCAGCAGGAAAGCGAAACCCAGACCCACCGTAAAGGCGTGCATGTCGTCCACCTGGGAAGTGCGTCCCATGACTATATCCGATATGAATTCGGCAATAACGGCGGTGGCCGTCGCCAAGGTCATGACACGCAGGGCGTCCATGCCGAAGTGGTAAACCGCCAATGCTGCGGCGGGGAGCATTGCCAGCAGGATGGCGCGCATACGTTTTTTTACCGTCTTGCCACAATGGGCAAAAGGTGGGGGCGAAACGGTCAGGGTCGGGATCAATGGTTTCATTTTATCCTTCTCCCTTGTCTATGGGGTCGCAAACGTCCGCTTGGGTCAGATGCTGTTTTGCCAGTCGGATATATTGCAGGAGCGGCCGACGGGAAATGCAGAAAAATCCGCACATGCCACACTCCATGCATGCGTCGATTCCATGCATGCGGCATTTTTCGTACATGCGAAATTCCGCGTAGCCAGAAATCGTGGCCGGATCAATGCGGGCGGGACATACGGAAATACACTCGCCGCAACCGATGCAGGGAGAATCCTCCACTGGCGGATATTGTCCCTTGGGCACGATGAATAGCCCGTATGTATCTTTGGATACGCCTTGCAGCAGGGAGTGGGCCGCCTGACCGCGCATTAGTCCTCCCAACACCACGGCGTCGCCGTCGTTAACGGTTTGATTGGCCGCTTTGAGAACCTCGCCGACAGAGGTTCCCACTGTGACCACAAAGTCGGTGTCGTTGCAGGTTACAACCGTTTTATCGCATGGAAGTCCTGCATCCATGATTATGCCAATTTCAAAAAGTTGTCCTACGGACAGAACCACGGCGTCATCCGGATTTTCTTTCCCTGTAACGGCTTTTGCCACCAGCGGATCCAGTCCGTTGGGATAACCGCTTTCGATGAACACGGATTCACAGCCTTCAATCGTTTGCGGCGCTCCGTTTTCCAAAGCCAGAACCGTACGGCTGGGGGCAAGCAGGGATTGTGCTGTGGATATGCCCAATTGAATTATTTGGGAAAACTCGTTCAGCATATGGGAAAAGGCCGTTACTCCGGGGTCCGGTTCCACACCGTTGACAATGAGTGTCTGGACGGAGCCAAGCGGGATGTTTGCTCCCATTTCATTGAGGGCAGTTTGCAGCGCCTCTCCGGAGAGCCGGTTCAACTCTTTTGGAGTCGGTTGGGAAGTCTCGTCGGCCCTGATACAGACGTAAGTGGGATGCACTTCCGTAACTGTCCCCGAAATCGGGACATAATGTCCGCCGCCGATGTGTATTCCCCGGGCTATGCGTTGGCCGCACTTGATTTCCGGGCGATGGCAGGAGAGGGGAACCCGCACGTTTTCCGGTTCTGGGATGACTGTCAACGGTCCTTCGCGCACAATGGATTCAAACAATTTCATGATCAGGTCTCCATCAGCGTATGTGGCACTTGAAACACGAATTTTCCCCAAAGGGCCCCTTGCCTTTACGCTCGTGGCAATCCATGCATTGGTCGTGGAATGCATTCATGCGATTAAGAACGAGATCCTTGGTATGCTCGTTATGGCATTGGCCGCAGGATGAGAAGTCTCCGTCGTATTGACTCATATCCACAGCTTCGTGGCAGGACGTACAACTTGTCAGTCCCTGTTCGAACATGTCCTCGTGGCAACCCTGGCAGCGTTTGTGTGCAGCGGAGGCCAGGCCGGGCATATCGTCATCGCCCTTGTCTTCATGGCAGGATTTGCATTGTCCGGGCTCGGGTTCGATGTCTTCTCCATGGTGGCAGGCCTGGCAATTGTCTTCAGCAAATTCGATATGTTCATCATGGTCGAATATGAGATGCTCATATTCGATGTGATGACACTGGATACAGTACTTTTTGTCCGGGAATGAAGCGATGTGGTTGTCCACATAATGCTCGTCAAAAGCGACGGGATGGCAAGAGCCGCAGGCAAGAGCCTTGTCTTCGGCGTGCGTCATCTCGTGGTGGCAGTCCGCACAGGGAATCTTGTAGTTCCGATGGTGCACAAGGTGCGAAAAGATTACCTTTCCGCCATTGTTATGGAACAGAATACGGACCGGCATTTCGGTTTTGGCTTGTGTTCTGGTGTATCCGACCATGGACACGGCAAGAAGAATGACGACAGCAACCATGACCGGGGCGTATCGTTTGTTGAGCATTGTACTGTTCTCCGTTGAAATGGAGCACTGTTTCTGCCCTTTTGGGGGCCGTGTGTGTTGCGGCGGTTTTTTCTGGAACGATGAACCGCCGCAACACGTTCAGTCGTTACTGAGGCATGACGGCCCAAGTGGGCAGCACATGCAGATCAATGCCCCACAGTACCGGTAACAGGTATGTGGTGAAGGCCGTGATCAGAACCGCGCCTATGATGTTCAACCATAGCCCGGCACTGGCCATCTGTTTGATAGTCACGCAACCGGACCCGAATATGACTGCGTTCGGAGGTGTTGCGACAGGAAGCATGAAAGCGAAGGATGCCGCCACGCAGGCTCCCACGATGGTCGCAAAGGGATGGACTCCCATGGCGATTGCCGCAGCTCCCATAATGGGTACCAACAGCGTCGCGGTTGCCGTGTTGGAGGTTATTTCCGTGAGGAAGATGGTTATCACCACCACCGCGCCCACGAACACCAGAATGCTGGCACCTTCAAGTGCACCCAGTTGAGCCGCGATATAGGCGGCCAACCCCGTCTTGGCAAAGCCGTTAGCAATGGCAAGACCACCACCGAAAAGCAGAATTACATCCCACGGTATCTTAACGGCGGTTTTCCAGTCCAGCAGGAATTCACCTTTTTTGAAGTCTGAGGGGATACAGAAAAGCAGGAGGGCTCCCAAAATGCCTATTGTGGCGTCTGCGACCATGCCGAAATGAGGCATGACGGCTTTGACCAAAACAGCTTTTTTCAGGAAACCGCGGGCCAGCCAGAAACCGGCCACGAAACATCCCGTGATCACGATGCGTTTTTCTTCCTTTTTCATGGGGCCGAGCTTTTCAAGCTCACGGTCGATGATTGCCCGTCCTCCCGCCAGCTCCATGTTGCCGGTAGAGAAGAGTATTTTTGTCAGCAAAAGCCAGGAGATACTAATCATGATCACGGAAAGAGGCACGCCAAACATCATCCACTGGGCAAACCCGATTTGAACGCCGAACATTTTTTCGACCATGCCGACCATGACCGTGTTCGGAGGGGTGCCGATGATAGTTGCCACGCCACCCATTGAGGCTGCATACGCGATGCCGAGCATCAAGCCCTTGCCGAAGTTGATACTCTGGTTTCCTTTTTCAGAAGCATGTGTGCGCAAAGCATCGGCATCAAAGCCTGTTGCCTGCTGCACCACGGCGAGCCCGATGGGAACCATCATCATGGTCGTTGCAGTATTGGAAACCCACATGGACAGAAAGGCGGTGGCAATCATGAATCCAAGGGTCATTTTTGCAGGACTGGTACCTACAGCCCGGATGGTGTGAATAGCCACGCGCCGGTGCAGATTCCATCGTTCCATGGTTACGGCAATGAAAAAACCTCCCATGAACAGGTAGATAAGATGGTTGGCGTATGGCGCAGTAGCTGCATTGGATTTCATGACTCCGAGAAGCGGAAACAGGGCGATGGGTAAAAGGGATGTGGCCGGAATGGGAATTGCCTCCGAGATCCACCAGGTAGCCATCAGCACAGTGACTGCGGCAACTTTCCAAGCTGCAGGCTTCATTCCCTCTGGAACGGGGATTAGAAGCATGAGGATGAAGAGTGCCGGTCCCAAGAAAAAGCCGATTTTTTTGCCGTTTGCGGCATTGGCGTTCGAGCTCATAATTCCTCTCTCTTTGAGCTTGCGCAGCAGTTGCTGCATCCTAGAACCTGTAACCCTACCGTCAGTGTTTCTGGTCGCTTTCCACCCCCTATGCGGAGGAGGTCCCGCAAATTTAGACCTCCTCCACCGGAAGACGACCTAGAAGTCGAGGTTATACGTGGAAAGGAAATCTCCCACGCGTTTTTTGGAAGCACCCAGACGTTCCCGCAGCTCCACGCGGTATGCGTCCAGATCCAGTTTCTTGCGAGCTACGCCGGTTTCCATGGCGGCTTTGGCCACGGCCACGGAAACGAATTCGATGAGGCGCAGGTCGGGTGCTTTCGGGATGATGTAGTCCATGCCGAATTCCAGCTTGTCCACGCCATAGGCTTCGCACACGTAATCCGGGGCCGGCTCTTTGGCCAGGGCCGCAAGGGCCTGTGCCGCTGCCAGCTTCATTTCTTCATTGATTGCGGTGGCGTTGCAGTCCAGAGCTCCGCGGAAGATGAAGGGGAAACCGAGAACGTTGTTAACCTGGTTCGGGTAGTCGGAACGCCCGGTTCCCATGATGGCATCGGGGCGGGCTTCCTTGGCGTCGTTGTAGGTGATTTCCGGATCTGGGTTCGCGCAAGCGAAAATGATCGGATTGTCTGCCATGGATTTGACCATGTCCTTGGAAACCATGTCCTTGACCGAAAGGCCGAGGAAACAATCGGCGCCAGCCATGGCTTCGGCCAAGGAACCGTATTCCTTGTCCGTGGCATATGCCTGTTTTGTCGGACTCAGGTCGGTACGGCTCTTGTTGATGTGGCCGCGTGAGTCGAACATGGCAATGTTTTCGGGTTTTACACCCATTCCCTTGTACAGGTTGGTGCAGGCAATGGCACCCGCGCCGGCGCCGGAAACGACCACGCGCATGTTTTCGACTTTCTTGCCGGAAATCTCCAGAGCGTTCATCATACCGGCAGCCGTAACAATAGCGGTGCCATGCTGGTCGTCGTGGAAGACCGGAATATTCATTTCCTTTTTCAGGGTCTCTTCGATGTAGAAGCATTCCGGTGCTTTGATATCCTCAAGGTTGATGCCGCCGAAGGTCGGCTCCAGAGCCTTGACAATCTCAATGATTTTGTCCGGATCCTTGGCATCAAGGTTGATGTCATAAACATCGACATCGCCGAAGACCTTGAAAAGAACACCTTTGCCTTCCATGACCGGTTTGCCGGCTTCGGCACCGATGTTGCCGAGGCCCAGAACAGCGGAACCGTTGGATACGACGGCAACGAGGTTCCCACGACCGGTGTATTTGTAGGAAAGTTCCTTATCGCCATGAATTGCCATGCACGCTTCGGCAACGCCCGGGCTGTACGCCATGGACAGGTGTTTCTGGGTTGCGCAAGGCTTGACCGGCACGACTTCGACTTTGCCCGGGCGCCCTTCAGAATGGTAATCCAATGCTTCTTGCTTGGTAAACAGAGCCATTTGATCCTCCAATAGAATCGGTTTCAGTGGTTATCAGAGACCGGCCGCTTTGCGGTCCGGCTGAGCATACAATTCGCCGCCATGGGCGTCGTTGATCACCAGCAGGGGAAAATCCTCCACTGTCAACTTGCGGATGGCTTCCGGTCCGAGGTCATCGAAAGCAATGACTTCGGCTTCCGTAATGCACTTGGAAAGAAGTGCACCAGCGCCGCCAGTGGCGCCGAAATAAACAGCAATATTGTCTTTGAGAGCTTGTTTCACTTCGTCATTTCGCTTGCCTTTGCCTACGCTGGCTTTTTGGCCGAGCTTGTGCAGCCGTGGGGCATACGTGTCCATGCGGTAGCTGGTGGTGGGACCGGCTGAACCGATGGGACGGCCCGGAGGAGCCGGGCTGGGGCCGACATAATAAATCACGGAGCCTTGCAGTTCGAAAGGCAGTTCCTTGCCTTCGTCCAACAGGTCGCACAGCCGCTTGTGCGCTGCATCGCGAGCCGTGTAGATATGTCCGGTGAGCTTGACCACGTCTCCCGCTTTCAGCGGCTTCAGGTCTTCATCCGTGAGCGGTGTGTTCAGCGAATATTCAGCCATTACAATTCCACCTCCTCGTGCCTTTGGGAGTGACACTGGACGTTGACCGCCAGCGGCAAACTGGCGATATGGCAGGGTTCAAGAGCTATTTTTACACTCAGGACCGTGGTTTTTCCTCCAAGGCCCATGGGGCCGATGCCCAACTTGTTGAGCGCTTCTTCAAGTTCCTTTTCCAGTTCCGCTATTTTCGGGTCCGGGTGCGTGTCGTCCAGGCGGCGCAGCAGAGCCTTTTTGGCAATGCGCGCTGAATGATCGAATGTTCCTCCTACTCCGATGCCGACGATTGTCGGAGGACAGGGGTTCGGTCCGGCTTCCGCAATGCGTTCAATGACAAACTTCTTGATGCCTTCCCATCCTTGGGCCGGGGCAAGCATGGTGACGCGGCTCATGTTTTCTGCACCGCCACCCTTGGCCATGTATGCGATTTTGAGCTTGTCTCCAGGGACAATGTCGAAGTGAATAATGGCCGGGGTGTTGTCGCCCGTATTTTTGCGGGTTAGTGGATCGCATGCGGATTTGCGAAGGTAGCCTTCACCGTATCCTTTGCGAACGCCTTTGTTGATAGCGTCCTTGACGTTGCCGCCTTCGACGGTGAGGTCTTCGCCAATTTCAACGAAGAAGACCGCCAGCCCCGTGTCCTGACACAGAGGCAGTTTCGTTTTCATGGCCAGATCAGCGTTTTCCAACAGTTGCCGGAGCACTTCCTTGGCCGAAGCAGAGTCTTCGTTCGCCATGGCCTGTTCGAATTTGGCCCGAACATCGTCCGGAAGCTCGGTGTTGGCCCGAACACACATGGTGGCAACCGCGTCGATAATGTCTTTTGCTTGGATAGTACGCATGGCTACTTCCTGAATATTTCCTTGATTGCTGTAATGCCCATCTTACGGCGCAGGAACCCGAGCTGGTTTTGCAGGGGGAGGCCTTTGGGGCAGACGTCTTCGCAGGCCAAAAGGCCCATGCAGCCGAACACGCCGTTGTCATTGCCGATAATTTCAAAGTATTGCTTGTCGGTCCGCTCATCTCGAGGGTCGACCACGAAGCGGGCGATGCGGTTCAGTGCTGCCGCACCCATGAAGTCTTCGCGCAGTCGAGCCGTACCGCAGGCGGAAACGCAACAGCCGCATTCGATGCAGCGTTCCAGCTCATAGATTTGCTCGGCCACGTCATTGTTCATACGCTCTTCTTCCTTGGTGGGGTCGAAGGTCTTGGACGTGTGAACCCAAGATTCCGTTTTCTCGTACATTTCACGGAACCAAACGCCGGTATCCACGGCCAGGTCGCCGATAAGTTTGAACACCGGAAGAGGGTGCAGGACTATTTTGCTGGGTTGGTCCTTGGTCTTGGTCTGGCAGGCTAGGCCTGGGCGACCGTTGATGACCATGGCGCATGCTCCGCAGATGCCAGCCCGGCAGCAGAAATCGAAAATAAGGCTCGGATCCTGTTCTTCACGAATCCTGTTCAATGCAATGAACAGGGTCATGTTCTGGGTCTCTTCGAGCCGGAAAGTCTGCATCCGGGGCTGGTCCCCTTCTTTTTGAGGGTTGTACCGGAATATTTCGAATTGAAGTTCTCTACCCATGATGAGTTCCTCTCTACTTGTCCTTCTTGATCATGCGTTCCTTGACGAATTGCTCATCGGCCGGAATGATCGTGCCGCCGCCGTAGCCGCGTTCTCCCGGAGGAATTTCGAAAACCGGCGAGGCATCTTCATATTGGAGATCCGGCAGGGTCGCGTCTTCTTTCCAGTAAGCCAGAGTGCGGGTCAGCCATTCGGCGTCATTTCGTTCCGGGAAGTCGACCCTGTTATGGGAACCTCGTGATTCCGTACGGTCCAGAGCTCCCTTGGCGATCATCAGAGCCAGTTTGACCTGTCCCTTGATCTTGAGTGCTGCCGCCAGTTCATGGTTGACGCCCAATCCATCCGATTTAAGTCCGATGTGCCCTGCGCGATCCAGAACTTTCTGCAAGGTTTCCACGGTCTCTTCCAGATCCGGTCCGTTGCGGAATACGAAGCATCCCTTCATGAGTGCTTCCTGCATGTCATTGCGCACATCGTAGACATTTTCCGATCCATTGCGGCCGGATATGAGATCCTGGATGCGCTGCTCCTGCTTCTTATATTCCTGAGTCACTATGTCTGTCTTGATTTTTGTTTCGTATCCTTCCAGAAACTCGACGATTTTTGCTCCGATGATGCCGCCGGCAACAACGGTTTCCGCCAACGAGTTTCCGCCCAGCCTGTTGAAGCCGTGCATATCCCAGCAAGCGACTTCACCGGCGGAGAACAGTCCCTTGAGCCCGTATACCGCACCGTCCTTGTTGGTGCGTATGCCAGCCATGGTATAGTGCTGGGTGGGCCGTACTGGAATGAGTTCCGTGCGGGGATCAACACCCAGGAAGTGGTGACAGATTTCATCGACTTCGCGGAGTTTGGTGGAGATGTGCTTGTCGCCCAAATGCCGGATGTCCAGCCAGAGGTGTTCGCCGTATGCGCTTTTGACGCCTTTGCCTTCGCGCATATGGTGGGTCATCCATCGGGATACGACATCGCGGGAAGCGAGTTCGGCTTTTTCCGGTTCATAGATGTTCATGAACCGTTCTTCGTTGACGTCGAGGAGTGTGCCGCCGTCCCCACGGCAACCTTCGGTAACCAGAATGTCCGTAGGGACGATGCCTGTGGGATGGAATTGAATGGCTTCCGGGTTTCCGATAGGAACAAGACCGGTATCCATGGCAATGATGTGCCCACCACCGTCACAGATGACGGCATTTGTGGTCGCCTTGTAAATGCGACCGAATCCGCCCGTGCAAATGGCCGTGGCTTTGGAGATGAATGCTTCCAACTGTCCTGTACGCAGGCATCGGACAATGGCACCCATGCAGGTTTCACCATCATGAAGCAGGGCAATCGCTTCCTTGCGGTCCAGTACGTTGATACCCAACTGTGCACAGCGATTATCCATCGTACACATGACTGCGTGCCCTGTTCCGTCCGAAGTGTAGCAGGTGCGCCATTTCGCTGTGCCGCCAAATGCCCGGGCCGTAATCAAACCTTCATTTTCCGGCTTTTCGTATTTTTCGAATTTCTGGCCGCCCTTGAAATAGAATGACTGTCCGGGAACAACCCTGTTCCAGGGGACTCCCCAGTGGGCGAGGCGCCTCATTTCAATGGGAGATGCGTCGGCAAAGAGTCGTGCAACTTCCTGATCGCAACCCCAGTCGGAGCCTTTAACGGTATCGCCGAAGTGGATGTCCGGGCAGTCGCCTTCGCCCTTGGCACTGTTGCCGAGGGCCGCTTGCATGCCGCCTTGTGCGGCTGAAGAATGCGAACGGCGTGCAGGGACAATGGAAAGGCATGTGACGTTGAAGCCTTTTTCAGCCGAGTCGACCGCCACACGTTCACCGGCAAGGCCTGCGCCGATGACAAGCAGATCGGAGTAATACGTTTGCATAAAAGATTCCTCCCTAAGCCAAGAACATGAAACGGATAAGGGTAATGATGCCGATAACCATGAAGATCGTGAACAGTAAGCCCTCAAGCTTCTTGAAGGCGGCGCGCCCTTCGGATTTGATGAAGCCCCATTTGATGCCGATTCTGTAGAACCCGATGCTGACATGCAATTCGACACAGGGAAGCAGGATCAAATAGAAGACGAACCAGAAACCACCCTGAATGCGTGCTGCGGATTTTGCTGCGGTGATGGGCAAATCTGTAAGCACCACCCACATGTGAATGGCTCCCATAATGAGAATGATCATGGCTGTCACTGCCTGCACAACCCACAGCCATGTGTCCTTGTGATGCATCATTTTGGCGTGCTTCCAAATGGTGTCCTGGCCTTCAGCACGGAATGGAATCTTGCGGGCGGCAAGGACGAAATGAAGTAGAAATGCCAGGAAAATTACCGGGCCGCCCACCTGGGCCATGTAGGTAACCTCAAAGAAGTACGCAATGGCGTTCATGACCTTCGGCGAGATGATGACAGATGAGACCAGAAGCATATGACACCACATGAACAGGATAAGACCTGCTCCTGTAAGCATTTGCATCCAGTCGAGCACTGCATCGCGTTTGGACGGTCGCACGACGTGCAATGTTGCATCCACGGACATAGCAATCTCCTTTTTTGCGGGAATATTCCCCGCCGGTTGAGGGATGTTGCCAGGGCGCACTCATAGATTTCCGCATAAAAGTTCATGCAGCGTTGCGACACCGCTGTCAACGAAACCAATGGCCGTCATCCAGCATCCGGCGCAGGCCTTTGGGGGACACGCCGGATGTCGTATTAGTTACCGGTCTTAAGCCCGGGAAGGGCTTTCTTGGATCTGTTGAGACGTATGTTCTTGTGTCGGAAAGAGTTGGTCTTGGTCAGACGCTGTGCAACTATGATAACGGTGCAGAGCGCGTTTTCGGATTTGCGCCGTTTAAGCATTATCGTCCGTTCAGGAATCGATGGGGAGGCGGATGACGGAACCGGACGGCCCTGCACAGCTCGGAGCAGGGCGCGGCTACAGTGCGTACTTGCTCCGGCAGCAATGCGCCTTAGCCCTCTTGGGAGGCGATTGGAGGCGATGAGGGAAGGAATGCGGCGCACTATATTGCGGTGTGTATGCTTCCCCCCGCTGATAGATATGGTTTTGCTGGATTGTTTTTTTGTAGGCCTGTCTGATGAGCCGCGCTGGGATACCCCTCTATCTTTCCACCGGGGCGCGTGTTGGCTGTTGGCGGCAGAGGAGGCGGTGTGCATGGCAGCTTTCCCCCGTGCTCGGGGGCAGGAGTGTGCAGGATTCATAACTGTCCACCTTTCCGGAGGTCCGGATATTACAGTATGAGAGGCCCAAAAATTCCAGTAGTGCATTTACATTTTTGGAAAAACCGTGATGGGTAATTTGCAAGAATGTAAACTTGATTTTTCTTGTAGCACGGCTTAATTGAACGGTCAATCAATTCTGGAAAAATCCTTGACAACTTTTCGTTTTTTTGGCGTTTTATTAAACTTTTTTTCTAGTATATCCTTTTGAATTTCATTCGTTTTTTGTTGTTTTCCCGATATTGCAAGCTTTGCGTGGGCGCAAAACGTCTGATTCATTTATACTATAATGATACGAAATAAAAGGACAAATATACGGGGCTCGCTATGTCGAAAAAATTGATTTGGGCTTGAATTAAGTGTTTACCCATATTACTGCAATACTGCCCCCTTCGCTGGATTCTTCGGATTATGAGAAGTGACGAAATGGGTACAGATCGTTTAAGGGAGTTTGCTGATGTAATAACGGAAGCACTCTTTTCTCTGCCTGAAGGAATGGGGACAGTGAGCAAATAGTTATGACAAAGAAAGAAAAAATTCTCGTTGCCGCGCAGGCAGCCTTTGCCAAGTATGGCTACGCAGGGACAACCATGAAAATGGTCGCGGAGATGGCCGGTGTCGCTTCCGGTCTGGTTTCGCATTATTATGGAAGCAAAGAACATTTGTTCATGGTCGCAGGGCAGGAGATGGTCGATACCATGCTCAAGGTTCTACGAGCCAAAGTGCGTGATGCCAGCTCCGGACGAAGCGCTGTGGGGCTTTTTGTCAAAGCCTATCTTGATTTCACTCTCCAGCATCAGGAAACCTTTCCCACATTGATCCGTTGTTCGCCTTTCAGTGACGACAATCCTGATCTTGATCGGGAAAAGATAGGCAGAAAGTTCTCTGAATTGATTCGGGAGTTGGCCGATCATATCCAGCGCGGCATTGACGATGGTTCCATCCGGGATGTGCCTGTCGAAGAAACGGCTTTCATGATTTACGGCAGCATGATCGGTGCGGTGAGAACCATGTTCCTGACCCCTTATGATGTGCCGGGGCTCTATGAAGAGGCTTGCCAGTTCGTCATGCGCAGCCTTGCTGCGGAATAAGAGTCTTCGGAGGATTCCTCGTGACGGGCAATGTCGGCTCTCGCCGTCTCATCATTTTTTCCATTATGGGTGGAGGGTTCGCTACCACTCTTGGGCTTGGAGCACTTTCCTTTGTGCTGCCTTTGTTTGGCCTTGATACCAGCCTTGGTGACATTTGGATCGGGTCAGCTTTTTCTGCCTATTTTTTGGCTCGCCTCATTCTCGCTCCTCTGGCGGGGATGTGGGCTGATCGGTTTGGAGCAAAACACGTGCTGGTCGGTGCTGCACTGAGCGGTGTATTCCTTCCCTTGACCCATTTTCTTTTTACGGGCCCCCAGTGGCTTTTTTTCATTCAATTTCTTCTCGGTATTTCTGGTGGGCTGATTCGTCCGGTGAGTATGGCGGTCATTGGTTCCCTGGGGGAAAAATCATCAAAGGCACGTAACTTTGGCTTGCATGCTGCGCTTATGAATGCCGCCTTCTTTTTGGGGCCTGTTCTGGGTGGGGTATTGTATTTCAATCGATCCTTTGTCCCTGTCGTCATTTTTCTCTGTCTGACAATGGCCGTTGCTGCAGGACTGTTTTATGCGCTTGTGCCGGGAGGATTGTTGACCTTGGCTCACCATGAAATTGAGCAGGGGCGACATGACTCTTTCGCCCGTCCCGAAAAGACAGGATTGTTTGAATTGCTTTTGGCCATTGGTGGCAGAACCGCCGGGATTGGGGCTTTGCTTACTTTTCTTCCAATCTTGCTTGCCCGTCACTTCTATGAAAATCCTTTGGCGGTTGGTCTCGTGACCTCCGTACCTAGTCTTGTGGCCTGTGTCGGTCTGGCTCTTTTTTCAGGCCGTATGGCTTGGCGTAACAAAGGTCTGGTTGCCGGCATTGGCATGATTCTCAGCTCATTATGCATGTTTTTTATGGGAAACTGCTCTGAGGTTTGGCTATTCGTGCTGCTTGGCGCTGGCGTAGGTTTCGGGCGAGTTGTGTCCGTGCCGGTGTCCATGGAGTTGGCTTCTTTGTCGGGTGTTGCACAGGGGCGAGTTTTTGGACTTGCCAACGGCACAGCTTCTGCCGGGTTTGTTTTGGGGCCTTTGGTTGGTGGTGTAGTGGCTGCGGCATATGCCGACCTGGGGCCTGTCTTTCAGCTTTTTGGACTTGCCGGTATTGCGTTGTGTCTGCCGTTAGTTGCCGTAGCCCTGATCCCGAGGGTTTATCCGCGGGGAATGGGCTTGGTCGTCGGAATTTTTCTTATGGCCGGAGTCTTGGGATTCGGCATTTGGGCACATCCCCGGGCCGAGAACGGAAAGAACAATATCTATACGTATGGCGGAGCCGCCATGGGGACCATGTTTCATCTTACGTTGGAGGCTCCGAATAAGGATGTTGCTGACACCGCAGCCCGCAAAGCCCGAAAGACCATTGCGGCTTTGCAGCGTGATTTTGATTTTCGTAATAGATACGGCTCCATTGGTCGGGTTAATCTTCATGCCGGAGGTCGTGGCGCGCGTATTTCCGAACGGGCTTTTGCCTTGCTCGGCCGTGCTCTGGACATGGGGGGAAAAACTGATGGACTTTTCGACGTGACCGTTGGGGCGGTCACCGTGACTCCGCTTTATTTTGCCCGAAGCGAACGTGTTGCCGAGACTAAGCGGAACCTGATCGACTATCGTTTGGTCCGCATGGACCCGAAAACGTTGAACGTGACGTTGCCCAAGCTGGGGATGGCCATTGACCTTGGTGGAATTGCCAAGGGCGCAGTTATAGATGGTGCTGTCGCTGTTTTACGAAAAAGTGGCATTACGGCTGGGATTGTGGAGGCTGGAGGCGATTTTTATTGTTTTGGCGATCGGCTCTGGACCGTTGGTATACGGCATCCCCGCGAAGAACGTTTGCTTGGCAATATTCGTGTACGGGAAAAGGGGGTTTGCGGTTCTGGAGACTATTATCAGTACGTTGTGGAAGTTCAAAATGGACATGAGGCAAGAAGGCACCATATCCTCGACATTGCCACAATGCATTCCGCAAACCGTAGCGTTGGGGTTACCGTTGTGGCGGAAAATGCGGAACGTGCCGATGCGTTGGCTACGACCATGCTTATTGCCGGGCCCGGACAGGGAGGGGGGCTCTTGAAAAAGTTCTTCCCAGGAGCATCCGCTTTATGGGTTCTTCCAGATCTTTCCGTTCAGGCTTCCGAGAATTTTCCCGCACTTGAATAATAACATTCGAAAAAGAATCATTTTTTTTTCGTTGATATACTGCTTTTGTGTTAAATATTATGTTTCCCATACCTTTTTTGCAAAAAAGTATACGATCCTTCTTTTTTGTGTATAATCTGTCGGTGGTGTCAGAAAAGAATGAAGTTAGCGCCTGCCAATGGTTTTGATTTGGGTTAGGCCGATTCCCTTTTTTTGGGGTTTTATTTGTTTGATTACATTTATGAAAACAAATTGGGAGTAAAGATTATAATTTGTCTGTTACCTTGACTTTTTTGCAACTACAAAGCATAAGAGTTGGTCTACGCTGGATACTTCCCGGCCACAGGTAATTGCACTACATTCGTCGTGCTTTTTTTTGGTCAGGGTTGTCACATATCTTTCTTTGGGAGTTTAATTCTATGGCAATGATTGAAGTGAACAAGCTTCATAAGTGGTACGGTGATTTTCACGTACTGCAAGGTATTTCGGAGAATGTCGAAAAGGGTGAAGTTTTGGTTATTTGTGGTCCGTCCGGGTCCGGGAAGAGCACCTTCATCCGGTGCATCAACCGGCTTGAGGACTACCAAAAGGGTACCGTCTTTTTTGACGGAAAGGATATTCATGACAAGGGTGTGGATATCAATAAACTGAGGGCTGAAATCGGCATCGTTTTTCAGCAGTTTAACCTTTACCCCCACCTGACGGTTCTCAAAAATGTTACTTTGGCCCCCATCAAGGTCAAGAATGCCCCCCGCGAAGAGGCGGAAAAACTGGCACTGAGTTTGCTTGAACGAGTCGGAATTCATGACCAGGCCCATAAGTATCCCGCTGAATTGTCGGGAGGGCAGCAGCAACGAGTGGCAATTGCGCGTTCTTTGGCAATGAAACCGAAGGTTATGCTTTTTGACGAGCCTACTTCAGCTCTTGATCCGGAAATGATTAACGAAGTCCTCAATGTCATGAAGGATCTGGCCCGTGAAGGAATGACCATGTTGTGTGTGACACACGAAATGGGATTTGCTCGCGAAGTGGCCGATAGGGTAATTTTCATGGATGGGGGCGTTGTTGTGGAACAAGCTCCGCCAGATGAATTCTTCAGCAACCCCACGCACGAGAGAACAAAGGCTTTCCTTAAGGAAATCCTATAATAGAACGATTGTCGCTACTTGCAAATGAAAAGTTAATTGAGGAGGTTAACTCATGCAGAAGTTTTTAACCAAACCGCTGGCCTTTTTTGTGGCCGTGGTTGCACTGATGGCATTTATGGGATGTTCCCAGGCTCCTGAAAAAGCATCGGAGCCCAAGGCTGAAAAAGCCGCTCCCGCTGACGCTGCATCGGCCAAAGACCGTGTGGAAGCTATCAAGGAGCGCGGTGTGCTTGTCTGCGGTGTTAAGGATGCTGTTGTCCCCTTTGGTTACGTTGATGAAAAAACCAACCAGATCATCGGGTTCGATGTCGATATCTGCAAGTATCTTGCTGATGAGTTGGGCGTTAAGCTTGAAACCAAGGCCGTGACTTCCGCAACTCGTATCCCCATGGTTGCGCAGGGTTCCATCGATATCGCTGCAGCGACAATGACTCATAAGCTGTCCCGTGACGACGTCATCGACTTCTCCATTACATATTTCATGGATGGTCAGAAGATTTTGGTGGCCAAGGACAGCGGCATTTCTTCCGTTGCCGATCTCGCTGGCAAGAAAGTCGGAACCGCAAAGGGTTCCACATCCGAAAAAAATATCAAAGCCGCGCAGCCTGACTGCACCGTGCTTTCCTTTGAAGGGTATCCGCAGGCCTTCCTGGCCCTGAAGCAGGGCAAGGTTGCTGCCGTGACCACCGACTCCACCATTTTGCTGGGACTTAAAAATTCCGATGAAAGCCCTGAGAATTGGGTTATCGCCGGGGATTACATCTCCGCAGAACCGTATGGTCTCGGTCTGCCTGAAAATGAATCCAACTTCCGTGACTTTGTCAATGGTGCGCTGATGAAACTGTGGCGCTCCGGCGAGTATCAGAAGATTTACAACAAGTGGTTCGGAGAGGACACCAACTACTATCTGCCTTTGACTTGGCAGATGGAGTTGTGGCCCTAGGCTGTACTTGTTGCATACTCTGAGCAATGAATTGGGGCGCGCCTTTGGCGCGCCCCTCAAAAGAAACGGAACCGGCTTTGAATTATCAGTTTGATTGGCAACTCGTCTTATCCGGGGAATATGCGCAATGGCTCACCGATGGTGTGCTTGTTACTCTTGAAATTTCTGCAGTTTCCCTTTTGCTTTCCCTTTTGCTCGGCACGATTGTGGCCGTTATGCGCATGACGCGGTTCAAGCCTTTGGAATGGCTTGGCCTCGCCTACACGGAATTTTTTCGCAACACGCCTCTGCTTGTGCAGATTTATTTTTGGTACTTTGGTTCCAGCCAGGTTCTCCCGGATGTTATCAACAAGTGGCTGTATGCCCATGATTTTGAATTTGCGGCCGGTGTGATTTCTCTGACTGTCTATACCTCGGCTTTCATCGCGGAAGAGATTCGGTCCGGGATTTTCAGTATCCCCAAAAATCAGCTGGAGGCCTCCCGTGCCATTGGGTTGTCTTTTATTCAGGCCTACCGCTACGTGATTTTGCCACAGGCTTTCCGGATCATTATTCCGCCGCTTATTTCCCAAGCCCTGAACCTGATCAAGAACTCATCCCTGGTCATGGTTATCGGCGTCATGGATATTTTCTACATGGCAAAGCAGATTGAATCATACAGTTTCCATGGTTTTGAGGCTTTCACCGTGGCAACACTGATTTATCTGTCTATCTCGCTTGTGGTGTCCTTGTGCATCAATCTTTATGACAAGCACTACCTGAGACAAATTTCATATTAGCGGGAGCTCGCCATGCGTTTTGACGTAGTATTTAAAAACTTTGATTACTTCCTTTGGGGTGCGTTCCCTGAAGGCCCTCTCGGTGGTCTTGCCATGACCATCATCCTGGCGGCTGTCTCCATTTTTCTTGCTTTTTGGGTTGGACTTGGCTTCGGTCTCATGCGTAACAGCAAAAAACCTTGGCTCCGATATCCTGCCATGGTCTATGTGGAGCTGGTTCGCGGTACTCCGCTTTTGCTGTTGATTTTTTGGTTCTATTTTTTGGCTCCGGTCATTGTCGGTTATTCGGTGCCGGAGTTACAAACGACAGTTGTTGCCTTGGTCGTATTTACGGGTGCTTACATCGCAGAGATTGTACGTGCGGGTATTATGGCCCTGCCCAAGGGGCAGATGGAGGCAGCCCGGGGAACAGGACTTTCCCACTTTCAGGCCATGCGCTATGTAATCCTGCCTCAATCGTTGCGCAATATGATCCCTTCCTTCGTGAACCAGTTTGTTTCCTTGACAAAAGATACTTCGCTGGCTTCCACGATCGGTGTGCTTGAACTGACTCGCTGTGCCGAGCAAGTCAGCAACAGGACATTGAATGCTCCCATGGAGATTTACGTAACCATCCTAATCATGTATTTTGTCATCTGTTATTGTCTGACATCATATAGTCGTCGATTGGAAAAACAGTTGTCCCGTTATCAAGCAAGGGATAGATAGATGACCACTACGCAATCTGATCTGGCCAGGTATTTTGAGTATACACTTCTCAAGCCTGATGCCACTGCGGCAGATGTTGACAACGTCTGCCTTGATGCTGTTCGTCTTGGCGTAAAGAGCGTTTGCGTCAACCCTGTTCACATCAAGCTGGCCAACTGGCTGCTCAAGGGGAAAGAGCCCATCCCTGTCTGTACCGTCGGCTTTCCCACCGGGGCGACTCTCGGGAGCATCAAGGCCGCTGAAGCTGCAGAAGTTGTCCGCCTTGGCGCCTGTGAGATCAACATGGTCATGAATCTTACGGCCTTTAAGGCCGGGGATGACCGTGCCGTCGTACAGGATATTCAGGGCGTAATCACTGCTGCCGGTGTCCCCGTTAAAGTGATTGTGGAGGCATCACTTCTGGATGCAGCCCAGTTGCCTCAGGTTTGCTCTCTGGCTCAGGAGGCGGGGGCAAGGGCTGTGATAAGCAGTTCCGGGTATGGAGGGCAGACAACGCGAGTTAGTCAGATTAGAAAGCTTCGCAAGGCTTGCGACTGCTCCATTGAAGTGATTGCCGCCGGCGGCATCAGTGGGTTCAAGCGTGCGATGTCCATGGTTGAGGCCGGGGCTGACCGCATCTGTTCTTCTTCAGTATCTGCGATTTTCGGCAATATACCGCAAGAAGTAGAATGAGTTCAGGCATCGCTATCCGTACTATCGCTCCCGGCGATATTGAAGCGGAGTCTTTTCGAATCATTGATTCCGAAGTCCCGGAACCTCGGCTGTACAGCGGTTACGAGTGGGAAATTGTGCGTCGTATGATTCATACCACTGCCGATTTCGATATGCTGAACATCGTGCGTTTCGGCAATGATGCTGTTGCAGCGGGGTTGGATGCGCTCCGTAATGGAGCGACCATTGTCACGGACACCGAAATGGCTCGCCGTGGTATTCCCATGCGCAGAATGACGCCATTGAGCTGCACGGTTCAATGCCTCATGAATGACGAACGCGTGGCGGAGCTTGCCCGATCCAATGGTACGACCCGTGCCTTCGCCGCCGTCGATGTTGCAGTCCGCGACATTGTTCCATCCATTTATGTCATTGGTAATGCTCCCACAGCTCTGGTTCGTCTGGTGGAACACATGCGGGAAGGTCATGCTGCCCCCAAGCTGGTGGTGGGAATGCCTGTCGGATTTGTAAACGCCGAAGAATCCAAGGGCTTGTTGCAGCAGGAAGGCGTTCCCTATATCACCATTGCCGGCCGAAAGGGCGGTTCCCCACTTGCTGCCTGCGTGATAAATGCATTGGCAGACATTCTTCTCCGAACATAATTCATCACAGAATTCCCATAAGTACTTGCTTTACCTGTTTTTGGATGCTAGGGCCGAACTATGTGTAACGGTTTGGTTGCATTGATATTCAACTTTCCATCCGGAATGAGGTTATGGTTAAGAAGAATAAGGGAAATAGCCGGGTTACTGTCTATCCGGACTGGTGTAAGGGGTGTGGTATCTGTATTGAATTCTGTCCAAAGAAGGTGTTGGAATTCGATGCGCACGGAAAGTGTTCGGTTGTTCGTGAAGACGATTGTATCCATTGCGGTTTTTGCGAATTGCACTGTCCTGATTTTGCCATCGTGGTAACCGAAAAAAAATCCGGAGAGACGGCTTCCTAAGGAGTGGGGGATAGCAGACTCATGGCTCGACGAAAAAAGAACAAGGAAATTTTCGCCTTGGGCAACGAAGCCGTTGTCGAGGGTGCGTTGATAGCCGGGTGTTCCTTTTACGGAGGATACCCCATTACGCCATCATCGGAAATCATGGAAATTATGGCCCAGCGCCTGCCCATGTCCGAAGATGGCGTTTTTATTCAGCTTGAGGATGAAATAGCTTCGATGGGGGCGATTGTTGGTGCCTCCATGGCTGGAAGAAAGGTCATGACGGCAACCTCTGGCCCCGGTTTTTCTCTTATGCAGGAGAATTTGGGGTATGCATGTATGACCGAAACACCGTTGGTGGTAGTTAATGTCATGCGTGGCGGTCCCAGTACCGGGCTGCCGACCAGTCCTGCCCAGAGCGATGTGCAGCAGGCCCGATGGGGTACTCACGGCGATCATCCTATCATCGTTCTATCTGCTTCCGATGTTCAGGAATGTCTGGAGATGACCATCATCGCATTTAATATGGCCGAGAAATATCGAACCCCGGTCATTCTGCTGCTTGATGAAATTACAGCCCATACCCGTGAGAAAATCAGGATTCCACAGCCTGACGAGTATGAGGTGACTTCCCGTATCGTGCCTTCCATTCCTCCAGAATGGTACAAGCCTTATGAAGAAACAGTCCGCGGTGTGGCCCCCATGCCGCCTATCGGTTCCGGGTATCGTTTTCATGTCACGGGCCTGACTCACGATGTGAACGGGTTTCCGACCTCAAGGCCGGACGAAGTCGTGGACCTGATGGAACGTATGCATCGCAAAATTGATCAGTTTTTTTACGATATTCAAATGCATGACGAATTGATGATCGAGGACGCCGAAGTGGTTGTCATTGCCTATGGCAGTGTTGCCCGTTCTGCGGAGTATGCCATCGAACAGGCTCGCAGTTCCGGTGTAAAAGCAGGATTGCTTAAGTTGAAAACATTGTTCCCGTACCCGCGCCGGGCAACCGAGAAGGCATTGGCCAATGCCAAGAGTATCATCGTTCCCGAGATGAACATGGGCCAGATTTCTCGCGAGGTGAAACGCGTCAATAGCGGCAGGGCTTCCGTGCGGACTATCAATCGTGTGGACGGCCAGATCATTACGCCATCCGAAATCCTCAAGGTCATCATGCAGGGGTAGTCATGGAAATAACAGGAAACGAGATTATCCATCAGTATTTGCGACACAATAAGAAATTCCCGCATGTGCTCTGTCCCGGATGCGGGCATGGTATCGTGCTCGGCACCTTGATCCGCAGCGTCCACCACCTTGGATTGCCCAAAGATGATGTGGTCATTGTTGCCGGTATAGGCTGTTCCGGGCGGCTGGCCGTGTATGTTGATTTCAATACCGTGCATACAACTCACGGCAGGGCATTGACTTTTGCTACCGGCATTAAAATGGCCAATCCCAAGCTTAACGTGATTTGCCTCATGGGCGATGGTGACGCCTTGTCTATTGGCGGGAATCACATGATCCATGCCGCAAGGCGCAATATCGGAATTACTGCTCTTATCCTTAACAACAATATTTACGGCATGACCGGTGGGCAAAGCTCTCCGGCAACACCGGAGGGCGCCGTTTCCATGACGGCACCTTTCGGTCAGCTGGAAAAGAGTTTTGATACGGTGCAGTTGGCCTGCGGAGCCGGTGCCAATTTTGTGGCCCGAGGTACGGTCTTTCATGTCAACAATCTGGAAAAATTGATGATTAAAGCCATAGAGCGTCCAGGCTTCAACATGCTGGAAATCATCACCCCATGTCACACGCAATTTGGCCGCAAGAACAAGTACAAGACCTCGGTGGAGATGTATCGCTGGCTCAAGGCAAATGCTTTGGATCGGGAACGGTACGAAGAACTGGAAGAATCGAAAAGAGGGGACAAATTTCCCGTAGGCGTATTTGTGGAACGGGATGAACCCGGTCTTGAAGAGCGTTATGCAGAACTCAAGGCACGATTTTCTGCAGGGAGGAACGGATAAATGAAAGATCAAGCTGAATTGGAACGGTTTGAGATCCGTTTTTCCGGCCTTGGCGGACAAGGAATCATCACTCTGGGCAAGGTTATGGGAGCCGGGTTGTCCCTTGGCCACGGCTACAATGTTACTCAGACGCAGAGCTATGGTCCGGAAGCCCGTGGCGGTTCCAGCCGTTGCGATCTTGTGGTCAGTTCACGGCGTATCAGTTTTCCCAAGGCCGAAAATCTCGATTTGCTCGTGGCGTTGTCGCAAGAGGCTTGTAACGCCTATTATCCTTACCTCAAGCCCGGTGGCGTTTTGATCATAGAGTCGGACATGGTTGCCCAACCTCCTACCAACCAATATCTCGGGCTGCCATTTACAGCCATGGCAAAAGACAGGATTGGAATACCTCAGGCCATGAACACTATAGTTTTGGGGGCGCTGACACATCTTCTTCCATTCGCTGTGCCGCGCATTATGCGCAAGAATATGGAAGAGGCTCTTCCCGAGAAGATTAGGGCCATTAACGTGAAAGCCTTTAATCTGGGTAATCGTGAAGCGAAAAAACATTTCGGCGATGTGCCGCAGGCGTGGGCTGATATGGTTGTGGAGCATCGTAAGCCCGAAAAGAAAAGAAGCACACAAAAGAAATAGTGCAATGTTCTGGTTTACATAAAAAAGGGCCGCCGGAAATCCGGCGGCCCTTTTTCGCTAAGCCTTTTCTCGTGGGGGAGTAGGGGCGGGAGGAGGCGAAACCGGCGTGGGGCCGCGTGATCCCATAAACGATGAAAAGGCCTTCTTGGCGAAAGTTTCCGGGGACTTTGACGATATGGACAAATATTTTTTGGTCATGCCGCTTGTGCCTCCTTGTTGCAAGGCGAAATGGCCGCAAGGTTTCCGGCTATTCTGCGATATAAGTGGTTTTCTGTCCCGATGTCGGCTTCCACTATATCCAGAGCTCTTCTGAACTGGGTTTTGGCTTCTTCGGCATTGCCTCCCAGCAGTATTGCCAGCCCAATGTTATTACGGACTTTTGCCTCGTTAAGGCGTGTCTTGAAGCAACCTGCACGGGCCAAAGCCTGCTTGAGAATGAAAAGTGCGTTGGCATGTTGTCCTTTGGATAATGCTTTCATGCCTTCTCGATTCAAAATTCCCAGTTCCATTGCCGGTTTCATTTTTATCCCCCTTGTCATGTTGACGTTGTCTATTGATAATGAAATTCAAGATCAATGTCAATGCGCAAATATATTTTTTTGAAGAGAAGGCCAAAGGGATTAAAAAGTATCCTGAACTGCCGGTTTTATCCCGGTATTTCGGCTTTTGAACTGTGGAAGTAATGAGCGGGTATTATCATTAATGGGAAGGGTCCAACTTTTGCCGGAAACAACGGCGTTATCGTCAAGCCGAATAAGTTTGGCATTTAAGTAGATGACAGTATCTCCAATAAAATAGGTCCCGGTAAGCATGGCCGGACGAGGGGTATCTTCCGGAGCCAGCGGGGTGCCATCTTCTGCCGTCGCGTTATCGGGCTTTATGGGTTGCGGAGCGCCATCCACGATGAACATCTCATGTTGGGCGAGGCGTCCTGCAATCTGGTTGGCGACAATACGACCAAAACGGGAGTTGTCCCCAGGATCGTTCTCATTGGTGAAGTTATGCACGTATATTGGGGAGCCTTCCGGGAGTTCGGATTCCCTGCCTGTATAGTAGTAAAGGCTGTCCGCAGCCTTGCTGTTCAGGATGATAATGGGGGTGTCGTCTTCCGTGTTGATGGGAGAAGATTTGGATCCGGTATCAAATACGGCGTCGTACGTGTCGCTGACTCCTTCTTTGGCGGCGTTGAATGCGGCGCACCCGCTCAAAACAATGAAGGATGCCAAAAGACTGGTCAGCAGGGATATACGCACATTCATGAGATTTCCTGTAGCTGTGGTTGTTTTTTCGTATGCGGCGGAAATGATCCCGCCGCATACTCAATCGGATGGTTATTGAATATTCTTTAGGATTTCAAGAACAAGGCTTGTCATGGCGTCTGAAGAGCGTGCGGCTTGCGCAAGAACCTGTTCGTGGGTGACTTCCTGGATGCAGTCCGGAAGGTTTTTATTTGTCAGGCAAGAGAAGCCAAGGACACGCATGCCCATATGATGGGCTGCTATGGCTTCTGGGACTGTCGACATGCCGATGGCGTCTGCTCCCATGATGCGATACATGCGCGTTTCCGCAGGGGTTTCCAATGTGGGGCCCATAACTCCCATATATGCTCCGGTTTCCAGCCTAAGGCCCAGCTGCAGGGCACATTGCATCGCCAAGGTTCGTAATTCCTTGTCATAAACACAACTCATATCCGGGAAACGCGGTCCCCACTCTTCGTTGTTTTCACCGCGCAAAGGATTCATGCCTACCATGAAGTTGATGTGGTCACTGATGAGCATGGGGGTGCCGACCTCGAAAGCCGGATTGAGAGCGCCCGCAGCGTTGGTCAGGATGATGGTGCGGACCCCTGCTTCATAAAGGGCACGTACTCCGAACGTAACTTCCTGAGGTGAAAAGCCCTCATACAAATGTACGCGGCCATTCATGGCGATGACCGGAGTTCCATGGATATTCCCGCAAACCAATGTCCCCGCATGCCCCTGAACCGATGAAACCGGGAACCCCGGAATTTCACTATAGGGGAGGCTGATTTTATCTTCAATGGCGTCGGTTATGCCTCCCAAGCCACTCCCGGTAACGATAGCTATTGTTCCTGCTTGAATTTTCTTTAACTTTTCCTGTATATAAGACGAAGCATGTTGTACTGACTCAGTGTAATTCATTAAAGGACTCCTTTATTCGGCTTTCGCTCCAAGGGGCGGAATGTTTATCTGAGGGTCAACCGAAGGGATTGATATTTATGGATATTGCGACACTATTAGGTCTGGTCGTAGGCCTTTCGCTTGTTATTGGTGCGATCATACTTGGTGGAGCTGTCGATGTCTTCATCAATGTGCCCGGCATGATGATCGTTATCGGCGGTACCTTGGCGGCCATCATGGTCGCTTTCCCATTTGAAGAGGTCATACAGGCCTTTGTTGCTGCTTTCAAGATGTTCCAGCAGCGCAAGACAAAGGCTCGTGATGTCGTGAACATCATGGTCAAGGTGGCGGAGATCAGCCGGCGTGAAGGGCTGTTGGCATTGGAAAATGTGCAGACAGAAAACATGGTTCTCAAAAAGTCGTGTCAGCTCATTGCGGATAACGCCGATTCGCAGTTGATTCGTGCCACGCTTTCCATTGAGATCAACGGGCTTCGTCGTCGTCACCAAGTTGCGCAGGACGTTTTTAAACGTCTTGCAGCCTTGGCTCCGTCTTTCGGGATGATGGGAACATTGATCGGGTTGGTTCAGATGCTTTCTCGTCTTGACGACCCCAAAGCCATTGGACCAGCCATGGCTGTTGCCTTGCTGACAACATTTTATGGTTCCGCCATGGCGACTCTCATTTTTATTCCCATTGCGGCCAAACTCAGGGCACGTACTCTTCAGGAACAGTTGAACCTCGAAATCATTTTTGAAGGTGCCAAATCGATTCTTGAAAATAACAACCCGAGATTGGTTTACGAAAAGCTTTCATCGTTTCTTTCACCCTCTGAGCGGGGAGAATAAGTCATGGATGAAGAAAAGACCCTGTTGCGTCCTCCGCAGGAGGATGATGATAGCGGCGGCGAGTGGATGACCACGTTTGCCGATCTTTCCATGTTGCTGCTGGTTTTTTTCGTCTTGCTGTACTCCATGTCCACTTTGGATACAGATAAGTTTTCCAAGACGTTTTCTTCCGTGACGAAGGCTCTTTCCGGTCGACTGCAAAAGGTTTCCACCAGCCGAATCAGTCGAGATGAAGCTGGCGTGTTGATCGATCAGGCTCTGATGCGGCGACAGATTGTGGAGTCGCAGCGAAAGGTTTTTGCCGAGGTCAAGACCTTGCAAACCAAAAAAGGCGTGGAAGGTCTGGTCAGTGCCAACTTCGAAGATGGAGTTATCACTTTGCGCGTGCCCGGAGATGTTTTGTTTCTTCCCGGAAGGGTGCAGTTGACAGAGCGTGGGAGGCAGGTCATTCTTACGTTACGGAACTTTTTTATCCAACATCCTGACCAACAGATTAAAATTATTGGATATACAGACGACTCTTTGCCGAGCGGGAAGGGGCGTTTCAAGGACAATTGGGAAATTTCAGCCATGCGGGCCGTGAACGTGCTGCGCGACTTGTTGAAGATGGGCATTAAGTCGAATCGGCTGACTGCAACTGGACTTGCCGATATTAATCCCTTGTTCCCCAACACTTCTCCTGAGTTTCGTGCAAAAAATCGACGTGTGGAATTCATCCTTGAAAAAAGGGTCATTGGAAAGTAGAGAATTTTGGAGGGGAGATTGCCTTCTCTCCAGGAGATTGAGTTAAGGTTATCTGGGGGAGCTATGGATTTTAAGATCAGCATTCCTAGCGCTGATGACAGGATGCGCCAGGCATACCGCACAAGAGTGCCGGGGTTTTTTGCCTGTTTTCCTGAAGTGGATGCTCAATGCCCGGTCAAAGACTTGAGCGCTACAGGTTTTGCCATTGTTGACGAACAGCACCGTTTTACTGAGGGCAATGAATATAAGGCCGAACTCAGGATCAAGGAAAAAGTGTTTCTTGACGAGTTTACGGTGAAAGCCAAGCGGGTGCTTGACAATGGGTTGGTCGGCTTCACTTTTCATAAATTGGATCGCCGCAGCCAGCTCAAGCTGGACAAGCTGGTGCTCGAGGTGCAAAAAAGGCTGATAGCTTACAAAAAAGCTAAACAGGCACAGGAAGACGATCAGGCTGAATAGTGAGTAACCGGCATAAAATCCTTATTGCTAATCGTGGCGAGATCGCCATGCGTATCATGTGCGCATGCCGCGAACTTGGCCACGATTTTGTGTGTTTGTACACTCCCGAGGACAAGTATTCCGGCCATGTGGAACTGGCTCGAGAGCTTGGTGGTGAACAATCGGTCTATAAGATTTCAAACTACCTTGATGCCAATGAGATTTTTTCTGTCGCCGATCAGGCCAATGCTACGGCGATCCATCCAGGATACGGCTTTTTTGCTGAGGATTTTCGTTTTGCCCGCCGTGTGGTGAGGCGGGATCGGCCCATGATTTTTATTGGGCCGTCATGGTGGATCATTCGGGATCTGGGCGACAAAATCAATACCAAGCGCATAGCCCGTAGTCTCGGCGTTCCCACTATCCCCGGTTCTGACCGTCCCATCTATGACGAGATGGAAGCGGAATCAATTGCCACTCACCTGTTCGAATTTCAGAGAGCACAAGATATTCGTGGTGGTATGGTTTTGGTTAAGGCTTCGGCCGGGGGCGGTGGCATGGGCATCGAAGAGGTGCAAGACCCCGATCAGTTCCGTTCAGTTTTTCGGCGTGTACGGAATTATGCCAAACGCAATTTCAACGACGAAGGTGTGCTCATTGAACAGCGTATCTTCGATTTCAACCACCTTGAGGTTCAGATTGTTTCTGAACATGGCGGCAAGCGTCATGTTCATTTCGGAACCCGAAATTGTTCCGTGCAAAGTACCGGCAAGCAAAAACGCATCGAGGTTGCCCCGGGGTTTGCCCCAGCCGAAGTCCCATACGCTTTCGACGCGGATCGGGTATTGGATGAGATTACCCGGCACTCTTTAGCCATGGCAGAAGAGGTCGGATATGATAACGTCGGCACTTGGGAATGGATCGTGACACCTCGTGGCGAGCCGTTTCTCATGGAGGTCAATACTCGTATTCAGGTAGAAAACGGTATCTCTGCAGCCATCTCTCGTGTCGGAGAGCAGGAGCATGTAGACCTTGTCCGGGAGCAGATCCGTTTGGGACTGGGGGATACGTTGGGGTATGATCAGTCTGATGTTCGATTTTCCGGGATCAGTATTGAGTATCGTTTGGTAGCAGAAGCTCCAGAGCGGGATTTCGCTCCCTGTTCCGGGCGTATATTGCGGTTTCAATGGCAGGAAGCGCCATGGCTCAAAATGTATACACAAGTGCCGAAGAATGGAGCTTATGAAATTCCCATGGAGTATGACCCCAACTTGGCGTTGGTGATAATCTGGGGTGAAAACCTTCAACAGGCGCGGGAACGGGGAGTGGCATTTCTGGATTCCCTGATTCTTGAGGGAGAAGCTTCAGGGCATGGATTTTCTTCCAACGTGGCTTTTTTGAAGGCGCGAACTCAGGGGCTTTTGGAGTTCTGATGGATAGGGAAAAGCGACTTTTGGCACTCCGAAATCGTCTTGCATATGTCGAAGATGTCTTTGGTCCGGACGGCAATGATTCCATCCGGGTGTTGAAGGCTCGCGCCGCGGAGTTTCTGGAGCGTCTTCCCCATTTCCCTCAGGCTGACGTTGAGCGGGAGTTCCGGCGAATTGAAGAGTTGTTGGATTTTTCAGAGAAAAAACTGGAAAAAGAATTGACCCCCATGGACCGGGTTCGCATTGTCCGCCATCCTCAACGTATTTGCCTCAAGGATATTCTGGAAAATGTTTATGACAACTATAGCGAAATAGGTGGGCAGGGAGAATATAATATAGATCCAAGCGTGCTCATCGCCCGTGCCATAATTTCTCGCAGGGTTGGACGGCGAGTCGTCAATCAACCTGTTTTGGTTATTGGGCACGAAAAAGGACACGGGGAAGAGTTCCGCAATGGCGGTTCTGCCAAGCCGTGGGGCAATGCCAAGGCGTTGCATTATATGAAGGTCGCCGAAACCGAGAATATTCCCATTCATACGTATGTTTTTACACCCGGTTCCTATCCTGTAGAAGATTATCCGGGAGCAGCTCAACAGATAGCCCGCAATCTTTATGAAATGAGCGCGTTGCGAGTTCCCGTTGTGGCCGTTTTTTCCGAAGGAGGGTCTGGCGGGGCCGAAGCCGTAGCTCTTGCGGACCGCAGGATAATGCTTTCGCATGGCTACTATTCTGTTATTTCTCCAGAAGGGGCTGCCGCTATCGAAGGACGCCTTCGCAACGGTCAGCGGGCTGATTCCGCTTTAGTGGAGCGATGTGCTCGCCAGTTGGCTATTACGGCGCAGGACAATGTTGCCAACGGGTATGTGGATCGTGTGGTGCAGGAACCGCCATTGGGTGCTCGTCCCGATCATTTTGAATTTTTCAAGACCTTGCGCCGGGAAATCCTTCAAGCCACCAATGAAGTGGTGTCCAGTGTCAAGTCCATGAAGTTGTTTCGGGCAATGGCTTTGAGTAGCCGGACGCATCGCAAGGCCGCGTTGGACCCGGAAAGTATTTATGTCCGTTGGGATTTGAGCAATGCCGCTCGAGACAGGTTGCTTTGTAAACGGTATCAGCGTTTTCGGGATATGAGCCACCATGCATACCGTGACAACCGGACATTTATGGATAAAATTCGTTCTGGTTTGGAACCGCTATGTTGGTCCTTGCATTCGTTTGTCAGCTATGGATTGGCCCGGGGGATGCGAAAGCGTGTGCGTGATTTGGCCGAAGAAGTGAGCGCAGAGGCTTTTCTTATCAGTGAACGGGTCGTAAGGCCTGCACGGAAAGCTCTTTCCCGATTCAGCGGTCCTGATCAACCCCGTGCAGAGCTTGGCAAAAGAGCAAAAGAAGCTTTGACGCGGTTATCCTGCCCAGAGGAAGGAGCCTGTATAAATGGCGATTCATGGGTATGGATGAGTGGTCGGGCCCGGGAGGACAGGGCCGTTTCGTGCCCGAATGCCAGAACTCACGGTTGTCCGGATCTATGGGCTCCGGACCTTTTTTCCGAGTTTGCCGGCGTGTGTCCGTGCTGCGGGCATCATTTCTCCATGGAATATGAGTGGTATTTCTACAATGTTTTCAATTACGCAGAAGCCCAGGAGTTCAATGCGGACATTGAGAGCGGCAATCCTCTGGAATACGAAGGGTTTGACGCCAAGATAGAACAGGCAAGAAAGCGCACAGGGCGCAAGAGTTCGTGCGTGACTTTTGAAACATCGCTTGACGGTGTGCAGGTTGTGGTAGCCAGTTTGATCGCGCCGTTTCGCGGTGGTACCGTCGGAGCGGCCGAAGGGGAAAAGTTTATTCTTGCTGCGGAAAGGGCGCAAAAAAAGCATTATCCTTTCATTGCCTATGTTCACGGGACCGCCGGGATTCGAATTCAGGAAGGCGTGAACGGCGTAATCCAAATGCCTCGTTGCACCTTGGCTGTCCGCCGCTACATCGATGCGGGAGGCTTGTATTTGGTTATTTACGACACCAACTCCTATGCCGGACCGGTGGCCAGCTTCTTGGGATGTTCCCCCTACCAGTTCGCCATTCGTTCTTCGAATATCGGTTTTGCAGGTCCTGGAGTTATTTCCGAGACCACGGGGATGCCTGTTCCACCTAATTATCACAAAGCATATCAGGCCCTTTCCCGAGGTCATGTTCATGGAATCTGGGATCGGCGCGAGATCCGTAAGAACCTTTACCAGGTGCTCTTGACCGTTGGCGGTCGAAACCTCTATTATCGCTAACTGCCCAAGGGGCAATCTCACAAAACTCATTAGGGGAACACCATTGCTGAATATCAAGGAATTGCTCGAAGATATAAAATCAAATCCATACAAAGAGATCATTGTTCGTTCACCGCACACGGGTACGGTGGAATTTGCTGCAGGGAAGTCCGGCGATATGGTTCGGGGACGTGCTGGAACATGGGGAGAGAAGCCGGGAACGTTGCTGGCCCATCTCACCAGGGAGAAGAACAAGAAGCCCATTTATGCGCCTGAAAAGGGCGAAATCGTCAATATTCGTACAGAGCTTGAAGGCGCATTTGTAGAAGCCGGTCAGGAGTTGTTGACATTGCGTCATTATCTGACCCGCAAGGAAGTTATCGAGCGCATCCTCAAGCAGGCATTGTTTCTTTTTCGGGCACCGGAGCGGGCCAAATACTATTTTATCCCTGAAGTGGACCAGAAGCTCAAGGTTTCCGGCAAGCGTTCAGTCAAGGTATTTGAAGGCATGGATATGCTTATTGTCTCCCGCATGAAACGGGAGACTCCTTTGGCGTATAGTGGCCCCGAGGGCTTGATATATTCAGTATATTTCCACCGCGGAGACAACGTGGATGAAGGGGAACCCCTTTTGGGTGTTTGCCCCGAGGACCAGCTTTCCACCATTCAGGACGTTGTCGCGCGGGTCCAGAGTGAGTGGGAAGAGGACGAATAGGAACAAATCATGGGTCGAATAATCCAGATTCGCGTTAGTGCGAGCACGCCTGATGAAAAGGATGTGCAAAGGGCTTGGCCTCTGCTGGATCGATTGGTCTGGACTCGTGGTGAATTTATGAATCCGGTGCGTGGAGCGGTTGAGTTGGCACATGCAGCCTTTACCGCTGTTGATGCCGGGTTGATTGAAGATAGCCAGGCCAAGGCTTTGGAAGATAAGGCCCGGGAGGCCGAGTCGCTCCGGCTTCGTATGGAGTCGGCTCTGGCAGAAAGAAACGCGGCAGAGGCGGATGTATTGAGCTACCGCCTTGAGGACGCGTTGGATGAAATGGAAACAATCGCGAAAGGATTCTGATCGCTGAGGCGATACGCATTCGCGCAGGAGGAATGAAGATATGGCTGGAAGCATGAACAAAGTTATTTTGGTTGGAAGAATTGGTCAGGATCCCAAGCTCTCCTATACCGGATCCGGGCAGGCTGTTGCCAATTTCAGCGTTGCCACGGATGAAGGATACCGTGACAAAAATACCGGACAACGCGTGGAACGCACAGAATGGCATCGTGTTGTCGCCTGGCGCCAGACTGCCGAGTTCGTCGGGAACTATATGGGCAAAGGCCGTTTGATTATGGTCGAAGGCAAATTGCAGACCAGAAAATGGCAGGATCAGAATGGTCAGGACCGTTACACCACGGAAGTTGTAGCTGACAGGGTCCAAGGTTTGGACCGCGCTCCTGAGGGAGCTGGAGCTTCTCAGCAGGGTTACCAGCAGAGTCAGGGCGGCGGCCATCAACAACAGGGTGGCTACCAGCAGAATCAAGGTGGTGGATACCAGCAACAGGGTGGTTATCAACAGGGCCAGCAGCAACAGAATGGGCAGCCTCAACAGCAGGATGAAGATCTTGGTCCGGCTTTCCCCTCTGAGGCCAGCGGCATGGACGATGTGCCGTTCTGACATGGTGTGTTTAGGTGGTGTCCAGTTAGGGGGATAGTGATGGGCCTTTAGCCTTTAACTGGTAAGACTTAGGATGAGTAGAGAGGATGGTTCGCCATCCTCTTTTTTTGTGCCTCGATTTAGCTATTTGCTTTGTCTTTGAATATGACTAGTATACTTTTTACTTACTGTATTTAATGAATAGATTATGGTCAGTTTTTCAATTTCCTCTTTCCGTGGCAAGGAGCCCATAGGGCGACTGCCACGGAAAGAGGAAAAGACTGAAACTCCTAAGAGGTTATCAATGTGGACTATTCCTGAAGATCGAAAGTACTTCGTCCATAAGGCCGTTTTCCCCACCGGGGAACGCTTCCCCGTTATTCTCCATGTCGACTCCCTTCAGCCAGCGGTGTTAGCCACCAGATATATCATAGACGAGCGGCGTGAGAGTCGGCAGGCATCGACGTTGGAACGAGATGTCAGAGTGCTTTGTTGGTTTTACGAATGGTGCGCTCAGGTGGGCATTGATCTCGAAAAGAGGCTTAAATCAGGAGATACCTTAAACTCCGGAGAAATACAGGGGGTTGCACGATGGCTTCGTGCAGGCAGGAACAGGAAGATCGTAGGGACTATTGGCAAAGTAAATGACAGCTCCTCTTCTCGAATTCCTCTTCTACAACCCAGAACTTTCAACGATTACCTGTCTTCCATTGAGTCCTTTTTGATTTGGGCTGCCTATGAATTTGTTCCAAAAGCTAGCTCTGAAGCTGGGCTCAGAAAAAGTCTTCGAGGTGCAAAGCGTCGAATCAAGCGAGCGTTTAGGGCATTTAAGGCTGTTGGGACAGTAGAACGAGCTAAGCGTTACGGACTTACTGGAGAGGAACTTCGAGAACTTCGGGAGTTGACCCAGCCAGGGGGGAGACGAAATCCATTTCGTGAAGCGATGCAGAATAGAAATCATTTGATCATTGAGACGATGCTTGCCACCGGGGTGCGTCGTGGGGAGCTTTTGAAGATTCGGTTGGTCGATCTGCCAAGAGGTCCAAAGCAGACCATTTCAATTCTAAGGCAACCTGATGATTCTGATGACCCTCGTCTCAATGAACCCCGAGTAAAAACCCGTTCTCGGGAAATCCCGATCCCTAAAACTCTTGCGATCAGCTTGGTTCAATATGTCCAACGGGAAAGGGGAAGGTGTAATCATCCTTACCTCTTTGTGTCCTCAAGAGGTCATCAGCCTTTATCTCTGGCCGGTTTAAATAATATTTTTTTAATGATTCGGAAAAACTTCAGGGTGAGTGACAGGTCCATTCATCCTCATCTATTAAGACATACCTTCAATGATCTCTTAATGGAAAAAGCCAAGGCATCAGGCATGACGGATGATATTCGACTCAAGGTCCAGAATTTTCTTAATGGCTGGACTGAAGGGAGTACTCAGAGTGAAATTTATACCCACAGGTTTGTAGAAGCAGAGGCTATGCAGCTTTTAGGGAGTTACCAGCAGTCCCTCTGGCGGGAGGAACCCCATGGCTAAGGCTCTGAAATCGACAGCGAGGGAAAATGAAGACCAATTGTTGGCTTTTACATGGGAAAATCCTGGTGTTGTTTATGATAGGTTTGGCCATTCAGTTGATACTAGTGGTGATGTCTGGGAACTGACTGACCCCTCAAGGGGAAGAATTTGCAATTGGCGAAAATGTCGGTGTGATAAAAATGTAGTAGAATCGTTGAAAGCATACATAGCAAACAATGTAGAGATGAATTCTTCGCACACTGCAGCAAACGCATTTCATTATCTTGTTGAGGACAAGTATAATGATGCTTTTTTTGATTTCCCCGTAGCAGAAAAATCGCTGCTTTCTCTTTTGCAAAAATATAGAGGAATTGGGCAAGAGTGGCGATTTCATTGGATTCGAAGATGGTATTTGTGGTGCGCGGATGTTGGCCTTCCCGGTTTTTCTCAAGATGTTGGTGACAAGCTGATGGCGTACAGGGTTGGGGGGAATGATAAAGGAGTGGCTGTCCTCACGGATGATGATGAGATGGGGCCTTTGAACGACGTTGAATTTGATCTTTTAAGGGGCGTTATCGAGAGAGGGAAGGGAAGTCTGGTTGAACGTGTATGTGTGATGTTGTGTATGGAACTAGGGGCTAACCCCAAGAGTTTAGTTCTTCTGGAAGAAAGGGATTTTAAAAAGCATAAAGCTGCTGGGGATAAATGTTTTTATATGCTCCAAGTCCCTAGAATCAAAAAACGTTTATCGAGGCGTTCTGTAAGGAATCGCAAAATATCTAAGAATCTTGGAGTATTGATCGAGAAGTTGGTTCAGATCAATGCGAAGGTTGAGGGGCATCCGCATGGAGGCAAATCTCCTTTGTTGATGCGTGATAAAAAAAGGAAAAGATTGTGTAAAAGCAGTGGGCTGAAAAGGTTTGAATATCACATGGAGACGGTAGACTTTTTACGTATAGTAAGTACCTATGCAGAGGACGCAGGGTTGATTTCGCCACGAACCGGCAATCCTTTGCATCTTTCTCCTCGCCGACTCCGATATACTTTTGCTACCCGATTGGTCGAACAAGGGGCTCCGCTTGCGGTTGTCGCTGACGCTTTGGATCATACAGATCTCCAACATGTTGGGGTTTATTACGAGGCTAGGGGAAAGACTGTTGAAGCCTTGGATAAAGCGTTGGAGAACAATCCGCATTACTCTTATGTGATCAATCGGTTCATGGGAACTGTTGTTGAGCGCGGCAGTTCTTCTTTGCCTATTGTGCCTGGGGATGCGCCGACTTACAGGAGTCTTGGAGGTATTGGCTACTGTGGCGCTACCAAACTTTGCAATGTTTATCCTCCATTGTCCTGCTACCTTTGCCCAAGTTTTCAGGCTTGGAAAGATGGTCCTCATAGAGAAATGTTGGCTGAACTCAAAACGTATGCGCGTGAATTTGCCTCGTTATCTGGATACCCTGT
Source organism: uncultured Desulfovibrio sp. (assembly GCA_913060505.1). Taxonomy (GTDB): domain Bacteria; phylum Desulfobacterota; class Desulfovibrionia; order Desulfovibrionales; family Desulfovibrionaceae; genus Pseudodesulfovibrio. The sequence continues at coordinate 90,032 of CAJXRQ010000004.1, forward strand.
TCCAAGAATAAGTAATCAAGTTGATGATGTTATTTTAGCAATCGAGCAACTTTTGCAGCGGCTTCAGGAGGATGTCCATGCGTAATGATGGGAGGAGTCCTTCTGGGGTTGCTTTGGACAAGATGGTGGCCATAGCAAAGGCGTTGCCCATTTATCCCGGTGTTGAGTGGGATGAGCCGGTTTGGGATGTTACTCCCTTTCAAGAAGGCAAATCTCATAAGAAAAAATCTTCTTATCTCAAGTTTTTTCGTCGAACGGGGAAGAAGGTGTCAAAGGGGAGCGAGATACCTCTTGGAGAGTCGTTCTCGGAGTTTTGCAAAAGCACTGTTTGCGTGAAGAGGATGGAGCGAAATATCTCCTTTGATCCTCTTCAGAGGTTACTTGATGCTGCGAGGGTCTTGTTTGAGGTTATGCTTGAAGCTGGAATCGAGAATGATCTTGGCAAACTGCGGAAAAGGTATTTTTCTATCGCAGAAGAATATATTGTTAAAAATTATTCTTCTGCTACAGCATATCGAATTGCTAATGCGTTGCAAGAGGTCTCTTCTTTTGTAGATAGGTTTAATATTTCGGAATCAAAAATTGGCTACAAGTCCACGGTAAAAAGGCCAAGGGATAGGGATGCGCGGACTCCAGATGGGCAGCAGGCAGGGATGGAAAAAATGCCATCTGCCGAAGTTTTTGAGGCGCTAGCTGAAGTTTCATGCGCTCCAATAGATATTAATGAGTTGATTAGAATTCGAATTGTGGATTTGATGGTGGTTGGAGGCTTTCGAATCGGTGAAATCCTTTCACTTCCCAAGACTTGTTGGGTTGAAAAGAAACAATATTCTGATGACGGTGCTGTGCTTTTTGATGAAAATACCGGTGAGCATTTGTTAAGTTGTGGAATAAGATATTGGCCTGAGAAGGGGGGGGAGCCTTCCATCAAGTGGGTGCCAAGTCACACGGTTCCGTTGGCAAAAAGGGCTATTGAGGATTTACAAGTTCATTGCAAAAAGGCCCGAAAGAGGGCCTTGGTGCTTGAGGCCAATCCGGATCGGATCCCGCTTGTTAATGCCAGCGAAGGGAGAAGGTTTTTTACTGCCAAACAGATTGGTAAGGTAGTTGAAAGACACAACGGGGCGGATTTCGTCAGACAGCTTGGTATTAAGACTGCACAGCCTTCGACGAAATCTGGTGAGCCTGCTTTGTATCGGATGTCGGATGTTGAGAAGGCTTTAATTAGGCGTCGTGGAGATTTGGAGATTAGGCGTAAGGCTGGCGGAAAGGTTCAGAAGTTATCCGACTCACTATGTGTTTGTTTTTATAATCAGTTTAAACCTACGGGTGCCTTTCGGTTTATTTCGGAGTTGATTAATGAACAGCATATTTCAGATTTTCTTGGAGGAAAGAAGGGGCGTTCCTCTGTCTTTTCTAGGCATGGCTTTAAAGATCGTCATGGGAAATTCTTGCAGGTTAATACTCATGCCTTCAGGCATTGGCTGAATACCCTAGCAGATCATGGGGGGCTCAATGAACTACAACTTGCACGTTGGATGGGCAGAAGGGATGTTCGTCAGAATGAAGCTTACAAGCATGCAACCGTTGCTCAACGTGTTGAATGGGCAAAGCAAATGATTATTGATGGTGAGTTGACTGGGCCTATCACGGACACTTATCACGGCTTAGATCCCGTAGATAGAGACTCTTTTTTAGAGGCGCAGGTTAGTACGGTGCATTTTACGCAGTTCGGGGTGTGCGTTCAGGATTATTCAATTGAGCCCTGTGAGTTTCATCTTCAATGTTTGCGGGGGTGCCTCCACTATTTGAGGACCAAGGGGAATGTCCGTGAACAGGACAATCTGACGAAGCTTAAAAAAGTTCTTGAATCGCAGATTGATCGATATCGCGATGCCAACGGCAAGTTAACTGCTAAGAGCGATCCCTTTTTGAAACATTCCCTTAGACAAATGGAAGGGGTGCAGGTGGCGTTGTCTGTCGATGATCGGGATGGGGTTTCTACGGGGGAGCTAACACGTGTATTTAGGAAAAATAGTTCTGCAGACGGAGATATATAATGCGAAAGAAGAAACAGTTGAGAGGAGGAAAATTGATACTGGCTGTGAAGGCTGAGTTGGGTAGAATGTCCAGCCTTTCTCCCGGTGAATGCCCCATTAATATTTCTTCGCTAGCTCGGCGACTTGGTGTTTCCAGACAGACATTATATTCGAATGGGGTGGCAGATTTTATTTCAGAATTTTCAGAATTGCAGAAGAGTAATTTTGATAAAGACGTTGAGTCTGCTGTCAGACGTGCATCCTATGAGGAGAGGATAGGTTTGCTGGAATTTGAAAATAAAAAGTTGAGAGAGAGGCTTGATAACTATGTAGAACGGTGGGTGGCTGTGGAGTACAATGCAAGAATGTTGGGTGTTGATCCGGACGAATTGTTTAAATCAATCGCAAAGCCATCACGGAAGATCGCCCGGGGACGTCGATGATAATAAAGCAGATTAAACCTTATGCTATTTGAGCCAGCAAAAGAATATACTGTAATCCTCTAATTCCCCTTAATGAATTCTTGACACTAACCACTTGCTGAGTTTTAGCTTACGGACGAATTTAACCCACAGTGCATCCAGACTTTTATAGTCTGAGATTTTTCAACACCAACAGGTATTAAGACTCAAATGGCTCTCAAAAAATCCGAACTCTATTCATCCCTCTGGCAGTCCTGTGACGAGCTTCGCGGAGGCATGGATGCCAGCCAATACAAGGACTATGTCCTCGTCCTTTTGTTCATCAAATATGTCAGCGACAAGTATGCGGGGGTTCCCTTTGCCTCCATCACCATTCCGGAAGGTGCGAGCTTCAAGGATATGGTGGCGCTCAAGGGGAAACCGGACATCGGCGATCAGATTAACAAGAAGATCCTCGCGCCCTTGGCCAATGCTAATAAGCTGGCGGACTTCCCGGACTTCAATGACACGAACAAGCTTGGCAGTGGCAAGGAGATGGTCCAGCGACTGACCAACCTCATTGCCATATTCGAGAACCCGGCTTTGGACTTCTCCAAGAACCGGGCGGAAGGGGATGACATCCTGGGTGATGCTTACGAGTATCTCATGCGGCATTTCGCCACGCAGAGCGGCAAGAGCAAGGGGCAGTTCTATACGCCTGCCGAAGTCAGCCGTCTCATTGCGCAGATCGTGGGTATCCATGCGGCTGAAACCACCCCGAAGACGACCGTCTATGACCCGGCCTGTGGATCAGGCTCTTTGCTCCTCAAAGTGGCGGATGAAGCCGCGACCAAGGTGACACTCTACGGGCAGGAGAAGGACGCGACCACTCGCGCTCTGGCGCACATGAACATGATTCTGCACGATTGCCCCGAGGCGACCGTCATGCAGGGCAACACCTTGTCCAACCCCAAGTTTTTTGATGGCGCGGTGCTCAAGACCTTCGACTACGTGGTAGCCAATCCGCCTTTCTCGGACAAGCGCTGGAGCAACGGAGTGGATACGGAGAAGGATCCGCATGAGCGCTTCAAATTCGGCACACCACCCGCGAAACAAGGGGATTATGCGTATCTCCTGCACATAATCCGGTCCCTCAAGCCCACGGGCCAGGGAGCGTGTATTTTGCCGCATGGAGTGTTGTTTCGTGGTAATGCCGAGGCCGGGATTCGCAAGAACCTGATTCGCCGGGGCTACATCAAGGGTATCATCGGCCTGCCTGCCAACCTTTTCTACGGCACCGGCATTCCGGCCTGTATTGTGGTTCTCGACAAGCAGGGAGCTGCGGCCCGGAAAGGGATATTCATGATCGACGCCAGTGGTGGGTTCATGAAGGACGGTCCCAAGAACCGGCTGCGGTCGCGGGATGTGCATAGGGTCGTGGATGTCTTTACCCGTGAAGTGGAGGTCGAGAAGTTCTCTCGCATGGTGAGTTTCGAGGATATCGAGAAGAACGACTTCAACCTCAATCTGCCCCGGTACATTGACAGCCAGGAGCCAGAAGACAGGCAGGACATCGAAGCCCACCTGCGCGGTGGCATCCCGCAGGACGACGTTGATGCCTTGTCCCGGTACTGGGAGGTCTGCCCCGGCCTGAAGGGAGCGTTGTTCAGGGACAACCGTCCCAAGTATTTCGACCTTGCCGTGGACAAGGCGGCGATCAAGCCTTTCATTTTCGAACATCCGGAATTCGCGGCTTTTGTGGCCGGGATGAACGCTCACTTCGGCGTATGGCGCGATGAAAGCATCGTGAAGCTCAAGGCCCTGGGGCCGGGCGTGTTGCCCAAGCCCTTTATCAAGGAGTTTTCGGGCGGGTTGCTGGCCCATTACAAGGACAGGCCGCTGGTCGATCAGTATGCGGTGTATCAGCACCTCATGGATTACTGGTCCGAAACCATGCAGGACGACTGCTATCTCATCGCGGTGGACGGCTGGAAGGCCAAGGCTGAGCGTATCATAGAGATCGACAAGAAGGGCAAGGAAAAGGACAAAGGCTGGGCCTGCGACCTGATCCCCAAGGAGTATGTCGTTGCTCGTTTCTTTGCCAAGGAGCAGGCCGAGCTGGACCGCATTGCCGCTAAGCTGGAAACCGTCAAGGCCGGGATGAGCGAGCTGGAGGAAGAGCACGGCGGCGAGGACAGCGCGTTTTCCGAGCTGGACAAGGTCAACAAGGGCAATGTCATGGCGCGGTTCAAGGAGATCAAGGGTGACAAGGAAGCGGCAGACGAGGCCAGGGTGCTGAAGACCTGGCTGGAGCTGAGCAAGCAGGAAGCCGCCTTGAAGAAACAGCACAAGGAAGCCGATCGGGCGCTCGATGACATGGCCTATGCCAAGTATCCCAAGTTGTCAGAGGGCGAAATCAAGACCTTGGTGGTGGAAGACAAATGGTTGTCGACCCTGGACAGCGCCATCCATGGCGAGATGGACCGTGTGAGCCAGCAATTGACGCAACGAGTGAAGGAACTGGCCGAGCGATACGAAACATCCATGCCGGTGTTGGCTGATCGGGTGAAGGACATGGATGCCAAGGTTAATCAGCATCTGAAAAGGATGGGGTTCGCATGGCAGTAAGGGCAAGGTTTAAACAGACTGAGGTTGGTGAAATCCCTGAAGACTGGAGTGTCGATTCTGTTGGCCAAACTTTTAATATTCGGAATAATCTTCGTTTGCCGATAAGTAGAGCTGTGCGTGAAAAAATAGCTGGTCCGTATCCTTATTACGGCCCTACGGGCATTCAAGGGTACATCAATGAATACAGAGTTGAGGGAGAACATGCCCTAATCGGTGAGGATGGAGATCACTTTTTGAAATTCAGTCAACAGCGAATGACTTTGTTAGTTCGTGGGCGGTTCAACGTAAATAACCATGCCCATATAGTGCAGGGAACTACGAATCTTACAGCTTGGTTTTATTATTATTTCTCCCATCGCGATTTATCCCAGTTTCTGACAAGACAAGGTGCAGGGCGTTACAAGCTTACAAAGCAAGCCTTAAAAGATATTCCTTGTGCTCTTCCTCCCACCAAAGCCGAACAGGAAGCCATCGCCGAGGCGCTCTCCGATGCGGATGGGCTCATCGAATCCCTGGAGCAGCTCATCGCCAAGAAACGCCAGATCAAGCAAGGCGCGATGCAGGAATTGCTGACGGGCAAGAGGCGCTTGCCGGGGTTTGAGGGGAAGTGGGAGGAGAAAAGAATCGGCTCTTTAGCGCAGGTTCAACGAGGAGCATCACCGCGCCCAATTGATAGCCCTATCTGGTTTGATGATAACTCTGAAATTGGTTGGGTTCGTATATCTGACGTTACCAAGTCTAATATTTTCTTACGGGCTACAACACAACGCCTTTCAGACTTGGGCATCCGGCATAGTCGTCCTGTTGGGCGGGATAGCTTAATAATGAGCATATGCGCCACAGTAGGTAGACCGATGATTACCAAAATCAATGTCTGTATTCATGATGGATTTGTGGTCTTTGATGATCTCAAAGTCGATCAAATGTATCTTTATTACTCCTTGGCATTTATTGAAAATGATTGGTCAAAACATGGACAAACAGGTTCTCAAATGAACCTTAATACCAATCTTATCAATAGCACTAGAATAAAGGCGCCAAAGGATACAGGAGAACAAACCGCCATAGCCACAATCCTCTCGGACATGGACACCGAAATCACCGAACTGGAAACCAAGCTGACCAAGGCCCGGAAGGTTAAGCAAGGCATGATGCAGGAACTGCTGACCGGACGAATTAGACTCGTATGAGGTTGTCATGAAGAGCTACTACCGGATCATGTTGGGCAGAGCGAGCGCCTTTGCCGTAGAATGTCACCAAGGCAGTTTCATCGGTGCCGATTTCGGCATCGAGCAGGATCTGACCAACGATCTGCCTGATGCGTGGCGCGAGTTCAACAAGAAGTTTATCCCCGTTTACCTTAAGAACAGGCCGGAAAAATCCAAAGTGGCTGCCGGACTGGCTTGCGGGGCGCTCTGGACAGTCTCCAAAGGCGTCAGAAACGGCGATATTGTCCTGTGTCCCGATGGAAACGGTCAGTATCTCGTCGGTGAGGTCAATGGCAACTACCGCTACAGCCCCGGCTCCAACCTGCCGCATCAACGGCCTGTGCAGTGGTACAGTGAGCGCATAGACCGCGAAGATATGAGCGATGCGCTCCGCAATTCCTGCGGTTCCATCGGTACGGTCAGCAATGTCACCAAGTACAGGGATGAACTCGAAAAGCTCATCACCGGCACCACGCCGCCGCTCCTGGTCGTCACTGACGAAACCATCGAAGACCCGGCCTGCTTCGCTCTGGAAAAGCACCTCGAAGATTTTCTTGTCGAAAACTGGAGCCAGACCGAACTGGGCAAGGATTACGATATCTTCTCGGACGAAGGTGAACTGGTCGGTCGACAGTATCAGACCGATACCGGCCCTCTCGACATTCTGGCCGTCAGCAAGGACAAGAAGACTCTCCTTGTGGTCGAACTTAAGCGAGGCCGAGCCAGCGACGCCGTCGTCGGCCAGGTGCTCAGATACATGGGATTCGTCCGCGAAGAACTGGCCGAAAACGGACAGTCGGTCAAAGGCGTCATAATCGCCCTGGAGGACGACCTCCGCACCCGCCGGGCGCTTGCCGTCATGCCCGACGTCGATTTCTACCGCTACCGCATAAATTTCACTCTCACCAAGGTGTAAGCCATGAGCAGCCTCAGGAAACCCGAACGCGCTACGCAGAACCGTGTCATAGATCTCTTCCGCGACGAACTGAAGTATCAGTACCTAGGCGACTGGTCCGACCGGGACAACGCCAATATCGAAGAAGAGTATCTGGCGAGCTTCCTGAAAAAATCGGGGTATTCTCCTGAGCAGACTTCCAGGGCCATCTACCTGCTGAAGGTGGAAGCGGATAATCATACCCGTGGCCTGTACGGAAACAACCAGGCCGTATACGAGAAACTCCGCTATGGCGTGCAGGTCAAAGTCGAGGCGGGGAGCCCGACCGAGACTATCCGGCTTATCAATTGGGCAGAGCCGAAGAAAAACGATTTCGCCATTGCCGAGGAAGTGACCCTCAAAGGCAACCATGAGCGCAGACCCGATCTCGTTCTCTACGTCAACGGCATTGCGGTCGGCGTCATCGAACTCAAGAACAGCCGTGTTTCCATCGGTGACGGTATCCGACAGCTCATCTCCAACCAGAAACCGGAATTCAACGAATGTTTTTTCTCCACCGCTCAGGTTCTCATTGCTGGCAACGACTCCGAGGGGTTGCGTTACGGCACCATCGGTACGGCAGAGAAGTATTACCTGAAGTGGAAAGAGGACGAGCAGGACAACGAGGGCTACAAGCTGGACAAGTACCTGCGCAAGATGTGCAGCAAGGAGCGACTCCTCGAATTGATGTACGACTTCGTCGTCTTTGACGGCGGAGTGAAAAAACTCCCTCGTGTTCACCAGTATTTCGGCATCAAGGCCGCACAAAAGCACGTCAACCGATACGAGGGCGGCATCATCTGGCACACGCAGGGCAGCGGCAAGTCCATCGTCATGGTGCTGCTGGCTAAGTGGATTCTGGAGAACAAGCCCAACGCCCGCGTGGCCATCATCACCGACCGGGACGAATTGGACAAGCAGATCCAGCGCGTCTTTACCGAAACCGGCGAGGATATCCACCGCTCCCGGAGTGGAAGGGAATTGATGAGCCAGTTGGGACAGGCCAAGCCCCGACTGTTGTGTTCGCTCGTCCACAAGTTCGGGCGTAAGGACATCAAGGATCATGAGGCATACATCAAGGAACTGGAAGCCTCGCCAAGTCCGGCGGTAGGGGAGTTGTTCCTTTTCGTGGACGAATGCCACCGGACTCAGAGCGGCAAGCTTCACCAGATCATGAAGGCCATGCTGCCCAATGCGGTATTCATCGGCTTCACCGGTACGCCGCTTCTCAAGAAGGACAAGCAGACCAGCCTCGAAGTGTTCGGGAAGTATATCCACACCTACAAGTTCGGTGAGGCGGTCGAGGATGATGTGGTGCTCGACCTCATGTACGAGGCACGCGACATCGATCAGCGGCTCAGCTCAGAGGAAGGCGTTGATGCCTGGTTCGAGGCAGTGACCACTGGACTCAACGACTGGCAGAAGGATGAACTGAAAAAGCGTTGGGGCACCATGCAGAAGGTGCTCAGCTCAAAGTCCCGCATGAACCGGATCGTGACGGATATTGTCACTGATTTCGTGAAACAGCCGTACCTGCGTGGCGAGCACCGTACAGCCATGCTTGTGGCCTCCAGCATGTACGAGGCAGCCAAATATTTCACGTTGTTTGAAGGCTCGCCGCTCAAGGGAAAATGCGCCATCATTACGTCTTACAATCCTTACGCTGGGGACGTGTCCAAGGAGGATGTCGGCGCGAATACCGAGACGGAAAAAGAGTTCCTTTACAACACCTACATGGACCTGCTCAAGAATGTCACGCCTCGGGGAGACATGTCCGCGACCGAGACCTACGAGGAAGACGCCAAGCGGCTCTTCATCAATGAACCGGCTCGCATGAAGCTCCTCATCGTGGTCAACAAGCTCCTGACGGGATTTGACGCGCCATCGTGCACCTGCCTCTTCATCGACAAACACATGCAGGACCACGGTCTGTTCCAGGCTATTTGCCGCACGAACCGTCTTGATGGCGATGAAAAGCCTTTCGGACACATCGTCGATTACAAGGATCTGTTCACGAAGGTCGAAAATGCGATCAATGTCTACACCGAGGAGCTGGACCACGAAGCAGGGGAGGCCGATCCGCAGATCATGCTTAAGGATCGTCTCAATACTGGGCGAGAGCGGCTCGAAACGGCCCTGGAGGCCATAGCGCTGCTCTGTGAGCCCGTGGAACCGCCCAAGGGCGATCTGGAGCATATTCATTATTTCTGCGGCAACACGGAAATCCAGACCGACCTGGAGGAGCGTGAACCTCGCCGTGTGGCCCTGTACAAGGCCACGGCTTCCCTGGTCCGGGCATACTCGAACATTGCCAACGAAATGGAGTCAGCAGGATACACTCAGGCAGAGGCCGACAGTATCAAGAAACAGGTCGAAGAATATGTTGCCCTGCGGGACACGATCAAGAACGCTAGTGGCGAGACCCTTGATTTCAAGCCGTTTGAGGCAGACATGCGCCTCCTTATCGATACGTATATCGAGGCGGATGGCCCACGTAAAATTTCCCCCTTTGACGAGATGCCGTTACTCGACCTGATCGTGAACGCAGGGATTGCGGAAGCCATCGGGACTCGGCTCGGTGCTCTCAAAGGCGACAAGAACGCCGTTGCGGAGACAATCGAGAATAACGTCCGCCGTAAGATCATCAAGGAGCACCTCAACAATCCCGCCTTTTATGAGAGGATGTCTGAACTGCTGGATGAGATCATAGTCGCCCGGAAGGAAAAGGCGCTTGAGTACGAGGAATACCTGAAGAAGATCGCGGAACTGGCCAGCCAGGTTCAATCCGGAGTTAAAGAAGATACCCCCAAGTCGCTCGACACCAAGGGTAAGCGGGCTCTCTATGACAATCTGGGGCAAGATGAAAACTTGGCCTTGCAGATCGATGCGACGGTCAGGGGTGTTCGCCCTGATGACTGGCGTGGGGTGCAGGCCAAGGAAAACGTCATCAAGGCCGGTTTGTATGGCGTTCTCCAGGATGAGGACGAAGTTGAGCGCGTGTTCAGTATTATCGTGGAGCAACCGGAGTACTGATGGTTTCTCGGATAGATCTCGGCGAAATCCCGGTGGATGTCATCCTCAAGGATATCAAGAACATTCATTTGAGCGTGAATCCTCCAGACGGGAAGGTTCGTATTTCCGCGCCATTGCGTATGGATCTTGACACCATACGCGTCTTTGCCATCTCCAAGCTCAACTGGATAAAGAAAGAACAACGAAAGATGCGGGAACAAGAACGCGAAACAGCACGGGAGTATTTGGAGCTAGAAAGCCATTACCTGTGGGGTAAACGATATTTGATGAAGATTATCGAAGTGGAAGCTCCACCGTCTGTTGACCTCAAGCACAACGCTATGATCCTGAGCGTTCGTTCAGGGATGAGTGAGGAAAAACGACGGGAAGTCGTGGATGAGTGGTACAGGGGCCGACTGCGCGAAAAGGCTGAGCCCATGATTTCCCAGTGGGAACCACGCTTAGGCGTAAAGGTGAATCGGCTTTTTATACAGCGTATGAAGACACGCTGGGGAAGCTGTAATCCGGAGCGCGGTTACGTGCGCCTCAATACACATATAGCCAAAAAGCCTGTCCAATGCCTGGAGTACCTTCTTGTTCACGAGATGTTGCACATGATCGAACCGACGCATAATGCCAGCTTCAAAGCGTTGCTCGATAAGCACATGCCTCAGTGGGAAGATCTCCGACGGTTAATGAATCGTCTGCCGGTGAGCCATGAGGAGTGGCGGTATTAAACCCTATAGTTTAATAGAATTGCTTACAAAATAAGTGCTTATGGCAAGCAAGAATATTTTTTCAAGTTAGAAATAGAGTGCATTAGAGATGCTAGGTGGGTGATCCTTCCCTTACGAGTAGGCTTAAAGGTAGAGGCTGCGGCACCTCGGCCAGCCTGGGCCATGGTTTTTTCTCAAGAAGGTAAACATGGATTTCGGGGGAAAGCGCAATTTGACATGACAGAGTTCTAGAGATAGTCGTTTCTCATATTCTGATTCTCTTGTCGAAGAGTCTTAGTCTATGGAAACGCTAAAGGCTGAACTCAGTCAATGCCGGAGAATTCTCCCTAAGTTTCAGATACGCCAAACTGGATTCGTCATCCTTTCCTGTTTTGTAATGGGATCAAGTAGACGCTGCCGCTCTTATAAGTAACCAGACTTTGCGGCAGATGAATGAACTACATCTGGTCTTATCGTTTGCCCTCAATCCAAAAAAGGGAATGAGGGCTTAATTTATTTAACAGAGTTAGGAGTGACCCTAGTGCAGTCTGGGGGCTATCAACTCTGTGACTTTTACGCGTAACTGGACAGTAAGTAACTGGACAGGTTGCGGAGGATAAAAGGCAAGAATATACGTGATCAGAATGGGTTGTGCAGAACTGGACAGTTGGACACGCAGCAGAACCGTTCTGATGAGTTGTGTATAAAGACTTTCTCGGCAGATTGAACAGCACGAGCTGTTTATCTGGTCGTGGACAATGATTATAAAGAATATGAGGGCGGTACAACCGCCCTTTTTTTATCAAGACCATATATATGTGCTTATAGGCTTACAAGGTCTGGCACGATTTTGTTGAACAGATCTGGCATTTGAAGAACATGAAATGACTAGATTTTTCAAAGTATTGTTTTGTCGAGCCGTTGATGGCTTTAAGAAGGGGTAAACTTTCGAGACTTGGGTGGCTAGTTTTGACGTAAACGAACAGCTCTTTCCACGGTCTTTACCAGTGTATTCATGTCTACCGGTTTAGCCAAATATCCGCTCACCCCGCATGCAAGAATGTTCTCCCTGTCGCCGCGCATGGCGTGGGCTGTCAGTGCGATGATCGGAGTGTTGGCATCGATTCCGTTGACACCTTTGCGAATGGCACGCGTGGCTTCCAATCCGTTCATGTTGGACATTTGGACGTCCATGATTACGCAATCTATTCTGTTTGTTGCCAATTGCTTCAAAACTTCGGTGCCGTCCTGAACGGAAATTACAGTATGTCCAGCCTTCTCCAGAAATCGGCAGGAGGAGAGGCGGTTAATTGCGTTATCGTCGGCTACGAGCAGGGTGTATTGGCGTTTTTGGGCAAGAGGTGGTTCCGGTGCGCATGTCGCTGAACTCTTGGTGCCGTGGGTTGCTTTGATTGTGAAGGTAATCTTCGTGCCTTTTCCTGCAACGCTTTTCAAAGATATGGTTCCGCCCAGAACAGATATAAGTTGTTGAACAATGCTCAGCCCAAGCCCCGTACCACTTTGCCGCTGCTCAAAGGGTTGTTCCCCCTGTGTAAAGGGATCAAATATTTCTTCTTGCTGAGAAGTAGGGATTCCAAGCCCTGTATCGGTAATAGTGAAGACAAGTTCCAGATTTTGTTCTGTTGTCGCGTTGTTTGTTGTCGAAATTTCTATGTCGATGCTTCCTTCGGTAGTGAACTTCACGGCATTGCCAATGAGGTTGTAGAGAATCTGGCGGAGTTTTCCTTCATCCCCCAAAATCCATTCTGGCGTTTGCACGTTCATATTCCAGCTCAAGTGAACGTGGGATGCCTCCAACTGGTCGTTGAACAGTGCTGTTACTACACCCAGTAGTGAGGGAAGATGGAAATTGTTTTCTTCAACCTCCACGTGGCCTGTTTCAATTTTTGAAAGATCCAGAATATCGTTGATGATTTGCAACAAACTGCGGCCTGCATTGAGTGCGTTGAGAATGTATTCCCGCTGTTCGCTTGTTGGAGCTGAGCAATCGAGTAATTGTAGCATGGAGAGCACCCCATTGAGGGGGGTGCGGATTTCGTGGCTCATGTTGGCGAGAAATTGAGATTTTACGTTGTTGGCTTTTTCTGCAATTTTTTTTGTTTCTCTCAAGTCCTGTTCAATTTTGTTCTTGAGCAGCCCTGCGCCTATGATGGAAGCGGCGGCCTGAAGCGCATCAAGTTCCGCATGGCTCCACTCCCTTTCCCATCGGCATTCGTCAAAGCCGATAAAGCCCCACCACTTGTCACCCCGGTAAATGGGAAAGGCCACGACAGATTTTATTCCCTGCACTTCAAGGACAGATTGTTCCTCTGGTGGCATTTCCCGAATATGGCCGACAATAAATTTTCGTTTTTCAAAAAATATCTTCCAACGGCCAGCTCCGCTTTCTTCATAACTGAGCCCGCGTAGCCCCGGATTGTTGATTTCGGCCTTTGCATGAGAAGCTGTCCACTCATGATGGTGGTTCATGAGGATTGTTCCACAGTCATCCTCGGAGTTTTTGAAAATGTAGACTCGACTGACATCAGCTCCGTTTCCCATTTTTTCGAGCAACGTTGTCGTGTGCCTGTGTAGATCATTGTCTGTAAGAAATCGTTCGGACGCCCAACTCACTGCCTTGAGTATTGCCTCGCGGGACTGGATTGCGGTTTCGTTTTGTTTGCGTTCGGTTATGTCTGTGGCGATTTCAAGTCGTGCCAGGCGGCCGTCCGGCCATCGGATGGCCCTGTCCTGAATAAAGTACCAGCGTTTGTTACCCGTGTTTTGAAATTCCCAGGTATGCACTCCGGTAGGTTCATCATTTTCATCCAGCAATTTATGGTTGGTGCAAAACGGGCAAGGACCATTTTGTCCCTTTTGCATAACCGTCCAGCACTTTCGGCCGATGAGGTCGTCAGAACGGCCGATTTCGACAATGGCTTTATTGTTCAGGAAAAGAATTGCATCAGTTTTGATGTCTGTGGCATAGACCGCAGCATCAAGACTATTCAGGATGGTGAAAAGGCGTTGCCGTTCAAGTTCGATGGCCTTGTCAGAGAAAGACGTGGGAGTGTTGCCAATCATGTGGATGCTTGCGTCTCCTCTGATGATTCGAAGAGTAGCCTGAGTTGGACATATATCCGGTATATCGCATTTCAATAGGTTATTGGTTCCGTGACGTAAAAAAACAATTATACGTCAACGTCAGCAACACTGCAAACAGTGCTGCACCAATACCTATGGCTGCATTATAGTAGGGAGGGGCTGTCAAAGCCAGACGGATGAAGAGGGTGGCCAATGCGAAGCCTGAATTGCGGAATACCGCATTGAATGCCGGGAGATAGCGCTGCGCGATGAGGACAAGCAGAATATCGCTAAAGATGAGAACCGTATAGAACGCCTGGAAGAAATCGAATTCATGATGTCCGTGGAAGAACAGCCATGAATTGAGGATTCCCATGCCGGCGAATGCCACCAAAAGAAGAAGCGCCACAATTTTTTTGGCCGCCACGAATTTGAATAGCACGACTCCTTTGGTGGTGTCTTCATCTGTGTCTCGCCGAATGCGCATATATAAACCGAGGAGGGCAAATATGATCAGTGCAGCGGTGCCGTCCGATACAATATGATACAGGGCGGCTTCCTGCCCCGTAACCCTGATGGGCTCCGGGAAGTTGACGAGTTCCTTGAATGAACTTCGAAGCATGATCAGGGCCAGAATCTCGAACTGCTTGCCTACAGCTTTTGAAATGGAACAGGGGAGTGTGAATATGAGGCTGACAACCTCAAGGATCAACACCAGCGTGAACGCAAGGTTGATGGCCATGTAATGGCTCTTGGGTGTAATGGCCGCCATAGAGGCAGGGAGTAACCCCTGCCGATTCATTTCAATAGTTGCCATGGCCCCGAGAAAGAAAAGCACCAGCAAGCCGGCGACCTTGCGCTGTGTGGCGTCACTTTCCCACCAGTGGTGCAAAGGATCAAAAAGGTAGGTTGCTACCTTGTATGCCGTATACATGGGGTTGCACCGGTTGTTTTGCTGACATTGGAATTGAGCCATTTATACCTCGAACAGCATCTCCAAATCGTCTCGGGTCAGGCTCTTGAGAGCGGATTGGCCGGGAATAATGGCCTCTGCAACATCCTTTTTCTGTTCCTGAAGTTTCAGAATCTTTTCTTCCACTGTATTCTGGCAGATCATCTTGTAGGCAAATACCTGACGTTTTTGTCCTATACGGTGAGTTCTGTCCGTCGCCTGATTTTCCACTGCCGGGTTCCACCATGGGTCATAATGGATCACGTAGTCGGCAGAGGTCAGGTTCAGCCCGGTACCTCCTGCTTTGAGCGAGATGAGGAACATGGGGATATCAGGTGAGTCGTTGAAACGGTCGACCTGTTCAAACCTGTCCTTGGAGGAACCGTCCAGATAGCAGAAAGGCATGTCCTTGATCTGCGTCCAGGAGCGGATGATCTTAAGCATGGACACGAACTGGGAGAAGACAAGCACTTTGTGCCCACCCTCGATGATGTCAGTCACCAGATCCTTGAAAGCGTCAAACTTGCCGGAGGGAAGGTTGGTTTCCACGCCCGGAATATCCAGCTTGAGCAGCCTCGGATGGCAGCATATCTGCCGCAACTTGAGTAGCGCGTCGAGGATGGACATCTGGCTTTTAGCCAAGCCTTTTTCGTCCACATCCTTGAGCACCTGATCTTTGAGACGTTTGGCAAGGGCGTTGTACAGCTCGCGTTGCTCGTCGATGAGTTCGCAGTAATGCGTTGTCTCGATTTTGGGCGGCAAGTCCTTGGCCACTTCAGCCTTGGTGCGGCGGAGAATGAATGGTTTGACTCGTGAACGCAGGAAATCGAGAGTTTCTTCGTCTCCATCCTTGATGGGCTTGACGATGCCTCGCTGGAAAGAGTGCTGCGAACCCAGGAAGCCGGGCATAAGGAACTCGAACAGCGACCAGAGTTCAAACAGGTTGTTTTCGATGGGGGTACCCGAAAGGCAAAGCTTCATGTCCGAGTCGAGCTTGCGGACAGAGCGGGCCGTGATTGTGTTCGGGTTCTTGATGTTTTGGGCCTCGTCAAGAATGACGCTTCCGTATTTGTACTTGAGCAATTCGTCGAGATCACGCCTGAGCAACGCGTAGGTCGTGATGATGAGGTCCGAATCCTTGATATGTTGGAAGAGATCTTCGCGTTTGGCTCCGTAAATGGTCAGACGCTTGAGGTCCGGTACGAACTTTTGTGCTTCACGTTCCCAGTTGGGCAATACGGATGTAGGCACGATGATCAGGTTCGGATACTGCATGTTGCGCTCTTTGAGCGACTGGATAAAGGAAAGGGTTTGGATGGTCTTTCCCAGTCCCATTTCATCAGCAAGGATGCCGCCGAATCCGTATTCACGCAGGAAGTTGAGATAACTGAGTCCCTGAACCTGATAAGGGCGCAGAGTCGCCTTGAGGTCTCTGGGCTGTTCAATTTCTCGAATTTCTTGGAAATTATGAATTTTTTCACGCAGTTGAACAAAGAATTCGTCTGTCTGGGCGTGTGGAATATCATCCAGAATCTTGTCGAGTACTGGGGCTTCGAACTGCTGGAAGGTCTGCTGAGGCGGTTTCTCGGGATCATACCCGAGAGCCTTGAGCTTGTAGCCGATACGCTTGAGCCAACTTTCGGGCAGGCTGGTATATGAGCCGTCCTTGAGCTGGACGTAGCGTTTTCCACTGGTCCATGCCTTCCAGATTTTGTCGATGGGAACACGTTGTTCTTCGTATTCCACAGCCAAATCCAGCTTGAACCACTTGTTTTCTTCGTCAGACTCGACTTCCGCCACGATTTCAGGCTTGGAGTTGCGAACCTTGTATCGGGTCAGGTTCTTTTCCCCGAAGACCCGGTATGCTTCTACGAGCATCGGATAATAGTCCAGGAGGAAGTTGATGGCCTCTTCCTGTTCCATAAACCAGATGTGGCTGCTGCGTGGCTGGAATCCCATGTCGGCAAGCTCGGCAAGCAGCATGGATTCTTCCTGCTGTTCCCGCAGAACCAGAAAGCTTTTGCCTTCATAGTGATAACTGCCGGTCTGCAAGTCCGGGTTGGGGCCGGGCAAGGAAAATTCGCCATGTTCGTTTTCATAGATGTTCTGAACTTTGAGAGTCAGCAGGCTGCCCTCTTCGTCCAGATACAACTTGGGATTATAGGCCGCTGCCTGGAAGATGGGGCCAACACGCTCAATGAAGTCTTCCTGCCCGTAAAGGTCGGACTGCGGGATTTTGGTCCAGACACGATCCAGAAATTCAGAGATGTCCGAATGCGGAATGATGGGCTGTTGCTCCACCATTTCCTGAATGAGCTGCGGGTCGAGTCCGGTCTGGACAGGGTAGAACCCCTGCTTGCGATAGACCCAAAGCGGCAGCCGACCGTAAAAGAAAACTTCGTCTTCGGCCGTGATGGAGAAGGGCAGTTTATCTTCCCGGGCCAGCATGATCTCAAAGTTTAACCCGTCTTCGGAGAGAAGGGGGGAAAGCTTGAGCTGCATGGTTTTGTTTTCAACGCGAACAGGTTGGTCGGTTTCCCGCAGGTAAAGATAGTATTCGTTTTTGATTGCCCGGAAGAACCATGAATGAAGCCCCGCAGGAATTTCGACGCGATGCCCCCAATAATCGAGGTAATGGCCGATCATCTCTGCGACTCGGGGCAAAGAGGGAGAAGTTTCGCACCAATCCGGGTTTTCCGTAATCTGGTGGAGAGTCACTTCGTTTTGAACCTGGGAAATCCCGGATTTGTTTTGCCGCGCACGGAAAAAAGCGACCTGAAGCCGTCCCGGTTCCGGGTATATGCGGTAGATCAGATAGTGCTTGCCCGCCTCCGGTTCCAACTCTGTGGCAAAAAAAGGACGAAAAATTTGGTGCCAATCCGTTCTTGGGGTCGGAACAGGCTCGTCGGAATCCTGGTCAAGAGATTTGAGCAGTTTTACGGATGTGGCTGCTATATGTTTGCATACGCCGGAGAAAGAATCCGGGCAGTTACAGTAGTAATTTATTGTATTGTCACCGAGATTGATACCGATCTCGGAAGAATAATTCTGGAAATCTTCGCCTTCGACCTGACCTTCGACATCCCAGTATTGTTCCCGTTTCTTCAGGTCCATTTTGCGGACGTTTCCAACCGCAACAATGCTCTGTCCCATTTCCAGAATATAATCCGGAATGGTGTTATTCACGAATTCCTGAAGTATTTCTTTGACAGCTGCTTCTTCGCTGTTCGCCATGTGATGGTCCAACTCCTTCTATCATCGAATCCGCATCAAGATGACCGTTTTTAACGGTGTGGCGAGTGCGGAAAATCTATGTAATACTTGGGACTGTGGCACGGAACGGGGCGTGACTGAGCACACATTTGTACGCGCCCCCCAAGAACTAATTGTATATGATCTAAATACCCACTTTTGGCAAGCTAAAATGAAAGTAACCTTGGTTGTTCTGCTGTTTATAACGTTTTTCTCCCTCACAGGATGTTCTGATGAGGGGAAAAAGGTAGAAAATGACAGAAAAACAGACTCCAGTCCTGTGGAATTCGCGGGCGTTCCTGAGTACGGAGGGCGCTTTGTGGAGGCCGCTTTGGGCGCTTTTACCAATCTTATCCCGCAACTTTCCGCGGATACAGGGTCAGCTGAAGTCGTTTCCAAAATATATGTCTCTCCCTTGAAGTACGACAAGGACATCAATCTGGTTCCGTATGCCGCAAAGTCGTTTGAAGTGCTGGATGGCGGCAAGCATCTCAAATTTGTTTTGCGTAAGGACATACGCTGGTTTGATGGCGAGCCGCTTACGGCCGAGGATGTGGAGTTTACGTACCGTACCATGATCGACCCGAAAACCCCAACGGCTTATTCTGAAGATTGGAAGGCTATTAGTGAATTTCGCCTGACAGGACCGTATTCTTTTGAAGTCTTCTATAAAAAGCCGTTTGCTCGTTCGCTGGTAACTTGGGCTCTTAATATTTTGCCGAAACATGCTTTGGCCGGGGAAGACCTGTCTAACACAAAATATAGCCGAGAGCCGCTTGGAGCAGGACCATATAAACTCAAGGAATGGATTGCTGGGCGCCGTCTTGTTTTGGAAGCGAATCCTGATTTTTTTGAAGGCAGACCCTACATAGACAAGATTATTTATCGCAACATCCCCGACCTTTCCACGCAGTTTTTGGAACTTAAGTCTGGAAACATAGACACCATGGGATTGACCCCACTGCAATATTTGCGTCAGACTCAAGGCAAGGAGTGGGGCCGTTATCGGAAGTTCAAGTATCTCTCTTTCGGGTATTCTTATCTTGGTTTTAATTTCAAGCACCCGTTTTTTCAGGATGTCCGAGTCCGGCGAGCCATAGATCTGGCCATCGACAAGCAGGAGATCGTCAAAGGTGTGCTTATGGGCATGGGGGTACCTGCAGCAGGACCGTACAAACCCGGCACATGGCAGTTTAATAAGAATATTCAGGATCGGGGCTACCATCCTGATCAGGCCCGAAAGCTGCTGGCTGAAGCCGGTTGGCGTGATACGGACGGCGATGGTGTGCTGGACAAGGACGGTAAGCCGTTTTATTTTACAATCCTGACCAATCAGGGGAATTCTCAACGGAGCAAAGCTGGAGTAATTATTCAGGAGCGGCTGCGCGACGTAGGGATTCGTGTTGATATCCGTATTGTGGAATGGGCTGCCTTTTTGCACGAATTCGTACTCAAAGGGCGATTTGATGCCGTCCTGCTCAGTTGGAATATTTTGCAGGATCCAGACCTTTATGACGCGTGGCATTCGTCCAGAAGTATTCCTGATGGGTTGAATTTCATCAGTTATAAGAATGATGAAATGGACGCTTTGCTGGAAAAGGGACGCAGGCTTGTGGACCGGGCGGAGCGCAAGAAAATTTATGATCGCGTTCAGGAAATCATGTTTGAAGATCAACCGTATGTGTTTCTGTACATTCCGTACTCACTCCCCATTGTGAATGCCCGTGTGCAGGGCATTAAAACGGCTCCGGCCGGTATCGGATACAATTATACCAAGTGGTGGATTCCCAAGTCTCTGCAACTGCAACAATAAAAGACTGGCTTCGAATGATTCGTATTACAGATATTACTGACAAGGTCGCTGGATACATAGAGAATCCGGATCTTGCCCTCATCCAGAAGGCATACATTTTTGCAGCACAGGCCCATGAAGGGGTCGTGCGTCTGTCTGGGGAGCCGTATATTTCCCACCCCATATCCGTGGCCAATCAGCTTGCGGAAATGCAACTGGATGAGGCTTCCGTGGCTGCAGGATTACTGCATGACACTGTGGAGGACACGGATACGACCATCGATGAGATCGAAGATCTTTTCGGTTCGGATGTGGCTGACATTGTCGACGGTGTCACCAAGATCAGCAAGATGCAGTTCGAATCCAGAGCCGTGGCGCAGGCAGAGAATATCCGTAAGATGATTTTGGCCATGGCCGAGGATATTCGTGTGCTTATGGTTAAGTTGGCAGACCGCCTGCATAACATGCGCACGTTGAAACATATGCGTCCCATCAAGCAGCGTATTATCGCTCAGGAAACGCAGGATATTTATGCGCCACTCGCCAACCGGCTCGGATTGCACCGCATCAAGACCGAACTTGAGGACATGTGCCTGCGCTACCTCAAGCCCGATGTCTATAGCCAGCTCAGTGAAGCTGTGGCCAAACACCGTTCGGCCGGTCAGGAATATATTGACAAGGTCATTGACCTTATTCAGGGCATGTTGGGGAAAAACAAGATCAAGGGGCATGTGTACGGCCGGACAAAGCATTTGCACAGTACACACCAGAAGATGGTCCAACAGGATCTCAGCTTTGAGGAAATCTATGACCTGATCGCTTTTCGTATCATCGTTCCCACGGTCAAGGACTGTTATGCTGTTCTGGGGTTGATTCATGCCGCATGGAAACCTATTCCCGGCCGTTTCAAGGATTACATCTCCATACCCAAAGCCAATATGTACCAGAGTTTGCACTCCACAGTCATTGGTCCTGACGGAGAACGCATCGAGGTGCAGATTCGTACGGAGGAGATGAACAGGGTTGCGGAATATGGTGTTGCCGCGCACTGGCAGTACAAGGAAGTGGGCAAGGGGGCCAAAAAGGGCAAGGCCGCCGGACAACGTGATGCCGAGCGTTTTACCTGGTTGCGCCAGATTCTTGATTGGCAGCGGGAACTGAATGATCCTCGCGAGTTCATGGCTTCTCTTCGTTTCGATCTGTTTCAGGACGAGGTGTATGTCTTCACACCTAACGGGGACATCAAGGAGATGCCGGACGGCGCCACCCCTGTGGATTTTGCCTATACCATCCACTCGGAAGTTGGTGACCATTGTGCTGGAGCCAAGGTCAACGGACGGCTCGTGCCGCTGCAAACCCAACTCAAGAACGGTGACTCTGTAGAGATCATTACAGATAAGAATCGCAATCCGAGCAGGGACTGGCTCAAGTTTGTCAAAACGGCCAAAGCCAGAACCCGCATCAAGCAGCATATCCGGACAGTTGAACGCGAACGTAGTATCGCGTTGGGCAAGGAGTTGCTGGAGAAGGAAGGACGTCGTGTAGGCATCAATTTCCAGAAAAGTCTCAAGGATGGAGCTTTTCAGAAACTGGCCGAAGATTTCAACTGCAGCAGCGCAGATGACCTCATTGCTCAGGTCGGCTATTCCAATTTTACGCCAAAGAAAGTGCTGAAGCGGCTATATGCCGTGATGCACGGAGAGGAGCAGCGTCAGAAGATCCCCGAAAAGGCTGTGGAAACAACCAAGCCCAAGGGGGAAGGGCTGAGCATCAGCGGTGTGGACAAGATGCTGGTACGGTTTGCGGTCTGCTGTAACCCTCTGCCGGGAGACCCTATTGTCGGGTATATTACACGGGGACGCGGTGTGACTATCCACCGTGTGGATTGCCACAACGTAAAGAATTTTGAACCTGAACGCCTGCTTCCTGTTTCCTGGGAAGGAGAAGAGGAACGTTCCTATCCTGCCAAGGTTCGTATCAAATGTCGTGATCAGAAAGGCATGCTCGGCAAGATTTGCATTATGCTCGGCGAGGCGGATGTTAATATCGCTTCCGGGACGTTCAATTCCATGGTGGACGGCACTTCTCAACTGGAATTCACCGTCGAGGTCAAAGACCTCGCCCAGTTGTATTCAGCCTTGGCGAAGGTAAAGAATCTCGATTCGGTATATGAGGCTCTCCGCGTTTCATGACTCTGTTTAGAACATGAAAAAGCCCGCCGGGAGGAGTGGCGGGCTTTTGGTTACTCCGGTGGGAGAGTCCGGAGATGAGGGGAGGAGGTATTCTGTTCACTTCTTCGGATGGCATTGCCTGCAGGACGTGGGAGCGACTGTATTGCCCTGCTTTTTGGCTGCCTTGTGGCAACCGACACAGCTCTGCTTTGCCTTGGAAGCATGAAACGCCTTATAGAAGCTCATGTCCGCTTTCTTGCTCGGTTGATCATGACACCCGGCACTGGAACATTTGAGCATTTCACTCTTGCCATCCCACTTGTGGTGGCAGGTTTTACATTCCAGCCCTGCATTCGAGTGCTTGCCATGGGGGAATTGAACCGGTGCTTTCTTGGCCGTAATGGATTCCGGAGCGGAGAGGAGCATGTCGTTCGGAATCGGAGCCGCAGCATAGGCTTTGCCCACACACAGCAGAAACGCTACCAACACGAGAATTCTATACAGACTGACTTTCATGGCGTCTCCTGGATTGGAGGTTGTCATTGTCTGGCTTACAGCAATCCGTGTGCCATGTTTTTATCTTTCTAATATATAAGAGTATTTCTTTTTGTCGTTCGTTTGCAGGAAAAGTATGCGTACCAATGGTGCACGTGCTGCGCACTGATGGTTCACCGCGAGGATGCCTTGGGACTTGATCGCCAGAGAGGGGAGAGGGGGGGAGAATTTTGAGGACAGGGAGGACCGCACGGTCCTCCCTGTTTTGTTTACATGTCCAGCCTGATTTTTTCCGGGCTGAGTCGTTTTTCCAGATGTGCAGAATATTTGCTCATGCAGAAACAGCAGATAAAATACAGTGCGGCTACGGCCGTATATATTTCAAAAGGAAAGATCATGAGTCTGTTGTTCAAGGCGAAACCGGCGCGGGTTAGTTCCATAACACCGATGATATATGCCAGCGAAGTGTCCTTGAAAGCAGCGATGAACATGCCGACCAGTGCTGGAAGCATTTGTTTGAGCGCCTGGGGCAAAATGATTTTACGCATGGTCTGGAGGTAGGTCAATCCTGTAGATTGGGCTGCCTCTACCTGTCCTGCCGGAATGTTTTCAATTCCTGCACGGACGATTTCCGCAATATATGCTCCGAAGAAAATGGTCATAGCCCATGTGGCTGCCCAAAAAGCCTGCAGCTCGATTTTCAGGATTACCGGGATGGTGAAGAACATCCATGAAAGTACTATGACCAGAGGGTTGGCGCGGATGAGTTCAATGTAAAATGTGCAGGGGATTTTGAAAAAGCGGTAGCGCGATGTGCGTCCCATTCCGACCAGAAGACCGATGATGAAGCTGCACGATATAGCGAATACAGCCATGATAACCGAGCTTGAAAGGCCGCCAAGTCCCATGAAAAATTCTGTTTCCCCGCCATTGGGAAAACGCCAGAAGAGCAGGGTTTTCATGTTTTTGGCGATTATTCCCCAGTTAAAGGAAATAAGGGCCTTTGCTGTTATGAAGAGCAGATAACAGAGGAAAAGAACGAAAAGAGCTCGCCCTGCCAGAACTGTAACCTTCCAGATTGCTTTGGTTGCCTGTTCTATCGGAGACAATGTTTTAGATGCCGCCCGCCTGCGAGCAATCCTGCGTTTGGTGCGGGAGCAACGCCTGTATATGGCTCCGAGAATCCAGAAGAGCGCATCTGCAATTTTTCTGAGGAGGGATTCTTGTCCTATGGGGATGATTTTCAGCTTGGCATTAACCAGATTCATGAATCCTGCAATGAGCAGCGACAGAATTGTGTAGATGATCGTGGCGGCGGTCAGGGCTTCAAACCAATGGTAGGTCAAAGACGTTATTTCCGTCATTGCCCAAAAGACTTCCATGACGCCGATGGTCTGGGCCAGAGACGAGTTCTTCATGTTGTTCAGGAACTCACTGCCCAGTGGCGGGATGATCTCACGGAATGCCAGCGGGAGAATGATTCTGCGTAGCGTTTGACCGAACGTCAGGCCAGATGAATATGAGGCTTCAAGCAATCCTTTGGGGATGGATTGAATTCCGGAGCGGATGATCTCCGCCATGAATGCACTGGTAAAAACACCGAGTCCCACAACAGAAATCCAGAACTCGAAATTGAGCTCGAAAAGTTGCATGCGGATGTCTTCGGGAAAAGCATAGGGCAGGGCAAAGTTCCAGAAGAATAACTGTACAAGCAGAGGCGTATTACGAAAGATTTCCACATAGCAGGTGGCAAACCAGTATACAGGTTTGAAATTGGAAAGTCGCGCAAGGCCGAAAATGGTCCCGAGCACCAAAGCAATGAGGGCTGAGTATATGGAGATGATGATGGTTTGGTTCAGTCCATTGAGCAGTAGGTCGCTCATGACTCCATACTGGGTTTTTTCGCAAAGTATTGCCCAGTGGAAATCATATTTGAATTCGAAAACGAAGCCGAAATAGTAGACGACCAGCGCGAGCAGGCAGAAGAGGGCCACATTTTGGACCCATATCTTCTCAAAATAGTGTTTGAACATTGTTTTCCATCATGTAAAGGCTCCGGGCTTGCCCGGAGCCTTGTTCATTAGAGTGTCGCTTGGACCCTAGGGCCACATTTCGATTTGCTTGGTCAGGGGGAAAGGGTATGCGGAATCCGGACCGAACCATTTGTTGTAGATGACCTTGTAGGTTCCATCCTTCCAGATGTCCTGAACGGCAAAGTTCACAGCGTCGCGCCATGCCGAGTCGTCCTGCGGCAGACCTATTCCATAAGGTTCGTCAGAGATGAAGTCACCTACCAGTTCATACTTGTCGGGAACCTTGGCTGCGTAACCCAGCAGGATGGTGGAGTCGGTGGAGATAGCTTGGACACGTCCGGAACGCAGGGCTTCAAACATGGCCACTTCGCCTTCATAGCCGGTGACTTTGGCATTGGGATTGCCAAGCTTCTTGAGGTATTCTTTGACGTTGATGATGGAAGTAGTTCCTTGCATGGAGCCGATCTTCATTTTGGCGAGCTGTTTCTCGTCAGTGACCTTGCCTTTGGGGGCCAGGAATTTTTGGCCATCAAAGAAGTAGGTGATGGAGAAATCAATTTTTTCATCACGAATACGCTTGTGGGTCATGTTGGCCAGGACCATATCCACTTTGGGCGGATCGGTTTGCAGGAAGGAAATTCGTGTGTTGTTGTTGACCACGGTAGGCTCAAGCTTGCAGCCAAGGCGTTTGGCTATTTCCTTGGCCATATCCATGTCGAAACCAACCCATTCGTTGTTTTCATCAATGAAGCCGAACGGAATACCCTGATTGCTGATACCTGCACGAATGACCTTGTCTTGCATGACTCGGTCATAGGTCGTGCCGGCAACAGCGCTTGCCGCTGCCAGGGTCAACATGGCCGCCACAAGAACCATGATTTTGAAAGAACGCATAAGAACCTCTCTCCGTTTGTGAGTTATCTCCCAAGAGCCCGAGCAAAATTTGTCCGGGCGTACTACCAAACTAGTGCGACAGAATCTTGCTCAGAAAATCTTTGGTGCGTTCGTTTTGAGGATTGTTGAAGAATTCTTCCGGAGTGTTTTGCTCAATGAGTAACCCGCCATCCATGAAAATTACCCTGTCGGCCACTTCTCGGGCAAATCCCATTTCATGCGTTACGCAGACCATGGTCATTCCTTCACGTGCCAGGGATTTCATGACGTCCAGAACTTCATTGATCATCTCGGGATCAAGGGCGGACGTTGGCTCGTCAAAAAGCATGATTTTGGGTTGCATGGCCAACCCTCTCGCAATTGCCACGCGTTGTTGCTGTCCTCCTGACAATTGGGACGGGAATGAATGCGCTTTGTCGGGGATATTCACTTTTTCCAACAGTTTCATCGCAATGGCACCAGCCTCGGCTTTCGGCATGTGGCGCACCATGGTGGGTGCAAGAATGATGTTTTCCAGCACGGACATGTGCGGGTACAGATTGAATTGTTGGAAAACAAATCCAACTTCGGCGCGGAGCTGCGTCATGTTGGTTCTTGGGTCGTTGACGTCCATCCCCTCTACACAGATGCTTCCTTTCTGGATCGGTTCCAGGCGGTTGATACAACGAATGAGTGTACTTTTGCCCGATCCTGAAGGTCCACAGATAACGACAACCTCGCCCTTCTTGATCTCAAGCGACACGTTTTGCAGAACGTGAAGGTCGCCAAACCATTTATTTACATTTTTGAAAGATATCACGAATTATTTTCTCCCCCGGATTACTCTTGCGTTGAGCAAGTCGGCAAGTACCAAAATAATCAAGGGGGAGCAACGTCTAGGAGGTGTTTGTCTGTTTGTATAGAATGACTATATGAAGATGTGTTTGGCCGGTTTTGAAATTGGAATGCGCAGTTTGGACGACTCAAATTGCTGTTTGAAGAAAAAACAGGTGTGGAATTTGATTTTTTTGTAAAGTAGGCGTTGGCTTGAAAAAAAGAAAAAAAGCGCTTTGCCGTAAAAAAAGGCCAAAGCGCTTCAACAGATCTGGTACGTTTGCGATCAACATTCAATGAGACTGAGTGCCAAGCCTCCTTGAGAGGTTTCCTTGTATTTTTGCGACATGTCTCTTCCCGTATCGGCCATTGCCTTGATGACCTTGTCCAAATCCACCATGTGGTAAGCGGCATCCACCGAACTTGCGATGAGGTATGCGTTGTACGCTTTTACTGCGCCCATCGCATTGCGTTCTATACATGGGATTTGCACATAGCCTCCCACGGGGTCGCAAGTCAGGCCCAAATGGTGCTCCAAGGCTATCTCTGCCGCATTTTCGGTTATCTGGAATCGGTAGCCACGGGCATAAGCCATCATGGCTGCCCCCATGGAGGAAGCTACTCCAACTTCTCCCTGACAGCCGACTTCGGCACCGGAAATGCTGGCATTGTTCTTGGCAAGAAATCCTATGGCTGCCGAGGCGATCAAACCTTCTCTGACTTCCTCAGTCAGTGCGCCCATGTGTCTTTTCAGGACGAAAATCAATCCGGGGATAACGCCCGCGGCACCAGCTGTGGGAGCCGTTACAATGCAGTGTCCCGATGCGTTTTCCTCCGAAGCGCCCATGGCATACGCATTGAGTCCTTTGAGAAAACCCGGGCCTTGGAAATGTGCTTTTTTGGCCTTGTCGTAGAGTTTCTTTGCTTTGCGGTGCAAGCCTATGGGGCCGGGAAGCATCCCTTCTGTCTGAATTCCTTTTTCTACGGAGCGTTCCATGACCATAATGATGTTGTCGAGCTTTTCCACGATTTCATTTTCGCTAAGACCAGTAATGGCTTTTTCGTTGCGGAGGATAAGCTCATGGAGCCGAAGGCCTGACATGACCAAATGTTTTTTGAGTTCAGCCATGGAGGAGTATTGAAATTCCGGCTCTCCTCGTTCCGGTTCAACCCATCCTTTCCAGCGAATGAAACCACCGCCAATTGAATAATACTCCTGCTCGAAAAGAGTCTCATCTTTATTTTGCAGGCTGAATATCATGGTGTTGCTGTATGGAAAATCATGCTGAATTTCGTCAAAAATTACTTCACTTCCCTTGAATGAGATGGTTTTGGAACCTAAATCCAAAGGATATTCCTGATCAGGATTGAGATCCAACTCGTCCAGAACATCTGGATGGCATGTTTCCGGCTGGTGTCCGAGCAACCCGGAAATTACGGCTCTCCGAGTCCCATGCCCCATTCCCGTTGCACTCAGTGAGCCGAACAGGCGTACTTCGATGTTTTCCGCTTGCGCAAGGATTTGGGTGTCCAGGTTGCGGGCTGCATTCATGAAATGGCACCCGGCCTTCATGGGGCCGATTGTGTGGGAACTGGAAGGGCCTGGGCCAACTTTGAACAGTTCGAAGAGAGAGGTTGTGATGTAAGCCACGGGTATCCCCTTGGGTTGAAGGGCCTCGGCCACAACAGCTTATGTGGACCGTGAAGTTTCAGATGTCTATTTTATGGTCCATTATATGTGATTAGGCAACTAAAAAGATACGCTTTGCTCAAAATAAGCATGTTTTAAATGCGCTTTTCAGATTTTATGGTGTCAATTTATTGTGGAACGCAATCGTAGTCAGGGTATGAAAATTCCCATTTATTAAATATTTTGCGTAACACTCCTTGTTTATGCAAGTTTTTCATACGGGAGTCGAAGAGGTTCTTAAGGTGGGTTCCATGTCGTGTTTGAGCAAACATCGGGTAATAACTTCGTCTGCCGACAGGCTTGATATCAAAGTCTTTCATGTCAAACTTGAGCGTGCATCCATCCAGATTTTCTCGGATCAGATTGATATCGTCAATGTAGAAGTCCGTGCGTCCAAGCACGACCATCCCCAGAGCTGTTGATCCACTGGAGTGTTCGGCAAACGTCAGTTCGTGCAAATCTTTGAATTCGTCTGCGGTGTAATACCCGCGCCGCCAGACGAGCGAATGCCCGTTCAATGACTTTCGGCCACGCCAGGGATGTATGTTCTTCTTGGAAAAGAATGCGTGGTACTGGTTCTGGAACATGGGACATGCCGCCAATTGTAACTGCGGCTCAACATGCGCAGAACAGGCCATGATATCAGCTGTGCCCAATATCAGCATCTCATAGGCCCGGGCGGAGGGCATATAGACATGTGTTACTGTGATGTTCAGAGGCGTGAAAACCGCTTTGAAAATATCATGATACAATCCGGTTCCATCGCGGTTGGTGAATTTGTTCCATGAGGGCCCTACAGTTGTCACATGTTGGATGCCTCCAGCGTCCGGGGCGGCGTAAAGAGAGGGTTGAGACAGGATGATTGTCAAAAGGGTGAGGGTAAGTATTCGGATCATGAAGTGGAATGCTCCAGTGATTCTCATTGCGTGAAAAATGATTGTATCTCATGTGGGATCAAAATGTGAAATTATTTTTGGGCATTCTTTTGATAATAAAAAAGGGGTTCCCGAAATTTCGGAAACCCCTTGGTAGCTTTGGAACAGGAATGTACTACAGGAACAGATACACTGCAGCCAGTCCAGTCAGAGACATTGTAATGGTGTACGGGAGAGCCAGCATTACCATGCGTCCATATGACAGACGAATTACAGGAGCAAGAGCGCTTGTCAGCAGGAAGAGGAACGCAGCCTGACCGTTAGGAGTGGCAACAGAAGGTATGTTGGTACCCGTATTGATGGCTATCGCGAGCTTGTCGAAATGTTCCATGACCTCCTTGACCTGCATTGCGACTCCCTGAGGCAACGTGGCAAGAACATCGGCTCTTGCCACGTGGGCGTCCGTCAGCTTGGCCATGAGAGCCTGGCCGCTCATTCCGATTCCGGGGATTGCATTCAGCACGTGGACGAAATGCAGCTTGGTTTCGGAAATATACACGGTGGCAACAAATACGTTATCCGAGATGGAGGAAAGCAGACCGTTGGCAATATAGTATGCTGCCAGTTGATCGTGTCCCTTCAGGCTCAAAACATAATTGATGATCGGGGCGAAGAGTTCCTGGGAATGAATGACTGCCACCACGGAGAAAAAGACAACGAGCAAAGCGGTGAAGGGGAGAGCCTCTTCAAACGCGGCACCAAGTTGGTGTTCTTCAGTAACCCCGGTGCACGAAGTCAGCAGGACGATGACCGAAAGCCCGATGAGGCCGACTGCCGCCAAATGGAAAGCCAGGGCCGCAATGAGCCATATTCCGGTGAGAGCCTGGATGACCAGTACGATTTTTCCGTGCTGTCCCTGCTTCTCTTCCATTTCAATAGCTGTTTCCAGAAGGAAAGAGCGAATGTTGCCGGGAAGCTGCGCTCCATAGCCGAACAGTTTGAACTGTTCCACAGCGAGGCAGGTCAGCATTCCGATGACCAGGACGGGCATGGTCACCGGCATGGCGTGCAGGAAGAACGGAATGAAATGCCACCCCATTTCTCCGCCGACCAGCAGGTTCTGCGGCTCTCCGACGAGAGTGCAGACGCCGCCCAACGCAGTACCGACTGCGCCGTGCATCATGAGGTTGCGAAGGAAAGCCCGGAATTCGAGAAGTTCTGCGCGATTTTGTTCCTTGATGGTGTCGTCGCAGCAAAGGTCGTGGGAATCGCCATATCCCTTGCCGGAAACAAAACGGTGGTATACGTTGTAGAATCCGTAAGCAACAGCCATGATAACCGCTGTGACTGTCAGGGCGTCTAGGAAAGCTGAAAGAAAAGCACCTGCAAAGCAGAAGAGAAGAGCGATGGTCTTTTTCGAGCGGATGCGGACCAGAATACGTGTAAAGGTGAACTGAAGGAAGCCTTTCATGAAGTAGATGCCAGCAACCATGAAAATAAGCAGCAGGATAACTTCAAAGTTCTTGTAGGCCTCGTGGTAGACGGTTTCAGGAGTGGTCATTCCCAGGATGACTGCTTCAAGTGCCAGAAGACCGCCAGCCGGAAGCGGGTAACATTTCAGGGCCATGGCCAAGGTGAAAATGAATTCGGCAATGAGTGCCCAGCCCGCCACAAACGTACCGGCCGTGAACATGAGTACCGGATTGAGAATCAGGAAGGCCACGAGGACCTGTTTGTACCATACAGGCGCATTGCCGAGAAAGGTTTTGGCAAGCGTCTGCGTCAACGAAGTTTTCATTCCAATCTCCTTCAATCACCAAAAAATGCCCCGAAGGTCAGGCTCTGGG
This sequence comes from uncultured Desulfovibrio sp., assembly GCA_913060505.1. GTDB lineage: Bacteria > Desulfobacterota > Desulfovibrionia > Desulfovibrionales > Desulfovibrionaceae > Pseudodesulfovibrio. The sequence goes on from CAJXRQ010000004.1 coordinate 120,868, forward strand.
CCGTTAACCATTCGGAGGCAGATCTGATGAGTGGCTGTATTTCGTCTATTCGGAGTTTCCCCAACGGATAAAACGGGTGCAGGCCATCCTGCACCCGTTTCTTTTCAATAGAACATCATCAGCGCGGTTATCATGACCACCATGTAAAGAACTGTCATGCCAGCGCCGCTACGGACATAGTCGACGGTTCTATAGCCGCCGGGCCGCATAATCAGAGCGTTGACCTGATGTGTCGGGAGCACGAAGGTGTTCGATGCTGCCACAGCCACGGTCAGGGCTGCTACGCGCGGGTCTACTCCTGCATTAATGGCCATATTCATGGAGAGGGGCACCAGGAGAACCGTTGCGCCCACGTTTGATGCTACTAGCGTGAAGAATGAGGTCAGGATGCCTATGACCGTTAAAAGCATAACCGGTGTTGGTGTTCCAAGCGCCGCCATGATGGTGTCCGCAATGTATTTTGCCGCACCGGTGTTCTCAAAGGCCATTCCCAGCGGAATGAGTCCGCCCAGCAGGAAAACCGTCATCCAGTCCACGGACTGATACGCCTCGTCAATGGTTAAAACCTTTGTCAGGACCATTCCCAAGGCGCCTGTCAGTAACGCAATGGAAAGCTGAACGTGGAAGCCGAGGATCATGATAAGGGAAACCACTAGCCAGAGCAATGCCAGTTTTGCCTTCTCCGTCCGCAGTAATTCACCCTTAACATTTTCAGTAAAAACAAGGTCCGGCAGACCTTTGAGCATATGGAACATTTCCCAACGTCCGTGCAGCAGCAAGGCGTCGCCGGTTTCAATGACGATATCGGTCAGGCCGCTGACAAAGATTTTTTCACCTCTGAAAATGGCCAATGGTGAAACCTGGAAACGTTCTCTGATGCGCAAATCCCGAAGTGTTTTTCCCACGAATTCGGAACGGGGCGTCACTATGCCTTCCATGATGCCTGCATTGTTGGGAGAGAGTTCTTCCGCGAATGAGGACAATTCAGGCTGGAGCGCCCACCCCATATCTTCTGCCATGTGTTCCACGAATTCATCCGGCCCGACCACAACAAGATGATCTCCCGGTTGAATGGTTTCTTCCGAGTTTGGTGCAAAGATATGTGAAGTTCCGCCTTTTCTGGCAATGGCCACCAGTGTACAGAAGTAGACTGGGCGAAGTTCCAGGGCATGGAGAGGTCCATCCCTTTTCCAGGTATCAGGAACATGGAGTTCGAAAAGCGATCCTACATTGCTGTAGGTGCTGGCAAGAACAGAAGACATGGGGCCGGTGTTTTCGTCTTCGGCTCTGTTTGGCAGTATGAAACGGCCAAGCAGGATGAAGTAAACGAGTGCCGCAGCAATCAGCAACAGGCCAACCGGCGTGACGCTGAACAAGCCGAAAGGTTCATACCGTGTGCCACCCACCACCATGAGGTCGTTCAGCAAAATCAGAGGGCTTGATCCCACGAGCGTGAGGCAGCCTCCGATGATTGCACAGAATCCCATAGGCATGAGAAGCCGGCCTACAGGGACTCCTGTTTGGTTCCCGATACGTTTGGCGGCAGGCAAAAAGAGTGCTGCCGCTCCGATGTTTTGCATGAATCCGGAAATGATAGCGACAGTTCCGGAAATAAGCGTCATGATTCTTGATTCGCTCTTGCCTGCGAAACGGAGGATTACCCGGGCCATGGAGTTCATGACGCCGGTTTTGTCCAGCCCCGCGCCGATTATTATCACCGCGATAATGGACACGACCGCATTACTGCTTAATCCGCTGATAGCCTGTTGCGGTGTGACAAGCCCCAGAAGGGGCAGGAGCACCATCATTATAATGCCCACAACATCAACCCGAACCCATTCGAAAATGAACAATAGGACAGCAAAAAGGAGTACGGCCATAACCGTAATAATTTCAGGGGTCATATGAAGTCCTTGCAATTACAATATAAGATGTTGTCAGGCCTGTTTTATTTGGCCCGCAACGTCGCACGGGTATAGACGGGAATGACCTTCCTGTTTTTGCAAACGACAGCGGAGTCATCCATGACATAACGGAATTGTGCATCTTCCTGATACATTTTGCCAATGACGCTTTCTTCATCGCCGTGACGGACTTCATGTGAAAAAAGCAATCCGGCATTGGCGGCTCTGTCTGAGAACCTATCGATGTTTTCTTCGGATCGGGCCTGGAAAACAGAGAAGTCGCGTCCTGTGGTATCAAGATTGAGGGCCACCAGGCCACTCCGTGTCTTTGCAGCCATATCAATGGCATAATCCATGACGCCGTCAGAGAAAGAAGATCCTTTGCAGACGACAAGAATTTTGCAATGGGTGCAATCACAGTTTTCTTTTACAGCGATTGTTTCGTTTTGATTGGGAACGTTTTCGACTGCCGCTTTGCGGTTGCCGACAAGCCGTTTGAAGAGTGCCTTCATAGTACATCCTCCTGATGTATCCGTGAAATGCTGTTCGCGGCCGATAACCCATGCTCCTACATGGCATGTGTTGCAGTTGTGCTCGGCCTGTGCCTCGTAATGCTTGTTCACCATGTTTTTTACAGCGCTGAAGAGAGTCATGTTTCACTCCTCAAATTTTAGAGTTTTGGAGATTGTGTTTCAGCCTCTCGCCCTTCCTTAGATCAAAACACATGCCAAGAATGTTGAAGTTTGTAATATTTTGTTTTTGTTGAATTTATTTCTTTTTGTAACGTTTTTTGCCGTATGAAATGATGCAAAATGCAACGCTGAAAACCAAAAAAACGTTGATTTGTATTTTGTTTCGGTGGTGTAGGTGGGATATTTATGTTGCAGAATGAAACAGTGTTGAGCCTAATTTCTATATATAAATATAACTGAAGCGCTTTATTCTTTTTTTATCAATCTGACTTTTATGTTTGTTCGTTTTTTCTCAAAATATATTTACTGTAATTTCAAGTTAATAGGTGAAAATAGCTTTTGTTTTACGCATCACCAGCCCATCATGACTGTGGAGTGGGCATATTTGAAAAGGGTGGTGTTGCGAAGTGCAACCTTAACAGCCTCGTTGAGCCGTGTTATTTAGGAATACTAAGTGCCATAAAAGATAGTGGATATGTTGATTTGGGCATACGATTTTAGCTTTGACAACATGTTTGGAGAGCAGAAATGGGCTGGTTTAACATCAGAAAGGGTGCTGCCCCGAGCACTGAACCTCAGGAAGAAAAAGAGCCGGAACGGTTGCAGAAAGAAACAACCACTCCGACTGAACGCGAACTGCTCCGTGAGCGATTGGAAGCTGCGGAATTGCCGGACGAAATATACGAGGCAGCCCATGCCGAATGCGAGCGGATTGCATCTGTTGCCCCCTCTTCTCCCGAATATGCGATTGGGTTGAACTATCTCGAATTTCTTTTTTCCCTGCCATGGAATATTACGACCAAGGATGACTTGGATATCGTACGTGCCGAAAACGTGCTCAATGCTCGCCATTTTGGTTTGCAACGAGTCAAGGATCGAATTCTTGAGTTTCTGGCAGTGAAGAATTTGCGAGGGAAACATACCTCCTCCATTCTGTTGGTGGATGACGAGGCTATTGCCCGTGAGAACCTGTCCATTGTTTTTGAAAATGACGGGTATAACGTTCGCGCTGTGGGCAACGGGCTTGAAGCTGTTGCAGCCATGGAAAAAGAGGTTGCGGACGTCATTGTCTCCGATCTCAAAATGGATGGCATGGATGGTCTTGAATTGTTGAAGGTTGTCCGCAAGCGATGGCCGGACACCAAGGTCATCATGTTGACCGGTTATGCCACGGTCAAAACCGCCGTGGATGCAATGCGTCAAGGGGCTGATCAATACCTTGGTAAACCTGTTAATCTGACTAAATTGCGTTCGTATGTTGCCGAAATGTTGGAGCAGAGTGTGCTCGCCCGGCAACTGCATGGCCCCGTGTTGTGTTTTACAGGGCCTCCGGGAACAGGAAAAACATCCATAGGTAAGGCTATCGCAGAAGCCCTGGGGCGGAAGTTCTTCCGTCTGTCTTTGGCAGGGCTTCGGGATGAGGCCGAATTGCGTGGGCACAGACGGACCTATGTCGGTGCCATGCCCGGACGCATCTTGCAGGGAGTGCAAAAGGCGGGGGCACGAAATCCTGTCATCATGCTCGATGAAATGGACAAGGCTGGTCAGGATTTTCATGGTGACGCCACTGCTGTTTTACTGGAGTTGCTTGATCCGGAGCAGAATGCCGCTTTTGGCGACCATTACATGGGGTTGCCTTTTGATCTTTCCGGTGCGCTGTTCATTTGCACAACCAATGCTTTGGAGCGCTTTCCGGCTCCGTTGCGAGACCGAATGGAAGTGATAGAGTTTTCCAGCTATACACGGCAGGAGAAATTTGAAATTGCGACCCGGTATCTTGTTCCTGAGCAACTGAAGCTGCATGGTCTTGATGACCAGCTTGTAAATGTGGAACCGGATGCGATAACTTCAATTATTATGCAATATACTCGTGAGGCTGGGCTACGCGGGTTGCGTAAGCAATTGGCGTCATTGTGCAGAAAATTGGCCCGGCAGGCTCTGTCGGAGGGGGGTAGCCAGCTGACAGTGGATGCTGCCATGGCCGAGAAGCTGCTTGGTGCACCTCCCTTTGCTTCAACTATGGCCCAATCCGAAGCAAAGGTCGGGTTGGCGACAAGTCTGGTCTGGACCGAGAACGGAGGGGAGATCATCTTTGTTGAAACTGCCAGAATGCAAGGCAGCAAACAACTTATCCTGACCGGTTCTTTGGGGGAAGTGCTGCGGGAATCAGCCCAGACAGCCCTCAGTTATATTCGGAGCCATGCTCAGAAGTTCGGGATTGAACCGGATTTTTTTGAATCTTCGGACATTCATGTGCACATTCCCGCAGGGGCGGTTACCAAGGAAGGGCCTTCTGCCGGAGGAGCCATTACCTTGGCGTTACTTTCCTTGCTGACGGGCAAGCCTGTGCGCAGGGATGTCGCTTTGACGGGAGAATTGTCCTTGCTTGGCGAAATTCTCCCGGTGGGAGGAATTCGGGAAAAGCTCATGGCAGCACAGCAGGCCGGAATTTCCTCAGTGATACTGCCCAAGGGGTGCGCCTCCTCGCTGGCTTCCATGGATGATGAAATAGTGCAGGATCTTCACATCCATCTGGTTTCAACTATGGAAGAGGCCGCCGAATTCGCCTTGGACGCCATGGCTACTCCAAATTGTAGCGTTTGATTTTTCGCCACAGGGATACCCTGTCTATTCCCAGTATTCTTGCGGCTTGTGTCTTGTTTTCCCCTGAGGCTGCCAGCACTTTTCGGATATGCGTTTTTTCCACGTCTTCCAAGGTTGCAAGAGGCGTGTCTGTTTGTGCGTTACACACGTCCTTCGGCAAAAGGTCCGGCGTGAAGATGGCCCCTTGCCCCAGTGCCAACGCGCGCTGGACGATGTTCTCCAGCTCTCGTACGTTACCCGGAAACGGATATCGCATGAGCATGTCCAATGTATCCTGCGCTATGGATGTGATGGTTTGCCCTGGCTGGCGGTGTTTTTCCAGAAAATGGCCGATAAGAATGGGGATGTCCTCATGGTGTTCCCGAAGAGGTGGTGCCTGCAGCGTGACTACATTGAGACGGTAGTAGAGGTCTTGCCGAAAGGTTCCCTGTTCCACCAGTTCACTCAGGTTCCGGTTGGTTGCGGCAACGACCCGAATATCTACAGGAATCTCCTTTGTTCCACCTACGCGCAGAAATGTGCGTTCCTGTAGAACTCGCAGCAGTTTAACCTGCATGTTCAAGGCCAATTCGCCTATCTCGTCAAAGAAGACCGTACCTCCGTCTGCAACCTCAAGAATTCCTTTCTGACCGCGATTGGCACCCGTAAACGCTTCTTTTTCATGGCCGAATAATTCCTTGTCCATGAGTTCTGCCGTGAAGGTCCCGCAGTTGATGGCCATGAACCGTTCTTCGGATCGTTGGCTCAACTGGTGTATTCCCTGGGCCACCAATTCTTTACCTGTTCCCGTTTCACCCTGGATGAGTACATTGCAGTTCATTTGAGCCAATTGCCGTACGGTTTTTTTGAGTTTGGCAAAGGCGTCGCTTTGTCCCACAAAGGGAAAATCGTTGTTTCCCTTTGCCACAATTCGTTTGAGCCGCAGAACTTCCTGAGAAAGAGCCTGACGTTCGAGCGCTTTGCTCACCTGAAGGCGCAATTCATCAAGGTTGAGCGGTTTTTCTATATAGGAATGAGCTCCTTTTTGCATTGCCTGCACTGCGTTTTGAACGGAAGCGTGTCCCGTGACCACGATGATTTCCGTGGCCGGATGTTGCGCCCTGATGCGTTCCAGCATTGTGATTCCGTCAATACCGGGGAGCATGAGGTCCGTTATGACAAGCTCATGGTGTTTTTTTCCCAATTCCTGAAGGGCTTCTTCGGCGGAAATAACGGCGCTAACCTTGTATCCTTCGTTTGTCAGAACATGGGTAAGATTTTCCCGGGCGATATGTTCGTCCTCTACCACAAGCAAAGATGCGACGGTCATGCTTTGGTCTCCATCGTGAGTGGGAGCCGGATGAAAAATGTAGTGCCTTGACCGGGCGTGCTTTCAACTCGGATTGTTCCCTGATGTTTTTCAATGATTCCATATACAATGTACAATCCAAGCCCTGTTCCTTGCCCCACTTCCTTGGTGGAGAAAAAAGGATCGAAGATGCGTTGGAGGGTCTCTGCGGACATGCCGTTACCAGAGTCTTTTACGGAGATGAGCACGTGACCATCTGTTGGGGCGGCCTGGATTTGTATGGAGCCTTCCTGCTCCCCGATGGCCTGAATGGCATTGATGATCAGGTTGATAAAGGCCTCTTGCAGGCGCTGCCTGTCCACAGGAAGAACCAGTGAATCCGGGACGTCGACATTCAACGATATGCGTGGGCCCAATTGACTTGCTACCAATCTGACAGCACCTTGGATTACTGTCCCTAAACTGTTCAGCGCCGGAGAAAAATCCTGATCTCGTGAAAATTCCAGCAACCCTTTGACAATATCGCGGGCCCGTATGGTTTCCCGGATGATGTTGCCCATCATTTTATCCGAGATGTCATCTTTGTTGGTGTTGGATTCTTCCAGAATTTGTGCCGATGTTGAAATATTGTTGAGTGGATTGTTCAACTGGTGAGCAATGCCGGAAGCCAACGTTCCGATGGAGGAGAGTTTTTGCGCCTGAACGAGCTGGATCTGCCGTTTTTTCAACTCATCAACCATGGAATTCAAGGCAACGAAAACCTGCTGGATTTCATCATGGGTGTTGTTGATTGTAAGAGGTTCGAACGTTCCCTGTGCAATTTGCCGTGTGGCTTCCTGTACTTTGCGGAGCGGGGTAAGGATGCTCTTTGAAACAAAGATCACCAAGGCAAGGACGACCAGGGCAATGACGCCCATTGAAATAATCAACGTGGTCCGAAGTCTCCGGTTGATGCGCAGAATGCTCTCCCGTTCAAATTCGGCAATGGCCCGTGAATGTTCCACAAGGTTTTGTCCCGTTTCACGGAGCGACTGTTCGGCCTGATTGTCTGCCATCTTTCCTTGGTTGAAGCCCATATTGATTTTTTCCAACAGGCTCTTGTACCGGTGAAGACCTTGCTCCAATTGCAAACCATGCTGTTTGCCGAGAGGTTGCCCCAGCTCCTCGGATAAGGCTGTGAGAGCTTTTTGGGCTTGGGCTATGTTTGTTTGCCCCAAAGAGAAAAATGCCGTGTCCTGATATAGAAAAAAGTTTTTTTCTTCCCGGCGGATTTCCAGAATCAGGTTTCTCAGGTCGTCCGCCCGTTCAACGATTATCACTTCCTGCTGCAGGCGGTTGATGTTGGAAAGGGAAAGCAGGGCGATGCCCCCAAACGAGAGGGTGAAAATGGCTATCCCGAGAATGATGGTTTGCCTGAGGTTTGGTTTGACCATGCGGAAGTCCTCGTCTTCAGTCTTTTTAAGGCGTTCAAGCCTATGTCGGGGGCCATGAAAACGCAAGGTACGGATTGCCTGCCGAATATGCAGGAGCTGCTGGAACAGGAAGAAATGATGGAAGGAAAAAGGATTGAACAATAATTGTGCTGTTCACAGTATGAAAAGAACCCCGGCAACTGCCAGCAGTTGCCGGGGTGTTTAGCCCTTCATGAGTTTGAGGACAGGAACGACGCTCTGGAACGAACAAAGCGACCTCTTGTCCCCGTTACATTCCGGTTAGATTTTGGGCAGGAGGTCTTTTGCGTCCTCGTCTCCTTGAGCCGCGGCCATGGAAACATATTTGCGGGCCTTAACCTGGTCCTGGGCAACACCGGTTCCCAGCAGGTAGCATACGCCAAGGTTGTACTGGGCCGCTGCATGTCCTTGCTCTGCAGACTTGGAAAACCAGTATACGGCATCGTTATCGTTCTGGGCGATGCCGATTCCCTTGTAATAGCACACGCCGAGGTTGTACTGGGCCCTTGCTTCACCCTGTTCAGCTGCCTTGGTGTACAGATCGATGGCTTTGGCCATGTCCTTGGCAACACCGTTGCCATATGCATAGCAGAAGCCAAGGTTATACTGCGCCGGGGCATATCCCTGTTTTGCGGATTTGGCGAACCAGACCACAGCCTGTTTCATATCCTGAGCTACACCCAACCCATCGCGATAGCAGGAGCCAATGTAATGCTGCGCCAGTTCATCGCCTTGCTTTGCGGATTCAGTGTACCAATGCGCGGCTTTCTTCAGGTCTTTTTCAACGCCAGAGCCTTGCATGTAGCACACACCGAGGTTCACCTGCGCGAGGGATAGGCCCTGTTTTGCGGATTTGATGTACCATTGAACGGCCTTGGCCTGATCCTTGGCAACTCCCGTTCCATCTTCATACGCGAGAGCGAGATGCACCTGGCCCCATTTGTCTCCGCTTTCGGCAGCCTTTTTATACCATTTGAAAGCGGCGGTAGGATTTTTATCTACGCCTCGACCTCGGGCATAGCATGTGCCGAGGCTGTCCTGAGCCCAGGCGTTCCCCTGTTCGGCTGCTTTGGTGTACCAGTGCACGGCCTTGGCTGCATCTTTGGCAACGCCGTCGCCGTATTCATAACAAATGGCAAGTCGGGTTTGAGCCTTTGCATTGCCTTTGTCCGCCTCTTTCTGGAGCAGCGGAACGGCCTTTTGGTATTGTTCAGCCCGATAGTACTCCATGGCCTGTTCGTAGTCACCGGCAAAAGCCGCGCTCACGGGAAGCAGACAGCAGAGAAAAAGAATGAAAAGTCCTTTTTTCATATGTGACCTTTTTGTTGTCGTTAGAAGTTGAAAAAAGTCGATTGCGATATGCCGCATCAACATTGGTGGTCAAACTTGTGTTTGACTACGGAAAGATTTTTCATTTTGCAATACTTGAATACGATAAAGACTTTATAATTATTTTTATATCAAAGTAAAAGGAAGAAGTTGTAACGTTCTTTTGGGGATAAGATGTTTTTTTGAATTTTTGCCGTTAGTAATGCCCGGAAAAAGGAGCGGGCCAGCCTGCTGAACGGCTGGCCCGCTTGTGGGATTACGGGGATAGGTGGCGTTCCATCCCTTGAGCTCTTGACGAGCATCCCACACTGTTGGGGTGACGGTTGAATGATATTATGGGATGGCACACCCTTTTCCGTCTGTTATGGGCGTGAAAAGGGTGTGGTTGTTTTATCGATAAATCAATGTGCCACTTGTTCCGGTAATAGCCTCCGGGGCTTTTTCCAGAGACGCTATCACGGCCTTGCGCCCTTCACCACTGCTGACGAACTCAATGGCTGCCTGCACTTTGGGCAACATCGATCCCGGAGCGAAGTGGCCTTCTTCAATATAGCGCTCGGCTTCCACAACGGATATTTTTTCCAGGTCTTTTTGTTCGGGAGTACCGAAATTGATAGCGATGCGATCTACTGCTGTCAGAATAAACAGATAATCCGCATGAACGGCCTCGGCCAACTTGGCGGAAGCGAAGTCTTTGTCGATGACGGCAGAGATCCCTCTGTATTCGTTGTTGTTGCCTTTGACGACCGGGATTCCTCCGCCGCCGCAGGCGATGACAATAAACTCGTTGTCGAGCATATTGACGATGGATTCCCTTTCCAGAATATCGACAGGTTTTGGCGAGGCTACCATTCGTCTGTAGCCCCGTCCGGAATCTTCCACCATGACCAGAGAGTCGTCATTCGCCATCATGGCATCGGCTTCTTCTCTGGTGTAAAAACCGCCGATAGGCTTGGTCGGTTTTTCGAAGGCGGGATCATTTTCATCGACAACAACCTGGGTCACGATGGACGCTGCGTGCCAGGGCATGTTCTGATCGCGTAGCTCTTCGCGAATGGCATTCTGAAGATGGTAACCGATGTATCCTTGGCTCATGGCCGTGCATTCGGGCATTTCCAGCGCGACGATTTTGTCGTTTTTTTTCGAAGCGTCCTCGAAGGCAAGGTTGATCATGCCGACCTGTGGACCGTTGCCGTGACTCACGATGATCTCGTTACCCTGAGTAATGAGCTCTACTAGGGCCTTGGAGGAAAAACGCAGTTTTTCCTTCTGTTCTTCCGGAGTATTGCCGAGGGCATTACCGCCCAGGGCAATGACAATTCTTGGTTCCGGATTTTTTTTACTCATATTTAAACACCTTTCGGCAGCCCTCTCGTTCCGGGCCGGTGGACTTTAAGTCCACCGGCCCTATTGGGAACGGCGTTGGGCAGTTATGTGATTGATATTGTGTCAGGGAGTGGAATGCTGTTAGACGCTCGCCTGCTTGTGACTCAAACGGTACAGGTGCACGCCGAACAGAGTCGTCAGGCCTGTGCCGATGACAAGCGTGCCATGGTAAAGCGGATCGAATCCTTCGCCTGTGAAGAACAAAAGAAAACAACCCAATGCGATAAAGGCGAACCCGAGGAAGGCGGACAGGCAAAGTCCAAACATGCCACCCGGAATTTTATACGGGCGAGGGGTGTCGGGATCGGTTATTCTCAGCTTGACTGCGGCCGGGAAGAGCCACAGGTAGGGCAGGAAGAAAACCAGGAAGCTGAACGACAGGATTGTCCAGAATGCCTCATTCGCGCTTTCCCCGAGAGAGAAGTTGATCACGATCAGTACGGTCGAGATGACCCCCATGAGGATATAGGAGTAATCAGGGGTGTCATACTTGGGATGCCTGTGCCCAAGCACCTTGGTGTACTTGGTGAATTCAGCCTCGTCCAACACTTCGACTCCACCCAGTGTCCAGGAGATCATGTTGGAGACAAGGGTAAGCAGCGTGGCGGCAATGACGATGCTGAAGGCAATCTCCTGTCCGGGACCGAACACGCTGCAAAGTTCCTTGATGGCGTAGAAGAAGCCATCGAGCGGATCAAGCTGGTCAGCGGGAATTGCCACGAGAACGCCGAATGTGCCTACGATGTAAAGACCGGCGATGAGAACCCCGGCGAGAATGGTCATCTTGGGAATATTTTTGCCCGGCTCTTCAACCTGGGAGGCGATGGAACTGATGAGCTCAAAGCCGAGCAGGTTATATACGATGGCTGAACTGTAGGCGATTGTGTCGAAATTGAAGTCTATGGCAAAGGATGCCAGCGAGAAATCGTTCGCAACGCCTTTGGTGGCTGCATAGACGACACCGAGGACGCCGAATACGAGCAGGACGCCAACCTTGATAATGGCTGCGATATTTGTCATCGTAACGCTCAGGTCGGCACCCCGGATACCGATGTAAACGATCACCCAGCACATGGCGATGGTGATTATAGAGGATGACCAGGTGCCCAGATTCGGTGCGAACGCCAGCGAAAACCATGTCGTGAAAGCAATAAATACGGCTGGCATCCAGAAGGCCACGTTGACCCAGTAGAACCATGCTACAAGGGTTGCCTGGAATTCGCCGAACGCCCGTTTGACCCAAAGGTATATTCCTCCATCTTCGGGATAGGCTGCGCCCAGTTCTGCGTTGATGAGTCCATAAGGGACAAAGAACAGGATTGTCGTCAACAGCCATACGGAGATGGACGAAACGCCCATGACCGCCGGAGCGACGAACGTATCAAGCACCACGATACCGCAGACGGTAAAGGATACCATTTTAAATAGGCTGACTTTCTTTTCTTCCATTTTTCATATCCCTCGCCAGACGTTGGTGTCCTTGCGCAACATCCGTCTCAAAAAGCGTTGTCACTCGCGTCTGGTCTTGGCTATGTCGTCGGCACCGTTCGTCACAGCGGTGCCGACGACGACTTTATCTACTACCCCAGCGGTTGTTGCTGTGTGATGCAGTGGATGTTGCCACCGCCCAGGATGATTTCGCGGGCGTAGATACCGACGATTTTTCTGTCCGGGAACACCTTCTGCAATGTTTCCTTTGCGGCGTCATCATGTTCTTTGTCACCGAAAAGAGGCAGGATCACTGCGCCGTTTGCTATGTAGAAGTTGGCGTAGGATGCCGCCTGACGATCTCCTTCCTCGCGGGGGAGGGTGCCGTCCACTGAGTCAACGCCCATGCTTTCTTCCTTGGTGATCAGGACTTCATCCGGGATATGAAGTTTGTGGATTTCCAGTTTGCGGCCCTTTGCGTCTGTTTCTCCCTCCAGATAGTCAAAGGCTGCCTTGGACAGCGGGTACTGGGGATCTTTTTCGTTGTCGGTCCAGGCCAGGACCAGAACTCCGGGGGCGCAAAAGTGGACGATGTTGTCCACGTGTTCGTTGGTTTCATCCAGATAGATGCCATTGGGTAGCCAGAGAACCTTTTCCACACCCAGATATTCCTTGAGCGTGTCTTCGATTTCTCCTTTGGTCAGGTCCGGGTTGCGGCTTTCATGCAAGAGGCACGCTTCTGTTACGATGGCGGTTCCGTCTCCATCCGTGTGAATTGAACCGCCTTCAAGCGTGAAGCTTTCCAGGCTGTAGTAGTCCTTGTTCTCAAGCTCGCAGACTTTTACCGCAACCTTGTCATCCTTGTCCCAAGGGAAGTAGAGGCCGTCCACAAGGCCACCCCATGCGTTGAAGCGCCAGTCGATACCCCGGACATCCCCTTTGCCGTCAACCACGAAGGTGGGACCGACATCTCGCATCCAGGAGTCGTCGGAAGACATCTCAACCACGCGGACATTGGCGCTGAGCACTTCTTTTGCGGCCATATACTGGCGTTCGGAAACGCACATGGTCACTGGCTCATGTTCTGCAATGGCTTCCGCCACCTCCACAAAAGCCTGTTGTGCTGGTTTTGCTCCATTGCGCCAGTTGTCTGTCCGTTCGGGCCAGATCATCCAGCAGCCTGCATGCGGCTCGAATTCACCGGGCATTCTGTAGCCGTCCGCCTTGGGTGTGCTATCAATCTTTTTGGACATTTTCAGTCTCCGGTTAGATAGTTTTCAAAAAATCCTTGATCTTGGTTTCGTGGGATTTCTTTACTTCTTCCGTGGGTTCCTGATTGAACTTGTGGGTGAAGTAGACGAGGATGGCCATCTGCGCGGTAAGGCGGTTCTCCGCTTCGTCAAAAGCCACGGACTGTGGGCCCTCGAGAGCGCCTCGGGTGACTTCTTCCTTGTCATTGGCTGGCAGGCAGTGCAGCAGCATTGCTCCGGGCTTGGCCTTGGCCATAAGTTCTTCGGTGATGACATAGTCGGGCATGAAGGCAGCGAGCCGCTCTTTCTTTTCATCCATCTGGGTGACCCAGTAGAAACTGTCACCATAGATGACGTCGCATTCGCTGACCTTTTCCACATCTTCGGTTATTTCGTAGGAAGCCCCGGACTCCTTGCAGAAGCCGTCGGCCATATCAAGCCATTCCTGCTCCATGTGGTATTTTTTGGGCCCGATCTGTTTGAAGTTCATGCCGTACTTGGTGCAGGTGAGCAGCAGGGAGCGGCAAACGTCCGTGGCGTCTCCCATGAAGGCCAGCGTCAGATCGGACAGCTTGCGGTCGTCTGTAATATGTTCCTTGATGGTGTAGAGGTCGGCAAGCATCTGGGTTGGGTGGAAGCGAGTGTCCAGGCCATTGATAACGGGTACGGTGGACATCCGGCAAAGTGCGTCGATTGTTTCCGGGGAGTTTGTGCGGGCCATGATGATATCGCACATGCGGGAAAGCACGCGTGCTGTGTCGTCAATGGATTCCTTGCCGCTGCCGAGATGAATGTCCTTGGGCGACAGGAATAGCCCGTGTCCGCCAAGCAGTGTGGCGGCAACTTCGAAGGATATTCTGGTGCGTGTTGAACCGGCCTCGAAGATCATGGCAACGGATTTGTCCTTGAACAGATGGGGAATGGCATTATCCCTGCGGGCTTCTTTCAGCATGTCCATCAATTCCATCATGTTGTCCATTTCGGCCGGGGTGAAATCCTTCATGGAAACCATATGGCGCATATCTTTTTTTGCCAGATCGGTGGCACTGGAAGAAGGCATTTTCATTGAGAACACTCCTTGATTTTTTGGGTTCGTTTCAACCTTAATAGTTACTATTCATTGCAACAGTCAGCAGGATGTGCACCGCCTGCGTCATATTGCCGGACCTTAGCTTCCTTCTCTTCGGGAAGGAAAACTTTACTCAAAGTATAGACTTTCCAACGGTGTCGCTTTGTTTCTATTTCTGGTGAAAAAGGAAACTGTGACTATCAGCAGGAAGTTTATCAATGCGGGCATTAATGTGAAGAATTCCCAGGGCTCCGGGATTATGGATTGCTGCGAGATGCAACCGATGACGTTGACCGTTATTCCCCCGAGCATTCCTGCCACAACTCCGTAGGTATTTACCCATCGTGCTTTCAGGGCCAGTATGAAAGGAAAGAAAAGAACACCGAGTTGCAGGGTAAAAGCGAAAATGGTCAGGTCATAAATGAGGCTACTGGAGAGGCCGACTCCCACGGCCAACGCTCCGACGATCACGACAAAGAATTTTGTTGCGTTCAACATACTTTGATCGTCGATGTCCCCCCCGTTGTTTCTGGTCAGTTGCAGGGGCTTGTATATATCGTTTGAGAACAGCACAGCCGTTGCAAAGAGTGAAGAACTCGCGCTTGAAAGGACGGCGGCTATTAGCGAAGCAATAAAAATTCCCATACTGACAGGATGGAGGAGGGTCTTGGCCATATAAGGGACCAGTAGTTCACTGTCGTGCGCGAACAGCGTCGGGTCCAGCGTACCGTTGGAAACTAGGGCAATTCCTGTGAGAGCGATGAATATGGGGATGAAACCCACGGTCCAGTAAAGTCCTCCGGCGATGATCATTCCCCGGTGGGCCGTCTTGGAATTTTTGGCCATGAATGCCCTTTGGGCAATGTCTGGACTGGGAATGTTGCCAAGTCCCATTCCCGCCCACATGGCCAGGTAACCGATCCAGCCCCTGGGACTTCTGTCTTTTGGAAGGATATCCCAATAATTTTTGGGTGCCGCGTTTAGAATATTATCAACGCCACCGGCTGCGGAAATTCCTGCCCAAAGAATGGCCGCGAGGCCGATGAAAATAATGACCATTTGCACGGCGTCGGTCCAGACAACGGCGACCAGCCCACCCATATATGTAAAGAGAACGACAATCAGCGTCGCAGATATAAAAGCAAAATTGAAGTTGATGCCGAACAGAACATTGAGAATTTTTCCGATGGCCAGGAGTTGTACGGCGGTCCATATTATATAAGTGGGAATCATCAGGGCGGATGCCAGATATCCGGTGTTGGCTCCAAATCTGCGGCTGTAAAGTTCGCCGACTGATTTGATTTTCAGGCCCCGCAGGATTTTTACGAAAAACAGGCCCACAAGGATAAGAGACAGTCCGGCGGCAAAAGGATCTTCAACCACTCCAAAGATACCGTCGCTATATGAAGCTCCGGTTGCGCCGATGATGACGCCTCCTCCCCAGAATGTGGCAAACAGGGTGCCAACTATAAGCCCCAAGGGAGCCCCTCCCCCTGCAATCATGTAGTCATCGGACGTTTCTATTTGGCGTGAGGCCAGCTTTCCTATGGCGATAATACCGATCAGGAAGGCTGCGATAATCAGAAGAGGAATTGTGTTGTCCATGCCTGTCATGAATAGTCCAGCATAAATAGAGTGTTATGGATTGTGATTTTATTCATTTGTTTTAATTGTTCGGCTGGAAATTACTATTGCGATGCCGTTATGTCAACATAGATTTTGCCGATTATGTATACGTCATGTCCGAATCGGACACAATGTGTCCTTGTAAAGACACTTGTAAGGGGAAATCTTGACACTCTCGTAGGCATAATACTATAGAGTCCGCCATTCACGGCAAAGATTTTGCCACATGCAAAACGGGATGGAGTTCAACGGTGTCAGAAATAATGAAATCTTTTGACAAGATAGATTATAAAATCATCAGGGAGCTCGCAGAGGATGCCCGGATGCCGGCAGCCAAAATTGCTGCCAATACGGGAGTTAATGAGCGTACAGTTCGGCGTCGTATCAACCATTTGGTTGATACCGGGGCAATCAGGATCACGACGATTGTGTCCCCGGACATGTTCGGCTACCTCTCCATTGCTGATATAAATCTGAAGGTCGACCCGGAAGTGTATGACAGTTTTATTGAGGACTGTAAGGCAAATCCCAACGTTTGCTATATTGCGTCCGGCTGGGGCAAGGCCAATCTTGCTATCGAGACCCGGTTCCTTAGCAATGAAGAGATGTACGACTATATACAGAAAACCCTGCCGCAGATCGAGGGAGTTGAGGTCGTTAACTTCTTCATCATTCCCAAGATCATCTACAATATCGATGAATGGCTTCCGGTGGAGAGTGATTTCAAGGACTGACCTGTGTATCCATACACTGCGACAACAAAAGCAAGGGGCTTGCAGATTATTTCTGTAAGCCCCTGATGTTTAGCGTTGACGAGCTGGGGGTACTTGATGGCGCGTACTTTTTTATATGAAAATTTTTTTTTGAATGGAATGAACCCCAACAAGGAAGACTACCCAACCTAAGATGACCATGCCTGTGCCAGGTAGAACCAGATCAGATTTTTTCTATGATTGGATTCAGCATTCCAGACTGATATTAACGCAAATATCCAAATGCAAAAATAGAAGATCACTGCGGCTATGAAAACGGGAAGGTTTGTCAGTGCAAGAAATATGAACAAAAAGGAAAAGAGGACGGTAGCGGTAATGAGTAAAGCCAGCATCCCCCAGAATGTTGCTGGCAATGGCTTTTCCCCGTTCCATAGATTTTTAATCAGCTGCATTTTTTAATTTTATCCCTTCTGACCATAGCGGGAACAAGACCTCGTCATTATTTGAAGGATTATTGTTAGGCAAGTTTGTGTTCAGGGCGGCTTTTTGTCTCGTCAATAGAAGAAAGATTGGTAAGAGAGGAAGTTGATATGTACAATAAGAAAAGGCCTTATAGCAAATTGCTGTAAGGCCTTGATTTTTCTGGTCGGGATGAGAGGATTTGAACCTCCGATCTCTGCGTCCCGAACGCAGCGCTCTACCAAACTGAGCCACATCCCGTTGAGGTGCGAATCGAGCTTTTAGCTGACATGGATTCGAATGGCAAGATAAAAAATCAATTTTTCTGCAAGTTGGACAATCCCAGTAAATAAGCATATTTTCATTTCGAGGATGAACTGTCATGAAATCATTCCCAGATGACCGCTATTCCCGTAGTGTGCTTCAAGTGAAAATAGGGGCACACGACGGGGCGATTTCGAATTGGACCTGAAAAGGAGCTGCGAGTGATAAAAGTTGTAGTCGTGGATGATTCCGCCTTTATGCGAAAGGCAATCAGCACGATGTTGAGCAAGGACCCCGAAATTGAAGTTGTGGCCACCGCCCGCAACGGCCAGGATGGACTTGAGGCGATTCGAAAGCATGATCCGGACGTCGTTACCATGGACATTGAAATGCCTGTGATGGACGGCCTGACAGCATTGCGTCACGTCATGATGGAAATGCCCAGACCTGTGCTGATGGTCAGTTCGCTGACTACGGAAGGAGCGGAGGCAACACTTAAAGCCATGGAACTCGGGGCCGTGGATTTTATCCCCAAGCAGCTTTCCAAGGTTTCGTTGGATATCATCAAGATCGAGCGGGATCTTATTGATCGAGTCAAGACAGTGGCCCGGCGGAAAATGCGTCACGCTCCCATGCGTGCTGTGGCTCGAAAGAAAGCGGCTCATGCCGCGGTCCGTCCTGCTGTACGCAGGGGAACGGTCAAGCGGGACGTGGTGGCCATTGGTGTTTCCACGGGAGGCCCGCCGGCTGTGCAGAAAGTTCTCTCTGCACTCCCGGCAGATTTCCCCGCCAGCATAGTCATCGCGCAGCACATGCCCGCAGCGTTTACCGGGCCATTTGCTAAGCGGTTGGACAATGTGAGCAATATTTCTGTTAAGGAAGCGGAACCCGGAGACGTGCTGAAGCCCGGTCACGCCTTTGTGGCTCCTGGCGGCAAGCATATTGTACTGGATCAGAAGGTGAGCCGTATTGACGTTGTGGTCACGCCAAAACCGGAAGACGCCTTGTACAAACCGTCCGCAAACGTGCTGATCAGCTCCGTGGCAAAGGCCGTAGGCAGGCGCGGACTCGGCGTCATTCTTACAGGTATGGGGAACGACGGCATGGAAGGAGTTCGGGATCTCAAGGCCAAAGGTGGACGAGCTTTGGCACAGAGCGATGCAACGTGCGTTGTTTATGGAATGCCCAAGGCCGTTGTGGACGCCGGATTGGATGACGAAGTTGTAGACATTGATGACATGGCCGAAGCTATTTTGGCCAACATTTATAAATAATTCATGAAAATTATCGTCAGCTTTGGGAGCATTCGATTATGACGGAGTGTAACGAATACCTGGTCCTTCTTAAAAGTGATGACATGGAAATTGTTCGCGAAGGGGCGTTCAAGGCCGGGGAGGCCGGCTGCATAGAAGCCGTGCCCGCACTTGCTCACTTGCTGACGGCGGACCATCTCGGCATTCAGGAAGCTGCGGAAAGCTCACTCCGGCGCATTGGCGGCAAGCCTGTCGTACAGGCGGTCATTCCGCTTTTACGATCAGATGATGCTCCAGTTCGTAACCTTTCCATGGATATTCTGCGCGAGATCGGCCATCAGGATGTGAATTCGCTGATAGCTCTGCTACATGACGATGACCCGGACATACGTATTTTTGCTTCAGATATTTTGGGATCATCCCAAAGCCTGCTTGGGGTAGAGGCCTTGTGTGAAGCCTTGCTCAAAGACCCGGAAGTCAATGTGCGCTATCAGGCTGCCGTCAGTCTTGGAGATCTTGGCAAGGAAGAAGCCGCTGTCAGCCTGAACAAGGCCATGGAAGACGACGAGTGGGTTCAGTATGCCGTCATCGAAGCCCTGACGAAAATAAAACATTCCAGCTCGGTAGATGCTCTGGTTAAGGCTTTGGACAAGGCCTCCGACCTTGTGGCTTCCATGATTATCGATGCGCTGGGCGAAATGGGTAACGTCAAGGCCGTGACCATGCTGTTGCGTCGCATGGAAGCTTCTCCGACTGCGTTGCGGAACAAGATTGTCAAGTCCGTCGTCAACATCCTTGGCGGAAAGTCGCTGACTCTTTTGACGAGCGATGAGCGTGAAAATTTCCGGCAATATTTGCTGGCGGCCCTGAAGGATGAGGATGAGGAAATTCAGGATGCTGCCATTCAGGGGCTTGCCTACGTGGGAGGCGAACCCGCTTCCCGTGGAATTCTGGCGATAGCCGCTGAACTGGATCAGGATCGGGATCAGGACCGGCTTGGCGAAATCATTTCCAATCTGTCGAAGATCGGGCTGACCCAGGCGCTCAAGGATGCAATTACCAGTGACAACGTGGCTCTTGCTCATGTGGCCGTTCAGACCATGGCGTTGGTCGCTACCGATCATACGGCTGAAGTCTGCTCCATCTTTATGGACGTCTTTTGGGAACTGGGCTTGAATGTCCAGCGGCAGTTGATCGGTGTGCTCGCGGATGTGGCCGAGCAGGCGGCTTCCGACTTTTTTGTTGGTGTATTGGAACGCCACGAGGATGGAACAGTTCTCAAGAGTGCCGTTGAATTTTTGGGCGTCAAAATGCGCAATGCGGATGTTGTGGAAAGAATTTTCCCTCTTCTTGAACACCAGTATGACGATGTCAAGGAAGCTGCGCTTGAAGCGCTTGTTGCCATTGACGGGCACGATGTTCGCGAGCGTTTTGTTACCATGTCTTCGAGTCAGGAACCCATACAACGGCTTATGGCTGTTTATGCCTTAGGCAAGGTTGGCGAGCCTGAAAATATCATTCAGCTTGAAATGGCCTTGGAGGACGATGTCCCCGATATACGCAAGGTCGCTGTTGAAGCCGTTGCCCAGCTTTGCTCGGGAACCTGTGGTTGGGCACCTCATGTGCTTGGACGTCTGGAAGACGAAAACAAGGACGTCCGTCTGGCGGCTGTGGAGATTCTCGGCAATTGCTATGACAAGGAATACCTGCCGCATCTTATCACGGCATTGAAAGACGAAGATGATTGGGTACGGATCCGGGCCATTGACGCTTTGGGGGCACAAAAAGAAGAAGGTGCAGTGCCGGAATTGTTGGAGTTGTTAAATAGCCCCAACCGCTTTGTTGTTATGAAAGTTATTGAGTCTCTTGGGAATATCGGTGGCACTGTCGCTTTTCGGTCCTTGCTTGAAATTTCGGACAGTGATGAATATGAACTGGTTCGCGCAGCAGAAGACGCTATCATGAAGATTCAGGACGGACAGGAGAATTAGGGCCAGTGTCATCTCTTTTTTCCAAAACCATATCCCTCGGCAAGGAACTCAAGATAACTGATTCCGAGTTTGCCAGCCTGAGGGACTATATCTACGAGCAGTGTGGAATATACATTGCCGACAATCG
The DNA here is from genome assembly GCA_913060505.1 of uncultured Desulfovibrio sp. Taxonomy (GTDB): domain Bacteria; phylum Desulfobacterota; class Desulfovibrionia; order Desulfovibrionales; family Desulfovibrionaceae; genus Pseudodesulfovibrio. The sequence goes on from CAJXRQ010000004.1 coordinate 141,702, forward strand.
GAAATACCTGCTCGAGAATCGCTTGGCCAACCGGCTCAAAAAACTGAACCTGAAAGATTTCGGGGAGTACTATTACTATCTGCAATACGACAGTAGAAGAGTTCAGGAACAGAGTCGCCTGTTTGAAGTGATCACGACAAACGAGACCAGTTTTTATCGCAATCCGCCTCAGCTTAAGGTTTTTCAGGAAAATATCCTGCCGGCCATTATTGAAGAGCAGCGTCAGAAAGGAGAGAAATCCCTGCGCATATGGTCTGCCGGATGCTCTACCGGGGAAGAGCCATATACGCTAGCCATGATAGCCAGCGAAGTGTTGCGTGCAGAAATTCGCTCTTGGGATATCAGGATTACAGCCAATGATCTTTCTCCGCGCGTTCTGGAGTCTGCCCAAAAAGGGGTGTATTCAGAATACAGCCTGAGGACCACTCCAAAAGAAATCGTGGAGCGATATTTTCAGCAGGAAGGGGCGAACTTCACGGTTCGGTCTGAACTCAAAAAGCTAGTGACTTTCGGACAGCTCAATTTGAAAGATCGGCAACAACTTAAAACCGTTGAGCGTTCGGAAATCGTTTTTTGTCGTAACGTGATTATATATTTCGACGATGAGATGAAAAAACAGGTCATAAACGCCTATTATGATAATCTGCGTCCCGGAGGATACTTGATTATCGGGCATTCCGAATCCCTTCACAATATCAGCCGGGCGTTCAAGCCGATCCACTATCCTGGCGCAATCATTTACAAGAAGGAAGTGTGATTCGTGGGTTTGCCTTGTGTTCGTTTGTCATATAATCATAATTCATCGGTGCGGAGTACAAGGGGGAACAAATGCCGAAACATGTTTTGATCGTGGATGACTCCAAAACGGTTCGCAACCTTGTCGCCTTTATCATGAAAAAGGAAGGACTCAAGGTTACAACCGCGGAAGATGGCCTCGATGGGCTGGAAAAGTTGTATGGGGCAGGCGCGGTCGATCTCATTGTTTCCGATATCAACATGCCTCGCATGGACGGTTTGACGTTTATCAAGACCATCCGTGAGCAGGAAGCATATCGTGACATTCCCATTGTCGTGCTTTCCACCGAAGGTCAGGACAAAGATATTCAGACAGGGTTAACCATGGGAGCCAATTTATACATGGTGAAACCTGCACAACCTGAGAAATTGGTCCGTAATGTTAAAATGTTGTTGGGATAACAGCTGGCGCACTTTTTGTGAGTCTGCACTGCAACACCACGAGGTACCTGAATGAGTCAGGACTTTCTTGATCCAGAAATACTCGCGGATTTTTTCCTGGAGGCCAAGGAACACCTTGAGACCATTGAGCCCAACTTGTTGGAGCTCGAGCAGTCTCCTGAGAACCTTGGGTTACTCAATGAAATTTTTCGCCCCATGCATTCGCTCAAAGGGGCTTCCGGCTTTTTGGGGCTCAATAAAATAAACGGCCTTGCACACAAGGCCGAAAATATTCTTGATGAACTTCGCCAGGGGGCCATTCGAGTTACCTCGGGGATAATGGATTTGATCCTCTCCGCTACGGATGCCTTGCGCACCATGGTGGATAACCTGGAGGCGAGCGGAGTTGAAGGGGATGTGGACACCGCCCCCATCATCGCTCAGATAGAGACGGTACTTGCCGGCGGTGATGTTGCTTCTCAGGAAGTTTCGCCTTCCGGGTCAGAAGAAATTTATCATACTGCTGACGTTCTGACTCCTGAAGTACTGGAGCCGGAAGAACTGGCCTCGGACGAGCCTCTTGACGACATTGTTTCCATAAATGAGAATGAATTTGAGCTCGCTGAACTGTCTGTTGATACGGAGATCACTACCATGACTGACTTTTCTCCTGTTCCTGATCCCAATTTTGATGGAACTCCCTATTCCTTGACTACTGTCGGTGAAGGGCATCTTTCCGATTTTCTTGAGGAAGCTCAGGAAATTATCGCCAACCTGAACAGGTCCCTATTGGCCTTGGAGGGTGGCGGTAACGGTAATGATGAGTTGATCAACGACACCTTCCGTTATTTTCATAACCTGAAAGGCAACAGTGGCATCATCGGGTTCAAAGAACTTAATGGATTGACCCATGAGGCGGAAACGTTGCTAAACAAGGTCCGCAAAGGGGTCATGCCCTCTAGCCAAGGCCTTGTGGACCTGCTGTTGACGGTCGTCGACCAGATCGAGGCTCTTGTATCGAAGGTGGATGTTGAGTCCGGCAAGGTAGAACCTCTGGATATAAGCGTTTTTGAACAGGTTCTTCAGAAAGTGACGGAAGAAGAAAATATTGACTATGCCCATGTTGTCTTGGATGGAACGAAGAACGACGATGCCGCAAAGAAAGCTGTAGGGGCTGAAGAAAGCCCAAGTGTAGAAGAACAGCCTTCTGAAGGTGGATCCGATTTTGATCCCGAAGACGTCGCACTGTTTGAAGAAACCATTCATCAGCAGGTTGATAATGTCCTTTATGCCCTTAAGGAGCTGCGGACTGATCCCGGGAAAACCGACCTTGTCGATGGACTGTTCAGGAGTCTGCAAACCATTCAGAACTCTGCAGGATACATGGGGCTTGATGAAATCAAGACATACGCAGAGCGGACCACTGGATTGGTTGATCAGGGGCGGAAAACAAACATGGATTTCGGGCTTATGGTTGATTTGTTGGATCAGGAATTCAGCATTTTGACGGATATGCTCACCAAGGGGATGCAGGAAGTCAAGGGGGAGGATCTTGGTGTCCAACCTGAAAAGATTTCTTCCAGGGAACCTGCACCAGCCAAACCTTCTTCGGCTCCCAAAGCCGTCAAGCCTGCCAAGAAGACGGAAAAGGTTCCACAGAGTGCTGCTAAGGCAAAGCCTGAGGCGTCCAAACCCACCGCAAAGCCTGTTGCTGCCAAGCCTGCAGGCAAGAGTGCCTTGCAGGAGGCAAAGGCCGCAGTGGCCAAGGAAATGGCAAAGCCAAATGATACGGCGGCCCCTGCAAAACCGAAGGCTTCCACGACTATTCGAGTCGACCATCATAAGCTGGATCATCTCATGAATCTTATTGGTGAGCTGATTATTAACCGTAACCGGTATTCCATGCTTGCCCGAGCTCTGGAAGATGGGCAGGAAGAGGTTCATGTAGTTGCTCAACAGCTGACTGAAACCACCTATGCGATGGCCAGAATATCCGACGATTTGCAGGATACCATCATGAAGGTTCGCATGGTGCCGGTTCAGACTGTTTTTTCCCGTTTTCCGCGTCTGGTTCGGGATTTGAGCCGCAAGAGCGGAAAACAGGTTGAACTTATCATGGAAGGTGAAGAGACCGAGCTCGACAAGAGTGTTGTCGAGGAAATCGGCGATCCGCTGGTTCATCTTGTGCGTAATGCCGTGGACCATGGGCTGGAAGACGAGAACGAACGTGTTTCGGAAGGCAAGAGTCCCAAGGGGCACGTCTGGTTGCGAGCTTATCACAAGGGTAACTCGGTTGCCATTGAGGTGGAAGACGACGGCAAGGGAATCGATCCTGAAAAAATGCGCCAGATCGCTGTTCGAAAGGGATTGATTACGCAGGAAGAAGCCAATGTCCTTGATGACCGCGAGGCTCTTGAACTTATTTTTGCCCCAGGTTTCTCCTCAGCCGAGAAAGTCACGGACATTTCCGGACGCGGTGTTGGCATGGACGTCGTCAAAAACAATATCAAGAATCTCAAAGGCAGTGTGCATACTACCTCCGAGTTGGGCAAAGGTACAAAGTTCACTCTGACCCTGCCGCTGACTCTGGCGATCATTGACGCCTTGATGGTGCAGATAGCCGGTGAGACGTTTGCCATTCCTCTTGATGCTGTTTCTGAAACAACCAAGATTGAAATAAGCAAACTGTCTGACGTCAACAACCGTAAGGCTGTTACTCTTCGGGGTGAAGTCCTTGGGATTGTGGAACTTTCGGAACTGTTGGAATTGCCGCCCAACGAGAACGAGCGTGAGATCCTGCCGGTGGTAGTCATCCATGACAATGACCGCCGGCTCGGTCTGGTTGTTGACAGGCTGCTTGAACGTCAGGAGATTGTTATTAAGCCTCTTGGTCAATACCTGAACAATTTCAGTCTTAAGGGGCTGTCCGGGGCAACCATCATGGGTGACGGCTCTGTGGTCTTGATTCTGGATCCGCATGAAATCTACAGCTTGTCGACCACGTTGCAGAAGCCTACGCACAAAACGTTGGGCCAGAAAGCGGCCGTAGGACAACAGCAAAAAGCTGCGTTGCCTCAATAGGCATTGGGATCACGTATATGAAAGGCCGGCCTCCTGAAGGAGACCGGCCTTTTTTGCAGTCTTAATTCGGGGTGTGAAGTGCTACAACATGGAGACAAGACCGAGGGAGAATGCACAATTGAAGCTGTGAATTACCCAAAGCAGGCACGCTCCGACAAAAGCTACCCATTTCATGCGCATCGGGTTTGCAGTGCGTGCAAGCAGGCTCCAAAGCAGACAACAAAGAATGGAGATGCCTAACACTGCACTCCACAAGACCCCCATGCCGGAATGCAGTATCAGGGTGCGTATTTCGGATGAGAGCAAACCGAATATCCAGCCCTGGCAGACGATTCCCAAAAGTAGTGCACCGGTAGCCCCTCGAGCAGCCAGAGGAAGGGCAAATTTATAATAATCTCTGCCATAATCGTCCTTGTTGCGGCGGAGAACAAGATAGACAAGGCTGATTCCTGCAGCAGCGCCAATGGCGAAAAAGGTAAATTGGGCAACCAAGGGCCAGAATATTGAATGGCTGAATGTCGGATATGTCGCGACTTGCAATGTTGTTGCGGTTTTTGCCGAAGTGATGCCGAATATGCACAGGGCTGCTACGCAGAATATCAATGACGCAAACAACAAGGCACAGGTCAGTATGCCGAGTAAAATGTGAAGAAGCTTGTGTTTTCGGAACTTTTTCCAGAACATTACGTAGGAGACGTAAAGGATTACTCCAAGTCCTGCAGTTGCATAGAATGGCAGGAATGGAGACGAACGACCTAAAAGCCATTGTCCGAGCCATGGCATACGGGTAACGGCAACGATAGCTGCGATGGCGACGACGATCACCGTGAGCCCGAGAAATAGCAGCCCCATGGAGGCTGTTTGCTGGGCATACTTGTCATGAAAGGCCTTTGCCTTGCTCTGCGCCACCAGTTGGTTCAGGGTGGCTATGAATAATGCCCCGAAGGCGGCCAGGCCGAGAAGATCGAAAAAGGCAGGGGCTATCATTTGGACAACCAGTGTCAGGCTTTCTGTGATATCCATTATGTTGCGTCTCCGAAGCGTAATTTTACAGGTACGCACCGCCGGGTGCCGGTCCGTTGGTTTTGTGCCTGAAAAAAGGCAGAGTGGCAAGGTGGAGGGATTTCGATCCAGGAATATGGCCCTGAACTGATTTCTTGAAAAAAAATGCTGTATCGCCTATTTACCTGTGAGAAACATTGCAATGATTTGCCAATTGGAGAGTTGTCTATGCGTTATGCCGTGTGGCTGTTTGGTCTGTTCGCTTTTTCTTCTTTAATAGGTTGCGTTGGCACCGGAGCTGGAAGCAAGACCCATGATGCGAGCATGGAGTGGCGTATGAAGAGCCTTGAGGAAAATTTCCTCAATTTCCGTGAGCAGCAGAAGCAGCAAATGGAAATGGAAGCCGCTGAAAATGCCAGGCTGAACAAGAGATTGGAAGCTCTGGAGCAGCAACAGACTTCCAATGGACAACCTGCCATGGATACGGTGGTTGATGCTCCTCGTAAGCAGAAAACTGAGGACTCGGGCTGGGTCAGTGATCTTAAGTCCGAAGAGGGAGATTGGAAGGAAGTTGTTCCTGAGAAGGCTGCTGCACAACAGCAGCAGGAGAAGAAAAAGGTAGCATCGAGTCCTGAACCGAAACCATGGGCAACATTGCCGACTCCTACTTCTCAACCACAGCAAACGAAAAAGAAAGCTGTAAAAAAGGCCAAACGGCCAGCTTCTCCGCAGGTTGCGTACAATCAAGCTCTTTCCACATATAATGCAGGGAAATACGTAGAAGCACGTGCAGCTTTTGATGACTATTTGAAACGTTTCCCCAAGAGCAGCCTTGCTGCCAATGCGTTGTACTGGAAAGGGGAGACCTATTATTCGCAAAAAAACTATCCTCAAGCCATTATGACCTTCAAGGATGTGGCCCAGAAATACCCCAAACATTCAAAAGTGCCAGCTGCGATGCTCAAAACCGGAATGGCATATGAGATGTCCGGGGATCGTGACAACGCCGAGTTTTACCTTCGCGCATTGGTTGATGATTTTCCAAATTCTGCTCCTGCAACCTTGGCTCGCAAGCGTCTGGCTGCGCTAAAATAATCGTAGGATCGTTGTGCGTTTTTCCCGGGATCCAGACAAGGAGTTTTTTGCATGTCTGGCGTTTCGGCACGCCAAGGGCGTTGGACCGAGAACATGGAAGACCATTTTCAGCGCTTATGATTCCGCATATGAAGCCCTGATGGATGCCGACTCCTGGCCAGCTAAAGGGGTGGCGGACAAGCGACGGACCAACGCACTTTTGGATGAAGCCTGGCGTTCCGGTGCCCGGGACGAATATCACGCTGTACGCAAGGCTGGAACACGAGTCATTTGCTGGCATGATCCTGAATATCCTGATCGACTGAGAAACATCATGGAACCTCCGGCTTTGCTCTATTGCCAGGGAGATGTTTCCTTGTTGCGGAATCCTGCCGTAGCTGTTGTCGGTGCTCGCAAGTGTACTCCTTTTGGTCTTGACGCTGCGGAGAATATCAGTTTTGACCTGTCCGCTTTGGGCATTACCATCGTATCCGGTCTGGCTTTGGGTATTGATCGTCAGGCTCACCTGGCAGGCCTCCGTGGCGTAGGACGTTCTGTGGCTGTACTCGGTGCAGGGCTGGACCAGAATTATCCGGCGGATAACGCAGACGTTCGTGAAGTGATGGAGCGCCGTGGTTGCGTTGTAACGGAATTTGCTCCGGGGCAACGTCCGGATCCTTCCAATTTCCCTTTCCGGAATCGAATCATCAGTGGGCTTGCTCTCGGTGTTCTTGTGGCCGAAGCCGCCAATCGCAGCGGTAGTCTGATCACTGCCCGGCTGGCCTCAGAAGAGGGGCGCGAGGTCTTTGCCTTGCCCGGTCCTCTTGGGCAACCAACATTTACCGGCTGCCATGGCTTGATTAAGCAAGGTGCGGCTCTTGTCGAAAGCGCAGCCGATATTGTGGAAATTTTACGCTATGAGTTTGCAGGAGAGCTGAATGGGCTTTCTGACGTTTCTCCTTTGGATGTTGTAGGAAAGTCTGCCGCGGATGCTGGAGATGATACGCCTGCTAAAAAGGGGAATGGAACATCTGCAAAGACTGAAAAAAGAAATCTTGGGGAAGGTTTGTCTGTACGAGAGGCAAAGGCTCAATCTCCTCTTCGAAAAGCGGTTGTGCTTGATGCCGAAGAACAGAGAATTGTTGATCTGCTTGAACAGACCGGGAAACTCCAGGTGGACAGTTTGTGCCGCGCTCTCGGCTGGCCCAGCAATAAGACGAGCAGAATGCTCTTGATGCTGGAGATGCGAGGGGCTGTGCGTCAGTTGCCCGGAATGTGGTATCTGGCTCGGGAGCCTCAGTCTACTTGATCCACCGAACGGTTTTCTCCATGGGACGGCGTATTGCTTGCCGAGGTGCCTCGGCTCGATAACCAAAAGCGCACATCACGACGGCTCCGTATGTTACAGGATCCATACCGCATTGTTTGGTCAGAATTCCATCAAGCACAGCAGGATCAAAACCTTCCGTGGGGCAGGAATCAATGTCCATAAGCGCTGCCGTGGTCATCATGTTTCCCAACGCTATGTGTGACTGCTTGCAAGATCTGTCGAACATGGCTCTTTCGTTTTCCAGAAGTTTGAATGTTTGGCGTTGGAATTTTTCAACAAAGTCCATCATAAAGTCGTAGACATCATCGGGAAGCTGCTTGATTTCTTTCAGGATATAATCCACATAGGAAGTATCATAACGCATTAAAGACACCTTTTTTGCCAGCAAGATGGTCAAGTGGCTGCAATGAGGAATTTGTTGCTGCCCTCCATGGCGGTACTTCTGATGGCCTCGCGTATTTCCGGGTTCATCACTGCGAGCATGTCCCATTGCTCAAAGCCGAAGGAGCTTGGAGAAAGTCGCGCCGCTTCAAGAATTGTTTGAAACTGTTCCTGAGGGATTTTCTTTTCCGGCTTGAAGTCTTTGCAAACATGGCGAAAGCGGTATGCGTCCCAAATCGTTTGTTCGGTCATGCTAGGTTCTTTGTGGGTTGTGTTCGAAAAATGGATTGACAGCATGACAATGCTGGCAGGGGAATAGTGACGTTTTTTTGTTGGGGTTTTGTGTGATTACCGTTTGACCTTTTCAGGGAGGCCTTGTGGATTGGAAGCTGCTCATAACCACGTTTGCCACATTATTTGTTGCAGAGTTGGGTGATAAAACCCAATTGGCCTGCATGCTCATGACTGCCGAAACCCGTAAGCCTTGGACCGTTTTTCTGGGATCCTCTCTGGCCTTAGTAACCGTCAGTTTTCTTGGAGTTATGCTTGCTAATTTCGTATGTCAGTATATTTCTCCGGCCATTATCAAAAAGGTAGCAGCCGCTGGTTTTATGCTCATGGGAGCATTAATATTTTTTGATAAAATATGATCGTGGTTTTCTTGAATCCGTTTCTGTAACCATGTATTATTTCTGCCCGGACAAAAAAATAATCGGATAACGTTTCATGCAGAAAATTCCTATAGATCTCGCCCGTGCTGGCATGGTCCTTGCCAAGCCGGTGGCTCGTGAAAATGGCATTACCGTCATGGCCGAAGGCATGGAGTTGACACAGACTCTCATTGACCGGCTTCAGGGTATGAGTATTGAGCGAATTGTCGTGCAAGGGCATCCTGTAGATATGGGGGGAGCATTAGGTAGCACCAAATTTTCCGAGCGCTTGGAACGATTGCCGCATTTGTTCAGGGTTTATGAAAAGGACAAATGGATGAAGATGGTTTTGAATCGTCTTCAGGCTTATTTTCGCATCAAGGCGGCTGCGCAGGCCGCGCGCGAGAAGGCGCTTTCCAAGGCCGGACAGAGTGACGAAGAAATTGCAGAAGCCCGCGTAAGCGGAAATGGAAACGGGGACGAGGCATAGATGGAAGACCTCAAGACCAGTGTTAAGGGGCAGGTATTGGCCATTCAGGATTTGCCCACTTTACCCGGTGTGCTCGACGAGGTGACAAAGTTGGTGGAAAATCCGGAAACTTCCACTGAAGAAATCGCCAACGTTATTGCCAAGGATCAGGTTCTTTCGGCCAAGGTTCTTAAAATGGTTAACTCCCCAATCTATGGTTTTCCGGGCCGTATAAGTTCCATTCAGCATGGGCTCGTGCTGCTTGGATTCAACGTCATACGCGGTATTATAATCTCCACTTCGGTCTTCGATATGATGGTGCAGGCCATGCAGGGACTTTGGGAACACAGTGTCGGCGTTGCTACGGCTTCGAATATACTGGCCAGACGCGCGGGGTTTGATGATCCTGAAGAGTATGCGGTAGCCGGTTTGCTGCATGATTTGGGGAAAGTCGTTACTGCCGTGCAATTGCCGGAATTGCATGAGACTATTCTGAATACAGCCAAGACAAAGAATTTAAGTTACTACAAGGCTGAAAAGCATGTCCTCGGTTTTGCCCATGATAGAATCAACGCCTGGTTGGCTCGACATTGGCATTTGCCCGGCAACATTCGGGAGGCCATGAGCCGGCACCACAGCCCACATATGGCCGAGCTGTATAAATCTACAGCATGTGTTGTACATCTTGGCGATTTCATGGTCCGCCTGTTTGAGTTTGGGAATTCGGGAGACGACCAGACTGCGTATCTTCGTCCGGAAGCCATGAAAGAGTTAGGTTTCAAAATGAGCGACCTTGAACGGTGTATGGATGAGTTGGCCGATCAGCTGCTTGATGTTTCAGATATGGGCTTTTGATTTTCGGGCCTGAGAGCTTTGACGAATCATATGCCCGGTGCTAAAAATGGGCATGAACACTGCCGAACCAGCTTCGTGCTTTGTCCGCAAACAGCGGGCTTTTCTTCTCTCCGATGATTCCGAACTTCGGGACATGCTTTTGTCCATGTGGAGTCGTGAGTGGATCGAATTCACTGTTTTTGACCGTGGGCGGGGAGCCATTGAGTATCTTTTCAACGATCCGCCGGATCTTCTTGTGGTGGATAACCGTTTACCGGATATCTCTGGTGCAGAGATTGCAAATCTTGTCAAAAGTGAGAACGTATACCGTCAGTTACCTGTCGTGTTGGTCCTTGATCATGACGACATGGGCGAACCTTGGGATTGGGGCTCCGTAGAGGTGGATGATTTTCTGGTTCGTCCTTTTTCCGACTCCGAAGCTCGTGACAGGATTAATTTGAGTCTCTGCCGGGCCACAAGAGCCATGGATGCCAATCCGCTTACGAAACTGCCAGGAAATACTTCGATTATACAGAAAATTCAGTCTCTTATTGATAAAGAGCAGGACTTTGCCCTTGCGTATTGTGATTTGGACTATTTTAAATCATTCAATGACAAATATGGATTCTCCAGAGGAGACGAAATCCTGATGATGACTGCTCGTGTCATTGTCAACACCATCAAGAGTTTTGGGGGAAAAGGGAATTTTGTGGGACATGTCGGCGGGGATGACTATGTATTCATCATGTCGCCCGATGACGTGGAACAGGCGTGCCAAAGAATCATCAGTACCTTTGATGCCATTGTCCCCAACTTTTATGATTCTTCCGATCGCAAGCTGGGCAAGATCGTATCCACGGACAGGCAAGGGACCGTGCGAGAATTTCCAATCATGGCTGTTTCCATTGCTGTTGTTTTCAATATTGATGGTCGTCTTGAGCATTTTGGTGAGGCTTCTGCCATTGCCATGAGCCTGAAGAAAAAAGCCAAGGAAAACCCCAAGAGTTGTTATGTCCTCGACCGGCGAAGCTGATCGTTATCCAGAGTTGGTCCAGGCATTTATTGCCTATATGGAAGTGGAGAAGGGATATTCCCCGGCGACAACCCGTTCCTACGGAACGGATTTGGATCAGTTCGATACTTTCCTCCGAACAAGAAGGCGTTCTTTGGACCATCCGGAACGGGTGAGCAAGGATTTGGTGCGCGCTTTTTTGGCTGATCTGCATCGCCGGGCGGTCACCAAGAGTACCATGGCCCGAAAACTTTCCAGTCTACGTTCTTTTTTCCGCTTTTTACTCAAGAATGACTTGTTGCAGAAGGATCCGACGACCGGAGTGCGAAATCCAAAGCAGGAGAAGCACCATCCAAAGGCTCTCAACGTCGATCAGGCGCTTGCTCTTATGGAAGCAGCCATTCCTCCTGATCCGGAGGGACTCCGCGACCTTGCCTTGGCCGAGTTGCTTTATGGCTCGGGCCTGCGTATATCCGAGGCCGTTTCCGTGGACGTATTTGATATTGACTCCGGAATGGTCAGGGTTTTGGGGAAGGGAAGTAAAGAACGCATTGTGCCTGTCAGCGATAAGTGTGAACAACGTGTTCGTGCATGGTTGGCCCAACGTCATGCCTTTGATCCTGACCCGGAAGAACAGGCCCTGTTTCTCGGAGTACGGGGCAAACGTCTGAACCGTAGAGAGGCTAATCGGGCTTTAGCCCGTCTGGCCAGTGTCGCCGGGATTCCTCGGGATGTGCATCCTCATATGTTGCGCCATAGTTTCGCCACACATCTGTTGGAGGCTGGTGCCGATTTGCGGAGTGTACAGGAACTTTTGGGACACGAACGTCTTACGACAACACAACGATATACCCACTTGAATTTACAGAAAATAATGGAAATTTATGATAAGGCGCACCCTCGCGCGGAAGAGTCTGATCACAAAAACAAGTAAATAGGGAGACAGGAATGGATAATCCTCTCGTACTCATGGAAACTCCCATGGGCGAAATTCTTTTGGAGTTGTTTGCAGACAGCGCCCCGAAAACTGTTGAAAATTTTTTGTCATATGTTGATGAAGGGTTTTATGAAGGGACGCTGTTTCATCGCGTTATCAAAGGTTTCATGATCCAGGGAGGGGGACTGGAGTTCTCAATGGCCGAGAAGGAAACTAGGTCTCCCATCGAGAATGAAGCGGATAACGGATTAAAAAATGAAAAAGGTACAGTGGCGGTTGCCCGTACCGCTGACCCGCATAGCGGAGCTGCCCAGTTTTTTATCAATGTTGCAGATAATCCTGACCTTGATCACACTGAGAAAAGTGCGGAAGGCTGGGGGTACTGCGTTTTCGGTCAAGTCACTGATGGTATGGATGTGGTCGAGAAAATTGCAAAGGCCAAGACCCGAAGCTATCAGGGGTTTGACGACGTGCCTGTAGACCCCATTTCAATTATCGCGGCATATCGTTTTGAATAGTTAACAACGATCATTTGCCATGATTCATGCTTTCCGCTTTAGGGGAAAGCGTTTTTTAACGTATGTTTTGAACCCGGATGTAGAGCATGAGACCAATAATGGTCATTGCGATGCCCAATGCCCCCCATGGTCCGGGCAAGGAACCGTCAAGAAAGACAAACTCGCCAGCCAGGGCAAACAGCACTTCCATTGCCTGTGTACAGTCCGCTGCGGCTAGTTCTGATGCGTTTCTGGCAGTATTTCTGGCATTGAGAAATAATGTTGTTGCTATCACTCCGGAGAGCAGAGCAACCAAGCCGGTCATGGTAATTTGTCCAGAGGAGGGAGGAGGAGGGGCCAGAAAAAGAATAAGTATGCCCCAAAGAGGCAATGAACCTAACGTCAGGAGCAGAACTCGGGCAAAGCCATCAGCCATGACCGGGTTTTGTATTGCCGGGATGAACTTTCCCCCTTTTTGTCGGGCTTCCCATACCATTTGATTGCCCAGGGGGTAAGCAAAAGCCGCCAATAATACTGGTAGTGCACCTTTTAGCACAGTGGAAAGCCTTGTGGTTGCCGCATGTTCTGCGTTGACAAGAATGACGCCTGCGAACACTACAAGCGTCAGAGCCAATGCTCGTAAAGAAATTTTTCTACCGAAACAGAGCAACACAACTGGTGTTGCAAGGATTGTGCATTGCCATGTGGTTGCGACAATCCAGCCAGGGGCAAAGGTCACACTATAAGTGATTAATGCGTAAAAAAGTCCGAATCCTATGCTTCCGGCAGTAACCCAAAACACCCAATGTTTTCGGAACAGAACAAAAGTTTGTTGAAGTAGTTTGGCTTTTCCTCCCATCAGCATCCAGATCACAAGTAGAAACAGCATCCAGATGTAACGTAAGCTTGCGGTCCAAATCCAGTGTCCCCCTTCAAGGCTCATGGCTCTGTTGAGGACAAATGTAGAGCTGAAGAAGAGGGCGGCAATCGCTCCTGTGATTATTATTTTATTCATGCTTCTGGATTACTACACAAAAAAGCCCCCATCTGCCAAGCAAATGGGGGCTTTTTTGTGCTGTAGTCTGCTATTTATTGTCTTTGCCTTCTGATTCCCAGAAGGTTTCAAGCTCTTCTCTTAGCGAGCCCATGAGTTCTTTTACCGAAACGATTTTGTCTACGAGATAGGCGTTGGCCCCAGCAAAGGCGAAACCGTATTTGAGTTTTCCTTTATATGCGTTCACCAATGCCTGGGCAATGCAGTATGGGGAGTTTTCTTCCGCGCAACTGTGAAGGCATTTGTGAATGCATTTTTTTGGCTTTTTCATGCCGTCGGAGACCGCTTCAAGAAAGCTGTTCATGATGGCACGCCCCGGCATACCTACCGGGCTTTTGATGATCGTAACATCTTCTTTTTTTGCCTGGAGGTACGCTTGTTTGAAGGCTATATCGGCATCGCACTCTTCCGTGGCTACAAAGCGGGTGCCCATCTGGACACCAGCGGCTCCCATATCCAGGAAATGGCCTATGTCGCTCCCTGAGTATACACCGCCAGCCGCAATTACGGGAATTTTCTTACCGTGTTTGTCTTCGAAAGGTTTGACGCTTTCGATGACGTCCGTAACGATTTTGTCCAGCTGGTGATCCGGGTCTTCAATTTCTTCAGGTTTAAAACCGAGATGGCCACCAGCCTTGGGGCCTTCCACGACAAATCCGTCTGGCAGGTAATCGAATCGGGAAAGCCACTTGCGGCAAAGGATATTGGAAGCTCTTCCCGAGGAAACGATGGGAACAAGTTTTGTTTTGAGATCCTGTTTCAATTCATCGGACGCTTCCTTGAGGTATTTCGGAAGATCCAAAGGTAATCCTGCTCCGGAAAAGATGACGTCGACCTTTTCTTTGACCGAAGTTGAAACGAGATCCTTGAAGTTGGTCAGGGCACACATGATGTTGACGCCCAAAAGGCCATCAACCATTTTTTCACGCGCTTTTCTGATTTCTTCCGTCAACGCACGGATATCTGCTCCATGAGGGTCTTTGGCACGTTCCGGATCTCGCATGCCTATCATGGAGGTGGCTATGACGCCCACGCCTCCTTCGTTGGCCACTGCGGAAGCAAGACCTGACAGGGAAATGCCGACTCCCATTCCACCTTGGATAATGGGTACTCTCGCAGCTAGGTCTCCAAATTTGAGACTGGGTAATTTCATTCTATATAACCTCACTCCTGAGAAATGTGCTGGGACGATACTCTAGGTACACTGAAAGTCAATACCCCCGGGCAGGAAAGACTGTCAAACATTCGTTTAAATGTTCACATGTTCATCAACAACCAGTTTTGCAAAACTCATGGCACTCGTAAATGCTGGAGAAATAGAGTTGAGAATATGGAGGCTTGTACGCCCTCGTTTCACCAAAAAGTCCATGACCAATCCGTAAGTGTGCAAATCCACCAGCTGAGGGCGAATACCTGATTTCGTGTTTGGTTCAATATCTTCGGGACGTAGATTTCGAACCAGCTTGCGCGCATCTTCATAAAAGTATTTGAAAAGATATTTCCGAGGCTCTTCCAGTGCCACCCCACGAAATTGGTGATTATGGAAAAACATTTGTGCGTCACGTATCAGGATGGCACCGCACTCGGCATCAATTCCTTTGAAAATACCATAGTTTTCACGGCCGAGGGCTGGGATGGCTGTTGGCCCAAGGTAAACATCGCCATGAACATCGCGTGTAAAATGGATGCCGAGAAAAGGATTTTTAATGTTGGGGACAGGATAAATACTCCCGCGGATACGGCTTGCAGCATGTTTCTTGAGAGTTTTGTAAATCCCCTTGAACGGAATCAATCGGTAGTTTTTCCCTATGCCAAAGGCGTGGGCAACACTGTCACTATATGCTCCTGCAGCATTGATGAATAGCCCATGCTCCAATTTCCCTTTGTCTGTGAAAACGAAACCGTCACCAGCATCCATGAATCGGGTTCCAAAGAGAAATCGTACTCCGGCAGCCTCCAGCTCCCCGTGGAGAGATCGTACTATTGCTTTGGAGTCGACCACGGCAGTTAGTGGCGAGTGTAGGGCTTCTCCAACCGTTTTTGCTTCAGGCTCCAGCTCTCGCAAGGACTGCTCATCAATAATCTGAACCTGCGCACCATTGGCTGTTGCTCTTCGTTTCAGTTCGTGCAGGGTTGGAATTTCGGATTCGTTCCTGGCAACGACCACCTTGCCGTTTTCAAGCAATGGCAGTTTATGCTCAAGGCAATATTCCCGCATGAGACGATTACCTTCAAAGCACATGCGGGCTTTGAGCGTACCGGGATCATAATAAATGCCAGCATGCAGAACTCCGCTATTGCGACCGGAAGCATGTTTTCCCGGGGACAATTCCTTGTCAAAAATGAGAATGTCCGTATGCCCTTGGCTTACCAACTCCCGGGCGATGCTCAAGCCCACAATACCTGCGCCGCAGATAACGAAATCCGCATGCCACATGGTTTTATTTCCTGGAAAGGAGTTTCTGGCCACTTTTGGGATCTACTTCGCGCATCATACCGGAATCGAGAATTTCAACCAATACGAATTCTCCCACTAGCCATGTGTCTATGCCTGGGCGGATGCAGCCAGTATGGCTGTTTTTGCCTCGTCCTAACGAAGCATGCATGTGCAGTATCGGCGTGTCGTCTTCGTCTCGGAATAGAGTGCCTACTGCAGCAACTTCATGCGCACCAATAATCTTTTGTATCACGGGGGTTATAGTGTGTCCTTCAGGATCCTCCGGTCCCATTACGATGGAGCCGCTTCCGATGCCGCCTAAAAGCAGGCAGAACGCGGAATCGATTTTCTGCTTGTGGGCAAAGTCTTCAATACATCCGGGAAGTTGATCGCCGTCTTCCAAACGTAGCGTGAAAATTCGTCCCATCCGGCCTTCACTGTGCTGCATTTTTTGTCTCCTTACCGTCCGCATATTCGTTTGAAATCACACCAATCACATTGTCTTCCCACGCTTGCCGGGAAGCTTTCCGCATTATAAATATGTCCGCCAAGGAATTCCATGAGTCTGGGAATTTGATCCTTGATGACCTCGCGCATTTCTTCCTGTTCCCATTTGTCCGGGAATAGAGACTGTTCCCGGCCTGTATCCTTGAGATCTACCAATGCGGCATTCAGTACTCGCTCAGCCTGTTTTCCCCGTTCGTAAAGATAAAGATAAGCCGGGAGCTGAACGCTGTTGAGTCTTTTGGCAAGGTCTGGAAGCAGGCAGGAATCTGCGGGGGCATTATTGTGCATGCGTTGCCATAGATCCTGGTCGGACCAGAATTTTTCACCAGGCTTGTGCGTTGAGCCTGTTTTGTAGTCCAGAATACGGATGCCCAGTCCGCGTTGATCTATTCGGTCCACAAAACCACGTAATGGAATGGTGGTGTGATGAACGAATATTTCTGTTTTGAGTTCGGTCTCCAACCCGAGAATTACCGTGGGTTCTTTTTGAGCTTTGAGATATCGTTCCAGGCGGTAACGTCCTGCGTGGCGAAGGGCCGTCTTGCCGTCGTGGGGAAGCGTTTGGAAGAGTTCACTTTCCTTGAGGCGTTCTTCGTACAGTGAGCAGAGTGCTGTCGAATCCAATTCAGCAGGAATGATTCGGTGGTTCATGTGCCTTGCAAGAAATTCCCTGAGCACTTCATGAATGAGGGTGCCCAGAGCTGCCGGGTCCGCTTCTTCACTGATTCCCTGCATTGGTCTCAGGCGAGCCAGTGTCCCGAGGTAAAATTTTTTCGGGCACTGCATATAGGTATCGATTTTGGACGGAGTCAATCCTTTGTCCATCAGCTGAGCATGGAGGGCACTTTGAAGTTCTTCCGTGACTTCGACGTCGCCAGGATCCTGTGGAACCGGGCCGGAGATGATATTGACCGGGAGAATTTCCGGGTCGCCGGAGCGAATAATATCTCCTTTGGCCTTTTCCATCTCCCATAACAGTTGTTCGACGAAACGTGACCGGATACTTTTGCCGTCCAATAGTCCCGGTTGAATCCCGCTTTGATAAAAAATGACTGTTTGTTCTGCTCCCATGACCAGCCTGTAGAAGTTGTAGGCGGCTACGTTGTCCCGTTCTCGAGAGTCGGGCAGCCCCAAGAGCCCCCGCATGGGGTCTGGCAGTAGCGGGTCCACCGCATTTGTTCCGGGCAGTCGTTCTTCGACTGCATCCAGAAGGAATAAGTGCTTGAAATGGAGGAGCCGTGTCTCCAGAACTCCAAGGATTTGGAGTCCGGTTATGGGGTCTGGCTCAAAGGAGACCCGTTCTTTCTGCATGAGTTGTCGCAGAACCGAAACAAGGACAGGTAATGAAAAGTCCACTTCACTACTGAGTGGAGCTTTAAGTTCAGGAATGACGGATGAAACCAGTCGGTGCAGACATTCGGCATCAATGAGGAAGTTATGCCATATTTCCGAACCGTTGGTGTGTAACATGGTCACAAGGCCTGTCAACGCATTCGCCAAGTCGGAGAGTGTTGATACCTGTTCGAAGTTTTCAAGGCAGGTTAGCAGGATATTTTTTCGCAGTTTTTCGCATTGACCACCGTGGATATTATCCAGCGGTTTGAGTCCATAGGGTGGTTCCCAGGCCTGAGGATGAAGATAGGGCTCTCCCTGGCGTATGGCCGATTCCCAAACATACAGAACTCGCCGGTAGTCCTGGCTTTCCTGCTCGCCAAGCATTTTTATGTAGGGATGGCGGATAAGATTGACCATGTCTTTCCAGTAATATCGGCCATCTTTGAGGCGGTTTTCCTGCAATGAAATGATGGTTTCCACCAGTCTTGCCAGTGAGGTCCGACCCAAAGGATAGCCCATGGATATATTGACGTCTTCATCCGGCAGATGATGCAACACAGGCATAAGTGCCCCTGCATCAGGCAATACTATGGCAGTATCTTCATGGGTGGCCGTTGTGCCTAATTCTTCTTTCAGAGCTGCGAGTTGGGAGTGACGATCAAACCCTTCCCTAAAGCGGACGCCGTCAATAAGTGAACGTGGGACCGGGGTTGCCAGCAGTTCCGGACGAGCGCTCCATGCCTGTAGCCAATGCCGATGTTCAGCAGCTGCCCAGTGGCCCGGCTTACCTTCCGCAAGGGCCGGATCCGTATGCCAGCAAATATCAAGCGCGCCGTGTAGCCATAATGTTTTGAAAAGAGCGTTCTCCGAACCACTAAGCGCATAAAAACCTGCAGCGACAAGAGGTCGGTCCTGATAGGTCTCAAGTATGGTTTCTGCATTGCGAGCCGCGAAACGGCAATCGAGTCCCGGAGTCGTCCACCCTTGTGCTTCAAGGGAACTTATGTAGGCATTGAAAATTGTACGCAATTGTTCAAGTAGGGCGGCTGCGTAGTCCGCCACCTCGTGTTCCATGTACGCAAGGTCGGCCGGTTCCATGTCGTGACGCAACAATTCTTCCATGAGTCCTGCCAGTTCCAGCCCCCACGGAAGAAAGGACTCACGGTTCAATTGTGGGAGCGTGGCAAGAAGTCCGTGTCCTTGCTGGCGCAAATCATGAAC
>CAJXRQ010000005.1 GCA_913060505.1 uncultured Desulfovibrio sp.
GCAATCGGATGAGATGGACACAACCGATGATGCCGGGGGTGAAACCGGTGATGATGCGTTGGAGACCGATTTCTTTCTCATGGACAGCGAAGATGATGGTGCGGGGCAGGGAAGCTGGACCGACATCACGGAAAATGAAGAATCTTCTTCCTCGGATATGGACATGGTGGAAAACGGATGGGCTGAAGAAGTCGAAGACGATACGCAAGGCCAAGGAAAGGGCAAGGGGCGCGGCGGACAGGATGAACAGGACGATGGACCGCAAAGCGATGATGCTATGAATGCCTTTGATCAGGATGCGGAGGATTTCCCGGACCAAACGGATTGGTAGCAACGTAAGCACGCCCGCTTTCAAGAGAGAAAGCGGGCGTTTTAATTATCATCGTCGTAAACCATGTGCCCCTGTATGATTGAAATAAATTCCACCCGAACACAACGAGGCAAGGAATGGATTTATCATACTTCCAAGGGCAAAAAGGATTCATGCGCGACTTGCGCACCCTGCCGCGTCTGATGGGCAGTTCGCTGGATTTGTTCCTTGCCTCAATGGGAATCAACACGCTGGCTCTGGCCCTGCCTATCATACTCATGCAGGTATATGACAGGATTGTGCCCACTCAGGCCACAAATACCTTGCTGTGGTTGGTGATCGGCTTTTTCTGCGCCCTTGTCCTCGAATCGGTTCTCAGACTCTGCCGCAGTACAGTCACCAACTGGATGTCGGCCCGTTTCGAACACGACCTGGCCCACTCCTGCGTGGAGCGTTGGCTAAACTGCTATCTTGAAGATTTCGAACAGGACGGTGCGGGAGTGCACCTTGACCGCCTGCGCGCTGTCAACACGTTGCGCACGTTCTATGCCGGGCAGGCCTTTCAGCTCATGCTCGACCTGCCCTTCGCCCTGTTGTTTCTTGCTGTGGTAGGATTTCTGAGCGGTTGGCCGGTAGTAGCCTATCTTGTCTTCATGGCCGCCGTCTTTTTCTTCATTATTTCCTTCATTCGCAAATATTACAGCACAAATCGGCTGCGACAAAAAAAACTCAGCGACCGCAGATTCAATTTTCTGGTGGAGGCCCTCGGCGGCATCCACACCATCAAAGCCGTGACGCTTGAGGAATCCATGCTTCGTCGCCACGAACGATTGGAAGCTGAAGCTGCCAAAAGCGACTACGACGTTATCTTTATCGGTAATCTACCGGTAAGCCTAGGAAACATGTTCTCTCAGATGATTCTCTTCGGTGTTCTGTTCGTGGGGGGTAGCCTTGCAATCGGGGGATATATGACACTCGGTAGCCTGGCGGCCTGCACCCTGCTCAGCGGAAGATTCTTCCAACCATTCCGAAGTCTGGCCACGTTCTGGGTCCGGCATGCCGATATTCGCATCGCACAAGAACAAATCAAATCCATTGCCGACCTGCGTGAAGAATCCGACCTTTCTTTCCAATGCCTCCCGGACGAAATCGAAGGAGGAATACGGGCGGAAGGTTTGAGTTTCCACTACGATGAAAACTCCCCTCTGATTGTCAACGAACTAGACCTGACGGTTGCTCCGCGGGAAATGGTCTGCCTGAACACCCAGGGCAACAGGGGAACGACAACACTGCTCAATTTGCTGTACGGAATGCTTCCTCCCACGGACGGCAGAGTGTTCATCGGCAACCTTGACCTCGCAGAAATATGCCACAACGACTACAAAGGACGTATGGAATTCATCCCGCAGCAAGGGACGCTTTTCAACGGCACGATCTTCGACAACCTGACGCTCTTCAACCCGGCACATCGTGACGCGGCACTGGACGCCGCTGCCCTACTCCAACTTGAGGAAGTCCTTTCCGACCTGCCTCTCGGATATGAAACCCGCGTAGGGAACCGACTCTATGAATTCCTCTCCACAGGTGTCATCCAACGCATCTGCCTTGCCCGCGCCCTGACCATCCGCCCCAGAATAATGTTGCTGGACCGCGCCAACGACGCCATGGATACGGACAGCGACGACTTGTTCCTTTGGCTTTTGAAAAAGCTCAAGGGAAACTGCACCATTGTCATGGCAACGGCCAATCCGCTGATTCTGGCTATGGCGGACTCCATCTACCAGATTGTTGACGGCAAGCTCATGAAAATGGAGGCCGAACAATGCTTCTGACGCAGCAGGGAACCACCTCCAGAAGAGAACTGGCCTGGACCCGATGGGTGCTTCAGTCCGCCCGCACCTGGGAAGACGTCGTCGGTATCGTGCGTAAAATCGGAATACACGCCGTGGATGAAGATCATCGCAAGTTCACCCAGTTCGCCCTGGATTTGAACCTGATTATCCAAGCCTTGAGCAACCGGGACACATCCTTCGACAATCTGCACCGGGGTGACGAGATATTCCGGCAACTCCTAGATTACGCACATATCCATTTTCAACGGGAAGAACGCATCATGCGGTCCATGAAAAGCCCCATGCTTCACCGGCATCTGGAACAGCACGGCGCGTTTATGGGAATGATCGAAGAACATTATGAAAATTTCAAACTCGGGCGGCTTCAGATGGTTTCGGGTCTGAAACTTTCCATTCTGGACTGGTGGGTCAACCACATCAACGTGGTCGACTACAAAACTTTCGTGCTCGGAAAAACCAAAAACATGAAACTGGGGGAGTAATGCAACAGGCGGCCACAGTTTCAGCATTCGTCATGCCGGGCGGGCTTGCGCCCTGCATTCCGCCACTGTTGGACGCGCTTGGCTGGCGAGGCAGCGATATGCACTTGGCCGAGGCCATGCCGCACCTGACCGGAACCGTGGATATCTCGGACCTGTTGAACGTCATGGCAAATCTCAAATTCGGCAGCAGATCGCTGGATACCGACATGCTGGGGCTGGATCCCCGGATGCTGCCATGCCTTTTCATCGATGCAGACGGGCATACACTGGTGCTGGTCAAGGGTGATGGAACAAGCCTGCTGGCTTTTGACTCGGACACCAAGGCCTACCGGGAAATCGAACCCGACACACGCACAGGAACCGCCTTTTTCTTCGCCCAGATCGATTCGCGCGGACACTCCCTACACCGCACCCAGCCAGGGTGGTTCCGCAAAGTCATCAACCGGTTTGCCAAAACCCTGCGCCACGGCCTGCTCATATCCTTTTTACTGAGTGTGCTGGCTCTGACCATGCCGCTCTTCGTCATGACTATCTATGACCAGATGCCTTTCTTCGACAACAACCGCACTCTGGCTTTCATTGTCATTGGCGTACTGGTCTTCATCCTGAGCGATTTCGGACTACGTTTGATCCGTTCCGGCATCCTCAGTTTCATAGGAGCACGTCTGGGAAATATCGTGGGCAATGAGGTGTTCCGGCGTATTCTCTACCTGCCTCCGGCATACACCGAATCCGCTTCCATTGGAGCGCAAGCCTCACGCATCAAGGATTTCGACACAGTTCGGGACTTCTTTTCCGGGCAGGCCTTTGTGGCCCTGCTTGATATTCCCTTCATCCTGTTGCTGGTAGCGGCCATGTGGGCGTTAGGCGGCTCCGTGGTCTTTGTTCCGCTCACGGCCATCGTTCTTTTCGGCATTATGGCGCTCATCTACATGCCCCTTGTCAAACGGGCCAATGAGCAAATAGCCAAAACCGGCGCGACACGGCAGGAGCTGGTCATGGAAATGCTGACCAAGATGCGGGCCATTAAACACACCAGCACCCCGGTCAAGTGGGAGGACCGCTACCGCCAGCTTTCCGCCGAATGTGCCGCCAGTTCTTACCGGGCCTCTCAACTTGCCTCACAAATCAACGTGCTCACGAACATGTTCATTATGGGCGCCGGAGTTTCCACAATGGCTGTTTCCGTTCACAACGTACTGGCAAAACAGATGTCCATGGGCGCGCTGGTCGCCTGCATGATTCTGGTCTGGCGCATTCTTGCCCCGCTTCGTTCCGGTTTTGTGGTCATGCTGCAAGTGGAACGCATCAACAAGAGTATCAATCAGGTTGACCGGCTCATGAACCTCGACATCGAACAACAGACGGAATCGCTGTTAACGCTGAATAAAAAGCTCCGGGGTGATGTAGTTTTCTCGCAGGTGTCCATCCGCTACATGAGCGACGCCCACCCCGCGCTGCTGGGTGTCAGCTTCTCGGTTTCCCATGGCGAAATCCTGACCATTGCCGGGCATGACGGAGCCGGAAAATCAACCATATTGAAACTTATTCTGGCCCTGTATCGGCCTCAGGCTGGCCGGATAACGCTGGACCACACCAACCTGCGCCAAATGGACCCGATATACCTGCGGCGATCCATCAGCTATGCGCCACAGTCGCCACAGTTCTTTTATGGGACGATTGCCCAAAACCTACGGCTGACCAACCCGCTTGCCCCGGACGGCGAGTTACGGGATGCCTGCCTGCGTGCCGGAGTGCTGGATGCCATCGAAGCGTTGCCCAACGGTTTGGACACCCGCATAGGCGATTATCAGCTCAAGAAAATGCCCTTGACTTTCCTCAAAAAGCTCAGTCTGGCCCGAACATTCATCCGCCCGGCACCATTGTTGTTGCTGGACGAAGTCATGGAACGGCCGGAATTCGAGGATCGGGAAATCATTCTCGACATGCTGGATGAACTGCACGGCAAAACAACCATCATCATGGTTACCAACCATGCAGCCTATCTCAAAAAGGCCGACAAGGTGCTCTGGATGGAAAAAGGGCGCGTGCGCATGTTCGGCAAGGCTGAAGACGTGCTCCCGCAACTGCCCGAAGAATACAAATGCTGACGAGGATACAGACATGAAAAAAACAAATGGAAAGATACGAGTCAGCAGAAAGGATTCCCTGCATCTCTCTCAGGCGTTGCTGCTGGAGGAAACCGGAGTTCCCCGTTTGGTCCGATCCGTGATTCTCACTCTGACGGCGGTCATCGTGATTTTTATTGTCTGGGCTTCCCTGACCCGTATTGACGAAGTGTCCATTGCCAATGGCAAGATCATTCCCTCGGGGCATGTCAAACGGATCCAGAGCGAGGACGGCGGCGTGGTGCTGCAAATTCTGGTGCAGGAAGGACAGGCCGTGGAGAAAGGGCAGGAACTCATTACCATGGATCCCACGGTTTCGGTTTCCAATCTTGACCAGTACCGCGCCAGACAGGCTTCCCTCGCCCTGCGCAAGGAGCGGCTCCAGGCACACATAGATGGCCGCAAGCCTGATTATTCCAAGGTGGAAGAACGGTTTTCGGAACTGGCAGCCCAACAGGCCAGGCTGCATGCCCAAAAAATCGAGTCCATGAATGTGACCAAGGCGATTCTTGCCAATCAGATCAAGCAGTATCAGGCGGAACTCAAGGAACTCTCCAACCGGGAAAAAACACTCCGCGAGCAGTATGAACTCACCCGTGAAGAATATGAAACCTATGCGGATCTGTTCGACAAGGAACTGGTGGGCAAAACGGAATTTTTCGGCATCAAGCGGAACTTCCTGCAAGTGCAGGAATACCTGCACCAGATACCGGTGCGCCGTATTCAGGTGAATGAAAAGCTTACGGAAAGCCGCAACCGGCTCATAAAACTACGCGAAGATGCCATGGAAGAATGGATGGGAAAACTGACCACCGTGGAAACCGAAGCCTCGGAAATACACGAAGTCATCAAGCGGTTCCGCATGGACGTTTCCCAGCTCTCCATCAAGGCTCCGGAGAACGGTGTGGTACACAATCTTCAGGTCAATTCGCCGGGTGAGGTCGTTCAACCCGGTGAAACTGTCCTTGAGCTGGTACCCATGGGCAAGAAACTTGTGGCCGAGGTCAAGATCACCTCACGCGACGTGGGCCATATCCAGATAGGCCAACCCGCCACCGTGAAACTCACGGCCTACGATTATTCGCGATACGGCGGGGCCAAAGGCGTACTTACGGACATCTCGCCCACTACCATTGTGGATGCCGACGGCAGGGTCTATTACGAGGGCATTGTCACCCTGAAAAGCAACCACCTGACCAAGGGAACGGTCAAGCATCTTATACTGCCCGGCATGACTGTTCAGGCAGACATCAAAACCGGGGACAAGACCTTGATCGGCTACTTCCTGAAGCCCATTTACCTGTCGCTGGAGCAATCATTCCGGGAGCGGTAAAAGGAAACGAGTATTGCCCGGCGCCCCCTCATGGATTAAAGCGCACCATCGCCAAGGCATCGGCTAAAATAAGTTCAGCCAATACCGGGAGAGGCATCAATCGGCAAGGGACTGCCGCAAGGTTGCAATATCGCCCATGAGCAGGCCGAGTTCCTTTTTGATGCGTGATTCAGGCCAATCCCACCATTGAAGTTCTTCCAACAGTGCCACGTCCTCATCCGAAAAACGCTTTCGGATCAGCTTTGCCGGGGCTCCGGTGACAATGGCATACGGAGGGACATCCCGGGTCACTATGGCCCGCGAACCTATCCGTGCTCCATTCCCTATCGTAACTCCGGCCATGACAAGCGCTTCAAACCCTATCCACACGTCGTTGCCGATGACAATGTCGCCCTTGTTGTCCCAGCTTGAGGTTATGTTCAATTCATGCTCCCACAACTCCCCGAAAATGGCGAAGGGATAGTTGACACATGAATCAGCCTTGTGGTTGCCGCCGTTGAAAAGGAACTTTGCTCCGTGCGCTATTGAACAGAATTTGCCGATGATCAATTTATCGTTGTTCACCGGATAGTGGTAAAGAACGTTTTTTTCCTGAAACTTCAGGGGATCTTCAAAATCATGATAATATGAATACTCCCCCACGATGATATTGGGATCAGCCACCGCTTCGCGAAGATTACAGGTGTTCTTGTCATTTGATCTTGGGAATAGAGGTAACTTCATTTTTCTTCCTCACTTGCATACTTCCTCTTCTTGCACTCCATACAGGACCACTGGCAAAACAGGTCAAAAAAGAGACAAGTCATCTCATTCATCATGCAATACAAGCAACCTCCCTGCACAGTAGGCAAACGATAGAGAACAAAAAAAGCTTGCGAGAGAAACTCACAAGCTTTTCTAAATCAAAACAAAACTATTTCCGTTTATTTTTCCAACGCGCCCTGCAACGCACTGTCCACCTTGAGGTCCACGCCGGAAAGGCCGCGCCGCAGAGCCTGTTCAATAAGCGCGCAAAGAATGGCCGCCGCATCTTTGTAGCTCAGGCCTGCCGGGCGGATATTGGAAATGCAATTGCGGGATTCATCCGTGGTTCCAACCCCCGGAGCATAGGTCAGATAGATTCCCATGCTGTCGGGAGAGCTGAGTCCCGGACGCTCGCCGATAATAACGACAGATAACAGTGCTCCCAGCGTCTGGGCGACATGGTCGCCAATGGCGACCCTCCCCTGTTCCACATAGCACAGCGGCCCCACGGACAGGCCAAGCTTTTCCAGCAACGAGGTAAAGGTCTGCCAAAAGGGGACGAAGTTCTCGGCTATGGCCGTTGAGGAAAGCCCTGCGGAAACAGTAAAACAAAGGTCATACTCTTTGCCCGTTTTGGACAGGAGAGCTTCCTCGCTTTTCTGCGACAACAACCGCCCAAGATCCGGCCGTTGCAGAAATACGGCCCGGGTTGCAGCCCGGCTTTCTATGGACAAGTACTGCAACCCGCCAAAGACCGCCTGCTGGTCCAAGACCTGATGCACAGCGTCACGTGCCTTGGCATGGTCCATCTGGAAGCCAAGCACTTCACGGGTGCGCAGGCTGGTGCCACTCCGCCCCAGAGCGATGCGCGCATCGGTCCATGAACGCAACCGGGACCAGAAATCCTCCTCAATGATATCATCGGCAAGCTTACGAGGGGAGTTCATTAAACTGTTCCTTGTTTGGAATACGAAGGGAGGCGGGAGCGGCACTTTGCAATGTTCCTTCCCGAACAATACCGGCCAGTTCCAACCATGCCAGAAATTCGGGGGCAGGTGTATAGCCGAGCTGGCGCCGTATGTACAAAGCGTCGTGGAATGACGTTGACTGGTAGTTCAGCATGATGTCGTCCGCTCCGGGAACGCCCATGATGAAATTGCAACCGGCCACTCCCAGCAGGGTCAGCAACGTGTCCATTGAGTCCTGATCCGCTTCCGCATGGTTGGTGTAGCAAACATCCATCCCCATGGGCAGACCGAGCAGTTTACCGCAGAAATGATCTTCAAGACCGGCCCGAACGATTTGCTTCTCGTCGTACAAATACTCCGGCCCGATGAAACCGACCACGGAGTTGACGAGAAACGGATTGAACTTCCGGGCGACAGCGTATGCACGGGCCTCGACAGTCTGTTGGTCCACGCCGTGATGTGCGCCAGCCGACAAAGCCGAGCCCTGCCCTGTTTCAAAATACATGAGGTTTTCACCCACGGTTCCCCGATGCAGCGAAAGCCCGGCTTCATACCCCTGCTCAAGAATATCCAGCGTCACTCCAAAACTCCTGTTCACTGCCTCGGTTCCACCGATGGACTGAAAGACAAGATCGACAGGAGCGCCTTTTCCAATGGCCTCAATCGTGTTGGTAATGTGGGTCAATACGCATGACTGGGTTGGAATTTTATATTCCTCACGCAGTCTGTCGAGTAATTCCAGTAGACGGATGGCGGAACTGACACTGTCTGTTGCCGGGTTGATGCCGATGCACGCATCGCCGCTGCCGTACATCAACCCGTCGAAAATCGAGGCCACGATTCCTGCGGGATCGTCCGTGGGATGGTTGGGCTGCAAACGGGTACACAGGGTTTTCTCAAGTCCCACAGTGGTTCGAAAACGGGTCACCACCCGAATTTTCGAAGCCACATGAACAAGATCCTGCACCCGCATGAGCTTTGAAACAGCTGCCGCCATTTCCGGGGTCAGCCCGGGGGCCAGTTCGGCAAGGACGTTTCCGGTCGTATGTTCGGACAACAGCCAATCCCTGAATTCGCCCACGGTCAACGAGGCGATCGGAGCAAAAGCCCCAGCGTCATGCGTATCCATGATCAGACGGCTGACAGCGTCCTCTTCATAGGGGATAACCGGATCTTCCAGAAATGCGCCGAGCGGCACCTCGGACAACGCCACCTGGGCCACGGCCCGTTCAAAGGCCGAACAGGCGCCTATCTGCGCGAGATCGTCGCCGGATTTTGGCGTGGAGGCCTTTGCCAGCAAGGTTTTCAAATCATCAAATCGATGAACGACCTTATCAATCGTAACTGAATACATGGCACCCACGTACGGTTCGTGTTTCCCGCACTGGGCGGGCTGAAAAAGTATGACAACCGGTCGAAATTGCGAAAAACGTTCCACTTGCCAGGGGGCAGGAAAATCCGCTTTCAACCATGATACTACAACTTGTCTTCATAAACAATACATTGAACAAATACATATACTTGAAGCTCCATTCAGATCTTAAAAACCCAAATTGGCAATTCCAATTTTCTCCTGCCGCGAGAAAATCAGGACATGGGTGCAACAAAAATGTTACATACTTTCCTGCTAACATCACCTTTTTGTTCAAATTATCTTTTCCGGCAAGAAACGTGATATGAGGGCAAAGCGCCCAGTGCCCATATTCTGCAACATCTCTCTTCATGCTGCGAATGGCCCTTATTTTGCTTTGATAACAACCAAATAACAGTTGCAATCCATCGCTAACCATCAGAGGTGTTTAACACCCTACAATTTGAAAAGCATAAGGACTTTTCTCCATGCCCTGCAAACGCAAAGCAGCTTTTTTCGATATGGGCGAAACCCTCTATTCCTATGAGGGGCTCCCACTCAGCTGGAAAGACCATTTCCAAAAAGCCTGGAAACAGGCGTTGACCGAAAGCGGCCATGTCCCCACAGACAACCAGCTCAGGATACTGAAAGACTACATGACCCAGTTCAACACACGCGAAGTTCCTCGTGAAATCGAATACGATGCAGAACACATTTTTAGTGGTGCCTTGCGTGCCGTGAGCATTGAACAACGTCATTTGCCCGCCATTATTGACAACTTCTTCGATTATTTCCGGCAGCGCCTCACCCCGTATGAAGAAACCGTGTCAGCGCTCAAAAAGCTGAAGACGCGCCACATCTACATAGGAGCGTTGACAGATGTCGCCTACGGCATGCCGAACCATTTTATAGCCGACGACCTCAAACAGGTCGGTATCCTGAACCTGATGGATTGCTGGAAAACCTCCGTGGATGTTGGTTTTCGCAAGCCGCACCCCAAAGGCTATACGGAGTTGTGTGCCAATGCTGAATGTCTGCCTGAGGAAGCCATTTATGTCGGCAATGAACGCAAGGATGTTGACGGGGCCAACCGGGCGGGACTCACTTCGGTTCTGATCCACCGGGCAGATACTGGAATACCGGAATGGGGACAGGATCATACAATTCATTCCATTTTGGAGTGCGAAAACCTGTTCCAATGAATGGACACATTAAAAAAAATGGCGGGAATCGATAAAATCGACTCCCGCCAAGTGCTGTAAACCACTTCAGGTTAGTCGATCAGTAAATGCAAGACCTGATAGAGAAGTATCCCCAGTCCAAGGGAAAGAACAGAGGTGTAAAGAAGAATACCCAGCAAGGTCTTCACCCGCTTTCCGGTTTCGCTGTAGATAATGCCGAGAGTGGCCACACACGGCAAAAAAACGCTCTGGGCATAGATAAAGGTTATGGCACCGGCACCGGAAATCGAAGCGTTGATTGCGCCCGACAAATCCGTTGTCGGCACATTGAATATTACCGCCAGTGTTGCCAGCATGGCTTCCTTGTTCAGCACGGATGCAAACAATGCCGTCATCATCCGCCAATCCAGCCCCATCAGATCGCCGAGAGGCTCAAGAAGATGGCCCACATACCCGAGAAGACTGGTGTTAATTTCACCGCTGGGGAAATACGCTGCAAACCAGATCAAAGTACTGAAGGCCACAATAACGGTTCCGGCCTTGCGTACAAAGGCTACGCATCGCACATAGGTTTGACGGGCAATGGCTTTCCAGTTCGGCCGCTGGTATTGTGGTAATTCCATGATCAGGCTGATCGCCTCCTCATCTTTCAAAACAAACCGATCAAGCAGCTTGCACATGAATCCCAGCAAAAGGAAATTGAGAAAAACAAGACCAACCACGGCTCCGACGGCAATTCCGGGAGGGAAAAGCCATGCAGCAATGGCTGCCGAGACCGCAATTTTTGCAGAGCACGGAACCAGAGGTACCAGCATTGTAGTCAAAAAACGTTGCCGTTCCGAATCCGTTATCCGACAGGCGAGTGCGCCCGAAATATTGCATGGAAGGGCAAAAAGAAACGGAATAAAAGCCCGTCCGCTCAAACCGATCTTTGCCATAAAACGATCCATGACAAACGCTATGCGTGCCATATAGCCGACATCTTCCAGCAGAGAAAAAACAGCATGAAATGCTCCAATGAACGGAACGATGGCAAGAACCGATCCTGCGCCACGCACAATGCCCTGTAACAATCCCCCCAACCAGGGAACATATTCACTGCCGATCACAAAGACCACTTTTTCGAGGCGAAATACACCTTCCATCAAAATAAACGCTGGCGACAGCCCTGCGGCCAGTCCCGCTATCATGCTCACCAACAGGACGCCAACCATGATCCACAGTCCCCAGAAAGGATGGGTGGCCCATCGATCCCACCGATGCGTTCTTTCTCCTGCAACGCGTGAAGGAGACGTATCACCAACAACTTTCCGTATCCATGCGTACCGGGCGGCAACCAATTGCTCCGCGAGAGAGTCTTTTCCTTGCAGACGGGCATCCGCTTCCTGCAATGCGGTTTCCGCCTCCGCCTGCAACATGGCCCGAACGTCGGCATCACCCTCCATGAGTTTGAGAGCTTCCCAGGCTGCCCGGGATCCGCGTCCTGCACCATTGCCCAAAAATTTCCCCAGTGATTCATGGATTTCTTTTACCTCTCCATCCAACCAGGCAATGGACAGCCCCGCATCGTTTGCAATGGGAGAAGCTGCCTGGCTCCAAAGGATCGACTTGAGTTTCTCCACTCCTGTTCCCTTCGAAGCCACAAGCGGAATTACAGGAACACCCAGCTGTTCCTGCAGG
The DNA here is from genome assembly GCA_913060505.1 of uncultured Desulfovibrio sp. GTDB lineage: Bacteria > Desulfobacterota > Desulfovibrionia > Desulfovibrionales > Desulfovibrionaceae > Pseudodesulfovibrio. The sequence continues at coordinate 12,032 of CAJXRQ010000005.1, forward strand.
TGCCCGATATCGACAAGACAGCCTGCTTCTTCCGCCAGATCCATCATGTTCAAACCCACGACGTAGGGAACGCCCAGCGCCGCAACTTCGGAAACATAATAAAGGGTTCGTTCCAGGCAAAGGGCATTGACCACGACAAGAACCAGTGAAACGTCACCATCCAGCACAAAATCCCTGGCGATGCGTTCTTCAGCCGATCCGGCAGTAAGGCTGTATGTTCCCGGTAGATCCACCATTTCAAGGTGATCCTTGCCGAACCAGACTGCGCCGCTCTTTTTCTCGACAGTTTTCCCGGGCCAATTCCCAACGGCCTGTCTCAATCCGGTCAATGCATTGAATAACGTAGACTTTCCGGTATTTGGCTGGCCAGCAATGGCGACGGTAGCCCGGGCTTCTCCGCTGCTTTGCATCATCTTTCTCCTTTGACCACAATACCTTCGGCCACGGCTCTGGACATGGCTACCAATGTATTGCGAACCTCCACGAGAACGGCCCCTCTGTTCACGTTCCGTAGCACTTCAACTCCAACTCCCTGTACAATGCCGAGCGGGGCCAAACGGGATCGCTCCCGCGGAGAACAAGCGACTTCTTCAACCGTGGCGGCCCCGCCCTGGGGGACGTCTGCCAATTTCATTGCTTTCATAATATGAGTCCTCAAACATAAAAGAGGGCACCCTTGCAGGTGCCCTTTGATTTAGAATTCAAAGTTGCAACCGACCTGCACCCCGATACTCAAGGGGCTGGCATACCGCGCAGGAGCCATCCCCGTTGCGGTCTGAAAGGCACGAACAAGATACTCCTCATCGAACAGGTTCTTCCCAAAAATTTCCACGTTCCAATTATTCGCCCTGTACCCCAGCTTGGCATTGGCAAGCGTGTAGGGATCCTGTTTTATGACGTTCAACTCCTCCAGATACTTGGGGCCGAAGTGCGTCACGGTCATTGATCCGAAGAAACCGCTGTCATGCATATAGCTGAGGCCGCAACCGATGGAGTATTCATTGGTATTGGGAATCATGTTGCCCGTAGGATCGCCGGTAGGATGTCCCTCGTAATCGTCAAATTCGGCATTCATCCACCCGGCATTGGCAAAGATGTTCAGCCCCTTGGCTGCCAGCCAGCTCACATCCGCTTCGACACCGTAACTATGGGCCCGTCCGGCGTTGTCGCGAACCTGTGAACCGTCCACGACTGCCGTAACCTGCATATTGGTCCAATCGATCCAGAAAGTAGCTGCATTGAAGCGCAAGCGTTTGTTGAAGGCCATTCCCTTGTAACCAAGTTCATAGGTCAGGGTGTATTCGGGATCGACGACATGGTCCTCACCAATACCGGCAACATCTACCTCGTTGACCACATAATCCCCGGCACGATACCCTCTGGAGATCAGTCCATAGACGCTGTGCTCCGGGGAAATTTCATAGGTCAACGTAGCGCTTGGCAACGGAGCGAACCAAGTGTGTCCTTCGCTATGTTCGGCACCGGAATCAGAGTCTTCGATAAACCAATTCCGCCGTTCCACGTCCAGACGGAGCGTTCCCTCCAATTCCAACGAAGGAGTTATGTCGTAAGCAAGTTCACCGAACCACGCACCACCATAGGTATTGATGGAAGATTCGGATTTGTAGGCAGTTCCCATAATGCCCATAAGCGTGGAACAATCCGTTTTTTCGGCCAGAAAGAACAGCCCCGTCAGCCAGCGAAGACGGGCATCCCTATCCGATGAAGCCAGTCGAAGTTCCTGAGTAAAGGTATTGTAGGTCTCCTCATAGTCCGTCAGCTCATATATGCTTGCCAGAGTGGCGTCCATATCGGCACCGGTCTCATACCGTGAATTGGAATAGGCAGTAATGGACGTCAATTCCATGTCGGCAAAGGCATGCCTTACCGTTAGGCTTCCGGTAAACAATCCTCCGTCTTCCTTACCGGCATAATCACTGGTCGAATCGTATACCGAGTCCGTGCCGTAGTTGACCCACCCATCATTTGTACCACTGTAATTGTCTGCCATGATGGAAAAGGTGATGTCCGTATCCGGGTTGGCCTGATACACGAGCTTTCCGTGCCCTTTGACCTGATCGCTCCAATTGGCATCACCATCGCCATGCACTTCGCTGTCCATATATCCATCAGTGGCCTCATGCTGGAAAGCCAACCGGTATTTGAAACTCTCTCCGGCAGGTCCGCTCACCGCCCCGGTCACCCGACGACTGTTAAAAGACCCGTAGCTGGCTTCGGCTTCGGCCTCAGGCTTATCGGAAGGCGTACGAGTGATGATGTTGATGACACCCGCATGCGTGTTGCGGCCGTACAAAGCTCCCTGGCCGCCGCGCAAAACCTCGATGCGTTCAACATCAAACATGGTGTCTATTCCTACATATGGTACCGTGACTCCATCGACATTGATGTTCCAAGTCTTGGACATGGTTGTAACACCACCGATACCTCTATAGTTGAACTCAGTGTAATGATTGCCTATCTGCTGCATGCCCAGGTTTGGCACCAGCATGGGAAGATCCCGCAGATTGGTAAAACCAAGTTCATCCAGTTCAGCACCATCAAAAACGGATATGGATGCAGAAACATCCTGAACATCCTGCTCAACCTTGTGTGCGGTGACGGTTACACTCTCCAACTGCAAGGGGTTATCTTGCGTTGTGTTCTCCCCATCTTCAGCAAAAACAAATGAAGCAGTCGACTGGATAACGACTGTCATTATCAACAAAATCCTCCAAAACCACTGTAAACGAAAATACATGTTTCCTCCTCTTTTGAGGGGGGAAAATACAACAGGTTCACAAAACTGCTTACTCAATCGGGCAATAAGTTTGCTCACAGAGGGAATACAATTCCGTTCACGTGCTGGCTTCAACACAAAAAAGCCGCCCCCTTTTGAGGGACGGCCGGATAATGACGAGATAAAAAGGAATCAACTCAAGATGTCATAACGAAGTATACGGAACGTGCTTTTCATGCCCGGAATGAATCCTATCAGGCATGCCAGTCCCCAGCGTCGACGTTCCTGATTCATAAAGCGTTCTGTTGATACATGTTTGAACTTCGGTGTCCATTCGCTGAGACCGGCATCATCATCAAGAGCCCACAAAAACTGGGCATTTGTCTTTTTAACCGTATCATGCCGGCTTGAATTTTTAACGCCAAAACGATTGCAGGCATCAAAGTGCAATTCGGCCTGCTCAAATTTTTCGGTCAGCGAAACAAGAAACGGACGCAATTGTTCTTCCGTAAAATACATGAACACACCTTCGGCTATGATCATGAACTGCGCTCCCGGATGCTCACGCTTGATGGTGCCTACCCAGGAGTCCGTATCGAACATGGACACAGCCAGATGGGGGTTCTCCGCACGGGGAGGCATCAATTTCTTTCGAAAATCGATAACTTCCGGTAAATCCAGTTCGTAAAAAACACCTTTTCCCGAATAGACCCGTTCAAATCGAGTATCCAGTCCGGCTCCAATGCTGATCACAACAGGATTGCTTGCTTCCCGGACAAACCGGGCTGCCTCCCGGTCGAAGTGGCGAACCCGGATAGCAGTCCCGACCTGGGACATGCGGGAATTCGTAAACTTCTCAAAATCATAATCAATATGGCCAACCAGTTCAGAGGCCTTTGGATCCGAAATGATCGCATCATCCCGAAGTGTTTCCAAATGCCGCATATACAAAGGAATGAACAGGGTATCCGCAACGGCATCCGTGATAGGTACGGCAATTTTATCAGTCATCGAAAATCTCCTTTGAAAGGAGAATACTCGTTCGGAAAGGAGCCTGTCTGCTCCGTAAGGAAGCAAAATGGACGCAGCAGGGATATTTGAAGGTTCAGGATATTGAATGAAAACGTCTGCCGGAGTCAGCCCGAAAATCTTTGGGGCGCACTCCAAAAAACTTGCGAAAAGCCACGCTGAAATGACCTACGTTGGAATAGCCTATTTCCCAGGCGACCTCACTGACGTTGAGTTGCCGTTCCTGCAAAAGGGCCTGTGCGCGATGCATCCTGTCCTCATGCAGACATCCAAAGGCTGTTTGATTAAACACGGCCCTGAACCCAGTTTTCAACTTGTTCGTGTTCACGCCAACCATCGCGGCCAGATCTGCCAGACTCGGTGGAGAGGCCATACTGGTTCGCAAAATGGTGCGGGCTTCCCGTATGCGTTCAACATCCGATTTGGCCAATGGAGCCTTCCGGCCGTTGCTCTTCTGCCTGCCAAGCGTGTCCAATTGATAGGAAAGAAGCTCCAAGGCCTTGGCTTGAATAAAAAATTTTCTGGCACTTCCCGTGAATTGGCAATCCATAATCTGGTTGGCCACCATTTTCTGCAATGCCGTCATTCGACTCGCGACATTGACAAAATGGGTTCCATTACCTTTTAAAGCGGATTCCATTTCGGACACGTGATAGCCATCATCATCCATCATATCCCGAAGCCGATTCGTATCGATGTTGATACCAAGCATACGGGTAGGTTCATGTCCATGAATTTCAAACCGAAGATTGATATTTGGCAGGTAATGAACAACCACAGAATCGGGCTTCACCTCAAAATTGCCATGTTTTGTCGTATCCGGCGAACAACTACGGGCATTGCCGGACAAAACAAAACCAAATTCAAAAATATTTTCAGGTTTGGAAAAATCTATTCGCGTTCCTTCTCCGCAGTCCATTTCCATAGTGACAAGATCAATGCCCGGCAGAACCTTGCATTGATGGAAGCCCTTCATGGCAGAGTGAAGCGGATGGGCCTTTCCTTCCCTTTGAACCGTAGCCTGCCCCGTATCGATAATGTTCGATCTCTCGTTAAAATTCATGCCTCCTCCCTGCGAAATGATTATGAAAACCATTTTCATTCTATTGTCAAGTTTCTCTCCCCTTCAGCTATTCATCTCTATCGACAACTGGAATATTTACGATTTCATAAAAATATGCACAGCACAAAAACGACTGTCCCCCAAAAATGAACGGCGGGAACCAACATGCGTCGGTTCCCGCCTGAAAGGGAAAGTCATGCTCTCCCATATTGCAGTATGCAGTTATACGGCTTCCGTGGAAGACGAATTGCTTTTGCTGGTCATGATATCCAGAATGACCTTGTCGGTTTCGGCCATTCCGACACTTCCAAGACGGCCGATATTCCGAATGCAGGCTTCAATATCCTCATCCAGAATACCATCCTTGCCAGGAACGGATATTCCCTTCATGGCCAGGAATGCACCACTGATGGCAGCTTCCACACAGGAGGCAACCTTCAAAGCGCAGGAAGTCTTGGCCCCGTCGCAAACCATTCCGGCTATGTCGCCAAGCGTATTGCGAATGGTGCTTTCCATTTCCTCCATGCCACCGCCGAGCAGGAGCACGATGCCGCATCCGGCAGCCGTGGCCGCCAGACTCGCACCGCACAGGGCGGAAAGCCGTCCGAGATGGTGCTTGAGGTGAATCGCCGTAAGGTGGCTCATGATCAGGGCGCGGACCAGATCTTCCTCGGAAGCATCCCGCCGATGTGCGAACGCCACCACGGGAAGCGTGGCGGTAATACCCTGATTGCCACTTCCGGAGTTGCTCATGACAGGCACGGGAGCACCTTCCATCCGGGCATCGGATGCGGCTGCGGTCAGCTTGATGGCATAGGAAACCACATCGTCTGAGCGCAGGCCCATGGCAAGATCCTTGTCCATGGAACGGCCGACCCGGAGTCCCCAATCGCTGTTCAACCCTTCTACAGCGGCAGCCTCGTTCAGGCGTGCAGCCTCAAGGATAAAGGAGATATCCTCCAACGGCGCACTGGTGGCAAACTCCAGAATGTCCCGCATGCTCATGGGCCACTCTTCCTCAACTTCTTCGGAAGCAGCCTGATCAACACTCAATACGGTTTCACCGTTTTTCTCCACAAGCACGATTGCGGTATGCTCACGCGCAATAACGCAGCGGGCATTTTCTTCACCCGCATACACGGTAACATCCGCGTACAGCACTTCGTCGGTTTCAGCGATGCTGATCTCGACCTTTCCGTTCGCCAGCATTTGCTTGCCGAGCTTCACCTGTTCTTCGGAAAGATCGCGAAGCACTTCCAGAGCAAGTGAGGATTTGCCGCCCGTCACGCCCACGGCGGCAGCAACTTCCAGCCCGGTAGTACCGGTACCCGGAACGCCGACGCCCATGCCGTTCTTGAGCAGGTTGCCACTCACCCGGACCTCAACCCGCTCAGGGAGGGTTCCAAGTGTTTCAGCAGCGCGGGCTGCGGCCAGGGACACGGTGATCGGCTCGGTACAACCGAGAGCCGGCACCACTTCCTTGTTGAGCAGCGCTATGTATTGTGGCCAATTTTCTTTTGACATTATTATATCTCCCTTGAAACAGGGTTAGCCTTGAACCTCGTTCAATTCCTGCTGCGCCGCAGCTTCTGCGGCCGCCCGGGCTGCATCGAGCTCCCCGTGGCGATTGAAGAGGCCTTCAAGCATAAGAGTCAGGGCACCATCGCCTGTTACGTTGCAGGCGGTACCAAAGCTGTCTTGCAGGGCAAAAACAGCCAGCAGCAGGGCTACGCCGGCCGGGTCGAAATTCAACACGCCGACCACGATGCCCAATGAAGCCATGACAGTGCCGCCGGGGACACCGGGAGCACCGATAGCGAAGATACCGAAAAGCAGAACAAACAGGATCATGGTTCCCATGGAAGGCAGATGACCATACAACATCATGGAAATGGTCATGGCGAAGAAGGTTTCCGTCAGCACAGATCCGCAAAGGTGAATCGTGGCTCCGAGAGGCACCATGAATTCGACGGTATCCTTGCTCAACACCTTGGATTTGCTGGCGCACTCAAGAGAAACCGGCAAGGTTGCGGCGCTGGACATGGTTCCAACGGCCGTCAGGTATGCCGGGAGGTAATGCTTCAGGACTTCAAGCGGGTTCTTTCCGGAAATAAGACCGGCAATGGAATACAGCACAGCCAACCAGATAAAGTGACCCACGAGCACGATGGCGATGACTTCGAGGAAGACCGGCAACTGGCGGGTGAGGCTGCCCTCATAGGCCAGACCGGCAAAAGTTGCGGCAATGAAGAACGGCAGCACGGGGATGACGATACGGGTAACAACCTGCATCATGATGCCCTCGAACTCGCCGAGTATGGAACGGAACGTGCGGGCATTGGTCCAGATGGTGGCTATGCCCAGTATAACAGCTGTTACCAGAGCCGTCATGACAGGCATGACGGGCGGGATGCTGAGTTGGAAGACAACCTCGGGCAATTCACGCAGGCCTTCAACCTGTGTGGCTATGGAAAGATGGGGAATGAGGACGTAACCGGCAACGGCGGCCAACGTGGCTGCGGCGGCGGCGGAAACATATGCAAAGAGGACACCCGCGCCTAGCATCTTGTTGGCGTTTTGACCGAGACGCGTAATGGCCGGAGCGATGAATGCGATGATGACAAGCGGGACAGTATAATAAATGAATTGTCCCATGACATACTTGGCAGTAATAACGACTTCCATGACTGGCTTGTTGGCAACAAGTCCGATACCTACACCGACAATAATGCCGAATATGAGCTTGAAGATCAGCCCGAACTCTCCGAATCTGCTTTTAGACATAACCTTCCATCCTGATGTTGAGCGCTGCCCCCGGCGGACTCTCTCCTCCGCCGGAACCAGCACGTTTATGCAGCGTTTTCTTCCGACTTGTTACTTCTCCGCAACGACTTCTATTTCCACCAGTGCGTCCTTGGGCAGGCAAGCTACCTCAAAGCAACTACGCGCCGGGAATGGCTCCGAGAAGAACGAGGCATACACTTCGTTCACCGCACCGAAATCTCCGATGTTTTTCAGGTACACCGTGGTCTTGACCACTTTTGCCAAGGAAGAACCGGCAGCTTCGAGCGTGTACCGAACATTTTCCAGGGACTGTTTTGCCTGTTCGGCAGCACCTTCCGGCATCTGGCCGGTTTTTCCATCAATGGGCAGTTGGCCGGAAGTGAAGATCAAGCCGCAGCTGGCTTCGCTTCCATGGGAATAGGGGCCGACGGCTGCCGGGGCTTTATCGCTGTTGACGGCTTTAGGCATCATATATCTCCTTATTTTTTTAATAGGTTTTTCAAACTGATAGATTCATATCAGCATGATATAAAATTCTTATAATAAGACATCGTTTTCTAGTCAATAATTTTTTATTAGTTATAATAAATTTTTATCAAACGCACAAAAAAAGGCCCTGCTTTTTTTGCAGAGCCTTTCAAAGACTTGGGATTATCACGAAAACAACTATTGTTCGTTCAGCTTTTGCAAATAACGATAGATGGTTGCTTCGGATGCCGCAAGATGCTCGGCCACGACACGAATAGTACCCTTGAGAAGGAATACCCCGTGAGCATTGAGCTTTGCCATGATCTCCATTTTCTCTGCCGTGGTCATGCGGTCAGGTGGAATATGGGCCTCGGCGACGACCTGGCGGATGAGGTTTTCCGTCAACTCCTCCATGGAGCCGGAAAAAGTCTCGGTATGCGCCGTATGCTCCGAACTCTGCTTTGCCTTTTCCGATTCAAGACCTGCCGAGTTGATGACCTTGTTCAGCATGTCCCTGGCCTGTATCAAGTCCGAGGTATCCATGTTCAAACAGAGCATACCGGCAGGTTCCCCATCGTGGTCCCGGATGAAATAGGTGGCGGAATGAAGTGGCACCCCGTCCCGGGACCGGGTCGTATACCCCATTACCCAATCCTGCTTCTCATACTCCTTGTTCACAAGAAGCTTGAGGGCCAAGTCTGTCAACGGCGCTCCGTTCTGGCGGCCGGAGATATGACCGTTGGCGATTGCGAGCACGGATTTTTCCTTTGTCGAGGTATCGTGCAGCACCACCTCACAGTTTTCACCCAGAAAAGAACCCAAAAAGGCGACAATAGGAACAAATTGATGAACGATGGACCGTTTGGAACCGCTTTTCTCTCCCAATTCTTTCCCTCCTTGAATAATAAAAAATTATTAAAAAAAGAAAAAACTAGCGACGTGCGAAAGTAATGTCAAATCTGAGGGAAAAATACAAAAGATATGCTCAAAAATTCTTTGCAAAATAAAGCTACAATATCAGATTTCTGCCCAGAACCATGTGAAAATTTGGAGCAAAACAAGACCCGGACCTTGTGACCGAACAAGATCCGGGTCTCTCATACTTTATCTCAGCAGAATGACAAACTGCCTATTGCTGAACAGGGCCTGTCAGGAAAGCATAATCTCATCAAGCGATTTGCGGTTGTGTTCCACGGCCTGCCCCTCTGCCGGATGGCCGACAACAAGCAGGGCAACCACGCGGAGGGCAGGATCGATGCCCAGCAGTTCCTTGACTTTCTGCTCGTCAAACATGCCGATCCAACAGGAACCAAGTCCCAGTTCAACCGCCCGCAGCATCATGAAGGAAATGGACAGTCCCACATTCATGGCGGCAGCGCCGAAACGTGCGGTTTCATCAGCAGCAGCTTCACGGGCCACGTAGTCTTCAATTCCGTTCATGGAATCGCCCTGTATCAACTTGTTCTCGCGAAAGAAAAAAGCGCTGGCCTGGGAATCGCGAACATAGCCGGAAAGATCGGCGCAGCACGCGATAATCGCACCGGCCGAGGCAAGCCATGTTTGCGTTCTGGAGACTTCCTTTTTGCCGAACTCCTTCAGAATTTCCTTTTCCTGCGCAACCTTGAAACGCCACGGTTGGGAATTCAGGCTGGAAGGAGCCAGACGCGCCGCTTCAAAAAGGGCTTGCAATTCCTCATCGGTAACCGGTTCCTGCGTAAATGCCCGCACGCTGTGCCGCTTGGCAATGGCATCCATCACGCTGATTTTTTTTCCTGTCTCCATTCAATTGTCCTCACTTCTAGGCATGGGAATTTATGTTTTACATTGGCAAAACCAAGGCATGAGCCAGTAAAACAATAGTAGGCAAATCCGCTGTTTCTGTCACGAAGAGAACTTCTGCCTTTCGTCGCAGCAAACGCTTACAAGGAGACACAGCGGATATTTTCTTCCGGGGGTTGTATGGCCCGATGGTACTTCACGGCAGGCTTTCCGAAGGCCATGGCATTCACGATGATATGGTCTTCTGGAATACCAAGCAACGTACGAATTTCAGGAACAATGGCCGTCATGATTGCTCTGGCGATGCCGTCCCAGACCGTGCCAAGTCCATGGCTGTTGGCCAGCAATTCGAAGTAGCTCATGGCAATGGTACAATCCACCATGGGGTTCAGCGCATGTTCCGGCGCCGAAGCTACCAGCAAATGCGGTGCACCACGGAAGATAACGTCTTCACCTTCTTTGCCATTCTCAAGAAAATAGGCAATCCGCTCCATACCCTCGGGGAGTCGGCCTTCCTGGATGGCTTTTAACGCCCCCCCGGTTGTTTGCTTGCGCAGCTTGTCCATGGATTCCGGATCATCAACCACTGTAAGATGGGTTTGCCGTTGATTTACGGCTGTCGGAGCATGGTTCACCACCTCCAGCAAATGACGAATAAGCGCCGGATCCACACCTTCCTTTTTATATCTTCGGATAGACCTACGGCCCAGAATCAAAGTCTCCATCTGCTCCGGATCGGGCACTCCCCGTTTCAGCGACAGGCTGTCGCCCGGATTCTTGCCAAGGACACTGATGGCCCCGGGTTTGCACACAGCAAGACAGTGCTGGCAACCTATACATTTGGATTCCATTCCTTCACGAACATACGGATGTTCGTCCATTCCCAACACGCTGTACAAACAGTCCCGGACACACTCGCCACACTGGGTACATTTCTCCGTATCTACCGAAAAGCTGATCATTCGTGTTCTCCTGCGCCTTTTAAATCGTTTCTGTATACGGTTGCCATTTACCATATACAGTCGAAAAAGAAAGCAGGCACCTTCAGGTACTATGGTTTCATAACGGTAGGATTTTCATAATTTCAATACATTATGCACTTCTTCCAAGATTTGCCGTTTCATTTCAAATGCGATCGCAATCCCTGTCCCGACGGTTTTTTCTTGCCAAAAGACAGCTTTCTGTTTCCACATCTATGGTGGCCCGCAACTCGCGGATGACATCATCAAGCCCGGTGTATTTTACGCCATAACCAAGATTGAAAGCATAATCGAAGTCAGGAGGATTAATCCCCTGAGCCTGTTGCAACAGGGTTTCCAATTTATCCAAAGCTTTGACGACTCGAGCCTCCGGGCTCCGGGCGAATTCATACTCATCCCACAGGGCCATAAGCTCCTCACGCATATCCTCAGGAAGAGACCGAATAAGCTCCACCATGTCTTGCCGCTCCTGCTCCGTTTTGGAACCATGTTGTTCTGGCGCAGGAATATCACCGTTGATGGCCTCCCCCAAGTCGTGAACAATACAAAGTTGCAGAATGCGCAAAGTATCCAAGTGGGGATAATACCGGCTAATGAGCATTCCAAACAGGCTAAGCCTCCAGCTATGCTCTGCCGTGCTTTCCTGCCGACCATTTCTCGCCCACGAAGAACGCAATGTGCTCTTCAGGCGTTCGGCACGGCGCAAAAAATCCAAAATTTCAACAAGAGAACTTCCTATCGTTTGCATTACTATTCCCATCTGCTAAAAGTTGCTTTATAGCTGTATTTCCTTACAGGTTAAGCAATACCCCATTCACCAAGAACGGAAAAAGGACAATTGTCCTAAAACGCAGAATGAGATCAATCCCATCAAAATTAACCCGAAAGCTTGTCGAAGCGTACCAATGCCGTCTTCAATTGAGCCAAGGCATCCTTACTAATAAAGATATGATTCCCGGCGAATCGCTCATTCAGCAAGGCGACTTTCCAGAAAACGTATACATTGTTTTGAGCGGCAGCCTTAAAATCCATCACAACACGCCCAAAGGAGCCGAATTTCTGGTAGCCATAGCTGGACCGGGAGAAATCATTGGAGAAGTTGAGGCGCTCACACGGGAGGCATGCGTCTGTTCCGCTACCTCCCTCAAAAAGAGTACCGTTGGCGTCATCCCCAAAGAGGCATATGCCCAATGGCTTGAGGAAGATCACGGCTTCGCACTGCTGGTGAACCTCGCCATGTCTTATCGGCTTCAAAAGGTTGTACGTCGCTCGGCCACCCACCTTTGCTATCCTCTTGAGTATAGCGTGCTGAAACTCTTCGCCATACAGGTCCAAGAAGAAGGATCGACACGGCTGCCTGCCACCAAAGAAGAGTTGGCGAATTATCTTGGCACCAACACACGAAGTATCAACAGAGTTCTGAAAGATCTGGAACAAAAAAACGTACTGCGATCCTCCAAAGAATTGGAAATAACCTCCTTGGAACAATTGGAATGGGCCATACGGACCTACGACAAATAAATCTTTCCAACTCTCTCCCCAGCCACTTCATATCCTGTTGCCATAAGCCTACATAGTCAGAAAAAGAGGTATGAGATTAGCACCTAAAACTAGTTGACTATAGTCATATATTGAGCATATCAACTTCTCTCCAAATTGAGGAGTTTACCATGCAAAATAAATTTCTACACGTATACGGAACGCGGGAACGCAATCTCAAAAATGTGTCCGTATCCATTCCCAAAAATCAAATCACCGTATTTACGGGAGTATCCGGCTCCGGGAAGTCTTCTCTTGTGTTCGACACCATAGCTGCGGAGTCTCAACGGCAATTAAATGAAAACCATTCTAGTTTCATACAACACCGCTTACCTCAATATGGACAACCGGATATGGATGGAATGGAAAACTTGCCGGTCTCGTTCATCATTAGCCAAAAGCGATTGGGAGGCAACACGCGCTCCACGGTCGGAACCATAACGGATATATACTCTCTTCTCCGCCTACTCTATTCGCGCATGGGAAAACCGTTCGTGGGCTATGCTGAAGTTTTTTCCTTCAATTCCCCAAAAGGTATGTGCAAGACGTGCCATGGGACAGGTAAGGTGGACACCATTGATATCGATCGCTTGTTGGACAGAGATAAATCCCTGCTTGAAGGGGCGATTTTATTTCCAACATTTGAACCGGGCGGCTGGCGGTTGCGGCGGTATTTATATTCCGGGTTGTTTGATAATGACAAAAAGCTGCGTGATTTCAATGAGGAAGAAATGAACTGGCTGTTATACAGGACGGACAAAAAGCTACCGAATCCTGATCCACAGTGGCCGAAAACCGCTCAGTATGAAGGAGTAATTCCACGCATTGAGCGAACTTTTCTACACGGAGAAAGCGAAGAACGGTCCAGACACAAAAAGAAAATCGACAGTATTGTCGCCCGTGGCATATGCGCAGACTGCGGAAGTTACAGGCTTAGCTCCCAAATATTGTCTTGCAAGATTGCGGGGAAGAACATTGGAGAATGTGCGTCCATGCAGTCTGACGACTTGCTTACTTTTTTACACACACTGGAATGCCCACCTCCCGTAAAACCCGTTCTTATCGCGCTCCAACGCCAATTGAAGCATATGGTTTCCATAGGTTTGGGATATTTAAGTTTAAATCGAGAAACATCAACTCTTTCCGGAGGAGAATCACAACGAATCAAGATCTTGCGTCAGCTTGGAAGCAGCCTGACAGACGTGGCCTATATTCTGGATGAACCCAGTATCGGCTTGCACCCTCACGATGTAAACAAAGTCAACGCGCTTCTACGCCAGCTCCGGGACAAAGGGAACACGTTGCTCGTCGTGGAACATGATCCTGACATCATCCGTATAGCCGACCACATTGTCGACATGGGTCCCCGAGCAGGTTCTAACGGTGGAAACGTCGTTTTTGAAGGTACATACGATGGCCTCGCCCAAGCAGATACGCTGACGGCCAAACATCTGGGACATACCGTTTACTTCAAAAAAGCACCGCGAAGACCAGCAGGCTATATCGCCATTAAAAATGCCACACTGCACAATTTGAAAAACGTCAATGTAAATATCCCGAAAAAAATTCTGACTATTGTCACTGGTGTAGCCGGTTCCGGGAAAAGTAGCCTAATCAACGGAGTGCTGCCAAAGCTCTGTACGGATTGCATCATGATCGATCAGAAGCCTCTCCATGCATCAAAGCGGTCAACCATAGCAACAATCACTGGCATATTCGACGATATCCGCAAGAAATTTGCCCAAGCCAACCGTGTTGCACCGAGCCTTTTCAGCTTCAATTCAAAAGGTGCCTGCCCTGCATGCAAAGGTCTGGGCAAGATCTATACGGATCTCGCATTCATGGATACGGTTGTGACAACATGCGAAGTATGTAGAGGCAATCGATACACACACGAAGTTCTCCAATACACCTTAAAGGGAAAGAACATAGCAGAGATACTTTCCTTAACCATTAACAATGCCTGCCGTTTTTTTGCTGGGGAAAAAACAGCCAACACTCTTTCCCGGCTGAGCACGGTAGGACTAGGGTACATTACTCTGGGACAAACCTTGGACACGCTTTCAGGTGGGGAGTTACAACGAGTCAAACTTGCAGCTGAACTCGGCAAAAAAGGACAAATTTACATTCTCGATGAGCCCACAACGGGGCTGCACATGGCGGACGTAGCACAGCTGATGGAAGTTTTGGACAAACTCGTAAGCAGGGGAAACACTTTGATCGTCATTGAACATAACCTGGAGGTGCTCGCTCAGGCGGACTGGGTTATTGACCTTGGGCCCGGAGCTGGACAAAAAGGAGGGACCATCCTTTTTGAAGGGACACCGCAGGAACTTTCAAATACGTCCGACTCCATAACCGGACGCTACCTGAAAAAATATATGCAGCATAGGGAACAGCATAATGGCAAACATTGAACTTGAGCAAAGTTATCTCCCATTCCAATGTCTGATCATAAATAACCTCAATCGTTTCAACATCGAGGGGGTGGCGACAGCTCAGTACTACCTGCTGGATATACTGGCCACCCAAGGAAGCAAGACGACTAAGGAGTTAGCAGCACTGAGAGGTATTTCGCAATCCGGGATATCTAAGCTGACAAAACGCCTGCTTGATAAGAAATATATCGTGCAGAAACGAAATCCTACTGACAGGCGCTCTTATGCCATTTCCGTCACCAAGGCGGGAAAAGAGTTTTTGACCCGTTCCGCATCGCTTCGGAATGAATTACTTGAAACCATAGAAAGAGCTCTGGAACCGGATGAAATAGCTATGTTTGCTTCGCTGTGCAGCAAGATAGTAAAAAAAAGCAAGAAACCTTAAATTATAACGCCACAAACATATACAAAACACAACCAAAGCACTGACGAAAAAAAATCATGCTGTCGGCACACAAATACCACGGTATTCGATGAATATAAAAAACTCCCCCGAACAGACATCTGTCCGGGGGAGCTCCATTTTAATCGTTTTTGCCTAGTCTTCAGAGGGTGTAGCCACCGAAGAGGCAATGTTCTCGTTTTTCGAAGTACTCCCTTCGTGGGCCTTTCTCTCAAAGTACTGCTTCGTTTCCGAAACAACGACGGGAGTCAGCAGCAGGAGACCAATCAGGTTGGGGATAGCCATCAAGCCGTTCAGCATGTCCGAAATGTTCCAGACAATACTGAGCTTGGCCACAGCCCCAACTCCCACGAAACAGATGAAGAGAAGCCGATACGGAAGCACGGCCTTTACACCAAGCAGATACTCAATGGATTTTTCGCCGTAATAACTCCAACCGAGAATGGTTGAATAGGCAAACAGCACCAGACCGATGGTTACGATATGCGCGCCGCCGGGCATTCCCTTTGCAAAGCCAACGGTTGTCAGCTCGGCTCCGGTCAGGCCACCGGACCATACTCCGGTGAGGATCAGGACAAGGCCTGTCATGGTACAGACAACCAGCGTGTCGATGAAGGTCTGGGTCATGGACACCAGAGCCTGCGTCACCGGTTGCTTGGTCTGCGCCGCCGCAGCAGCGATGGGAGCACTACCGAGGCCGGACTCGTTGGAGAAGACTCCGCGAGCCACACCCATTCTGATAGCGAGCATCACTGTTGCCCCGGCAAATCCGCCGGTAGCGGCAGTCGGGTTGAACGCCTGTTCGACAATGAGTCCCAGAGCGGCAGGGATCTCAGCAGCGTTGGCAATAAGGATGTACATTGCGCCGATCATGTAGAAGATGATCATGACGGGCACGAAGAGACCGGTCACCTGACCGATTTTCTTGATGCCACCCAGAATCACCGCACCAACACCTACCATCAGGACAATCCCGGTTACGGTGGGGGAGATGTGGTACGTGGCATGAACCGCGTCCGCAATTGAGTTGGATTGAACCATGTTTCCGATACCGAAGGCGGCTACGGAAGCAAAGCATGCGAAGATGGCCCCGAGCCAGGGCTTTTTCAAGCCGTTGGCGATATAATACATAGGACCACCGCTCATTTCGCCGTTTTCATCGACAACGCGATACTTCACGGCCAGAACAGCTTCGGCATACTTTGTGGCCATGCCGACAAGACCAGTAACCCACATCCAGAACAGTGCTCCGGGGCCACCCATGGCAATAGCCGTGGCGACGCCTGCAATGTTACCGGTTCCGACAGTGGCCGAAAGGGCCGTCATCAGTGCCTGGAAGTGGGTAATGTCCCCAGGCTCGTCTGTCTCTTCCTTGCGTTTCACCAACGCAAGATAGAGTGCATATCCCAATTTCCTTATTTGCAATCCGCGTAGTGCGAGTGTAAGCCAAATGCCTGTTCCCACCAGCAGAATCAACATGGGCGGCCCCCAGACGAACGCCCCTACTTTACCAACCAAACCATCTAGTGCTGTCAAAAAATCCATGCAATCTCCTTGGCTTTAGACCTTGGATTTCCAGTAACAAACTCTCCTTTTAGATATCTTCGATACTTAGCCGCTCGTGTTTCTTAGAGGACTTCGTCCACCGGCACGTACTTGAGGTCGAAGGCATCAGCAACGCCCTTGAACGTGACATCGCCGTGGACGATGTTGAGACCGGTCTTGATTGCATGGTTATCGGCGGCAGCCTGTTTCCAGCCCTTGTTGGCCAGCTGCAGAGCGTACGGCAGAGTGGCGTTGGTCAGAGCCATGGTGGAGGTAACGGGCACAGCGCCGGGCATGTTGGCAACGCAGTAGTGAATGACGCCTTCGACATCAAACACGGGTTCCTGGTGAGTGGTGGGCTTCGAAGTTTCGAAACAACCGCCCTGGTCGATGGCGACGTCAACGATCACAGCGCCGTCCTTCATGGACTTCAGCATTTCGCGGGTAACCAGCTTGGGAGCCTTTGCACCGGCAACGAGCACAGCGCCAACAACGACATCAGCTTCGGAGACCAGCTCGCGCAACAGGGAGGGGCTGCTCATCATGGGGAAGCAGTTCTTGGGCATGACTTCCGAAAGATGACGGAGCCTGTCCAGATTCATGTCGAGCAGATAAACCTTGGCGCCGAGACCGCAAGCCATATTGGCAGCGTTGGTTCCGACGACACCGCCGCCGATGACGACAACGTTTGCGGGAGCAACACCGGTAACACCGCCCATCAGCAGGCCGCGACCACCGAAATCACGTTCCAGATATTTGGCTGCTTCCTGAATGGACATACGTCCTGCGACTTCACTCATGGGAGTGAGCAGCGGGAGGTCGCCAGCAGGGCCTTCCATGGTTTCATAAGCGACTGCGACGGACTTGTTCTTGATGAATGCGCGGGTCAGCGGCTCATCCGGAGCAAAGTGGAAGTAAGTGAAGACGATCTGACCTTCGCGAACCAGGTCGTATTCAGACGGTTGCGGCTCCTTGACATGCATGACCATGTCGCAGGCAGCGAATATTTCGGCAGGAGTCTTGATGATTTCGGCACCGGCTGCGACATACGCATCATCCGAAAAACCGCTTCCCACACCAGCGGAAGCCTCCACCATGACCTCATGGCCATTGGCGCACATGACTTCTACACCGTTGGGTGTCATCGCAACTCTGTTTTCTGCCTTTTTGATTTCTTTCAGGATTCCGACTTTCATTGTAAAACCTCCAAGATAGTACTGTTAACGTTTACGTAACATTGAACTCAATAGTTGGACCGCAGTATCTCTAAGGCAATCCTCATGCCAACGCGAAAACAGGCTGCTTGCTGTTCTGATTTTTTAGTAAAAAAATCTACTAAATCAGCTTGTTATAATTTCAGGACTTAAAAATTATGCAAGAAAAGATATAGATTTAAACCGCATTACAAACGGTTCGTTTTGTTTCCAAAAAGAAAAAAATAATTTGTTAATACTTTGTAATAACTAAGCTATAACGCTGTGGTTCGTTTTGTTTCCAACCTGTAAATTTGTTACCAGAAGCAGTGAAAGAGCTTTGCGCAAAAAACAAACCCGAAAAAATAAATCACATCTCCGGGTCAAAACATCGGATGAAAGACAGGAGAAAAGACGTAAGCGGAAACGCTAAAATGGCTGGGGGGCGGACTCCCAGCAGGAAGCTTCTTTTTTGTTCAACTGATATTTTTCAATTTTTCTCAACAATGCAGTATGGGAAAGATGAAGTTTCCTGGCCGCCTGTCGAATGCTCGAAGTGGAATTGAGTGTCTCAAGAACCAAATTCATCTCATAGGCGCTGACCATCTCTTTAAGGGGCCTTTTCGGTTTCTTTTGCACGGGGTGGCATTGCTGGCCGCAACAGAGTGGTTTCGTGTTGAAATGGATGGATTCGGCAGTAACTCGAACGGAGTCACTGAGAATGGAAGCCCGTTCAATGACGTTGCGCAACTCTCGCACGTTTCCCGGCCAATTATAGGAACAAAGTTGCTCCAACGCTTCCGGGGTAACCACCTGATCCTCTTTCTGCAATCTGCGGTTGAATTCGCGCAAAAAGGATTCGACCAGCAGGGGAATGTCGTCCAACCGCTCCCTTAACGGAGGAATCCGGATGTTCAGCACGTTGATTCGATAAAAAAGGTCTTCGCGGAACTCTCCTGCCTCCACCATCTCATTCAGGCTTTTGTTCGTAGCGGTGATGACTCTGGCGTTGACTGGAATCTGTTCGACACCGCCAATACGACGAACGAAGCCGTCCTGCAGGACTCGAAGAATCTTGGCCTGCGGTCCCAGCGGCATGTCACCGATTTCGTCGAGAAAAATCGTCCCATTGTGAGCGGCCTCAAACAAGCCGGGCTTGCCCTTTTTCTTGGCGCCGGTAAACGCCCCGTCAACATAACCGAAAAGTTCACTCTCAATCAGGGCTTCAGGCAGCGCGGCACAGTTGATGGGGATGAAGGGGCCGGTCCGGCCGCTTTTGAAATGGATGGCCTTGGCGAAAAGTTCCTTACCGGTTCCGCTTTCGCCGGTGATGGAAATAGTGGTATCCAGACCCGAGGTCTTCTTTGCAAACGAAATCAGATTCTGGATAGCCTTGTTGTCTCCGATAAAATCGTCAAAGGTCGTATCAATGGGTGCCATGACCGCATCGACCATTGCCTTGACTTCCTTGAGATCCTTCATCAGCAACACAGCGCCGGCAAAATTGCCACGAGAGTTGAAAATAGGTTTTGCCGATCCGTAAAACTCCACCCTACCGGTACTGGTGACAGCGGATTTCCTCCTGCTGACCGGTATCTTTTTTTTCACACAGTCAAAAAGAACGTTGTCGTCACCCCCCACCTCGCTCACATGAGTGTTGACCAAATCTTCATACGGGAGTCCGAGAATACGGCAGGCAACGCTGTTGGCCGTGTTGATGATCCCGTGGGAATCCACGGAAAGGATACCTTCGCTCATCCAGTCAAACAGAATTCTGGACCAGAGTGCGCGCTTTTCCTGCGGCAAACGGTTCAACTCGGAATATTTCTCAATGCCCGGCAGTTCGGAAAAAAGTTTGAAAAGCACATCTTTGTGCACCTGATTTTTCCCATTGTTTATTTCCAGGGCGACATGAGCAAATTCGCCTTTCTGCTCGACCTCCATCGAAATGATATTCATATGATGGTCTTGGAGAAGCTTTGTGATATCAAAGACGATTCCGATCCTGTCCTTGAACACCAGCTCGAATTTTCTGCTTTTGTGCATGACTGACGTTTATCCGTGAAGAAAGGCTTTTCCCCTTTCACGCATGGGCCGTGCGCGAGGCGGGGATTGCTGCGACAAGACTCTTATTTTCCTGCGGAGGCAATTTAATACACCCAAGAGCAACAACTGGACACCACTCCAAAAGATACTTTCTTGGAAGGGAAAAGCAAGCGATTTTCGTATCCCCATTTTACCGAAACCAGCGGACAACATCAAAGATGCTCCTGTTCAAAACAATATGAAGCAACCGGTACAAGAAGGAATTGGCCTCTGTGTCCTTCCGCAGGAAGCGCTCTTCCCAAGACACCAGGTTTTCATCGATGAAGCCTGTGGTATTGAAGTGGTGTAATGCCTTCCAGCCTACTAAACACATTTGAAAAATGCGCTTGATCCGAAAACCCGCACGAAACAGCGATATCCGCAAGCTCAAGCCTGTGCGACCGGATCATGTGCTTGGCCCGGCAAACACGAAGCCGCATGACATACTGATGTGGTGTAAAAGCCGTGGAAATTTTGAAACGTTTCATGAAATTGCTTCTGCTGAGTGAAACAAGGTCCGCAAGCTGCTGGACACCGATCTTGGAGGAAATATTCGCCTCAATGTAATCCAACACGCGCTTCAACTGAACGGACGAAAGTCCGTCCCTTTCATATCTTGAGAAACCGAACGAATGGGAAGGCAACCGTTCCAGAACAAGAGACGCGACGTTGCTGACATGGTATTCCATACCAATGGATCTGGCCTCATCGGGGTTAAACATCTCATAAATCATGTGCTGCACCACTGAAGCCAGCCGGACATCACTCAAGCCAAATGCAGGACCGAGGGAACCGGGATGAAACCGCTCTCCCCGACTGTCCGCCATATCCATGATCAAATCGTTCTCCAGGTAAATATGAAGTGCTATGGTTTCGCTCTGAAAGGAGGCTTTGGTCCCACTGTTCGGGGGAGTCACGGTTATGGAATAAGGATCAAGCAGCTTGGCTTCCTGAGAATACCCGACCACCTTACGCCGGACAAATGTGGGAACAAGCGGTACCGAAATCCACAATTTGTTTCGAAATCCTTCAACTTCAAAAGTCTGCGGCGGTTCCTTCATCAGCAAGCCCCGGAAACCAGCTTCTGGTTCTGCCGACAATTCCTTCAGCACTGAACCTTCAGGGGTTTTTTCCAACATCTGTCCGGTGGTTTGCAACGTTTTCTCCATATGAAGCCCTTATCCCCTTTCCTGCACGGAATTGACAACGCACTGTCCACAACAACGTCAGCAAGCAGTTCGGTTCATGTTCAGGAACTTGTTTATGGCAATTATGCCGCACCAGCACCTAGCAATCAATACTATTTATATTTCCCGGTAATCATACATATAATAGAAACCGGAATGAACGTTCCCCACCCTGCTGTTGGCCATTACGGATTCCCCGTTCCGTCCTCACCCTCTGATCCAGCCATGACGCTACACTGCTCGCCATGCAACACATCCCATTCTTCATCATCAGTAACGGTAAAAAGCTTGAAAACAAGAATGCCGAGAACAATGGTTCCCATGCCGATAATCCCGGCTAAAGGGCGACTGAACAGCGAGTAGGCAATGATCCATAGATTCACGGCTATGAAAAGTGCCGGGGTCAAAGGATATCCCAAAGTTCGGTAAGGCCTTGGCATGTCCGGTTCCGCCAGGCGCATCCGAATCAGTCCGCAAACGGTCATTACCGACGAAAGAGCAAGAGTGAACCCGATATAGGCAAGCAGCGTTTCAAATGCCGCACTCAAAATCATCAGGACAGCCAACCCGCCCTGAAGCAGAATCGATCTTGCCGGAGTTCGGCCCTTTACATTTACCCGACAAAAGCCCTTGAAGAACACTCCATCGCACGCCATGGCATAATACACTCTCGGCCCGGCCATAATCATGGCACTGATAACGGAAAGAAGACCGAAAGCGATGGCCAATCCCACACCCCTTCCGACCTTTGCCCCGAACAGGGCAGCACCGGCTTTTATTCCGAGATCCAACGCACCTTTCATGGATTCCACAGGCAGCGCGAATATGTAGACCGCGTTCAACAGCAGGTAGAGCAAAATAACGGATATGGTGCCGAGGACCAACGCCAGCGGGACATTCCTGCCGGGATTCCTGATCTCGCCTCCGAGGTAAGCTGCAGCATTCCATCCACTGTATGCAAAGGAAATGAAAATCAGCGATACGGCGAATCCGGGGCTAAACACTGAAGAGGGGGCGGATGTGAGCACCCCGGAAACCCGCGAGGCATCCCCTGTACCGAAGCAAAGTCCGGCAACGACGAATGCAAGCACAAATCCTATCTTGAAAACCGTAAGCAGATTCTGCACCCGGCGCCCGAGACGGACGCTGTGGTAATGGACCAGCGAAAGCAGGACCACAACCCCGACGGCAAGCAACGTTGTGGCGGAAATGTTGATCAACGGCCTTCCGCAACATTCCAGAACAAGCCACGGCTCGTGTTCGCCTCCCAGCATATAGGTGGCGAACGCGATAGCCGCTGCGGCAATTGGAGCGGAAAACCCGACGATCAGTGAAACCCACCCCGACAGAAAAGCCGGAAGTCTTCCAAACGTCCGCCGGAGGTAAACGTATTCTCCGCCAGCATGGGGCATCATTGCCCCCAATTCGGCATAGCACAGGGCCCCGGCCAGAGCGCAAAGCCCGCCGACAAGCCAGCACACCAACAGGGATTGGGCACTTCCCAACTCCGCAATGATGAATCCGGGAATGACAAAAACGCCGGTACCCAGCATATTTGCCACAACCACAATAAATGCGGACCCCAGACCCATTTCGCGCTTCAGGCCCCCTGCGCCAGCCGACTGTTTTTTCATTTAAGAAAGTCCCCGACATAAATCAGGTGTTCAAAAGGCAGTCTTCCACCATCAAGCTTGCCTATTATCGTGTCCAGCGTCGCTTTCAGCACCTTCTGCTTTTCCCGGTAACCGGCATGGGAAACGATGGCGATAGGCGTGTCGCCGGGGTAGCTCTGTCTGAGTTGCTTGATGACCTCGGGCAAGTTCATTCCCATGGTGAAAAAGACCATGGTCGACTGCGTCTTTGCCAGCTCGGCCAACGAGTCCTTGCCTTTGTATCCTTTCCGCGCCCCCATGGCGGCCGTCATGATGACGGAGTGACTGACCTGTCCGCTGGCAACTCCGCGCAACAGTGCTGCATTGGCAGCGTTAAAGCTGGACAATCCGGGAACGACTTCGGGATTGAGATCGGCAAATTCCTTCAGGTAGCCCGTATGCGGGCCGTAAACCATGGGATCACCGCCATCCAGAATGGCCACGGTCTTGCCTGCAGCAACGGCACTTCTGATGACCGTCCGGGCCTCCCGTTCCATAGCCTTGACCTTATCGGCGCTCCTGTGGTGCCCGAACGAGGCGAACAGGCCGTGACCAGCCTCATGCACTTCCTTGCCGGAGAGCAAATCCGCATATCCCTCCCGTATGCCTTTCATGGCGAAAATCACATCTGCCCCGGCAATGGTTTTCCGGGCGCGGATGGTCATGTTGTCCCTGTCGCCCACACCGAGACCGACAAGGTAGAGTTTTCCACCACCGTCCGCATGGGCTGAAGCCAGAAGGAAAAAGAGGGAAACAAAGACCGCCGCAATGATCATCGACAAACTTCGTGTTTGAAGCATGGGAATCTCCTTTGTGGTTAATTTCAGTTATGTTCAAAAGGATTACATGCGATACTCGAAACCAAGCCGTATATCCCGGCCGGGTTCGGAAAGGACGTTGCCGTCGCTGTCGGCAATGCTGGTCTGCTCGCTGTATTTACGGTCAAACAGATTGTTCACAGCCAAAATCAGCGTCAGCCCGGGCACAAACTCGGGAGTCCACTCTGCCTGGACGGAATGGATCAGATAGCCGGGGCGCTCGTCTTCCCCGGAAGGCACGTCTTCCAGACGGGCCACGTAGGTCATGGTGTAACCGAAGGTCCAGGAATCCAGAAAGCTGAACCGGTTGTCCCAAACCAACCGGTCTCCGGTGGAAGCGGCAAGGCGCCGGGTTACTGACACGGGATCCCCATTTTCGTCGCGGGTGGTGACGTGGGTATAGCCTACCGAGGTATTGAATGCTTCGATCCCCCATCCGAGACGGGCTTCCCAGCCTTTGGAGAACAACGGGTCCGAGTTCATGATGGCCTTCACCACACCGCCCTTTCCACCTTGGGCCGTGATGATGTTTTTCATGCGGGAGTCAAAGTAGGTCCATTCGACCTGCAGGGAGTCAGTGGGCAGCAAAAGACCGTTCTTGCGAAAACGCAGGCCGCCTTCATACCGCTCCGAGGTTTCGGGAGCCTCGACCGAAAACACCGTGTTCTGATTGATGTTGGCCAGCCACGATCCGGGAATAATGCCGGAAGCCCTGACAGCCTGGCCATAATTGGCAAATGCCGTCAGCCCGGAGAACAGATCGTACTCCATGCCCACGTTCGGAGACACCCGGCTGCCGTCGATGTCATTTTCCCCAAACTCGGCGCCATATTCGTCCAGACGCGCGCCAAAGGAAAGCCGGGTCGGTCCCCAACTCAGCCTGTTTTGCAAAAACAGCCCGAGATTGTGCGAATCGTTGTCCGTATCCGTACCACTGGCATCCGCAGTATTGTTCTCCGCAACGTAATCCAGGCCGGTGGTCAAATTATTCTGAACAGAACCAAAGGCAAAGTGGAACGTATTCCGTATATCTCCGCCCAGCGTGTCCGCGGCGTATTCGGAATTGCTGTCGCGGTTTTCAACCGAGTTCTCATTGTAGTAAAGGTTGATATGTGAATCGACATATGGATTGTCCGGGTTGAAACGGTGGTCGACAACATAACTGTTACGCTCGGTATACACATACACAGGGTCCGCACCGGAGGCATAGCCCATGTCGCTTCCTGCGCCTCCCCACACATAAAGGCCGGAATCCCGCTTATGTTCAGCACTAACCCGCAGACTGTGATTGTTGAATTCCAACATGCTCATCTTGAGCATGAAATCGTAATCCTCACCGGCGGTATTTTCGGCTTCATCCCCGCCGCCCACGGCGTAATCCCGACGATCAAGCCCGGAAAAATTACCCATAAGTCCAAAATGATCCGACACCTTGCCAAAAACGGTTGTGCTGCCACGCCATGATTTGTCCGTGCTTCCGTATCCACCCCGGACAATGGCCCCCACTTTTTCCCCGGATTCCAGCAAATCCTGTGCATCGACTGTCTCGAAACGAATGCTACCGCCAAGGGCTCCCGGCCCCGCGTCTGCGCTGGAACCGGTCTGCACCGAAACCTTTTTCAGCAGGGTGGGGTCAATGGACCCGATGTCGCCACGGTGCTGGTGCAGGCTTCCACCCTGTTTCGCGCCGTCAATGGAGATGTTCAGATTTGTCGCCTCCACGCCCCGCACGTAAAGACGCTGTGCATTGCGAGCACCACCGCCAACCACAAGAGAAGGATCATCCCGAAAAACGTCCGCCATATCCCTGGCCATGGAGCGACGCAACTTGTCCACGGAAATTTCATGTGTCCCGATGGCCGCGCCCTGCACCTGCATGGTAGGCAAAACCGTATCCTTTTCCTGTCCGAGAGGAACAATGACCAATGTGCCGTCACCGGAGATCTTGCCTGTCAGCCCCGTCCCCGCCAACAACTGTTTCAATCCTTCCTGGGCAGTAAGCCTTCCACTTATTCCATTTGTTTCCTTTCCCGTTACAATCCTCTCATCATAATGAACTTTTATATTGCACTGTAATGCAAAATCAGAAATTCCTTTTTCCAGATTTATTTTGGAAATTGAAAAATTATAATACTTATCTCCAGATTCTTCTGCATAGGCATTCTCAATGCTTAATATCGGCATCAGCACCACTATAAGTGCTGCAAGCATAATTATTTTATAAATACTCAAAACGTTTTTTTTCTCCAAATTGCAATTATGCCAAATACCCCTCATGGGCATTGCAAAAAAAAGTATCTTCATCATAAACCCCTCTCATTACGTTCTCGACATAAACAACAATCATCGACAATTGACAAAACACAGCTAACCACATCGCTGCATGGCATATTCAAGCAATACAAATATTATCTGTAATATAATGAACGATTAGGAGTACTTCGGCAGCTGTTGCCACCTGTTCGTTCATCAGGGAGCAGTCTTTAATTGATAATGAATTTGAATTTTATTCTCAATAAAGCCCTGCAACATCAATGCATTGCAGGAGAAAGCAGCCTTTACGCTGTTCAGTTCAGAAGCGAACAGAAATGGAAGCAAAAAATCCGGGTACCAGAACCAAAGCAATTCAACGAAATTATATTTTCGCGCAAAAAGGCAGGTTCCTGTCAAAGCCCCCCTCACAAGGCCAAAACGGATGTATAGCCAACGACGACGTTTGCAAAAGTCATCCATTCGTCAGGGTTTACTAAATATCAATGCACACAATTTATTGCAAAATACGTTCGTTTTTTTGTAAAAAAGTAATCTGACCAACTGCCGCCAAAAATATAGAAAAAGAAGTGTTGCGCGTTTCTCTCATTCCAAAATTCATGAACCACAACCAATCATCCCCTTCAGCAAAGGTTCCATGCGCTTTTCGGTGCAGCTCAGGAACCATGCGAACATGTCGAAACCCAGAACTGCCGCCAGTGGCCTAGCCCCTTTCGCGCAAAAGAGCGCAACATTTTGCAATGCGGGTTGAAAAAAAAATGATTTCAGGCCAACCTAATGATTCGTCAACAACCTCCTGACAGATGGGACTCTTTTTGTTCCGAGGTATCAAACAGTGCTCAGCACCAAATTTGCCATACCGGACATAATTTTCGGACACGGGTCCATTACCCACCTGCCACAATGTGCACGCCGCGTTGGAGCCAAGCGTATCCTTTTCGTCAGCGATAACGGGCTTGAAACCGCAGGGTGGGTCGATCTCGTCAAGGAAATACTAAAGGCCAACAGCCTGGATTGCGTCTATTTCAACAATGTGGATTCAAACCCCCGCGATTGTCAGGTGCATGAAGGGGCACGGCTCTACGAAAAGGAAAAATGCGACGTGATCATCGCCCTTGGCGGCGGTAGTCCCATGGACGTGGCAAAAGGCATCGGCGTGATAGCGGGCAACGGCGGCCAAATCCGCGATTACGAGGGTGCAAACCAGATAATGCGTCCCCTGCCACCCATGATCCTCATCCCCAGTACGGCGGGCAGCAGCTCGGACATCTCGCAATATTGCATCATCACGGACATGAAACGGCAGGTGAAAATGTCCATCATCAGCCGGTCACTCGTTTCCAATATTTCCATCATTGATCCGCAGATTCTTGTCACGCAAAGCCGGAACATGATTCTTGCCGCAGCAGTGGACGCCATGGCCCATGCGATTGAATCCTACGTGTCAAAACTGGCGTCCCCTTTCACGGAAATGCAGGCTCTCAAGGCCATCGAACTCATCATCAAGAACATCCGCCCTGCGGCAGACGACAATGACATCAAGGCAATGGAACAATTGTCCATTGCCAGCACGGCTGCGGGAATGTCTTTCAGCAACGCCGGGCTGGGTGCGTTGCATGCCATCGCCCATTCCCTCGGCGGCTTCTATGACGTGCTGCACGGCAGGGTCCACCCCGTACTTCTGCCGCCGATAATGCGCTACAACATGTCCGCATGCCGGAAAAAAATGGGAGAAATCGGCCGGCAGATTGCCGGATCGCGCCTCTGCCCGGACAACCATCTGGCTGATGTCGGCATAGACATTCTTGAAGAACTTTTCACCGACCTTGAGCTCGACACCAAACTCCGCCAGCTCATCCCGGACAAAACGCATCTGGAAACGATCTGTAAAGTCGCCACGCGGGACGCATGCCAATTGACCAATCCCAAAGACGCACACTGGCAGGATCTGCTGGCAGTATGCGAGGAGGCCTGGTAATGCCGACCACTTTATCCGATCTCATCGGGATTGAGCATTCCAAGCTCGGATTCTTTCAGGAGTTGCAGCACACCATTGAGGAACTCAAGCTTTCCAACCATGAGTTGGATCTGCAACGTAGGGAAATCGCGGCCATTCTGGACGGGATTACCGACGTGATGATGGTTCTTTCCGACGACTTGCGCATCATCTCCGTGAATCACGAATTCGAAAAGCTCTTTGGCGGCGGCAACATCTACAAGGGAAGTTTCTGTTACCAACTCTTTCGCAACAGCAAAAAGCCCTGCCCGGAATGTCCTGCGTTCCGCTCCCTGAGCACCGACAAGATATGCAAGGAAACAGCGACATTCCGCATCAACGGCCGCAAGCGGCAATTCGAGATGATCGCCTCGCCGCTCAATTCGCCGGACAAATCGGAAAACCGGGTGCTGATCTTCAAACGGGATGTGACTCTGGAAAACGAATTGCAGGCCAAATATTATCAGGCGGAAAAAATGGCTACGGTCGGAACGTTGGCAACGGGCGTGGCCCATGAGGTCAACAATCCGCTCATGGCCATTTCCGGCTTTGCGGAGGGGATCCAACGCAGGCTTTCCAAATACGAAGACCAGCTTTCCGAGGAGTTGCTGGACGACTTCAGCGACAGTGCAAGCATCATTCTGAAGGAATGCAACCGCTGCCAGGAAATCGTCAAAAGCCTGCTGAGTTTCGGCCACCCCCGCTCTTCGATGTTCAACGTGGTTTTTCTCAATTCCGTGGTTAAGGAAACCATTGATCTTGTCAATTTTCATTTGCAGCGATCCAAGAACCTGACCCTGGAACTGGATCTGAGCCCACGACTTTCGCCCATCAAGGCGGACGAGCCGCAACTCAAGCAGGTCATTCTCAATCTGCTCACCAACGCCAGTGACGCCATCGGCAAGGAACCGGGCACACTGTCCGTGCGGACCTACCAGAAGAACGAAGAATGGGTGGCCTTCGAAGTTCAGGACACGGGTTGCGGTATTCCAGCGGACATAAGAAACAAGCTTTTCGATCCGTTCTTTACTACCAAACCCGTGGGCAAAGGCATCGGGATAGGCCTGTCCACCTGCTATAATATCGTCAAGGAACACCAAGGTGAGATTGAAGTGGTCAGCGAAGTAGGAAACGGTTCGAAATTTATCGTATCACTCCCCATTGAGCAGGTAAGCAATGCAGACACCGTATAGAGTTCTTGCTGTAGACGACGAGCAGAGCATCCTCAAACTTCTGGAAAGGGAACTGAATTCCCCCGAGCGTATTGTGAATACGGCCCGGAGCGCCCAGCAGGCGAGACGAATGATGGCCAAGAACGAATACGACGTCCTCATTCTCGATATCAAGCTGCCGGACGGGAACGGCTTGGATCTCTACACGGAATTCAAAGCCAAGGAACCCGACGTTGAGGTCATTCTCATCACGGGGCACGGCGACATCAACAGCGCCGTGGAGGCCATGCGTATCGGCGTATACGACTACATCACCAAGCCATTCAAACTTGACCGGCTGGAGTTGGTACTTGACCGCGCATTCCAGAAAGTCTCCCTGCAGCGTGAAAACCGGGGGTTGCGCCACACCCATGAAACCGGAGACGACGGACTTCAGCTTGTGGGCAAATCAGAGCCTATCAAACACATCAATTTTCTGATCGACAAGTTGCGCACCTCGGAAGTACCGGTGCTCATCACCGGTGAAAGTGGCGCGGGCAAGGATGTCGTGGCCCGGAAAATACATAACCAAAGCAAGCGGGCCGCCCGGCCGTTGATCATCAAGAACTGCGCCATGCTCCAACGGGAACTGGTGCGCTCCGAACTGTTCGGCCATAAAAAAGGCGCGTTTACCGGCGCTGCGGAAACAAGGGAAGGACTCATTTCGCTGGCTCACAAGGGCACACTGTTTCTGGATGAAATCGGCGACCTTCCCGAAGACGTGCAGGCCTCGCTCCTGCGCGTGCTGGAAACAAAGACCTACCGCCGCATGGGCGAAAACGAAGAACGCAGGGCGGACGTGCGCTTTCTCTTTGCCACCAACCGTAACCTCGCCCAGGCAGTGGAAAACGGCCAGTTCAACGAGGCGCTTTTCCACCGCATCAACGTCTTCAACATCCACATCCCGAGGTTGAAAAAACGCAAGGAGGATATTCCACGCCTTGTCGGCTATTTTCTGGACACCATCAATCCGGGGTCGCGGCAAACCGCGGTCTCGGAAAAGGCCATGCAGCTGATGCTCAACTACGATTGGCCCGGCAATGTCCGCGAACTGCGCAATGTGCTGGAAAGAGCGCTCATCCTCACGGACAACGACGTGATTACCGAACATTCCCTGCCCAAGGAACTCTTTTCCGAGAATGAATGTGACGACGCTCCGCCGCCCATGTCTCTTGAGAACATGGAAAAGGCTCATATTATTCGGATTCTGCGCTACTATGATAATAATAAGCAAAAAGCTTCCGAAGTTCTGGGAATAGGCCGTAAAACGTTGTATAGAAAGATACAGAAATACGGCATTGAAATAGACTAGCCCCGTACTCGAAGTCACTCTGACCCACACGCTGTAGCAGATGTATCATTTCGACACATCGCTAAAAATCGTCACAATATCGTAGCGTTAATTTCACTGAACTTCCCGGCTCCGCTCTCTCTGCCTCGTCATGATGGGTCATTTTGTCCCTGTGGCGACCGCCTCCTCCTCGCGCGGACCTCCAACTAGCCGAAAAAGAAAGACAACTCATCTTGGCTCGCTCTTTGCTCTTAAGGGGCACCTGGCTGGTATCCATACGGTATACCCGTTGTGTTTAACCTCTTTTCAGGAGAAAGTATCATGGCTGTCCAAGAACAAGTTTACGGATTCTTTATTCCCCGCACGACCCTCATCGGCATCGGAGCATCCAAAGAAATCCCCACAAAAATCCGCGCTCTCGGCGGGGAAAAACCTCTTGTTGTCACTGACCAGGGCATTGTGAAAACCGGTATTCTGAAACAGATCACGGACCTGCTTGACGATGCCAAGATGAAATACGAAGTCTACGACAAAACCATCCCGAACCCCACCGACAAGAACGTCCACGACGGCGTTGCCGTATACAAGAAAGCAAAGTGTGACAGCCTCATCACGCTGGGCGGCGGTTCCTCCCATGACTGCGGCAAGGGTATCGGCCTTGTTATTTCCAACGGCGGCAAGATTCATGACTACGAAGGCGTGGACAAATCCACCAAGCCCATGCCGCCATACGTGGCAGTAAACACCACGGCAGGAACCGCTTCTGAAATGACCCGTTTCTGCATCATCACCGACCTTTCCCGCAAAGTGAAAATGGCTATCGTGGACTGGCGCGTAACACCCAACATCGCGCTCGACGATCCCATGCTCATGGTGGGCATGCCCCCGGCGCTGACAGCGGCCACGGGCATGGACGCCCTGACCCATGCCGTGGAAGCCTACGTTTCCACCATCGCCACGCCCATGACCGACGCATGCGCGGAAAAAGCCATTGAACTGGTCTTTACCTACCTGCGCCCGGCAGTGGCAAACGGACAGGATCTCCAAGCCCGTGAAGCAATGTGCTTTGCCCAGTATCTCGCCGGTATGGCCTTCAACAACGCCTCCCTCGGCCACGTGCACGCCATGGCACACCAGTTGGGAGGCTTCTATGACCTGCCCCACGGCGAGTGCAACGCCATCCTGCTGCCGCATGTCGAACAGTTCAACCTGATCGCCAAGGTCGACAGATTTGCCAAGATGGCCCAGATCATGGGTGAAAATATTGATGGTCTCTCTCCGATCGAAGCAGCTGAGAAAAGCCTTAAAGCCATCAAGCGTCTCTCCTCTGACGTAGGCATCCCCTCCGGGCTTGTCGAACTCGGCAAACGCTATGGAAAGGACGTCAAGGTCAAGGACATCAAGGAAATGACCACAAACGCCCAGAAGGACGCCTGCGGCCTGACCAACCCAAGATGCCCGACCGACGCGGACGTGGCAGCCATTTACAAGGCCGCCATGTAAACGAGGCCAACATTACCGGGAGGGGCATTGCCCCTCCCGGGCATTCTGTGCCCCACTCGCCAAACAGCATCGCAACGGGACTCCCCAAAGGCCTGGCCGACATGGCCGGCACTGTCGATGCAAACCGGCAAAGCCAAACGGATCAAGGCTATGGAAACAATACATGTAAACAGTTCCTGCGATGAGGCGTTCATCCACGCGGTTGAAAACGAAAGTGGAGAGAACGTCAGCCTTTGCTATCAATGCGGTAACTGTACGGCAGGGTGTCCGTATACGGACTTCTACGACATTCCGGTGAGCCAGATCATGCGCCTTGTCCAGATGGGACAACGCGAGACAGTGCTTTCATGCCGGTCCATATGGCTCTGTGCCACCTGCGAATCCTGCACCACCCGCTGCCCCAACAACATCGACGTGGCCACCGTCATGGATGTGTTGCGTCATATGGCGCGCAGGGCGGGCAAGAATCCGGAACCGCAGGTCAAAACTTTTTGCGATTCCTTTCTCGCTTCCGTCAAACGCCACGGCAGGGTGTTCGAGGCGGGATTGATGGCCAGTTACATGACCAAAACCGGACGAATTCTCACCGACGCCGATCTTGCGCCCAAAGTTCTTCCCAAAGGGAAATTGGGATTCACACCGCACAATATCGTGGGCAAAAAGGAGATCACCGAAATCTTTCAACGATACAACGCGGAGAAAAACTCGTGAGCTCATCGTTAACATTTGCATATTATCCCGGCTGCTCCGGGCAGGGGACCTCCATCGAATACGACAAATCGACCCGCGCCGTGTGCAAGGCCCTGGGCATAGAACTGGTGGACATCCCGGACTGGAGCTGTTGTGGCTCAAGTCCGGCGCACACAGTGGACCACATTCTTTCAGCGGCGCTTTCGGCCCGCAACATCCTGCAGGCGGAAGATATGGACGTACAGGGCATCATCACCCCCTGTCCCAGCTGCCTGACCAACCTCAAGGTGGCCAGCCACCGCATGCGCGACGAACAGTTCAAGGAAAAGGTGGATGACCTTCTGAACGAACCTTGCCGCAACGATCTGCCCATCATGTCCGTGCTGCAAGTCATCTATGAGAAACTCGGCCCCAAGGCGCTCGCCGCCAAGGTCACTAATCCGCTCAAGGGACTGAAGCTGGCACCCTATTACGGTTGCATCATGAACCGTCCGCCGGAAGTCATGGATTTTGACGACTGTGAAAACCCCGTGGCCATGGACCATCTCATGGAAGCGGTCGGGGCAGAGGTCATGCCCTTTCCGCTCAAGGTGGAGTGCTGCGGGGCGTCCTTCGGCGTGGCCAGAAACGACGTGGTCACCAAGTTGTCCGGCAAACTCCTTGACGTGGCCGCGGACTGCGGCGCGGCCGCCATGGTCACGGCCTGTCCGCTCTGCCAGATGAACCTGGACATGCGCCAGGATCAGATCAACAGGGCCAACAAGAGCAGCCACAAAATGGCGGTATTCTATTATACGCAGCTCATCGGAAAGGCTCTCGGCCTCAGCGACGCCAGCCTCATGCTGGACAAGCTGTGCGTGGACCCCGGGCATCTGTTCCGGGAAATAGAAACAGCCCGAACAGCGGACGCCGTATAGCCGGGCACGTTCTGAGGAGGCTCATTCCCCATGAAAATAGGAGTTTTCGTCTGCCATTGCGGCAGCAATATAGCCGGAACCGTAAATGTAGGCAGCGTGGCTGAAGAGGCGCTCAAACTTCCGAGCGTGGCCTTTGCCAGTGACACCATGTACGCCTGTTCCGAACCGGGGCAGGACGCCATCATCGAGGCAATCAAGGAACACAGGCTCGATGGCGTGGTGGTCGCATCCTGCTCGCCGCGCATGCACGAACCCACATTCCGCAAAACCGTGGAACGCGCCGGGCTGAACAGGTACATGTTCGAAATGGCCAATATCCGCGAACATGTGTCGTGGATCGGCAAGGACAAGGACGCCAACACCCGCAAGGCCGTCGACCTTGTTGCCATGGCCGTGGCCAAGCTCACGCAGGACCGGGAGCTGACCCCCAAGACATTCGACATCAACAAGCGTGTACTGGTCATCGGCGGCGGCGTCGCCGGGATTCAGGCCGCGCTGGACTGTGCGGACGGTGGGCTGGAAGTGGTGCTGGTGGAAAAGACATCCTCCATCGGCGGCAAGATGTCCAAACTGGACAAGACCTTCCCCACGGTGGACTGCTCTAGCTGCATTCTGGGTCCGAAGATGGTGGACGTGGCCCAACACCCGAACATCACGCTCTATGCCAGTTCGGAAGTTGCTGACGTGAAGGGCTATGTGGGCAATTTCAACGTTTCCATCAACAGGAAGGCCACGTATGTTGATTGGGCGGCATGCACGGGCTGTGGCCTGTGCATGGAAAAATGCCCCAGCAAAAAATCGCGGGACGTTTTTAACGAAGAAATCGGTACCACAACAGCCATCAACATCCCCTTCCCGCAAGCAATTCCCAAAAAAGCATCCATCGATCCGGAATTCTGCCTGAAGCTGACCAAGGGCAAATGTGGCGTGTGCGAAAAGGTCTGCCCTACCAACGCAATCCGTTTCGAACAGAAACAGGAAACCGCGGAAGAGGCGGTCGGAGCCATCATCACCGCCACGGGATACGATCTTTTCGATTACACCCGCTACGAGGAATATGGCGGAGGACGCTACGCCGATGTGATCACTTCTCTGCAATATGAACGCCTGCTTTCGGCTTCCGGCCCCACCGGCGGACACATCAAACGGCCGTCGGACGGCAAGGAGCCAAAGGATGTTGTCTTCATCCAGTGTGTGGGTTCACGGGACAAGTCTGTCGACAGGCCGTATTGTTCCGGATTCTGCTGCATGTACACGGCCAAACAGGCCATTTTGACCAAGGACCATCTGCCCGAATCCCAATCCTATGTTTTCTACATGGACATCCGCGCTCCGGGGAAACTCTATGACGAATTCACCCGCCGGGCCATGGAAGAATACGGGACCAAGTACATCAGGGGCCGTGTAGCCATGGTCTATCCCAAAGGCGATAAATACATTGTCCGCGGGGCAGACACCCTCATGGGTGCACAGGTCGAGGTCGAGGCCGATCTCGTGGTACTTGCCGTGGGAGCCGAAGCCGCAAAAGGCGCACCCCAGCTGGCGGAAAAGTTGCGCATCTCTTACGATGCGTACGGATTCTACATGGAAAGCCACCCGAAACTGCGTCCTGTGGAAACGAATACCGCCGGAGTGTTCCTTGCCGGATCGTGCCAAGGCCCCAAGGACATTCCCACGTCCGTTGGACAAGGCAGTGCGGCCGCCGCAAAAGTGCTGGCCCTGTTCTCAAAGGACCAGCTCGAAAGCGATCCTCAGGTTTCCGTCGTGGACATCAAGCGGTGCGTCGGCTGCGGCAAATGCATCCAGACATGCCCGTTTGGAGCCATTGAGGAAATGGACTTCCGGGGAATGCCCAAGGCCAACGTCATCGAGACCATTTGCCAGGGCTGCGGCATCTGTACGTCCACTTGCCCGCAGGGAGCCATTCAACTGCAACACTTTACCGACAACCAGATCCTCGCGGAGGTCAATGCCATATGTCAGCAAACACCGGCTCAGAACTTAAAATAGTTGGTTTTCTCTGCAACTGGTGCTCCTACGGCGGCGCAGACACTGCCGGTGTCGGGAGATTCCAGCAGCCCACGGACCTGCGCATCATCCGTGTTCCCTGCTCGGGCCGCATCGATCCCTTGTTCGTGCTCAAAAGCCTGTTCAACGGTGCGGACGGCGTTCTGGTTTCCGGTTGCCACCCGCGAGACTGCCATTACGCCGAAGGCAACTTTTATGCACGCAGAAGGCTGGAAGTGCTCAAGCGGTTCCTGCCGATTCTGGGCATTGACGAACGCCGTTTCGAATACACGTGGGTATCGGCTTCCGAGGGGCAAAAATGGAAGACCGTTGTCCAGACATTTACGGAACGCATCCACGAACTGGGGCCTGCCCCAAAGCTGGACCAATGCCTGATGGAAAGGGCCCAAGCCATGGCTATGGCCGTTTAAACCGGTTATCTGAACGGAGACAACAATGTCGAATCTGGACACATTGAAAGCGAAAATAAAAGAACGCCTTCCCGATCTGGACATGGTCGTTGGCTGGGAGCAGGGGTTCGACCCGCTGCGGGCTACTCCCCTGTTCATGCGTACCGAGGAAGACGTGGACCGGCTGATCTGGAATCCGCTCTGTGTGCACAACCTCGCCACATACCTGCCCGGACTCAAGGGCAGGAAGGTCGGCGTGGTGGTCAAGGGTTGTGACAGCCGCTCCATCATCGAGTTGTTGCAGGAAAAGCTTATCAACCGCGATGACATCGTCGTTTTTTCCATGCCTTGCGAAGGTGTTGTTTCGGTACGAAAAATTCAAAACAGGATAGGCTCGCTGGACTATGTGGAATCCGTCGAAGCGGATACCGGCACAGTGAAGGTCACGGTGGACGGCTCTTCGCAAAGCTTCGGGTTCCCGGACGTAGCGGCATCAAAGTGTGGCCGCTGCCAATACCATACGGCATTGCTTTCGGACGAATTTGTCGGAGAGCCGAACAACGAAAAAGCCGAAGACGATTACTCGGACGTGACATCGTTCGAGGCCAGACCGCAAGAGGAACGTCTGGCTTTCTGGATGACGGAGATGCAACGCTGTATCCAATGCTATGCATGCCGCAACGCCTGTCCTCTGTGCGTCTGCCGCGACCATTGCGTGGCCCAGAGCCGCGATCCGCACTGGATGACACAGGAAAATTCAACGCAAAACAAATGGTTCTTCCAGGTGATCCACGCCATGCATCTGGCTGGCCGCTGCACCGAATGTGGAGAGTGTGAGCGCGCCTGCCCCGTGGGTATTCCGCTGTTGCTGCTCAAGCGCAAGTTGAACAAGGAAATTGAAGAACTGTTCGACTACAAGGCAGGAACGCTCATCGACTCGACACCGCCGTTGCAGGCATTCAAGGTGGAGGAAGACAATATCAACGAGAGGGGATGGTGATGGCTGTCAAATTCCTTGCAAAAGACAACCTTGTTCCCTGGCTTGCAGAGCTGGCTGAAACGCATCGGACAATCGTGCCCAAACGCGAAGGAGAAGCGGTCGTATTCCGCCCCTTTGCCAAGGAGGAAGCCCCCGAACTTTCGGCCCGCCCCACGGAGTCGCCCAAGTCGGCTATCTTTCCTCAATGCGACACCCTCATGTCCTTCCGGTACACCAAGGATGAGGAAGATCCCGGAAAGGTGTTGCTGGACTTGCGGGAAATGAAGGATGAATCTCCTGCGGTCGTGGTTGGGTGCCGAAGTTGCGATGCCGCAGGTTTCAACACCTTTGACCGTGTATACATGACGGACAAAATCACGGACCAGAACTACCGTGCCCGGCGTGAAAACACGCTGTTCGTAACGATTATCTGCGAAAAGCCAGCCACTACCTGTTTCTGCAACTGGGTAGGAGGCAGCCCGACGGACACCAGCGGTGCGGACGTACGTATGACCCCGCTTGAAGATGGTTGGGTTCTTGAGTCCATTACGGAAAAAGGAGAACCGCTCCTTTCCAGCACACTGCTGAAAGACGGCGACGATCGGGCTGGCGATGCCGAAAAAATCAGGCAACAGGCCAAAGAACGGATGCCCGAAGCTCCCGACCTTTCCGAAGCGCCGGGCAAAGTGCTCGCCCTGTTCGAAAACAACGATTTCTGGGAAGCCGAATCCGCCAAATGTATCAGCTGCGGCGCATGCACATACCTATGCCCCACCTGCTACTGCTTCAACATCACGGACGAAAGCTCCGGCATGGAAGGCGTACGGTTGCGGACATGGGACAACTGCATGTCCCACCAGTTCACCATGGAGGCCAGCGGACACAACCCCCGCCCCACCAAGGCGCACAGGCTCAAAAACCGTGTTGGGCATAAATTCAGCTACTATCCGAACATTCACGACGGCAACATATCCTGTGTCGGTTGCGGCCGCTGCATCAAGAGCTGTCCCGTTTCCGTGGACATCCGCAGCATCGTGTTGCACGCCATTGCCGCTCCGGCGGAAACGGAGAAATAAACCATGCTGCAGAACACGCAAACAGCGAAAGACGCCAACCCATATCTGCCGTCCATCGGCACCATTGTGGAGATCATCGAGGAAACCCCGAATATCAAGACGTTCCGTGTCGTACTCAACAGCGAAGGCGACATGAAGAACTTCACCTTCCATCCCGGACAGGTAGGACAGCTCTCAGTGTTCGGCACTGGCGAATCAACCTTTGTCATCAATTCGCCGCCCACCCGTATGGACTACCTGCAATTCAGCGTCATGAAGGCTGGAGAGGTAACGGCCATGCTGCACACTCTTTCCGTGGGCGACCAGATCGGCGTGCGCGCTCCCCTGGGCAACTGGTTCCCATATGAAGAACTCAAGGGAAAGGATATCGTCTTTATCGGCGGGGGCATAGGCATGGCCCCGTTGCGGACGCTACTGCTCTACATGCTCGACAACCGGGCCGACTACGGCAAGATAACTCTGCTGTATGGAGCCAGATCTCCCGAAGACATGGCCTTCAAATACGAACTGCCCGACTGGCTGGAACGTGACGACATGGAAACCACGCTGACCATCGATGCCGAAGCTCCGGGTTGGGAACATTCCGTTGGCCTGATCCCCAACGTTCTTCAGGAGATGAATCCCTCCAGCGAGAATTGCATGGCCATAACGTGCGGGCCTCCCATAATGATCAAATTCACGCTACAGGCCCTTGCCAAGCTGGGTTTCAAGGACGACCAAATCTTGACCACGCTCGAAAAACGCATGAAATGCGGCGTCGGTATCTGCGGACGTTGCAACATAGGCACAAAATATGTTTGTGTAGATGGTCCTGTTTTCACTTATGCGCAGCTCAAGGAGTTGCCCAACGAATTGTAACCAGTCCCCTGCCGGGAGAAGGGTCGGTTCGAAAACGGCCCGGCCCTTCTCCCGGCGCTCCTAAC
The DNA here is from genome assembly GCA_913060505.1 of uncultured Desulfovibrio sp. Classification (GTDB taxonomy): domain Bacteria; phylum Desulfobacterota; class Desulfovibrionia; order Desulfovibrionales; family Desulfovibrionaceae; genus Pseudodesulfovibrio. The sequence goes on from CAJXRQ010000005.1 coordinate 51,006, forward strand.
AGGCAACACTAACCACCAGGAGTCGTCATGGCACATTTCTTCCACGCTAATGAAATCGCCGGGGCCGCAGTTGAAATCGAAAAAAAAGGTCGCGCCTTCTACATGCGCCTTGCGGACGTCGCCAAAAATGACAAGGTACGCAAACTCTTCTCCCATCTGGCGCAGGAAGAGGCCAGACACGAACTGATCTTCCATGACCTCATGGACAGGCTCGGCAAGATCGAACTTCCGGCATGGGCTTCCAATGAAGAATATTGCCGTTATCTCTTGGGCCTCATTGAATCCCATGCCCTGTTTTCCGATGAACTGGTGGAAAAAAAGATGGGCAGTCTGGCGGACGAAGCCGATGCCATTCGCATGGCCATGAGCTTTGAAAAAGACACTCTGCTCTTTTTCATCGAGATGGAAGGATTGGTCCCGGACAGTGAAAAAGACGCTGTGCGGGAATGCATCCATGAGGAAAGGCAACACCTTTCCAACCTTCAGGACATGCTCGTGGCGCTTTGACGCTCCGGGAAAACAACCTGAAATGAATAGATTTTCGGCCCGGCTGAAGTGCGCTGTGACGGGGCGGCGTTCCACTGGCCCGGCCGGGAGAAATTGAACACGGACAGAGAACACCCGGCCCCGGGAGGAGAAGTCCATTTGCGGCTCCTCTCCCACAGCTCCGGAGGGATGTGCCATGTTTATGACTGCCGCCGCAGGTTTTGCCCTGCCTGATCCGCTGTATGACAACGATCAACTGTTCTTTGCCGAGCCGGGACCGCCATCCGCTTCTTTTCGCATCCAACGGCTGGGCACATACCTTGTTTCCGACCTTTTCATCGCCAAGCAGACGATCAAGTCCGATTTTGTACACGAACAACGACTGGTCACGCTTTGCAGAGGAAAGGAGCTTTTCTTTACCGGTCAGCGTTTCAGCCAATGGGATCTGGACGTTTTGCTGTACTGCTCCCTGAACACTTCGCCGCAGGGAAACGATCCCGGAAAATTCCGCTTTACTCCTGTAGAACTTTTACACGCACTGAACATGCGCAACTCCCCGGCCAACAGGTCTCGGGTTTTCGAAAGCCTGCAACGCCTGCACACGGGCGTGATCGATATTCGCGGCAGGGATTACCAATACATGACCCGCCTCATGAACCGCGTGCTTGTCGACACCCGCAAGGAGCGCTGCCTTGTTGAAGTCAACGGCGATGTGGCTGACTGTTTCCGTATGGGCGGCATTGACCGTGGCATCCGCGCCCGCCAGTCCTTGAGCCGAAACGGCCTTGCAAAATGGATTCACGGGGCAACCATGGTTTTCCGGGGCGGATTCACCGCCGAGATGGAAAGCCTGCGCCACCTCTGCCATGTAACCGCCGGGCAAAGACACAGTTTCCCCAATATGCTTGCAAAGGCACTGGAACTGCTGGAGTCCTCCGGCTGCATCGAACATTGGCATATCAACGGCACTTCAATACAGGTGACGTCCCGCTCCATTCGGGAACGGAAAACAATGTGCGGCGTTTTCCATCCCGGTGTCTGCTCCTGAGGGAGAAATCCTCATGCCTTCCACCAGAATCAAAACGCAGGCGCTCGTCATCGGTTCCGGCATTGCCGGGGCCAGTTGCGCGCTGACCATCGCGGCCAAGGGGCACAAGGTAGTTCTGATCAGCGCCGGTGCAACCCCGGGCGACGGCAACACGGCCTATGCACAGGGCGGCATCGTTGCAAGGGGCAAGGAAGATTCCCCGGCTCTGCTCTCAAAGGACATGCATACGGCAGGCTGGAGCTACAACCATACGGCAGCCGTTAAGCATCTCGCAGCCCATGGGCCGGAGATTGTGGAAGAACTGCTCATCCGCAAGCTGAACGTTCCTTTTGCCATAAAGGAAGATGGTTCGGAATATGACATGACCCGCGAGGGCGGGCACTCGGTCAACCGCGTACTTTATTGCGGCGATTACACGGGGCGGGCCATTACGGACGCCCTCAACATGGCCCTGGAAGAAGACCCGAACATTCGCATAGAAACGGGCCGAACGGCTGTAGACCTGATAACAAGCCTCCACCATACCACCCGGCTGGCGTTCCGATACGGCCGCATCAACCAATGCCTCGGGGCGTATGTATACAACAACGCCACCGGACATGTGGAAACGATGTTGGCGGACTATACGGTTCTGGCCACAGGCGGACTGGGCCGCATCTTCCTTCATTCCACCAACAGCGGATGTTGCGTGGGCGGTGCGCTGACCATGGCTCACCGCTGCGGCGCTCGCCTGATGAATGCCGAGTTCATGCAGTTTCACCCCACGACTCTGTATAGCCGCTCCAAGCGCCGCTTCCTCATTACGGAAGCCATGCGCGGGGAAGGCGCACACCTGACGGACGGCAAAGGGCGGCGATTTATGGAGCAATACGATTCCCGCAAGGAGCTGGCTCCTCGTGACATCGTTTCCCGCGCCATCGTGGATACGCTGCAACGAAGCGGCGAGGAATGCGTTTTTCTGGACTGCCGCCCCGTCGAACACGACCTGCCCACACGTTTCCCCACGATATACAAGCACTGCCTCGCACTGGGCCTGGACATACGCAAAGACCCCATTCCGGTTGTTCCCGGTGCGCATTACCATTGTGGCGGGGTGTATTCGGACGTCAACGGAAGAACAAGCCTTGAGCGGCTCTTCGCCATCGGTGAATGCAGTTGTACCGGTGTCCATGGTGCCAACAGGCTCGCCAGCACATCACTGCTGGAAGGCGTGTTGTGGGGGCACAACGCCGGGGAGTTCATCGGCAGGAGATTATCCCGGAAAACAGGCGCGAACAAACGGTTACTGGACTCCATACCGGATTGGAAACATCCGGGGCAGGTTCAGAACGAAGACCCGGCTCTCATCGCTCAGGACTGGATGAACATCCGGTCCACCATGTGGAACTATGCAGGGATCAACCGCACCGAACAACGACTTGCCCGTGCCTGCGAGGATTTGCGAGTGCTCATCAAGGATCTGACCAATTTCTATAAAAGGACGCCCCTGTCAAAACCGCTCATTGATCTTTACCACGGCTGTTATGCAGCCTATATAGTAGCCATGTCCGCCCTGAACAATAAACAGTCCATTGGCTGCCACGCATTGCAGGACGATTGACCGGGAGGAAAAACATGGCATCAACGATCAAACTGTATGCCCTGAGCACCTGCCCCCACTGCTCGCAGGCCGGGGAATTGCTGGAAGCTCTTGTCGGACCGGACGGTTTTGAACACATCTACGTGGACAGGCTCTTCGGTGACAAACGAAACGATACGATGCGGGAACTACGCACCATCAATCCGGAAATGTCCTTCCCCACATTAATCATCGATGGGGAAGTCATAACCGGCTTCAAGGAAAAGCGTATCCGGAAGTTGCTTAAGAAAACGGATTAAACATGCTCCGCCACCGGACATCCGGAAAGAATCTCGCGAGTCAGGGCTTCGGGATCAATGCCCAATTCCCTTTCAAAACGGCGCAAAACCTGCTTGCCGCGTTTATGGCGCCCGGTAATGGCCCGGCGGGCATCCGGTATATGCCCGTAGCGAGCCATCTTGTCTCCGTATCGCTCGTCCAGTGAAACGGGCGTCACGCCATGAATCAATTTGTCTGCCAGAAAAACAATTTCCTTTTCCGTGATGGGGTCGCCGGGCAAAAGAACCAGATCCGAATGATGTCGTACGATGTCCGCAGCATCCTCAAATCCATGAATGGCAAGCCATTCCCCGCCAATGGCGTCATGACGTTTCAAGCCCTTGCCTACGTCGTGCGTCAGTGCGGCCCCTTCCACAAAACAACGATCCAGCCGATCCTGCCCGAAACGTTGGCCGTTCAACATGTCACAGAAACGAACGCTGACACGCGCCACGGCCCGGCAGTGTTCGCGAGTCTCGTGGGGAGTGGAATACATGTTCCAAAGCTGTTCACATTCATCAGGAAACGGATATTTCAGGCCAACATGTTGTCTGGCGACAGAATAGTCTTCGGCGGTTTCCAAAGCGCGCAAAACCCCGCGGTCAACCACATCCATATCTGAGGCCTCGGAGTCAAAACGACTCAGCAAAGTGCAAAGCGTTTCCTCTTCCGTGTGCTCCAGCATGCGCGGCACAAGCTTGCTGTGCACCAACGGCGGGTATCCTCTTTTGCCCTGAAACCGTGGATACAGAATGGAAGCATCCTCTTTTTCAAATGCCTGAATCAGCCGGGTTACGGTCTTGGCGCGAACAAGAGGACGATTTACAGGCAAAATAAAGAATCCTGAAACATCCCGCTGAAATTCCCTGACACCCGTCATGAGAGAAAAAAGAACCCCCTGCCCTCCATCGCTTTCGTATACGACTTCGGCTCCGGAATTCTCTGCCGTTTCCTCCAACTTCCGATTCGTTTTTTTCCCCACTACGACAATCTGCCGGACATCGTTGGCCCAGAACAAATCCACGCAACGGGACAGAACACTCTCCGCCCCAAAGGAAAATAACGGATTGAAGCGGCACTTCCCGGAGCAAAATTCGTCCGCGAAAATAATGGCCGCCAGCTTCTTCATAACCAGCCTCCTCGACGTTCAATCAGAACCGGATGGCACAGGAACGGTTTCCGATTCTAAAGAGCCCAGATGACAAGGTAGACGACAGAGCGAAGGGAAGCAAGCCCACATGTAAAAATGTTTATTACTTTATTGGAAAGTGATTGTCCGTTCAAAAAAGAAGCGGCCCGCGCAAAAGCACGGGCCGCCAACAGAGAGTGTCGGGAATGGCTTTTCAGCTAGCCTTTGAGGCCGGCCAGAATCTTTTCAGGCCGTGCGGGGAGTTCCTTGATGCGAACGCCGCAGGCGTTGTAGATGCCGTTGATGATGGCCGGGTGCGGACCGCAGAGCGGCACTTCGCCGACGCCGGAGGCGCCGAACGGGCCATCGGCACGCGGGGTTTCCACGTAGATGATGTCCATCTTGTCCGGGATATCCTTGATGTACGGAAGACCGGCGCCCACCATGGTGGAGTGCTTTTTGATGTCTTCGTAATCTTCGGTCAGGGCCAGGCCGATACCCTGGGCCAGGCCGCCGTAGATCTGGCCGTCGACCAGCAGGAAGTTGTTGACCGTGCCGATGTCGGCAACCATGGTCATGCCTTCCACTGAGGTCTTGCCGGTAGCGAGTTCCACGGCAACTTCGGCCATGAACACGCCGTACATGTAGCAGCAGAACGGGTTGCCCTGTCCGTTTTCGTCGCAGTCGTTGGCCGGGGCGGTGAACTTGCCGTAGTAGCGCAGTTCCTTCTTGTCGGCCACCATCTCTTCATAGGTGCGGAAGCCGCCTTCGGGCTTTTTCATGGCCGCAACGAGCTGGTCGCAGGCGTTCTTGGTGGCCTGTCCGACCATGACCTGCGAACGGGAACCGCCAGCCGGGCCGGCGTTGGGGGCCTTGCTGGTGTCGCCGATGACGATGTGGATCTGCTCGGGGCTCAGGCCCAGAGGACGCAGGGCTTCGTGGGCAGTACCCAGGGAACCCATGTCCGCGCCCTGACCGTGGTCACCCCAGCAGGTGTAGATGGTCACGGTGCCGTCTTCGTTCAGAGCGGCATCGGCTTCCGCGGTGTCCGGTCCGTCAAGGCCGGAGGCGTATACGGCCACGGCAACACCCACGCCGCGCTTGATGGCGTCCGTGGAGTCCTGCTCGGCCTTTTTCTTGGCTTCTTCATATTTGGGACGCAGCTTGTCGATCATCTCGGGCAGGCTGTAGACTTCGGGATCCTGGCCGGTTGGCGTGGTGGAACCTTCGCGGTACACGTTCTTGTAACGCAGTTCCAGCGGGTCCATGCCCAGTTTTTCGGCCAGCTCGTCCATCAGCACTTCGGACGGGAACTCGGCTTCCGGTCCGCCGTAGCCGCGGAATGCTGCACCCCAGCAGTGGTTGGTGCACACGGTGCGGCCTTCACCACGGATGGACGGGATGTCGTAACCGGCACCGATGAACTGTGCGCCGCGCAGGGTCAGCAGGTCACCGAATTCCGAGTACGGGCCGTGGTCCACGGTCCAGTCGGTTTCCATGCCCAGCAGCTTGCCGTCATTGGTGGCGGCCATGCGCACGGAGGTGAACTGCGGCGAGCGCTTACCGGTGTAGGTCTGCTGCTGGTGCCAGTCATAGTTCAGGTAGCACAGGCGGCCGGTAGCCATGGAGGCCACGCCCACCAACGCTTCCATGGTCGGCGAGAACTTGTACCCGAAGGTGCCGCCCGTGGGGTTCTGGACCATGACGATATTTTCAGGCTCCACGCCGATGCCCGGAGCGATCATGTACAGGTGCAGGTGCAGGCCGATGGACTTGGAATGGATGACCAGCTTGCCCTCGTCGTTTTCGTAGGCGAATCCCACGTCCGGCTCGATGGGCATGTGCGGCTGGCGCTGCGTGTAGTAGTCGCCTTCCACGACCACGTCGGCCTTGTCGAAGATCGGCTTGGTGTCGTCACCCTTGGCGACCTTCTGGATGTAGTAAACGTTGGGTGTGCCCGGATGGATTTCGATGGCGTCGTCGGCCATGGCTTCCGGGGCGCTCATGTATTCGGGGAGCTGTTCCAGCTCGACCTTGACCTTCTTGGCCGCGGCACGGGCGTTTTCATCCGTGTCCGCGCACACGATGGCAATGGCGTCGCCGTACTGGAACACCTTTTCGTCGCAAAGGATCGGACGATCCCAACCGTCACCCTTGTTGGTGGGGAAGGTGATCAGGCCCGTGATGCGGTTCTTGCCCTTGACGTCCTTGTGCGTCACCACCTTGAACACGCCGGGCATGGCCTCGGCTTCGCTGGTGTCGATGGACAAAATGTTTGCGTGGGAGACTTCCGCCTGAACCAGCGCGCAATGCAGGCTGCCCGGGGGCAGGTGCAGGCCCAGGTCGGCGCCGAAGTCCCAGGTGCCGGTAACCTTGGCCACGGCGTTCGGACGCGGGTACTTGGTACCCCAGATGCGGCCGTCTTCGGGAAGCTTGAAAATCAGGTCGTCCATGGTCTTTTCGCCACGCATGACTTCCGCGGCGGCCATGACAGCGTCCACCAGCGGCTTGTAGCCCGTGCAACGGCAGGCGTTGCGATGCTTCTGGAACCAGTCGCGAACTTCCTCACGAGTCGGGGACGGATTGGATTCCAGCAGCGCCACCGTGGATACGATGAAGCCCGGAGAACAGAAACCGCACTGGGCTCCGCCGTAAGCAATCCAAGACATCTGAACCGGATGCAGACGATCCGGACTGCCAACACCCTCAAGCGTGCGGATCTGGGAGTATTCCTTGATCCGTTTCCATTTGCGAGTGCACGAACGGATCACTTTGCCGTCCATGATGATCGAACAGCTACCGCACTGGCCCGTGCCGCAACCGACCTTTACACTCGTCAGACCCAGGTTCTCGCGCAGGACCAGAGCCAGGGATTTGTCACCCTCGGCCACAACCATGCGTTCGACACCGTTGACCTTGATCGTTTTCTTGAGCATCCGAAAGTCCTCCTTGTTCGGATTTGAGCTTTCAACCTATCATCACCCCCTCCTGCAGGAGGGGTCTATCGCTATACCGCCTTGCCGAACGGGCAAATCGGGAACCGGCAGGTCTCGCAGCCAGCGCAAAAACCACCGTGACCAAGCGCCACGATGTCTTCACGGGTGACCTTCTCACCCACCAGTATGCGGGGAACTATCAAATCGAAAATCGAAGCGCGGTAATACATCACGCAGCCGGGCAGGCCCACGATGGGCACGCCGTTCAGATACGCCAGCATGAACATCGCTCCCGGGAACGTGGGAGAACCGTAGGTCACCACCTCCGCGCCCGTGGCACGGATGGCCGCTGGCGTCTGGTCGTCCGGGTCCACGGACATGCCGCCCGTCAGAACGACCATGGTCGCGCCGTTGTCGATGAACTCCAGAACCGCGTCACGAGCCATTTCAAGCTTGTCGTCCACAAACACCTGACCAGCGATCTTCGAGCCCATGGACTCGAACTTGCGCCGCACCACCGGACCGAAACGGTCCCGGATGCGTCCGTGAAAGACTTCGCTCCCCGTCGTCACAACGCCAACGTTGTACTCAAGGAACGGCTTGACCCGAAGCACCGGGCCGGTCTCGCTACAGATCTCCTCCACCCGGCGGACACGCTCCTCGTCCACCACCAGAGGAACCACACGGGTTCCCGCTATGGCCCGCGGCTCCTTCACCAAAAGCCCGTCGTGCATCGTGGCCACAACGACCTCTTCCACCGAGTTCACCCGGTTCAAAGCCGCCACGTCCACACGCAAAAGGCCGGGAGATGCCGTCAGGTTCACCCGCCCCTCGCACACGCTGCTCAGGCTCAATCCCGGACCTGCCACCGCACTGGCGATCCGGCGTGCTGCCTCGTTTTCATGAATCTGACCCTCAGCCAGATCAAGCACGTAAATGTGCTCCTTGCCTATCTCCAGAAGCAGGGGAATGTCCTCCTCGCTGATGACATGCCCCTTCCGAAAGGCCGGCCCTTTGGACTCGCCGGGTACGATGCGCGTCATGTCATGACACAGCACCATGCCCACGGCCTCTTCTACAGGTACTGCCTGCATTGTGGAAACAACCTCCATAATTCAATTTGGAACGACCCCATTCAAACGACCCGCCACCCGGCCAAGCCACCGCTCAAACAAGCCCCCGGAAAGATGGTAGAAAAAAATTTCGCCCGTCACGGAAAGCCTGTCCTTATCCACAGAAACAAAAAATGACCTGACGACCCTCACATGTACGCCAAGTCGGATTTCTGTGGCTCACTGTTTGGACGAGATTTCCAAAAGCAAATACCAGACCAACAATTTAATCATTAATTTACAGTATGTTGCAAAATCAACACTTACATTTTCTTTGAAGACTGTAGCAAAATGACCCAAAAAAAAGGCTTATTCCTGCTATATAGATAGGAATAATGCGGAAATACCTTTGCCCCCCAAGGCATTATGCCGGTTGTGTCATAATGATACATTTTTTTTGGCATTTGGGTCAAAATGACCACCTTAACCAATTGAAAAGAAATACAAAGATTTTAGCACAAAATAGAGGGAAAAGTTATGCAGGTTTCTTTAGCGAGCCACATTCACAACAACATCTGTCCTCGTGTCTTTCCAAAACCTGTCAAGCATTTCACGGTTGCCTTTTCTTATCCATTTCCTGTCCTGTTTCGTCCTTTTCCTCCCGCCAGCACCTGATTTCCCAAATCCCGTGGTACAATCCTCCGCCGTTTGCAATGCGCCATGCGCGCACCACAACCCAAATATCAAGGAGAGTTATCATGGGATCAAAATGGACCCAACACATTGGCGATGATCAACGTGTGGATGACATGCCGAAGCACATGGAAGGAACAGCGGCTCAACAGTATACTTGGTGATGGTATGTTCCGAAACCCACGGCCTGCAACAAATGCAAGGCGCTGGCAGGAAAATACTTTTCGGAAAACCCCGGTCCGGTCCATCCGAACTGCAAATGCCGAATTGCAAGTGAGGTTAGACAGGAGCCTGTTCCGAATGGTAATATCTATGGAACGTTACAGGGTTATGAAGATAGCGCCACGGAGAAATTCGGAGGCAACCAGAAGATCGTTGTCGAGATAACGAACCTTGGGCCATTCGCCGCAGGCGCACGGATATGGGTGGATCGAAAGGAATGGAAAGCAACCCCTCTAATGTATCCAGGGAAAACTGAAAAATTTGAATTCACCAAATTCGGCGAGCTTCCCGTTCCATGGGAAGTTTTTATTATCAATCTCGGTGGGAACAACTCCAGCATGCAATACCGGATCAAGCAGTAATCATTATGAAAAAAATTCTCGTTCTACTCCTATTCTTGATGATTCCCACCACAACTTATTCACAAGCGGTCTATGACGTTTCATGCAGTAATATCGCCAGAATCAGGATTATCAAAATTGAAGCTGTCCGTTGGAACGTAAAATCTCCCAACGGATACTTCTATGCCTTGGCGTTGGAATTAAAACCCGAGGAGATAAAACGCTTTGTAGAACTGCGCCTGAGCCTGCCAACCGTCCATAAAATATACAGGGGAGATGACTACTATCCGCCGGATATGCTTATAACTGCCAACGGCAGATCTCTCAGGAACGACATTCCGGCCATGACCGGATTTGCGGATCAGGAAATAACCATTCCCATCATTCGGAAAGAAGACGCTTTTGCCGCAGCGCGGCAGGTTTGCCCGGCATTGGTTCCAACCAAACTTACTATCGATGGCCATTATGACGAATAAAGAACAGGGCAGAAAACCACTCGCAAAACAACACCACTTCAGGGAATAACAATAATGAGAAAGCTCTTGTTTCTGCTCATCCTTCTGATGGTTCCTGCAAACGCCTACTCGCAAGGGACCTATGACGTTTCATGTTCCAATGTTGCATGGATGGAAGTTATCAGAATTGAAGCGAATCGATGGAACGTACAATCTCCCAATAAATACTTCCATGTTTTGTATTTGGAGTTGAAACACGAAGCAGCAAAGGAACTTGTGGCGCTGAGAAAAAGCCAGCCAACTCTTCATAAGGTATACAGGGGCGATGATTACTACCCGCCGGACATGATCATAACTGCCAACGGCAAACCTCTCAGGAATGATATTCCGGCCATGACCGGCTTTTGCATTCAGGGAATTTCCATTCCCATAATTCGGGAAGAAGACGCCTTTGCCGCAGCACGGCAGGTTTGCCCGGCGCTGGTTCCTGACAAAATCACCATTGACGGGCATTATGACAAAGAAAGAACAGGGCAGAAATAACCACTCGCAAAACAGCACCACTTCAAGGAATAACCATAATGAGAAAGCTCTTGTTTCTGCTCATCCTTCTGATGGTTCCTGCAAACGCCTACTCGCAAGGAACCTATGACGTTTCATGTTCCAATGTTGCAAAAATAAAAATCGTCAAAATTGAAGCGGCACCATGGAACATGGACTCCTGCAACGGCTATTTCCATGTTCTTGCCATGGAATTAAAACCCGATGCTGCTAAAAAATTTGTCACCCTGCGAATGACAACACCAACAATATGTATTCGTTACAGAGGCGAAGACCGATATACTAAAGACATCGTCATCACCGCCAATGGAAAGCCTCTCAAAAACGACGCACCATGCATGACCGGCTTTTCGGATCAGGCAATCATAATTCCCATTATTCGCGAAAAAGACGCCTTTGCAGCAGCGCGGCAGGTTTGCCCGGCGCTGGTTCCTGACAAAATCACCATTGACGGGCATTGGGATGAGTAAAGAGCAGGCTAAACAGCCCGGGCCAGCGATTGAATAATACGGTTGCAGACAAACGCGCCACCCAGTACACCCGGAAGCATTCGGATGGCTGTCTGAATCTCTTGAACATGACATGCAACAAGGCATCCCAAGGAAACGCCCGATGAAACACGTACCTGTGACGCTCGTCAGCTATACGTATAACGACAACGCGCTGTTGGACGGCTTGTTATGTCATGTGGATTCCTGGAACCTGAAGCCAACATCCATTATTCTGGTGGATGACGGCTCCAGTGAACCGTACGCTCCTGCAAAATCATTTGACAACATACCGATCCAATTGATTCGGTTTGAAACAAACAAGGGATTCTTCACAGCAAAATCAACCGGCATCAGCGCTGCAAAAACAAAATTTGTCCTGTCCATGGATGCGGACGTGCGGCTCCATGCGGATTGGCTTACACATACATTGCCTCTCGCCGCAGACAAGACTATCGGCATCGCCTCAAGTCCGCTCACCACCAGTTTTTCCAATACGTACCTCTCCCGCTATGCCCAGCTGTTTTACAGCAACAACGTTGACGACACCGGCTATGTAAAGCTGATCGGCGGCGGTGTATGGCTCTTCAGGAAAGAGGTATGGGACACGACCGGCGGCATGGACGGATTCAGAGGGACGGTCGGCTCGGACAACTTCTTTTGCAAAAAGCTCCTGGACAACGGCTACCGCAACTACATCACCAAGGAGACAACAGCGACCCAGGTGAGAAAAATGAGCCACATCACCATGGCCGCAAAAGGCTGGGCAACGCAGTTCGAAGCGATAAAAGACGCTGTCGCCGCAGGAGAACCGTTTGAAAAGGCCGCTCCGGTCTGTTTGCAGGTTTTCTTCAACAAGATGAACAGCGGAAAATACGAACCGGAATTCCTGTATTTCGACATACTCTCCGTATACCACTCCCTGCTCTCTTTTGCGGGTATGCACTTCCCGGAAAAAAAAGAGGGCTTCACCACTTCACTTCTTTCTCCATTCAAAAAACTGCTCAATATTCATACGGCGCTTGTTGCCGACCTTCAGAAACTTGGGCACGACCTGCAGCAAGAGCCTTCGCCTCACGATCCGCTTGCCGATCAAATCGTTTCCATCATGCTATCCAAAATCCCCGGAGATTGGTGGCAACCGCTTAACGATAGGCTGCCGAACATCCTTGAGCAATGTCTTGGGGAAGAAGACTTCTCCTCATATTACAAAACCACGCCAGCCGCATGAAGGCACTGCCTTCTCCCGATTTGGAAAGGCACACAAGCTCCAAAGGCCCTGCCTTGCCTACATACCGGCAATGTCCAGCCTGACGGTTTCGACCATCTCCCGCAATCCGTCCTCATTGATATTAATGTCGGCCTTTCTCTCATCGCTCGTTTTTCCGTAGGCATTGGGATGAGGATTACCTTCAGTCAAAAACAGAAACCTATTTGTGTCCTCTATTGTTTCAAAAAGAGCTCTGTTTTCTGCCTGCAAGTCTTTGGATATATTGCCGTCGGAAATAATGACAAAATTTCGTTTCAAACCACGGAAAGTAACTTTCCTATCCTTTTCATGATTGAACTTATTCGGTATATTGCGTGTCTGGTCACGCAAATCTTTAATTTGCTGAGCGTATGGTTCAATTTTGTTTTCTTGAGCCCGTTTCCACCCAAGGTCCTGTTTCAGTTCGAAGACGGAAAGAACCTTCTTATCATGCACCAACGCGATATCCGGTTGGAAACGTTTCCTTCCGAGAGTGAACATCTGGTTCACATAGATATCGACATCTTCAATTCTCTCAGCAATATAATTCGCAAAAAGATCTTCCGTAGCGGAGGATATGGAACCGTTTGTGCCTCGCCGTATCCGCTTGCTGACATAATGGGGATTGCGAGCTCCCTCATACAAATCAATGACCCTGTGAACCAACTCTTCTTCCGTCATTGCAACCTCCATGTTTTATGCAACAGTCGAAATAGCTAAAATAAAATACCTATTCAATTCGCTAAAAATATTCCCAAAGCCTTGAGGCAACATTTGCGATTGACAACTCGCCCTTTTTTCGAAAAATAGCCTCATTGCTATTTGCAAAGGAGATTTTATGTATTGCCAGTCAATGGATCTTGTGCCCTTCCACGTGGAAGCATAGGGCAAATCACAGGTCTAAACTGCCTTTTATCCGTATTCCGGTACGGAACGAATTCGGCTGATTCCAGCCTGTCTTGATTTGCTTCGCCCGAAGCAGGTCTTTTGTTGTGCCCACGCTTGCACCTCCATTCACCATCGTATGAATCCGCCAACAGGTAACCTTCGATTACCGGTTGGCTTCTCATGACAATTTATGCTCGATGCATACCATCGACCCGATAGGTGAAAGTAATGACCTTTCAAAATACTTTAGAGACAACTCGCCCCAATAATACGGAACAGCTCCGTAAACTCGGCTGGAACGACCATTTCGAACAACAGCTCGCCGCCATGCAGATGGAACGCGAACAGGCAGTCCGCGTGCTCAGCGTACAGCGCGGACAATTTCTGGTGGGCAACGGCGAAAAAGAATGGCTGTGCGCTCCGACAGGCAAACTGTTGCATCAAAGCGTGGAGTATCCTGTCACGGGTGACTGGGCGACAGCCAACGAAACCGTCTTGTCACGCGTCATCCCCCGAAAAAACATCCTTTGCCGCGGCGAGTCCGGTTCCCGCAGCAAGCACAATCAAGCGGCAACGCAGGATCAACCCATAGGCGCGAATATAGACACGGTGTTCATCGTCTGCGGACTGGATCGCGACTACAACCTGCGCCGGTTGGAACGATATCTGGCGCTGATATACAACTGCGGCATCAGCCCGGTAATCGTGCTGACCAAGGCCGATCTCCACGAAGCCCCGGAAACGTTTCGATACGAGGTTGAAGACATCGCCTTTGGCGTGCCCGTCGTTCTGAGTTCCATACTGACCGGAAGCGGCGTCAACGAGCTGCACACGTATCTTGCGCCCGGCCAGACGGTTGCCATGCTCGGTTCTTCCGGGGCCGGGAAATCCACGTTGACCAATATGCTGCACGGCAGTGAGATTCAGGCCACGGCCGAAGTGAGCAGCAAAGTGGGCAAAGGGCGGCACACCACAACAACGCGGGAACTCATCCAAATGCCGCAGGGCGGAATGTTGCTGGATAATCCCGGCATCCGCGAAATCGCCTTTTATACGGACGGGGACGGCCTTGAGACCGCCTTTCCGGAAATTCAATTGCTTTCGGAATCATGCCGTTTTGCGGATTGTTCCCATGAACAGGAACCGGGGTGTGCTGTGCTGCGCGCCGTTGAGTCGGGAGAATTGCCGATGGACCGGTTTGAAAGCTACCGCAAGATGAAGCGCGAGATGGAATACGTTGCGGCCCGGAGCGAAAAGAGTGCGAACCGCGTTGAAAAGGAGCGCTGGAAAAAAATAGCGCTCAGAATAAGGCAGATGGAAAACATCAAATAAAAAACGTCCGGCAAGGGACTTGTACCCCGCCAGACATGAACGGCTCACTCATAACAGGCAAGCTTTGGATATTCGTTCGAGGCTTGCCTGTTTTTCTTATAAAGGCACTATTCAATGCACAAAAAATACGGCTTCAGTTCCGGCGGCAGTCCGGCCTGATCATAATACTGATCATACAGCCCTTCCCTACGCATCGCCCGCAGTTGGTTGGCTATTGGTTCCAACAATCTTTGGTGGGATTTGTTGAGCCATGTGTAGATAGCCAGTTTATCCCATGTTCCAAGATGTCTTATCGTTCCGAGGGAGTCTTGGTTTCTGATATATTCCTTACCGGCTTTCGTTTCCAGAAAGGAATAATACTGGCTTCTGGTGGTCACGAAAATATCGATCCGGCCGATCACCAACATCCTGAAACCATTGTCGGAGCTGGAAACACGCTCGACCACCACACTCGGCCCCAACTCCGCGAGCCGCTCCTCGGCAAAACGCATGCCCCGGAAAACACCGACCCTATACTCCTTGCCAGCCAAATCCTGCCACGAATGGATCGGCTCCTTCACTCTGATGGAGAAAGCACTGTGTCCAAAGCAGTAATTTCGCGCAGGAACCTGAACCAGATCGGGATAAACTGCATTATATCCGGCCAAGCGAATCAACTCTCCATCCACCTCGCCATCATTGGCCAGCATGCTCGCTCTCCGAGCCGGGACATTTACGTACTTGAACGTGTACCCAAGCCGCCTGAGAGCCTCGGTATAAAGAAGGATAAGAAAACGTGTTTTCGGGATATCTTCATGATACAGGCTGACAAAGGTCAGCGTATGCGATTCCGGCGGAGTGGCCGTTTGCGCCATGCACGGAACGGCCGCCAAGAAAAGACACAAGAGCACTCCATAGAACGCAAATGGCGGCCTGAATTTATTGTACAAGCATGACATACGCCTAATATAGCAGACGAATTGTCCCATATGAATTATATTCAAAACCAAAACGGTGCACCGATCACGCAAACATTCCATAAACGGCAGATTCCCATATACTATGGGGAGAGTTGTCCCCCCATAGTACCGTCAGCTGTTATGCGTTCATGACTTTCCGTTTTTTATCACCCTTTGGCCACTGATCCATGTTTCCAAGACTGTCGGATTATTCTCCGTAAAGTCGGCAGGATCCAGCGTATACAGGTCGCGCTCAAAGCGTACCATATCGGCCTTCATGCCCGGAAAGAGCGTTCCCACGTCGCCCTTGCCTGTTGTTGCGGCGCTTCCCTGAGTCAACCCGCAGATGACATCCTGCATTGTCAACGGATTGCGCCCGGAACCATTGCCAAGCATGGCGATATTCATGATCTTTGTCGGGGCGCTCAACTCCTCCGGGGAAACGAAGAAATCCGTGCTGATTCCGGTTGGAATCCCGGCTTCGATCAATTGCTTGACGGGATAGGAGGACTCGTTCTTCGGGCCGTAGTAGCGGTCCAGCCCCTCCTCGGCCACCCAGAATGCAGGCTCAACAGTAGTGACCACCTTGCCGTTGAATCTGACGATACGCTGTATTTGATCGGGCCGGGGAAACGCCAGATGAATAAGCGTATGCACACAACGCAATCCGTCCGTTTTGGCTGCGGCAGCCTCCAGCGCACACAGGATCAGGTCCAGCGCCAAGTCGCCCTGAACATGATAGTGGCAGTTGAGGCCAAGCTCTTCAAGGCGTTCAACAATGCGGTAAATGTTCTGATTCTTGCCCATGGAGTCGTCGCCGCTGACCGTATGCAGACCGTGATCACCATGTTCGTTTTCCCAGGTGGTCCATGCCTGTCCTCCGGCGTATGCCCCGTCCACAAAGAGCTTGTTGCCAACAAAACGCACCAGATCAGTATCATTGCCCATTTCCTTGAGGCCGTCCTCAAGATCTTCAAGGCCAAAGAACGTATGGTTGTAGTTCACGCGAAGAGGCAAAACACCCTGCCGCTCCATTTTCCGGCACATTTCCGCATGCTGGATAGGCCCGATGGGAGCGCCCATGAGATCCACTATACCGGTATAGCCCATTGCGGCCCACGTATTCATGAAGCCAAGCACGTCATTCTGGATCATATCATCGGTAAAAAGCGGAAGGAGCGGATATCCGGCAAGGGTCATGGCTTCTTCACGCAGCATGCCGGTGGGCTGGTTATCACAGTTGGTAACGATCCTGCCGCCTGCCGGAACTTCCGTATCGGCCGTGATTCCGGCCTGTTTCATGGCTGCGGAATTCACAATCAGATTATGGCCGAGATCATCAACCAACAGCACAATTCGATCTCCAGTCGCGGAGTCTAGATCTTGCAAATTTTTTACGGTCCAATCTTCATCATAGTTTTTCAAAGAAAACGCAGCACCAAAAAAAGGTTCGTCTTCCGGATGATTACCAATGGCTTGTTTCACTCCCTTGATGATCTCAGCCGGGGTGTTTTTACCGCTCAGATCCGCACCGCTGAACGCAACCCCGGCCTCCACCAAGTGCACATGGCTATCGCAAAAGCCGGGATACAGGGCGTTCCCTTTCAGATCGATCTCCTCGGCATCCTTGTGCTCAGAGGGATTCACGTTAAAGGCTGCGACTCGATCCCCTTTTACAAGAAGGTTCTCCACGCGGTGGACAGCGTCTTGATAAATCCGGCCATTGACGAACAGTTTCGACATAGTCTCATTACCCATGCAGACCTCACAGTGTGTTGATTTCCCGTGGGAAATTTATTTTTCCTGCGCCATCTCCAGACCAATCCCGAACAAAGGCGCAATTACCACACTCTATATTCCTTCGACGATTTACGGTCCATGCGCATCCACAAAAAATAAGGGGAAACGGTTCGGAGAGGGGCAGAGAGTATGGTCAACTTGGGTACAGGAAGGGGGTATAATTGTTTGTGAAGAAAAAAGATGGTTCCTGAACAAGATTGCCAGGATCTTTGGTCGGCTTAATTTCAAAGTCACTTGAACCTGTGCGGAACATATTCTTCAGGCTTTATCTTTTCTGGCCTTGGCTTTTTATAGACAGACAAGTATGTTTCAACAACCATCTGAAAAAGAGTAACTTATGGAAAAATCATACCATTCCAGACCGATACTGGCTCCCCATACTATTTTTGCTGTTCACCTATCTGGCGAGGATGGCTGGAGGGTTGGGACTCGTCCTGTAACGTCGGACCTTCTCGAGCAAACATTGAAAGTCGAAGGAAAAAACTTCGACGAGATCAGAATTATTTTCGCGCATGAAACTCATGTCGGGTTGGGAGAACATTTCATCTTAGAACATGCCTCAGGCATGGGATGGTTGTACGATTACATCGGAGAGACTTGGAGAGGGCCCAATGAACCAATAACTCCACCACCAGCATTGCCGGAAAAAGGAACCTTGAAACTGTCCATCGATGAGCTAGGCTACAACAAGGTATGGTTCTCAATCTTCTCTGGCCCATCATCCGTCTCCATATTCGGCGACGAGTGTACATGCGACCCTTTCCCCTTGCTCGTTCGCCTTGTGGATAGGCTCAAGGAAGGCAAGGAAGGACACGCCTCTTCCAATGATGGAAGAGGCAACTCATATGAGATGCACATCTTCAATCACACAGAAGAAAACTCCATTAGAATAATCGTTCGTGTTCATGACCAGGAAGATAAATGTACTTGGATTGATTTTTGGACGGACAGAATCCAGGCTTATCAAGCTTTGACAAACTTCTTAAACGACCTTTCGAATCACCCTGATTTTGTTCATCAGTTTTTACTTAGCGAAATGACAGACGAAGAAGAATGGGAAAAGGCATACGACCTTGCTGAGCAAATGTTTGCACAGGCTGTCGCTTCTGGTGAGTTGGGCAAAGATGACTATGATTCTAAGATCGCACTGGAACACAAGGTTGTCCGCGAACATGTTTCCATCCCAGAAAAAGAGAAACCATACGTTGAAAAGTATCTTGCAATGCTCAGGACGTTAGAAGTTCCTGAAACTTGGTTCAATTGGGAGAAAAGGCTGAAAAATGACTCCTAAGAAATTGGGAATATACCCTTTTCCCAACCAACTTGCTGAACTTCCTTAAACCAACTCAATTCACATATCGTTCTATAGCTCGCTCTCTGAGGCCGGTTGCCATGACCCCTTCCAAAGATTGCTGGACCTTTACGATGATGTCAGCAGGTGTCTCCTTGTTTGCCACCATGTAATAGCCGCCTTCGTCCGAGATAAAATAGGTAACTTCAAGCTCCGAAAATTTGGCCCCCGCCCGCTTCATTTGGTAGGCCAAATCCACAGGGTCGCCAGGAATAAGATCGAGCCGGCCTATAAGTAGCATTTTCAATAATTGTTCAGAGTAGTTGACTAAATGATACTCATCATCAGAAAGCCCATTGTTGATAAAAAATTGTTCAACGGACCCTCCTGAAAGAACTCCCGTACGATACTTTTTAATGTCTTCTAAATCATCAACCTGAATGTCGGTTCGATTCTTCAATTTAAAAAGAAATACTTTTCTTGGATGAAGAGGACCAATCCATGCAAATTCATTTTCGCGTTGCGGAATTCGCGCCACAGTATAGAGCATCGTGTAGGGAGTGCTCTGGACAGTGATTAAGCCTCGTTTAAAAGGATATTTTACAAGCTTGTACTGAATGTTGGCCTTTTGTAGCGCTGTTTCGATCAACTCCGTGCTAATCCCAACAATCTTATCGTTTTTTACAAAGTTATATGGGGGCCAGTTATCTACATAAATTGTAAGTTCCTGAGCTTTCGCCGTTCCTACAACACCAAACAATAGAATGATCATTAATAGTTTGAACGAGCTCATGTTTTTATGAAAATTCATTTGTTACCCCTTTCGCTCAACCCCTTACTATCAAACTGATACACTTTTTCGATGATATATTTATATGGTTTCCTGACAAATTAGATTGATTATCAGCAGCAACCCAAAACGACAAATGGTCATAACTATTTATTTTAATTATCTCATTACAAATGAAACATGATACCATCATTGCAGTAATATACTCCCTTCCAAGGCCACAGACAAAAGAAGAAGGACACCAATCGATTTGATTGATGTCCTAGTTCTTTTAGAGGCGGAGCCGACGAGACTCGGACTCGCGACTTTCAATATACCCCCCCTTGAGCAAACTTTGGACAAATTGACATCTTCCCTTTTGCTGGACTATTTTAAAACAGAATAAAATTAGTTATAATTTAAACTTAAATAAAACTGCCAAAAGGGCTAATATGGCTGATCTAATATCTGTTGTGGTAGCAACGTTCAATCAAGCGAAGTATCTACCCGCCTGCCTTGATTCTATTTGGTTCCAAGATTATCCAGAAATAGAAATTATTGTAGTCAACGATGGTTCAACTGACAATACCCGAGAAGAACTCCAAAAGTACCTAAGAGATGTTGAAACTGAAGAAACATCATACGCAGCCTGCTACAACCCACACTCGCAAACGGTTGATCGCATCAAACATAGACGCTACCCTCCAGAAGGGCGTAAGCTGTACATTATTAATAGTGAAACCAATATGGGTTTGAGTAAAGCACTAAATATTGGATTTAAAGCTGCGAAGGGAGACTATTGCACATTTATAGCTTCAGACGATATACTCTTGCCTTCTATGTGTTCCACCCTACATCACAGTATCCGTAAAAACAACGCAGATTTCGCGTATGCTGACATGCACATATTTGATGATAATGGCAGAATTCTTCGCCACTTTTCACTACCTGATTATACTTTTGAACAGTCTTTTTGTAACTGGTATCTTTGCGGAGTATGCAAACTGTACAAGCGTGAATTACATGAAAAACATGGATTTTACAGCGCTGACCACGTTTCTCAAGACCACGAAATGTATTTGCGTTTTGCCATGGGAGGAGCAAAATTTATACACATACCAAAAGTATTAGCCCATGTCAGAATTCACGAAAAGGATCGGAAGGTGGGTAATCATACAATAGAAAAGGAGTCCAGGCAGATTCAAGATAGCATTGAACTCACATTACAGGCGAGAAGATATTTCAAAAAAACTAGGGGTTGATCCGGACCTTAACGGATGAATACTAGACGCATTGCCCATACTGCATTGACGACCACCAAAGACTTTAAAATCAAATTCTTTTCTCTCATTACCACTCAATTATTCCTTGTAGACGAGCCGCCCCAATACCCTCATGGTATATTTGCTAGCTATCCGTCTGAAAACACTTTTGGTTGATTGATAACCTTTTTTGCCTTGTAAGGTTTCACCTAATCCATAGATCGAATAACCAAGGGTCGGGACGAAAGTTCCGGCCCTTTATTTATCCCCAACTATCAGCTAACAACTAGAAAAGACCTTGTTAACAGCTATGAATTAAATCAACTAAAAGAGTAGGATTAATTGTGAAGATTCAGAAAGGTGAAGCAATTAATTTCATACGTCAAAAAGACTATGAATTCATCAAAGAACTCGGCCAAGGGGGCTGTGGTAAAACAGTCCTACTTCGAGACCCTATAATTGATGAAGAGTTCGTATGTAAAAAGTATTCACCCTACTACGAAGAGTTGATGGACGAATTATTTCCTAACTTCATTAGAGAGATTAAGATTCTTCACAAACTTTACCATCGTAACATTGTGAGGGTTTTCAATTACCACTTGTATCAAGAACAAAAAACAGGATTCATACTAATGGAAAGAATCCGAGGAGACGATGTTGAAGATTATATCAAGGAGAATCCTGATTCAATCAACGATTTATTTGTTCAAGCAATAGATGCTTTCTCATATTTAGAAAAGAACGGTATTTTGCATAGAGACATCAGACCTCAAAACATTCTTGTCTCTAACAATGGCGTACTTAAGGTGATTGATTTTGGATTTGGAAAAATTGCAAACAGAAAACAAGATTTTGATAAAAGTATTAGCATAAACTGGTGGTGTGAACCACCGGATGACTTTGAGCAAGAGTCGTATAGTCACTGTACCGAAATATACTTTCTTGGAAAATTATTTGAAAAAGTAATCCAAGATCACAACATCGACTCCTTTAAACATCTCACTATACTACGTGGAATGAACAAGCTGGATCCGGCAGACAGAGTAGAAAGTTTCTCTGAGATACAAAACAACCTTCTTTCAAACAGCTTTGATGAAGTAGATTTCACTCATAGTGAACTAATAGCTTATCGTGAGTTCTCGAACCTGATGTACTATCACATTGCTAAAACAAATCCTGACACAAAGTACCGAGATGAAGTTTTAGATGCCCTTTCGATGTTAGAGTCTGCATATAGAAGCTTTATGCTAGAAGAAGAAGTCCCCAATGCATCCGTTGTGATTAATTGTTTCATATTGGGGGACTATAGCTATCGTCCAAAGGGTATGGATGTCGGGAAGGTTAAAGCATTTATCGACGTACTAAAGTCTGTAACGAGCGAAAAACAACGCATCATTCTGGCAAACCTCCACACGAAGTTTGACTCAATCGAACGTGACACTAAATATAGTGGGATGATGGCTGATGTTCCATTCTAACACCATAAACAACTCACCCCACAAAAAATGAGTTCGAACCTCCCCCACCGCCAAAATTTCATCATTAGGTTTCATCGGAAAGAAACAGGCAGATCGCTTTGGAAGAAGCAGAATCAACCACCACCTCTCCTTCACATGATACCTTTTCGAAAGAAGGAGATGCAAAGGTTTGAAACAACACATCAAACACAACATGTTGTCCATTCCATCGTTTTGCAGCGGCAAATTTGAATGCCATCAGAACGTCCTCTAGATGATCGCCTACCTCTGGAACATCAAAGCATTTCTCGTATAGATCACATGAGAGCAGTACAGGAGTTTTAAGCCCATATTTTTGGCAACTTCGGAAACGTCAACAAACTCACCTTCCTCAACAAAACTCTTACCACCAGACAAAGAGCCATCAACAATACTCACGGGGACCTCCCTTTCAAACAGAAATGTTGAAAACAAAGGATAGTCCCAAAGGAAAGTAACTTCACGAAAGATGTGGGGTGTTGAGAAGTAGATTCGGATGTGTCCAATCAATAGAACAAAAGAAAAGGATACCAATGTATTCCATTGATATCCTAGTTCTTTTAGTGGCGGAGCCGACGAGACTCGAACTCGCGGCCTCCGGCGTGACAGGCCGGCGTTATAACCAGCTTAACTACGGCTCCGCACTTGGTGGGCGGTACAGGGCTCGAACCTGTGACCCTCGGCTTGTAAGGCCGATGCTCTCCCAGCTGAGCTAACCGCCCAAGAGAGGCAGTGTATATCCGCATACAAGGCGTCTGTCAACGGCTTTGAATGCCATTGGCACACGCAATTAAACATTGAGGTCACTTTATCCTATCGCGGCCATGAAATCCATCCGCAATTCAAGGGTCGCCGGGTCGCATCCGGCCTCAGCCATGAACCGCTCATTAACCTCCCGGGCGCGTTGCTGCCGATTTTCTATGGCGGCGCGGGCTTCGGGGTCATGTCCGTAGCGCTCCAGCTTGACGGCATAGCGAGCACCCAGCGCCGTACACGCCCTGCCCTGCACGAACTTGTCGGCCAGAAAAACAATCTCCCGCTCACGCAAGGGCTGATCAGGAACAAGCGTCAGGTCCACATGATCGGCCACAATGGGTGCCGCAAGAAAAAATCCCAACGCCTCCAGCATTTCCGCGCCCACGCGCGCATGATGCCGATTGCCCTTGCCGATATCGTGCGTCAAGGCTGCACCCACCACCAGACCGGCGTCCAGTTGGTCAGCCGGTTCGCGCCGGGTGTTGAGCACCTCGGTCATGGCAAGGGCCAATCCGGCCACGGTAGCGTGGTGTTCCCGCAGAGCAGCACAGATATCCAGCCCGTCCCACAGGGCGCGGCACTCCGCTGGCTGCGGATATCCGCAATCAACCATGGCCACGGCCCGTTTGTAGTCAGTTGGACGGTCCATATCCAGCATGGTGCCCATGTCCGCGACCGCAACCTCGCGAGTTTCCTGTTCGCAGGACTCCAGCACAGTGCGCAATCCTCCGGTCCCGTCATGATCCAGAATGTCAGGGATCAGGTCCGCCCGAATCAGCGGGGGATGCCCCCGCTCACCCAAAAAAGTAGGATAGGTCACAGCCGCTTTGTGTTCGGAAAATTCCGCAACCAGCGACAAAACCGTGGCAGGCCGAACAAGAGCAATATCCGCAGGCAGGGCAAAAAAGGCGGTGCAATTCTCATTGATCGCGGACACACCGGTCTGGAAGGAACCGAACATGCCATCTTCGAACGCAGCATTGTGTGCCACACGTGCTCCCGCGGCTTCGGCTTCCCGGCCCACTTCATCCGCCCTGTGTCCGGTGACCACCACGATATCGGTAATGCCAACCTGTTGGAACAAGCGAACGCACCTGACCAGCACCCGAGTATCGCCCAGCGGCAGCAGCGGCTTGAGCTTACCCATGCGCGAGGAGAATCCTGCGGCCGGGATCAGGGCCGAAATGCCGGGCGGTGTCGCTGCAACCGGCTTCAGCATACGGAATCCCGCACCCCGGCGCGGACGGCCACCAGCTCCGAAATGATGCTCAAGGCGATCTCTTCGGGCGTTTGCGCGCCGATACTCAAACCGATGGGGCTGAACGTGCGGTCAATGTCCTGCTGCGAAACCCCTTCCTTAAGCAGGGCTTCGTAGATGGCGTCACGCTTGCGCTTGCTGCCGATCATGCCCACATAGCACGCTGGTGTTTTCAGGGCTTGGTCAAGAGTGGTCTTGTCGTGCACGTGCCCACGAGTGAAGATGACGATATAGGCCTCGGAATCAACTTCCTGCCCGGCAAAAGTCTTGTCAAAGGAATCCACCACAACGACTTCGTCCGCCTCCGGGAAACGTTCCTCGTTGGCAAAATCGGCGCGGTCGTCGATGACCACCACACGGAAATTCACTGTGGCCGCAATATGCGCTGTTGCGCGCGAAACATGCCCGGCTCCCAGCAGATACAACGGTGCAGGAGGAATGAACGCCTCGGCAAACACATGGACTCCGTTCACTTTTTCCGCAGCCCCGCCCTTGGCCAAGGCGCGATCAAACAGGTCGCGCGCCAGATCTGCATCAAGGCCATACGTATTCGGCACATCCTCGATTCGCTCGCCAATACTGCGCCCCTTTACGCATACGGTGTCGTCATCCGAGGAGCAGTCTTCCAAAGCCGTAAACATGACGGCCCGTTTGCCTCGCCGCATCAAGCCGTCCAAAGCCTGATAGCAGTCGGCGGCCTCGGACCCCGGTTCCACGGTTTCCATGAACAGCGTGAGATCGCCGCCGCAAATCATATCGGTTCCGGAAGCCAGATCACTGTTCAGGTTCATCTGCGACAACACGGCAGACTGGCCGCCACGCTCCAGTAAACCGGCCGCGCAACGGCAGGCTTTTGCCTCCACGATACCGCCGCCGACCGTGCCCTCGATTTTTCCATCCCGACGCACGGCCATCTTGGCCCCGGAGGAACGAGGCGTTGAACCGCTGCTGTCCACCACCGTGGCCAGAGCCACGCTTTCACCAGCGTCAAGCAGTCGTACTATTTTCCTGACAAAATTCTTCATGAGGCATCATTTCCGTTTGCGGTTGCAATGCATCGCTTGGCCAGCCCCGGCTCGGCAGGACCGCCCTGTGCGACGACGTAAAATTCGATTTGTTTCAGCCCTATGCGCTCCAAAGCCGTCCGGGTTTGCTTCTCAGCCTGTTCCGCTCCTGTATGCGGCATGACGCTCAGCCCGATACGCAACACCGACTCTTTCCCCGATTCAGCCGGGACAAGCTGCGCGGTGAAATCCGCGATACAAGGAACCCCGTATACGGCATCCGCCACAGTACCATACTCCATTGATCCATTTTCCCCAAGAGGCAATGCACCATCCAGCCTGCCGGGAATCCGGTCCAAACGGGGTGCCGCATGCCCACAATTACAGAGGCCGGGCAACAGGCGGCCACGATCACCAGTGGCATAACGGATCAACGGCATACCCCGACGGCTCAGGGTGGTCACAACAACTTCGCCCCACTCGCCGTCCTGCATGTTGGCTCCGGTTTTCGGATCCGCAATCTGCACCAGAATATCCGCAGCCCGTACATGCATTCCAGAACCGGGAGCACAGGAAACGGCTCCGCCCAGTCCCGTTTCCACCATGCCCCAATGCTCGAACACGCGACAGCCGAACGCCTCTTCCACATTCCGGGCCACGGCAGGTAAAATGGAATCCCAACACAGCAGCACGCTCTCGATGGTGAAACGGTCCAAACCGCGCCGTTGCCATGCCCGCGCCAGCACGTTCAACTGAGCCGGCGAACCGACGAGCGTCGAAATTCCCTTGGCCAATATGCGATCGACAACCTCGTCCTCATGGCCGGGTGTCCCGAATTCCAACGGACCGAACAGGTCCGGCCGTATGCCCAAGCGGGAAAGGGACTCGCCCAACAGCCGGGCTACGCCGCCTTGCGTACTGCCGGGCAAAAGAACCATGACACCCTGACCGGAATGGGCAATTGCGCTGAAGCCGTGGGCAAAAAAATCGGTGGTTCGTTCCAGATCGCCCTGTGTATGAAAAATACGCTTGGGTTGCCCGGTTGTGCCGGAACTTTGCAGGGTCACGATACGGGCGATTTCATCCCGCGATATGCACAGGAATGCGTCCGAATTTTCCCGCAAATCTACAGGACGGGTCACAGGCAATGATGCGAGCGCTTTCAGGGAGGTGATATCATCCGGCTGAACGTCCGCAAAATGTTCAGCATAAAAAGGGCTATTTTTTTGGGCATGGTCCACAGTGCGGCGCACCTGTTCCAATTGCCATGAAACCAGCGTTTCCGGCGTGGGAACAAAGCCCATGCGCCGGGCCAGCCATTGGTCAAGAAGCGGGTTGCCCATGTGCAGCTATGCCTTTTTTTACGCCCGGAGTCGGTCGATACAGGGTCTCGCCCTGCATGGAACTGAGGTTGTATGCACAGAACGGCACCAACTTCCCGCCCGGACCGGCGATATGGATGCAGCACCCTTTGACCCGGTCAAGATCCATGGTCCACGCATCCTGAAAAGCCATACCGGAAACCGCCAGAATATGCGTGGAGGCACGAGCCAGAAAACGATCCAGATCGTCCACGGGCTTGTCCTGCAAAGCGACAGGTTCGGGAGCGGCAGCCCATTGACGGCTCACGAACCCCTTGGCCTTGTCCGCGCCCTTGCTGGCAACCTGCGGTTCGGACTTGCAGCCGCAGCCGCTACGATTGGCGGAAAGCCGCTTGAGCAAGCCGTCTTCCATGACCAGATAGTTGGCATGGAAAGAACATTGAAAATGCTCGCAACCGGGAGGCAAAAAATCTTCGGCATGGACCATGCCATTGGTTTGTATTTCCAAGGCTGTCATAACCTCCGGTAGCGTAATGCGAGAGGCGTCTTCCGGCTGGGCGGGATAACGACCGAAATAACTTACCGGCTGGAAATGCACACCTCGCACACCCGGCACGTTTTCCGCGGCCAAACGCAGGATATCACCAACATTGTCGGCGTTCACCCCCGGGACAACAGTGGGTACGAGCACAACGCCGATACCGGCGTCGATGAACCGCTTCAAAGCGGTCTGTTTTTCACTCAGCAACCGCTGTCCGCGCAAGGATTCATAAATGTCGTCGCGAGTCCCGTCGAACTGGAAAAAGGCCGAATCCAGACCGGCCTCTGCCAACCGGACGGCAAAATCCGGTTCCAATGCGGCACGGCGGCCATTGGTGTTCAGCTGCACAAAGGGAAAACCCATCTCCTTGGCCACTCGAATCATTTCACACAATTCGGGATGAACGGACGGCTCGCCCCCGGAAAACTGAATATTGCACTTCCCGGAAACACGCATCACACCGGCCAGAATCTCACGCACTTCCTCCACACTGCGGTCCGGCCGGGCTTCCTTTTCTCCTGCCACGGCAAAACAGACCGGACAATGAAGGTTGCACCGCTCGGTAATTTCGATAACAGCTGTACAGGTGTGTTGCCGATGGTCCGGGCACAAACCGCAATCAAAAGGACATCCATCGCCTCGGCCCGTGGCGGGTTGTGCGGGATATGAAGGAATCTTGTCCCGCCGCCAGAGGTCAAGCGAAGGCTGGCTGCGCCAGATCACGGCACGAAATTCCCCATGCTCAGGACATTCCTTGACCAGATAAACATCGTCGCCCTGTTGTTCATGCCGGGCCGGAATACGCTTCAAACAGACAGGGCAAACGCTCTCGCGTTCATATTCCATCGTCATCCCCTCTGCCCTGTGCAGGATCAAATCCGTTCTCCGCAAGAATGGCACGCACCAACGCATAGGTCTCGCTCAAAAGCGCACCGCAAATCGACGGATTCGGCGCGGAACAATCACCATTCATGATCTGGCCGCAGGCAATGCCGCCATGCGGCTCATCACAACGCTGCCGAAACCAGTCGTTCAATTCTTCCATCATCAGGTCAAAATGCTCTTCCGGCTGTTCCATGTCGTGGCCCTTTCCCGTATGCAGACCAAGTACGCAGGCTGCCCCCGCAAGCACGCCGCAAGGACCGGAACAGTCTCCCATACCACGGCACAGTCCGGCCATGGCACGCACCAGATCCGGGTTGTCGCGCCCCATTTCATCAAGGGCCAGTTTCACGAAAATCTGGCTGCAACAATATCCGGCACCCGAAAGGCGCAGCATTTCCAAACCGATATCATCAAGCATGGCGGTCGTCCTTTTTACGAGCTAAAATGAAAACGTATCCGGAAGGCGTACCGCACGGCGACCCTCCCGCCAGCACAATGCGTGCGGCCAATTCCTTGAGCAGCCGGGAATGGTCTTCCCGGACCACTATCTCGAATCCGGCTTCCCTGACCATATCCTCCAACAGCCCGGCGCCAAAGGCACCCTGTGCGCAGCCGCAGGACTGCCCGGAGCCGCAGGACGCACCGGACAACGCATAAAGATCGGAAAGAGCCAGGTATCCGCCCGAACGCAACACGCGAAGAAATTCCATCAGGGCTTTTCGGGAATGAGGCAACAGGGAAAGGACACATTCGCAAAAGACCATATCCATGCTGCCGGAAGCAACGGCAAGCCTTTCACCATCGGCACATAGCACAGGCAGGGACTTTTCCCGAGCTGCGGCAAGCTGGCCCATGTCGGCATCCGCACCCACCGCGAACACCCCGAAACGCGAACGCAGACGGCGCACAGTGGCCCCGGTGCCACAGCCCGTATCCAACACACGCGCTCCCGGAGCAAGACCGGCCAATTCAGCCGCCCTGTCCGTAAGCATAAAACCACCCGGACGCAGGGTTTCGCCCGCTGCGGCCTTCATGTACGGCTGGCGCCAATGCGGCTCACGCGGTCGGGCCGCGTCGGTCACTTGTCCTCCAGCAACTTTTCCACTTCGAGCATCTTGCCCATGGCCAATTCCTCGGAGATAAGGGCTATCCCGCATTTGGCGCAAAACGGCAATTCCACGGTAAAACGGCTGTCCATATATTCCAGATTCACCGGAGTCGGCTTCAACTCTTCCCCGCAACGATCACAGGACCAACCGCCGGCATCGGCCTCAGGCACTCGAATCACGCTCATGCCGCACCTCCTGCCACGCGCATGCGGTGGCACCATGCGTTATGTACAAAATATTCGCCGTCCTTTTCCTCGAACTCAACCCAGTAGGTCACGGCAACCGGCCTGTACGTGGCCCGGAGCCGTCCGGTTTCCTTATGGACCAGCCGTTGCCCCGTGTCACGGGAATGAAGCAGGGTCTTGCGCACGTCGCTCTCCAGAATACGACGCTCCTCCATGACGGACAGCGCCGCATCCGAAAAGGAGACTGCAAGCTCATCGTATGGTTTGGGCGGAGCACCCGGCTCCTGCCAAAGATCACGCAAAAGCTCCTCGCGCAGATGGGCACGATTTTCGCGCCGCCTTGAATATCCCGGAACAGGACGGGCAGCCATGTCACCCACGGCAGCGTCCGGGAAAAGGATGTCCAGAACATGGCTAATGCGTGCGCCGCCCTTGGACAACATATCCCGGCACATGGCGCAGTAGGTTACGACCTCACCGGACAGGGCATCGGCCCGCCGTTTGGCCACATCCGATCCCAGTTTGGGATTTGCTTCGGCAAGCAGGCCTCCGAAACCGCAACATTCCGTCAGTTCCCCGCTCATTTCCACTTCATTCAACTGTGCGCCCACGGACTCCAACATGGTTCTTGCCTGTTGGCGCAATTCCGGCTCATGACGGGCCGTACAGGGATCATGCACGGTCAGTTCCATGCCGACGTTCTTGGCGGATTCGGGCAACCCCGTATCCTGCAATACCTGCCACAATGAACTCACCGAGGCTCCTGGCAGTGCGCTCCGGATCATGCCCTGGCACGTAGGACAAGCGCAAACAATCTCCGGCTGTCCCAGCGATTCCCATTGAGAACGCAGTTCGCTTATGGCCCTGTCATACTCACTGACCTGCCCGGACCATTCCGCGGGAGCGCCGCAACAACGAAGCATGATTCCCATGCCCGGGATATTGTGGCGCAAATGGTCATAGACCGAACGCACGGCATCAGGACGCGAGGCCGTCAACTGGCAGCCCGGAAAAAAAAGATGTGTACTGGCCTTGGTTCCCGGGGCACTCCGCGCCAGACTACAGTCCGGCCCATTGGCAAAATTCATGTCGCGCAGGGCGAATTCATGCGCAGACTGCGGCATATGCCCTTGTTCCACCAGATCCCGCCGGGCGTGAAGGCAAAGATCTTCCATGGAGAAATCACCGGGGCACAAGGTCTCGCACAGGCCGCACAATGTGCAGGAGTTGATGAGGGAGTTTGCCATCCTCGTACCCATGACGATGGTCTGGTTATTGTATATCTGACGGGCATAAACCTTTGGGTACGAACCGAACTGCTCCAGATACTCACAGTGCTTCACGCACTCCAGACATTCACAGTGGATGCAGCGCCCTGCTTCGGCCTTTGCCTGCTCGACATCATAACCGTCTTCGGGAACTGCCACGGGATCAACAGGGGCAACTCCATCCAGATTGGTGTGTAGCAGGCTCTCGTATGATCCTTCACGATCACGGCCCGCCACCATGGATGCGCCCTGCATGAACCGCTCGGACGAAAGCGCTGCTTTACGTCCCGATGCGGCCTGAAAAATTGGTTCACCTTCCACTCCGGCAATGAAAAGCCCCGGCAGACTTGTACCAAGGGTGACCGCATCCGGCTCATCCAGATTCAGGGGAGCAATATCCTGTTCCGTCCGGTCGATCACCACGGCGTCGAACTCCTCCAGCAAGGATTCGCATTCCGCGCGGGAGACATTGATGGCAGGCTGAAAATCAACACCAAGCTTGGCAAGCCGTTCCAACTCGCTTTCCAATATGCCGGAAGGGAGTGGAGAGGAGTCGGCCTCGGCCAGTTCCAAACCCGGCTTTGACGAGTGCAGTACGACCTTGATCCCCTTGCGCACCAGATCGGAGGCCGCGCTCAGTCCGGCAAGTCCGCCGCCCAGAACGCAAACACGTTTCCCCTTGGCAGGCATGGGAATACTGCGGACAGGTTTGGTAACCTGAACGGCACAAAACCGTTCCAACGCAGGGAGATTGATGGCTCCACCCTTTTTCGAGCGCAAACAGGCATCCATGCATGGACCGTGACATAGACGTGAAAGCACACCGGGTAAGGGTAATGTGCGGGTCAGAATACCCCATGCTTTGCTCCAATTGCCCTCGTTCATCAATGTGCAAAAGGTCCGGGCATCAACATGCAGCGGACACTCCGCCGTGCAGGAAGGCGGCTCTTCCTGGACACATTGCGCTTCCAGTTTTCTCAATCCTGCCTGATCCATAGGTGCCTCGCTAAAAAGCGGGGCGGCGGTCCGCAAACCACCGCCCCGAGTTGTTGTTCCATTCTAGCCTTTGAGGCCGGCCAGAATCTTTTCAGGCCGTGCGGGGAGTTCCCTGATGCGAACGCCGCAGGCGTTGTAGATGCCGTTGATGATGGCCGGGTGCGGACCGCAGAGCGGCACTTCGCCGACGCCGGAGGCGCCGAACGGGCCATCGGCACGCGGGGTTTCCACGTAGATGATGTCCATCTTGTCCGGGATATCCTTGATGTACGGAAGACCGGCGCCCACCATGGTGGAGTGCTTTTTGATGTCTTCGTAATCTTCGGTCAGGGCCAGGCCGATACCCTGGGCCAGGCCGCCGTAGATCTGGCCGTCGACCAGCAGGAAGTTGTTGACCGTGCCGATGTCGGCAACCATGGTCATGCCTTCCACTGAGGTCTTGCCGGTAGCGAGTTCCACGGCAACTTCGGCCATGAACACGCCGTACATGTAGCAGCAGAACGGGTTGCCCTGTCCGTTTTCGTCGCAGTCGTTGGCCGGGGCGGTGAACTTGCCGTAGTAGCGCAGTTCCTTCTTGTCGGCCACCATCTCTTCATAGGTGCGGAAGCCGCCTTCGGGCTTTTTCATGGCCGCAACGAGCTGGTCGCAGGCGTTCTTGGTGGCCTGTCCGACCATGACCTGCGAACGGGAACCGCCAGCCGGGCCGGCGTTGGGGGCCTTGCTGGTGTCGCCGATGACGATGTGGATCTGCTCGGGGCTCAGGCCCAGAGGACGCAGGGCTTCGTGGGCAGTACCCAGGGAACCCATGTCCGCGCCCTGACCGTGGTCACCCCAGCAGGTGTAGATGGTCACGGTGCCGTCTTCGTTCAGAGCGGCATCGGCTTCCGCGGTGTCCGGTCCGTCAAGGCCGGAGGCGTATACGGCCACGGCAACACCCACGCCGCGCTTGATGGCGTCCGTGGAGTCCTGCTCGGCCTTTTTCTTGGCTTCTTCATATTTGGGACGCAGCTTGTCGATCATCTCGGGCAGGCTGTAGACTTCGGGATCCTGGCCGGTTGGCGTGGTGGAACCTTCGCGGTACACGTTCTTGTAACGCAGTTCCAGCGGGTCCATGCCCAGTTTTTCGGCCAGCTCGTCCATCAGCACTTCGGACGGGAACTCGGCTTCCGGTCCGCCGTAGCCGCGGAATGCTGCACCCCAGCAGTGGTTGGTGCACACGGTGCGGCCTTCACCACGGATGGACGGGATGTCGTAACCGGCACCGATGAACTGTGCGCCGCGCAGGGTCAGCAGGTCACCGAATTCCGAGTACGGGCCGTGGTCCACGGTCCAGTCGGTTTCCATGCCCAGCAGCTTGCCGTCATTGGTGGCGGCCATGCGCACGGAGGTGAACTGCGGCGAGCGCTTACCGGTGTAGGTCTGCTGCTGGTGCCAGTCATAGTTCAGGTAGCACAGGCGGCCGGTAGCCATGGAGGCCACGCCCACCAACGCTTCCATGGTCGGCGAGAACTTGTACCCGAAGGTGCCGCCCGTGGGGTTCTGGACCATGACGATATTTTCAGGCTCCACGCCGATGCCCGGAGCGATCATGTACAGGTGCAGGTGCAGGCCGATGGACTTGGAATGGATGACCAGCTTGCCCTCGTCGTTTTCGTAGGCGAATCCCACGTCCGGCTCGATGGGCATGTGCGGCTGGCGCTGCGTGTAGTAGTCGCCTTCCACGACCACGTCGGCCTTGTCGAAGATCGGCTTGGTGTCGTCACCCTTGGCGACCTTCTGGATGTAGTAAACGTTGGGTGTGCCCGGATGGATTTCGATGGCGTCGTCGGCCATGGCTTCCGGGGCGCTCATGTATTCGGGGAGCTGTTCCAGCTCGACCTTGACCTTCTTGGCCGCGGCACGGGCGTTTTCATCCGTGTCCGCGCACACGATGGCAATGGCGTCGCCGTACTGGAACACCTTTTCGTCGCAAAGGATCGGACGATCCCAACCGTCACCCTTGTTGGTGGGGAAGGTGATCAGGCCCGTGATGCGGTTCTTGCCCTTGACGTCCTTGTGCGTCACCACCTTGAACACGCCGGGCATGGCCTCGGCTTCGCTGGTGTCGATGGACAAAATGTTTGCGTGGGAGACTTCCGCCTGAACCAGCGCGCAATGCAGGCTGCCCGGGGGCAGGTGCAGGCCCAGGTCGGCGCCGAAGTCCCAGGTGCCGGTAACCTTGGCCACGGCGTTCGGACGCGGGTACTTGGTACCCCAGATGCGGCCGTCTTCGGGAAGCTTGAAAATCAGGTCGTCCATGGTCTTTTCGCCACGCATGACTTCCGCGGCGGCCATGACAGCGTCCACCAGCGGCTTGTAGCCCGTGCAACGGCAGGCGTTGCGATGCTTCTGGAACCAGTCGCGAACTTCCTCACGAGTCGGGGACGGATTGGATTCCAGCAGCGCCACCGTGGATACGATGAAGCCCGGAGAACAGAAACCGCACTGGGCTCCGCCGTAAGCAATCCAAGACATCTGAACCGGATGCAGACGATCCGGACTGCCAACACCCTCAAGCGTGCGGATCTGGGAGTATTCCTTGATCCGTTTCCATTTGCGAGTGCACGAACGGATCACTTTGCCGTCCATGATGATCGAACAGCTACCGCACTGGCCCGTGCCGCAACCGACCTTTACACTCGTCAGACCCAGGTTCTCGCGCAGGACCAGAGCCAGGGATTTGTCACCCTCGGCCACAACCATGCGTTCGACACCGTTGACCTTGATCGTTTTCTTGAGCATCCGAAAGTCCTCCTTGTTCGGATTTGAGCTTTCAACCTATCATCACCCCCTCCTGCAGGAGGGGTCTATCGCTATACCGCCTTGCCGAACGGGCAAATCGGGAACCGGCAGGTCTCGCAGCCAGCGCAAAAACCACCGTGACCAAGCGCCACGATGTCTTCACGGGTGACCTTCTCACCCACCAGTATGCGGGGAACTATCAAATCGAAAATCGAAGCGCGGTAATACATCACGCAGCCGGGCAGGCCCACGATGGGCACGCCGTTCAGATACGCCAGCATGAACATCGCTCCCGGGAACGTGGGAGAACCGTAGGTCACCACCTCCGCGCCCGTGGCACGGATGGCCGCTGGCGTCTGGTCGTCCGGGTCCACGGACATGCCGCCCGTCAGAACGACCATGGTCGCGCCGTTGTCGATGAACTCCAGAACCGCGTCACGAGCCATTTCAAGCTTGTCGTCCACAAACACCTGACCAGCGATCTTCGAGCCCATGGACTCGAACTTGCGCCGCACCACCGGACCGAAACGGTCCCGGATGCGTCCGTGAAAGACTTCGCTCCCCGTCGTCACAACGCCAACGTTGTACTCAAGGAACGGCTTGACCCGAAGCACCGGGCCGGTCTCGCTACAGATCTCCTCCACCCGGCGGACACGCTCCTCGTCCACCACCAGAGGAACCACACGGGTTCCCGCTATGGCCCGCGGCTCCTTCACCAAAAGCCCGTCGTGCATCGTGGCCACAACGACCTCTTCCACCGAGTTCACCCGGTTCAAAGCCGCCACGTCCACACGCAAAAGGCCGGGAGATGCCGTCAGGTTCACCCGCCCCTCGCACACGCTGCTCAGGCTCAATCCCGGACCTGCCACCGCACTGGCGATCCGGCGTGCTGCCTCGTTTTCATGAATCTGACCCTCAGCCAGATCAAGCACGTAAATGTGCTCCTTGCCTATCTCCAGAAGCAGGGGAATGTCCTCCTCGCTGATGACATGCCCCTTCCGAAAGGCCGGCCCTTTGGACTCGCCGGGTACGATGCGCGTCATGTCATGACACAGCACCATGCCCACGGCCTCTTCTACAGCAACCGTTTTCATGTTTAAAAACCCCGTAACGTATGTTCAAATTGCGGCGCACCCCCGTGTCGCCGCGCAAACCAGCCCCAAATGGAAAATAAATATAGTTAAACTATATCAATACTATATTATTATTATGCCTTAAAAGGCATATCCGGTCAATGACGTTCTCAATTGGTTTGCCCGTCCTGTCCCCCAAAAAAAAAGTGCGACCACGGTAACTCCGTGGTCGCACTCAATATTTGTAGACTTCGCTTGGCGGGAATTAAGTGCTCATGGGACAAAAACGGTTCCAGCCCATGAGGTCGCATGCCGCGGCGATGGTGGTGCCGTAAAAAAGAACAGGGGCTCCGGTGACGCCCACTCCCTCGGCATCGATAAAATCGTCGATGGTGGCGTTGGCCAGAGTCGTTCCGGTAACCATAAGTAATTCCGCCCATTCAATGGCTTCGGCGGCCGTATCCTCACCCTCGACAAGCACACCACGCCGAACCTGGCCCACGTTGTCCGGATCAAGGTCCAAAACGCGCAATTCAAACGTTTTGCCCATGGCTTCAATCATGGCAGGCTGGAAACCCACCTGGGTGATACGGGGATTGCCGTAGCTATGGCGCACATATTCGGGCAGTTTTGCGGCACAGTCACGCGGTCCACAGTCCTTGCAGTGTACGGTATTGTCCACCCGTCCAAGACTGCGCATGGCCGCATTGAAGGCGGCAACGAATACGGAGCGGTTAAAATTGGAATCAAGGGAAAGCCCGGCAATCTCACCAAGGGTTGCGCTGAACGTACCGAAATCGTCGGTAAACGCCTGTCCCCGGGCATCGCCAATCACGGCTTCCATAAGCTTTTCCTTACCCTTCTGGATGGGGAAATCATTACCGTCCGGAACGCCGATGGCCTGTTTCACGGTCAATGGCCCGGCCATGACCTGCACACTCTGCCCTAAAATATCTTCCTGTTTCCAAACATCCACGGCCCGGTCCCGGACCGCCGCGAGAATCGCGCTCATGCCAGCTCCTTTTCCTTTTGGGCTCAGACCGCGGACAATCGCCTGAGCACCATATACAGGGCAAGGGAAACCACCCCGATGACGCACGACAGGACTATGGCCCGGTCAAATTCGCCGCTGAAAACGGCGTTGTAAATCTCCAAAGACAACGTGTTGGTCTTTCCGATGACATTGCCGCCGAGCATGAGCGTCATGCCCACCTCGCCCAGACAACGTCCGAGGGCCAGCAACCAACCGGCCAATACACTCCGGCGAACACTGGGCAAAAGCACCTGTGCAAACGTTTGCCACTCGTTCTTGCCCAGCACATAGGCGGCTTCGGCCAGTTTGCGGCCATGACCGCGCAAGGCTGCCTCCACAGGCTTGACCATGAGCGGCAAACCGGCCACGAACGAAGCCAGCACCACTCCGGGAAAGCTGAAAACCAGCTCAACGCCGGTCAACCGCCCCACAGGGCCGTCCCTGCCGAAAAAAAGCAGCAGGGCAAAACCTGTGGCAATGGGCGGAAACACCAGAGGCAACGTAACCAGAAAGTCCACAACCGGCCGCAAACGCGACCGGCTTTGGGTCAGATAGTAAGCGATCAGCACGCCGACCACAAGTAACATAATCCCTGCAACGGCTATGACCCGGGCTGTAAGCAGCAGCGGCCCCCATGTGGAGGCGTCAAGCAGAATCGCCTGCCAATGCACGGCTTACAATCCGTTATCCCGAATGATTTTCCGTGCAACGTCCGTTTTCAGGAAGTGGAAGAAATCCTCGACCTGCTGCGGATGGGTAGCTGTTTTCAGTTGGCCGGCCATAATGGTGATGGCGTCGTATTTATCCAGGGGAAGCTCCATGAAACCACCGAGCGAATCACGAACGTTCAGCGCATGGGTCAGGTTCAGGAAACCGAGGTCTACCTCATTGATGCTCAGATAGGAAAACACTTGCGGCACGGTCGCCACAACCACGATGCGCTTCTCGACATCCGGCAGTAATCCGGTGCGTTCCAGATATTGGTGCGCGGCACGTCCGTAAATGGCCTTGGCCGGATCAGGATGGGCAATACGTTTAGCGGATGCCGCTTTGAGCATGGCGGCAGGATCCTTGCCGCCGGGCGCGCCCTTGGGCCATGCCAGCACCAGACGACCCCGCCCCAACTCCAAACTCTGGGCAAAGTCCAGTTTGGTGCGAGTGAAAAAGAACTCGGCACCTACGACCATGTCCACGGCGCCACTGGTCTTTGCCTGCGCCGTAACCCGGCCCATGTTGCCATACACGAGCTGCACGTCCTTGCCGGTTTCGGCCTTGTATGCCTTGGCGAGGGCATTGACCATCTTCTTGTAACCACCACCGGCGGCCAGAACCATGTTATCACCCGCGAAAGCCGGAGTAGCAAAAAGAACAAGCGCGGCAATCAGGCACAAAATGCGTTTCATAAGGAACTCCCTTGGTAGATTGAAGAATGCATGCTGCGCAGGGAGCACATCTGCCCACTGAACCAGTCGGGCGAAACATGCCCATGGTCCACGGCCAAAATGGAATCGCCGAGGTATTCGGCTTCTTCCAGGTCGTGAGTCACGTGCAGCACCGGAATATCCAGTTCACTTTTGATGTCTTTCAATTCGCTGCGCAGGCTGCGCCGTGTTCCGGCGTCCAGCGCGGAAAAAGGTTCGTCCAGCAGCAAAAGTACGGGGTCGCGGGCAAGGGCCTGACAAAAGGCCGCACGCTGGCGCTCTCCGCCGGAAATGGCTGAAGGACGCTTGTCCGCGAGGTGGCTGATCCCGAACAGGCTCATGAGCCGATCCACGCGGTCCTGATCTGAAGCGGCAAAAGCCACGTTTTTACGCACGTTGAGATGCGGAAAAAGCGTATATTCCTGAAAAACCAGACCAAGCTTACGTTTGCGCGCATGCAGAAACACGCCGGAATCAGTATCGGTCCAGCAGGTATCGCCAAGACAAACCTGTCCCGAGTCGGGACGTTCAAGCCCTGCGATAATGCGGATAAGCGTGGTCTTGCCAGCGCCGGACGGACCGACGACTGCAGTGAGACTGCCCGCCTCACAGGTGAAGTCCACGTCAAGATCATAATGGTCGAGCGACTTTTGTACTGCCACGCTCAGGGTCGAAGTTTTTGCCATTACCGCCTCCTGTTGATGCGGTTGATAAGGACCAGAACCAGAAAACTGACCGGAACCAGAGCCGCGGACATGAGAAACGCATCGTCAAAGCGCAAGGCTTCAACGGCCTCGAAAATGGCCACGGACGCCACCTTGGTTTCTCCGGGTATGGACCCGCCTACCATGAGTATGACGCCGAACTCACCCAAACTGTGGGCAAAGACCAGAATCGAAGATGCCGCCAGTCCGCCGAGGCTATTGGGAATTATGACCCGCACAAAGGCCTGTGTCCGCGAGAGCCCCAGTATGGAGGCACTTTCCAAAAGTCTGTGGTCAAGCTTTTCAAAGGCGGCCCGCAGGGGTTGCACTGCAAATGGCAGATTGAACACCAGCGAGGCCAGGAGGATACCTGTGAAACTGAACACAAGCCTTTGGCCGGTCACATTTTCCCAGAGCATGCCCAGTGTCCCTTGAGGCCCCATGATCACCAATAGCCAGAAACCCAGTACGGTGGGTGGCAGCACCATGGGGAGGGAAACCAGGGCGTCCACCGCGCTCTTGCCCGCAAACCGGCCAAAGGCCAGCATGCAGGCAATGGGAGCGGCGATGAACGGAATAATCAGCATGGTCCAGAAGGCCAGCTTTGCCGAAAGGTAAAACGGCTCCAATTCCATGCGCTATTTATACCCGTACTTCTTTTTGATGGCCTTCACTTCGTCCGAACCCAGGAACTCTATGAATTGCGCAGCGGTTTCGGCATGGGTGGATTTCTTCAACAGGCAGGCGGCCTGAATTACCGGCGGAGCAAGGTCGACGACGGTGTAGCAACCTTTTTTCCCTTCATCCGTAAAGACGGAGGAAAATGCGCACAGGCCTACATCGGCAGCACCTGTGGATGCAAACTGGAAGACCTGCGCGATGGACTGTCCGTAAACCAATTCGGATTCCATTTTATCCCAGAGTCCTGCGGATTTCAGGGCGTTCATGGCTGAAGTACCGTAAGGAGCAGTCTCCGTATTTGCTATTGCGATCTTGGAAATGGAAGGATCCTGCAGGGCCTTGATCCATCCCATTTCGCAAAGGGCCTTGTTCTTGGTCCAAAGCACGACCTGTCCCTTGGCGTACACGAACGGCTTTTCACAGAGACCTTTTGCGAACAGGGCATCGGGTCTGCGCTGATCGGCAGCCAGAAACACATCAAAAGGCGCGCCATTGATGATCTGTCCATACAGCTTGCCGGTGGAGGTATAGGTGGCCTGCACGGTAAGGCCTGTTTTGGCCTTGAAAGCGGGAATGATTTCCTTCATGGCGGGCATGAAGTTGGCGGCCTGAGCCACCACGAGGTCTGCGGCGAACACCGAGGAAGGCAGCAACAGCACCAGAGCGAGAACAAAAGGTACAATACGTTTCATCATCTTCTCCTTAGTGAGCACGAATTTACAAGAGACGTTTCTCTTGATAATCAATAGGTATAAGATCACCCAATCTCAACCCGGTCACGCCTCCGGGGAAAAGCGTGACACACGGCACTGACATGACCGCACCCGACAAACTTCTGACTCCCGGCGAAGTCTTCACCGTTCCAGAAGGTATCCGCCTGCTCGACCAGCAGCAGATGGCCCGGCTGGAAACGGCTTTCGACCTCTGGAGAGACAAGGCATCGCGAGCCGACCACCTGCGTGCGCGAGAGCGCATGCGCCTCATCTTTCTTCTGTTGCGCCACACCGGAGCCCGGTTGGGCGAAGTCCTGGCCTTAAACCATCAGACGGACATTGACCTGCAACGCAGCGTGGCGCTTTTCGGCAAAAACGGAAACCAGAGGGAAGTGCCCTTGCCCGAAGGATTGCTTCGCGACCTGCGGCGAGTACTGGAAAGTCCCATGGCGGCAGGATGCAACGGACATTTTCTGAACGCGGATCAGGGACAGGTCCGCCGTGCTTTTTATGCCCGGGCCGACCAATGTGGCGTGCCCCGGGAATTGGCAACGGCCAGAGCCTTACGCAATACCCGGGCCGTGGAGATGTTGCGCAACGGTGTTCCCCTTGCCGTGGTGCAGGGCGTACTCGGCCAGTCTTCACCGGAACTGACTGCGGTCCTTCAACGCTATTCAAGCAGGGACGCCACCAGCATCGTACGCAGGCTGGCATTGGACGACCTTCGGGACAAAACCAGCGCACGCAACACATTCGCCTGCCGAATCACGGAAATCGTGCGTGATCCCGTCATGGCCGAAATCATGCTGGAAACGGCCTACGGCCAGCAGCTTGGGGCGGTCATCACCGTGGAAAGCCTGAACACACTGGCACTGGAACCGGGATCTCCCGTGGCCGCTTCGGTCAAGGCCCCCATGGTGGCGGTTTGCGCCGATCCATCCCATTCCGCTCGCAGCCGCCGCAACAGGTTGGATGCTACGGTCACATCAGTTCGCACCACACCGGTCATTACGGAAATCTCCGCGCAAACAGAATTCGGACAGGAAGTCTGTGCACTGATATCCACCCATGCAGCAAAGGCCATGAACATTGAAAGCGGCGCCAAGGCCCGTTTTTCCTTCAAAGCCCTTTCCGTAATCCTGAATACGTTCTGACAGGACAAACACCATCTCACACAGGATCCGCCATGCAAAAACTTTTTCTTCTCCGACACGGACAGGTTCCCCAAATTACACCGCGCCGCTTTATTGGCTGCACGGATGTTCCACTCGATGCCACCGGCCGCAAACAGGCGTCGGCCATGGGCCTTGTGCTGAAGAACGTGCCGCTGGACAAAATTCTTTGCAGTGACCTTGGCCGGACCAAACATACGGCCAAGCTGGTATTGGAAGCGCGAGGCACAGCTCAGAAAGCCGTACCCATGCCCTTGTTGCGCGAAATCAATCTGGGACGGTGGGAAGGTTTGACCAAAGCGGAAGTGGAAGACGTCTTTCCCGGTCAGTTTGAACAGCGAGGCCGGGATATGGGCGGATTCGCCCCGGAACAGGGTGAAAGCTTCGCGCAGGTTCAATCCCGCGCCGCGCACTTTCTTGCCGCCATGGAAAAGGAAACGGCCAATACTGTGCTGGCCGTGAGCCATGCAGGATTCATCCGCACCCTGCTTTGCCGTGTGCAGGATATCCCGCTTGCGAACATGTTCGACGTGGAGCAGGACTATTGCCACCTGAACCTGCTTGAACTTGTTGACGGCCAATGGATGGTGCGTTTCAGCAATCAGCACGCCGAAGCTGTTGCCGCCCGGCTCGCATAACCGGTAAACGCATCTCCAACATTTTCCAGCCCTCCTCGTCGCCCCCATCCCTCCTGGACCCAAAAACGAGCTTCCGGACATTTCATCTCAAGGCATATTTTACGCACATCTTTATCAAAAAAAATCGATTTTCTTTCATTTCGCAAAATTGGCCCTCTAAAAATATCAACGGTTCCAAACACCTCGATATCAAAACTGAGTGACCACTCAGTTTCGGCAATTCCTTTGACATTTCAAGCGCGTGCTAATAATCACAAGACACTGAGTGATCACTCGGTTTTTTTGCCGAACACTCAAGGAAAGATGCAATGAAAAAAAAGGAAGCAATTCTCAAAGTCGCCACCGTGCTCTTCGCAAACAAGGGCTACCCGGATACGTCCATGCAGGAATTATCCAGGCTGACCGGTGCGGCCGAGGGGACCATTTTCTATCACTTCGGCACCAAGGAGGGCCTGCTGCTGGCCATCCTGAAGCAGACCAGAGAAACCATCGTGCGCCAGTTCGAGGAGTTTCTTGAAGCCCGGGAGTTCGGTTCGGGGTTGAGCCGTGTGGAGGAGACCGTTTCCTTTTATCTGTATCTTGCGGGATTTCTGGAGGATCAATTCCTGTTGCTGCACAGGCACCATGTATATCAATTTTCCGAGACCAATCCCGAATTCCGGGAACATCTTGAGGAAATATACAATTGCCTGACCGACTTCTTCGAATGGGCGATCATCGCCGGACAGGAAGACGGATCCATCAACCCGGAGCTGCATCCAAGAAAAACCGCATTGATCCTGTTTACCATGGTGGATGGTCTTGTGAGGTTCAAGAACTACAATCTGTACGACGCAGGCGCCCTGTTCAACGAATTGATGAACGCGTGCCGCACAATGCTGCAGGCTCCCCAGAGGAACAATTGAGATGGTTAAGAAAATTTTTCCTTTCCTTGGCTGGTTCAAGGGCTACGACATGGCTTCGCTCAGGGCGGACGCCATATCCGGCCTGACAGTCGCTCTTGTGCTCATTCCGCAGTCCATGGCGTATGCCCAGCTGGCAGGCATGCCAGCCTATTATGGACTGTACGCATCGTTTCTCCCGCCTCTCATCGCGGCCCTGTTCGGTTCCAGCCGCCAGCTGGCAACGGGACCGGTGGCCGTTGTTTCCCTGATGACAGCAGCATCGCTTGAACCGTTGGCAACCGCAGGCAGCGAAGGTTACATTGCCTATGCCATCCTGCTGGCGCTCATGGTGGGTGTCTTCCAGTTCCTGCTTGGCGTGCTGCGTCTCGGCCTTGTGGTCAACTTCCTGTCGCACCCCGTAGTCAACGGCTTTACCAATGCAGCCGCGTTGATCATCGCTTCCTCCCAGCTTTCCAAGATGTTCGGGGTCTATGTGGACAAGGCAGAGCACTACTATCAAACCATCATCAATGTTTTCCAAAGTGCGATGCACTACACGCACCTCCCCTCGTTGGGCATGGGGGTGCTCGCCTTCGGCGTCATGATCATTCTCAAACGCATTAATCCTAAAATTCCCAACGTATTGGTGGCGGTCGTGATTACAACGGGCCTGTCCTGGGGAATCGGTTTTAACCATGATGCAAAAATTGCTCTGGAAGCCATCAACGCCCCACACGTGCAGCAGAA
The DNA here is from genome assembly GCA_913060505.1 of uncultured Desulfovibrio sp. Lineage (GTDB taxonomy): Bacteria > Desulfobacterota > Desulfovibrionia > Desulfovibrionales > Desulfovibrionaceae > Pseudodesulfovibrio. Next base: position 94,510 of record CAJXRQ010000005.1, read on the forward strand.
TGTACTGGACTTCAACCAGACTATCCATTCCATAGACGATTTGGCCACCCAACGCACGGCGCTGACCTCGGTTCTCGAAAAAGCCAAGGCTGCCGGTGACAAGGTCGCCGTACTGGACGTACAGCACGATCTCAGCGTGCTTAATGTTAGAATCTCTCGCCTCAAACATGAATCGCATCTGTTACGCGAAGATCTGCGCGCCACGCTTTTCGACGGTGTTGAAGACGGCGGCACCCTGTTGCTTTATCCCCAAGGCACGGCACCGCAGGGAATGGCCACGGATGGGCGCACATGGCGCATCAAAGTGGGCAATACGGCCCTCGACACCACCGGCATGAAAGCCATGGGCGGCGGCGCTGTCGTCGGAACGGTCCCTTCGGGCATCCCGTCCCTCAGCGTGCCCAAACTGGACCTCAAGATCATGCTGCACCTGATTCCGTTTGCAGCCATCATCTCACTGCTCGGATTCATGGAAGCCATCTCCATCGCCAAGGCCATGGCAGCCAAAACCGGCCAGCGGCTTGACCCGAATCAGGAGCTTATCGGCCAGGGACTCGGAAACATCCTCGGTGCATGCGGCAAGAGTTACCCAGCTTCAGGATCGTTCTCCCGCTCGGCTGTCAACCTGCAAGCCGGAGCCATCAGCGGCCTTTCCAGCGTGTTCACCTCCGTCATGGTAGTCATCGTGCTCATGTTCTTCACGCCGCTGCTCTACCATCTGCCTCAGGCCGTGCTGGCAGCGGTCATCATGATGGCGGTCATCGGATTGATCAACGCCTCCGGTTTCATCCATGCATGGAAAGCCCAATGGTATGACGGAGCCATCTCCATTCTCACCTTCGTCTGTACGCTGGCTTTTGCTCCGCATCTGGACAAGGGCATCATGGTCGGCGTGGCTCTTTCCCTGGGCGTTTTCCTGTACAAAAGCATGCGTCCCAAGGTTGCGGATCTCTCACGTTCCGAAGACGAATCCCTGCGTGACGCCACGGTTCACGGCCTTCGCCAGTGCGAACACATTGCCGTGGTCCGCTTCGATGGTCCGCTCTTCTTCGCCAACGCCAGTTTCCTTGAAGACCAGATCACGGATCGCATGATATCCAACAAGAAACTCCGGCACATCATCATCGTTGCCAACGGCATCAACGACATGGACGCATCCGGCGAGGAAGCCCTGTCCCTGATCGTGGACCGGGTTCGCAGCACCGGAGTGGACATCTCGCTCAGCGGCGTCAACGAGTCGGTCATGGCCGTACTGGAGCGCACTCACCTGCTGGAAAAAATCGGCAAGGACCATGTTTATGCGACAATGGAAACCGCCCTGTGCGCCACGCATGAGCAGGCACACAAGGACGGCGAAGAAGAATCCTGCCCTCTTACCTCTGTCTGCCACCTCGCCTAGGCGCGGCGCAAAAGGAGCATGAAAATGTCCGTAATTACAGTATTCAACGGTCTATTCTCCGAAGCTGGCCCCGTGGTCAAGCGTGTGCTCGACGCCACGGAACACCGCCTCGTCACGGATCAGGATATCGTAGCCGACGCTGCCAAGCTCTCCGGCATGGCCGAATCGGCAATTGCCCGTGCCTTTTCTTCAAACTCGTCCGTATTCAACAAATTCAGTCACGAAAAGGAGCGGGCCATTGCATGGTTGCGTTTGGCCACGGCCCATAAGCTTGAGAACGCCGACAACCTGCTCATTTCAGGCTTTGTTTCGCAACTCGCAGATAAAAACATCAGTCACATATTGCGTGTATGCCTTATCTCCGACATGCAGGGCCGCCTCTCCGTGGCCGAAAAGGAAGAAGGCTACGCCGAGAAGCATGCACACCGGCTGATCCGCAAGGATGACGAAGACCGCGCAGCATGGGTCAAAACCGTGGCCGGCGTTGAGGATCCCTGGGCAGAGAGCCTGTACGACATGGTGCTGCCCGTGGCAGTCACTGGCGTGGAGCGAAGCGCCGACCTGATTGTTGAGCAACTCGATAACAAGGCGCTGACCATAACTGATGCCAGCCGCCAGGCTGTGCGGGACTTCCTGCTGGCTGCCACAGTGGAAACGCTTCTTGCAGCAGAAGGCCACAACGTGAGCGCCCAAGCCCACAAGGGCAAGGTTACCTTGACGATCAACAAGCATGTGCTCATGCTGGAGCGTTTGGAACGGGAGCTCAAGGAAATCGTTTCCGGTGTGGACGGCGTGAACGAAGTGGCTACGCAGGTAGGCAAGGAGTTCCACCAGACGGACATTTACCGCAAGGTTGATTTCGCCCTGCCGTCCAAAGTGCTGCTGGTTGATGACGAACGCGAATTCGTACAGACGCTCTCAGAAAGACTTCTCCTGCGTGACATGGGGTCCGCCGTGGTCTATGATGGCGAGTCCGCCCTGAATCTCATGGAAGACGACGAGCCGGAAGTCATGATCCTGGACCTCAAAATGCCTGGCATCGACGGCATCGAGGTACTCAGGCGAGTCAAACACTCCCGGCCCGAAATCGAAGTCATCATCCTCACAGGGCATGGATCGGAAAAAGACCGCGAGATATGCATGGACCTTGGCGCGTTTGCCTACCTTCACAAGCCGGTGGATATCGACGTGCTCAGCGACACGCTGAAAAAGGCCAACGAAAAAATACGCAACGGTTAACAACAGGAGACGGGTGGCGCAATGTCCTTTCTGAAGCGGTTCAAACCGGACTTCTGGGATACGAATCCGGAAGCCGGACCGCACAAGAGCCTGTTCAATTACAGGCGAACCTGGAGGCAGGCCATAGCCTTGCTGACAGTGGTCGCTCTTGTGCCGCTTCTGATAATGACCTTTCTGGACTACAACGTCACCCGCCGCTCCCTGGAATCAGAAAATATTCTTCGCCTGACGCGAGTCACGTCCAACACGCGTCGCTCGGTGGCCTATTTTCTGGATGAACGCAAAAGCGCTCTCCAGTTCATCGTCCAGCGCGAAACCGTGAAGAATCTGCATGACACCACACGGCTCGGAAACATACTTCGCGGACTCAAAAACAGTTTTGGCGGGTTTGTCGACATCGGGCTGATAGAAGGCAGTGGCAGGCAGGTCGCGTATGTCGGCCCCTATGAACTGCAGGGACGCGACTACGGAGACCAACACTGGTTCAGCCGTACGTTGGAAAAGGGATCATACATCAGCAATGTCTTCCGGGGCTACCGGGACGAGCCGCATCTCATCGTAGCCGTACGCTGCCCCGGGAACGGCCCGGACGGTCCATTTGTATTGCGGGCCACGCTGGATACTGCCCGGTTCAACTCGCTGCTGGCCTCACTTGACCTCGATCCGGGCGACGACGTGTTCATAACCAGCCATTCGGGCACGATCCAGACCCCGACGCGCTGGCACGGAACTGTACTTTCGGACCTTGGACTGCCTGTCCCGGAATACTCGGCCAAAACCACCGTGCTGGAAGCCGGAGAAAAGGACGGAACCGACGTGTTGGTGGGCTACGCCTTCATCACGGACACGCCGTTCGTACTCATGATCGTCAAGGTTACTGCGGAAGTCATGCAACCATGGGAAACCATCCGCATGGAACTGCTCTGGTTGCTGCTGGTCAGCATTGTGGTCATATTGCTGGTCATCGTGGGGGTGGCAACCCGCATGGTTTCCAAAATTTTCATTGCCGACCAGACACGGGCCAAGACCCTGCACCACATGGAGCATACCAACCGCATGGCCTCCATCGGCAGGCTTGCCGCAGGCGTTGCTCATGAGATCAACAACCCGCTGGCCATCATCAACGAAAAAGCCGGGCTGATAAAAGACATCTTCACTTTCGGCAAAGAATATGACAAAGACGATCGTCTGGTTCGCAACGTGGACTCCATACTGAAGTCGGTAAACCGATGCGGCACCATCACGAAGCGGCTGTTGAGCTTTGCCCGCCACATAGACGTGGCCATGGAGCAAATAGAGTTCAAAGAGCTGGCCTCCGAAGTTATCGGATTCCTGAACAAGGAGGCCGAATACCGCAGCATATCCATTATCATGGACATCCCCGACGACTTGCCGGAATTCACCTCGGACAGGGGCAAGCTGCAACAGATTTTCCTGAATCTGATCAACAACGCTTTTCAGGCCATGAACGACGGCGGCGCTCTGACGATCACGGCCCTTCGCAGCGGTCCGAACGAATTGCAATTTTCAGTTGGCGACGATGGTTGCGGCATCCCCGAAGAGGACTGCAAGCGCATTTTCGAGCCGTTCTTCTCCACCAAGAAGAAACGTGGCGGCACAGGCCTTGGCCTGTCCATCACCTACGGTCTGGTGCAGGAGCTGGGCGGCGACATGGCCGTTGCGAGTGAAGTGGGCAAGGGGACGGTTTTCACCATCACCCTGCCTGTGACACCAACTATCAACAAGGCTGAACAGGCATGACAATATTGCTGGTTGACGATGAACAGGAACTGGTTTCCGCCATGGCCGAACGGCTGGACATGCGCGGCATACACGCGGAGTTTGCCTGTTGCGGCACGGACGCCATCAGAATGGCGCAGAAAAAATGCTATGATGTAGCCGTGCTGGACATGAAAATGCCCCGCATGAGCGGCCTGGAACTACGCCGGGAACTTTCGGCCCTGTGTCCGGACATGCGTTTCATATTTCTTTCCGGCCACGGGTCCGAAGAGGACTTCAAGGCCGGTTCGGCAGAAGCGGCAAGCTACCTGATCAAACCCGTGGATATTGAAGACCTCATGGAAACCATACGCACGGTCATGGAGCAATAGCATGAGCGATACATCCCAGCGAGACGACCTCAAGTTCTTCGGCCAGGTAAGTGCAACCATCTCGCACGACCTCAAAAACGTGCTTGCAGTCATCAATGAAGGCGCAGGCCTGCTGGATGACCTGTGCATGCTGGCGGGCAAAGGTCGTCCCATAGAACCGGAGCGGCTGGCCTCTGTTGCCAAGTCCATCCTGGGGCAAGTGCGGCGCGGGGATGCCATTATCAAAAACATGAACACCTTTGCCCATAGCGTGGACGAGGATGTTCGCTCCATGGATATGGGCGAGATGCTGACGCTCATGGGCGAGTTGTGCAGCCGCCCCGTCAAGGCTGCGGGAGCCTCGCTGGAGGTCACTCCCTGCGAATGCCACTTGCGCGCCGACCCATATGGGGTTGAGCGTGTTTTGCACGGCATGATCCTCTGCGCGCTCAAAAATGCACAGCAGGGAACTGCTTTGACACTTTCCGCCACAATGGAAGCCGAAGGATTGCGGATCCTGCTTGCAGGTTTGCCCCAGGAACCGCATCCGGAAGAACAACTACACGAAACAGCCCGGGCTCTCGGTGCGCAATTCCACGTACGCAACCGATCATTGGAGTTGACCCTCCCGACTCAGCCACCGGAAACGGGCAATTAATACACTTCATTCAATGAATGCCATATAAGGAGACCCCCAGATGGCTGAAAAAGTACTGCTCATCGACGACGAGACTGAATTTCTGCAAAACCTTTCCGACCGCATGACCATTCGCGGCATGGAAGTTACCACGGCACAGGACGGCAATGCTGCGCTGAACGCCGTAAACAACGATTCGTTCGACGCCGTTGTCCTGGACTTGCAAATGCCGGGCATGGACGGCATTGAGGTACTCAAGCGCATCAAAACCGAGCGGCCCAACATGCAAATCATTCTGCTCACAGGGCATGCATCGCTGGAAAAAGGCGTGGAAGCAATGCGCCTTGGCGCCATGGACTTCATGGAAAAGCCGGCGGACATCAACTCCCTGGCAGAAAAAATCCATAAGGCCCAAGCCAGAAAAATGCTGCTTGTAGAGCGTGAGACGGAAGCCAAGATGAAAGAAATCATCGGCAGCCGAGGCTGGTAAAAACCGGCCTCATCACGTCCTGACATACGAATTTTACGGGACGGGAAAAGGGCTTCAGGCTTTTTGCCTGGAGTCCTTTTCTTTTGGCAAAAACAAGACGCTGCTCAGTAAATCCTAATCACACCATGAGCTGAGAGCAACAACGTTGACAGCACGAAGAAAAAAACAACTATCATTCCAAAATACTTTATCTTGTTGCGGTCTTGATAGCCAAGGATACGTCCTGAGAACCGGAGAATGACCATGAAAAAAATATCCGTTATCGTGCCCAGCTACAACCACGCCCAGTACATTGAAGCGTGTTTGGACTCCATTCTCTTTCGGGACCACGACAACATTGAACTCATCATCGTGAACGATTGTTCTGCGGACGAGTCCCGTCAAGTCATCACAGACTAACTTCACAGGGTAAAAAACGACACGGCCTCCTATGCCGCGCATTACAATGAGAAAACCCATACGGTAGAACGAGCGGAACACCCACGTTCCCCACAAAAGGGCCGCACTGTCAAAGCGCTTTTCAATGAAGAAAAATGGGATCCACGTGGACGTACAATCGAGGCTTCCAGGAAGCCACGGGGAAATTCTACGTCTTCGTGGTCTGGGATGACATCTGCACATCCCCAAAACCGTCTACAGGGTTCGTTCCCACCACAACCGGGAGGTGGGACTGCACGACCCGAGAGCCCTTTAATGGTTTGTTGGAATACTCTACGCAGCTGGCGATGAAGGCCCGGAAATGGCTTGATAATAAGATCTTCTAGGTCAGCTTTCCCAGGAGATTCTCTACGTCCAACAACTCAAATTCATTAGCTGGCGAATGTTGATTCATTTTTGCCAAGCTGTTTTCAGGGTAAACACTTCTCATAAAATACTCTCTCAAACCGAAAGAAATAAAAAGGGTTCATCCGGCTAAAGGGCATACTCAAAAAAGCCCGGCCCCCAGAGAAGGGAGACCGGGCCTGAAGGCTCTTCAGCAATCAGTCAGTTAGATGTCCTTGTGGCAGAACCACCAATCGTAACCTTCGAACTCATCCATCCGTTTCTTGGCGGATTCCACGTCCTGTGCGGGCGGAATAATCACCCTGTCTTTAATCAATTCGTTCTCGGGCCACCCGGCCGGAATGGCAACACCGTGTGCGTCTGAAGTTTGCATTCCTTTTACCGCACGCAGAATTTCATCCATATTGCGGCCCAGTTCCTGCGGATAGTAAAAGATAATGCGCACGGTGCCTTTGTCGTCCACAATGAACACGGCCCGCACCGTATTGGTTCCCTTGCCCGGATGAATCATGCCCAGAGTCTTGGCCACGTTGCCCATGTCGTCAGCAATGACCGGGAACTCAATTTCAACGCCAAGCTTTTCATTGATCCACTCCATCCACTTGATATGTGAAAACACCTGATCAATGGACAGGCCAACCAGCTCGCAATTCAGGGCGCGAAATTCCTCATACCGTTTCTGAAAGGCCACGAACTCCGTGGTGCACACAGGAGTGTAATCCGCCGGATGGGAGAAAAGCACAAACCACTTGCCTTTCATATCGTCCGGCAAGGTCATCTGTCCTTTGGTCGTGGTTACAGTAATAGACGGTAATTTGTCTCCAATGAGAGGGAATGAATTTTCCATATGAATTCTCCTTTCTGTCTGGAGCGAAGCATCCGGCATCAACCGGTAACGGGTTTCAAACTGAGATTGTTCCATACCACGAAGGGGAATTTAATAGCAAGAAGACAACAAAGGAATTACGCTACAACTTTGCAAAAATAGGATGCAGGTTAAAATAAAACCCGCATCCCATTATTACGGCTACATTTTTTGCAACAATCCTATCAAATCTACTCCGGGCTGAAGAAGAGTTTTTGGTGTCTTCCCGGAAGCAAGCGTAAAATCCTTAAGTGGCTGGACCAGAGACTCGGCCCTTTCCATATTCTCCAAAAACCAGATGTCGGCATGCAGCTTGTCGAGCACGGAGTTTCCAAAACTCTTGGTGCCATACGCCTTCTTGGCCTGAGCGAAATCAAATCCCAACATATGTCCATGCCAAGGTTGTCCCTTTTGTTGCGTAAAGATCACCGTACAAACTTTATTCAAGGGTTCCGGCCATGCTGCTTGCTGCTTTTTAGTAGGATATAACACTCCATACGCGCGCTTGCCCGGCGTTGCATTGAGCAGCGACGTCAGGGCGTCCTCCTTGCACCAGGGGGTGAGGCTGAGAACAAAACAATTGGTATTCGGAGATTGCAGTAACCTATGACGTATATAGTTGGCCATGACGATGCCGGAAGTAACGCCCGGACAAAAATGGTCATGCACTTGAACGGCTTTCAGAATATCACTGCCACAATTGCGCGCCGCTGCATTGACCGTCGTCACAATACGAAAAGCATTCCTGCCGAAAAGCCCCTTTTTCAACGCTGCTGAAAATTCATCCGGATGCGCGAAAAGGTATTTTGCATCGATTCTGGCCACCTGTGATACCACGGTATTTTTCACTTCGGTTTCCACGCCACCCAAAACTTTGGCAACGACATCCGTTTTGTACTCAAGATACGCGCACTGGCCGGTCTTGCGCACAAAAAAGGCAAACCACAGCGGCTGGTCAAAACGGCTTTGCAACGTCAAAAGCGTTGAGGAGCCGACAGTGGCACCAGTTGCATCAGAAATTCCATCCAAACAGCCCTTGGTCGAATGTTCGCCCGGCATGGCATAGCCGGCGTTGGTCACAACGATAACTCCCGACGCAGGCCATTCGACATTCAGCATCCTCCGGGCCTGATCGCTTGCCGAATGCCCCAGCGAGACAGCATCTTCATAGTCGGCCGTTGCAGCAAAAGCCGGAACAAAAAGGCAAATGGAAAGCACCAACCCCATCAGACCTGTTCCGGCACCATCCATGAAAAAACGATTATTCTTTTTCCCCACGAGACCACCTCCACATTTTCAGGCAACAGACACAGTTGGCACAGCGGTCAAAGAATCCATCTGTGCAACGACAAGCCATCGGCACAAAAAATATTTTATAACGCTTAAAAAGCGTACAGACCAAAGACAGCTTCAACAGCGCAAAATTCTATCAACAACTCCGAACAATCACATAACGCGGGACACCTTGAAACCAGGATGTCCCGCGTGTTGTTCCGGCCAACGGGGTGAGTTGCTTGCCTCGCACACGAAAGGTTCTGCATGGGGGGTGAACCGATTATGCGCCGAGACAAAACCAAATGCGGCAGACATGACATCAGCCGGAGCTTCACCTCGCCAGTAACATGAATATAAAATTCGTGTCAAAGGCTGTATTTTTATTTCTGCACATCGAAACTACAGCCTTTTGTTAAATATACAGCACGGTAAATGTCCGGTGCAGCTTTCGGACACGTTCAAGTTCATGCAGTCCGACACCCACCGTCCGTTCAAGGCTGCGTACCAAATACTTGCGGCGGACATCCCGCCTCATCGAACGAACAATTTCGCCCCCGTTCGTCTCCAAAGAAATTTCAAACTTCATCAGCGTTTCCGGCTTGGCAAAATCCTGTCCCTCCGCAGGGGAAAGGTGAACATCGATTCCTTTGAACTCGGTGCAGGCCTGACGCGCGCATCGATTCAGTCGAATGAGTTCTTTCCGGGTGAGTTCAAGGTGTGAAACTTTGACGGGTCCGTCAAAAGAATACTCCGCAGCAAGCTTGACAGGCTTCAGTTCGCGCGGACCGCGACGCCCGGGATCGGCCATATAGCCAGTTCCCAATCCGCCGGCAACGGCAAAAAGGCAAAACAGCGCGGCCCACAATAGCCCCATCCAGACGCTTCCCTTGTCATTCATCGTCAACCCTCATCCTGACTTTTTCGCCATACAGGGCACTCATCAGGCAAAAAAATAACAGTTCACCAATGGAAAATAATCTCACCGGTACTAAAAATAGTGTTCTCTTGAAAGCATACAAATACCCTTTTGTGGATTTTCCCCCTTTCCATCAACTTTTTACCATAAAAGGAGACATTCTCCGGGCATTTTCTTTCACCCACTTGACACATATACCCCGCATGGGTATATTCTACCTATACCCTGCATGGGTATCTTAACTGAAAGCCGAATTCGGAGGAATCTTATGAAACGCAAGGCGATCATTTTTACAGGCGCACTGTTGCTCACATTGGCTGCTGTGAGCATGGCCTTTGCCTTTGGCGGCGGCAACGGGCGAAAGGGCAAGTTTCTTTATAGGAAAAGCTGCCGCTCCTGCCATGGCAAAACAGCTTCCGACCTGAGTCCTGCCACCAAAACCCAGGCGGAATGGACCGCGCTGTTCAAGGATGTGTCCAAGCTCCCCTGTAACAAGGAATGGCAAGGGCTTCCAGACAAGGATTTGAACGACATTTTCACGTATCTGCATGATTATGCAAAGGATTCCCCGACTCCCGCCAAGTGCAGCTAGCAGGCAGACGACGGGCCGTATCAGTCTTTGCGATGGATGCGGCCCAAATTGTCTGATCAATGTCGAATCCACAGGGAGGTATGATGGCGAGTAACAAGGGCGCATCGCTTTCTCGCAGGGACTTTTTCAAGGCTTCCGGCCTTGCCGTGGGAGGAGGGCTGCTGGGCGGACTGGCACCGTCCGTCGCAAAGGCTGCCGTGCCGGACTCGAAATGGGAATCGCACTTTTCCGCCTGCGACATGTGCTTCAACAAATGTGGGTTGGTGGCCCGGGTCAGGGACGGCGTGGTCACCAAACTGGACCCGAATCCGAAATTTCTCAAATCTCGCGGCATGCTTTGTGCCCGCGGCAACGCCGGCATTGCCCAGCTCTACGATCCGGACAGGCTCAAGCATCCCCTGATCCGCGTGGGAGACCGGGGCGAAGGCAAATGGCAACGCATCCCATGGGATGAAGCTCTGGATATGGCTGCACGAAAGATGCAGGAAATCCGCAAAAAATATACTCCGTGCGGGCATCTCTTCAGCGCGGGAGCCGACTTGCAGACTCAATTTGTGACCCGCTTTGCCGAGGTATACGGCTCCTACAACATTACGTCCCATGAATCCCTGTGCCTGCTCAGTGGCACGCGCGGCTTTCTGGATACATTCGGGGAGGTGCCGTTCGCGGACGTGCTGAACTCCCGCTATGTGATCATGGCCGGTGCCAACCGATTTGAGGCATTGGTAACGCCTGATTCCATGGATCTCATGACGGCCATGAAGGACGGCTGCAAACTGGTAGTGCTGGACCCGCGCTTCACCAAAACGGCAGCTCTGGCCCACGAATGGCACCCCATTCGCCCCGGAACCGACATGATCTTCATGCTGGCCCTCATGCACATAATTATTGGCGAAAAACTTTTCGATCCTGAATGGATTGCGGAAAAGACCTCTGGCATTGAAAAATTGACAGAACACGTCCGCCAATACACTCCCCAGGCTGCCGCAGACCAATGCGGCATACCGCGTGAAGACATCGTGCGTATTGCCCGTGAACTGGCTGAAGCCGCCCCCCGATCCATGGTCTATCCGGGGCGCCGCACCTCTGATTATGAAAACTCTACGCAAATTCGGCGCAGTTTCGCGTTGGTCAACGCACTGCTCGGTAACTGGGACCGCCCCGGAGGTTTGTTGGCGGCTCGCCAGGTAGGTCTCAAGGGCGTTCCCTACGATCCGCCATGGTACGACGAAAACCCGGATGATCGCGTGGACGCGCACAAAGTGCCGGGCATGTTCGAGCATGAGGGTTCATTCGTAATCACTCGTGACGCAGTCCTCAAGGGCGAGCCGTATCCGATCAAGGGCTGGTTCGTGTACAAGACCAATCCGCTGGTCAACGCCCCCAACCGCAAAAAAAGCATTGAAATGGCCAAGGCAATGGAATTCATGACCGTGGTGGACATCACCATGAGCGATACCGCATGGATGGCCGACCTCGTACTCCCTGCCCCCAGTTATCTGGAGCGGCAGGATCCGTGCTCGGGCTTGCAGGGTTCTGTTGCCTGCGCCTGTGTGGTCAAACGCGACCCCGTGGTTGAGCCACTCTACAAGACACGCCCGGTGTTCGATATCCTCAAATCCATTGCCGACCGTCTGGAACTGGGCGAACACTTCGACTTCTCCATGGACGAATACCGCGACCAGCAATTGCGAGGCCTGCCCGACGCCATGGACGCACTGGACCGGGACGGGGTCTACTACAATCCCAGTAAGGTATACGGCATTTATGACGGCAGGATCTACAAAACCACCAGCCACAAGATCGAACTCTACAACAAGCGGTATGAACAGATGGGCCAAGATCCCATGCCCGTGTATACGCCGCCGTCCTCTGTTCCGGAAAACCACTTTCGGCTGGTTATCGGACGCAATGCCTACCTGACACACGGCTCTACCTGTAACAATGCCATGTTGCATGAACTGGTGCCGGAAAACGAATTGTGGCTTCACCCCTCTGCCGCAACAAAGCAGGGCATTGATACCGGGGACACAGTGCTGGTGAGCAGCGCGGTCGGACAGGGAGAAATCAAGGTTCGTGTCACAGAAAAAATACGGGAGGACACCGTCTACATGCTCACGGGATTCGGCCCGCTTTCCAAAGGTCTCAGCCTGATTCAGGATTCGGGTGCGAGCATCGCGGACATTCTGGAAGATCGCTTTGACACCATCTCCGGCAATGCTTCCATGCATGAAACCATAGTTTCCGTAACAAGGAAGGTGCCCGCATGACCAAGAAGCAACTCGCCATGGTAATCGATTCGGGCGCATGTATCGACTGCAAGGCCTGCGTAATTTCCTGCAAGGTGGCCAACAAGGTTCCCGGCGCATTTTCCAGAAACTGGATCAAGGAACAGGCTCCCGATTTTTCCGGCACGGCAAGACCGTCCATGCACTTCCAGCCCGGCGCATGCATGCATTGCGACACTCCCACCTGTGTTGCCGCATGTCCCACCGGAGCAACCTACAAGGATTTGGAAACCGGCATCGTCGAAATAGACAAGGGCTTGTGCATCGGCTGCGGCAATTGCATTCCTGCCTGCCCATACGGAGCGCGCTACCGCAACCCGGAAACGTGCAAGGCGGACAAATGCGACTATTGCCCGGAACGAAGGGCTGCCGGACTGCCGCCAGCCTGTGTGGATACCTGTCCGACCAAGGCCCGCGTGTTCGGGGACATCAACGACCCCATGTCCGAAGCGCACCAACTGCTCAAGAGCGGTAAAAATCCCATTGTCACGGTCGTCAACGAAGTTACAGATACCAAACCCAACATGTACTACCTGGACAAGACCGCTCCCGGAGATTGGACAGAACCGGCAGTGGTTCCGGCATCCATGACGGCCATGAAACAGCTCACCCCACTGGTCAAGGGCATCGTCGGCCTTTCCGGGCTGGGCGTGCTGGCCATGCTCGGCAGGCAGCTTCTTGTCGGAGATTCCCATGAACAGGAGGAGAACCACCATGACTAGACAATTCAAGCGGCATGACCGCTCGGACATCTTCATGCACTGGTTCAACGCCGCATGTTGGATCATCCTCCTTGTTACAGGCGTAGGGTTGATCGGCAATCCGGATTTGGACCCCGTGGGTAGTTGGTATCCACGCACATTACGAGCTCTAGTCGGCGGCGGAGCCAACCTGTTGAACATTCATCTGGCCGTCGGCTTTATCTGGATATTCGCATTCGTGGGCTATCTGGCAATCAACGCGCGTGGAGCACTCTTCTTCCTGCGGGAAATATTCATGGTATCCCCGGCCCGGGACATGGGTTGGATGATTCGAAAAATGGTGATCATGACACTGGGCCCCAAGGTGCTGCGCAAACTGGGCATGAATCCGGACCTTCCGGCACAGGGATTCTACAACATGGGGCAAAAGGCTTTTGCACAGGCAAGCGTTGTCGGCGGCGTGATCATCGCCGTAACGGGCATCATCATGTTCCTGTCCGACAAGGTCTTCACGGCACAGGGCACCTGGATCGTAAGCTGGTCCATCACCCTGCACTTCGTGGCTGTAGGGTTGGTGTTTGCCGGATTGCTGGTGCACATATACATGGCAGCCATTTCCCCGGAAGAACGACCAGGATTCAAATCCATGTTCACAGGCAGTGTTCCTGAAGATTATGCCAGGCACCACCACGGCCTCTGGTATGACTCCGTTAAGTCGGAAAACGCCTCTACAGGCGATGAAACGGGATAACAGGGAGGAAGCGGAACGTCATGGGAACGTCCGCGAAAAGGAACATTCAACAAGGAGCCGTTATGCTTGCACGAAAAAACATCTCCATGCTCGGCGCGTTGCTGACGTGCCTTGCGATTCTGGCGTCGTATCCGGCCATATCCCAGGCCGAAGAAGCTAAAAGCTTCAAGAAGTACCCGGCAATAGCGGATTACAGCCTCGTGGCAAAGTACGCAAAGGTGCCCAAACCCAAAGGGGCGATGATCATTGATTCGCGGCCGTACAAACCCAAGTATGTGGCAGGCTACATCCCGACAGCCGTGAGCATCCCCGCATCGCAGTTCGACAAGATGACCGACCAATTGCCCTCGGATAAAGGCACCCTGCTCATATTCTATTGTGGTGGCCTGAAATGCCCGCTGTCCCACAAGTCGGCTTTCAAAGCACAGGCGCTCGGCTACACCAATATCAAAGTCTACGCGAAAGGATTCCCGGACTGGAAAAAACATGCCCCTTATTATTCCGTAGGACTTGAAACCCTGAACAAAATGTTGGCGGACGGCGACGACTATATGTTGGTGGACGCACGCCCTCACAAAAAATTCCTGAAAGGTGCGATTCCTTCATCCATCAGCATTCCGGACCGCCTGTTCGCACAAAAGCGTGGTCTTTTGCCTACAGAAAAGAAGAACACCATGCTGATCTATTACTGCGGTGGTTACAAGTGCCTTCTGTCCCACAAGTCCGCCATCAAGGCGCGTGCTTTGGGCTACAGAAAAGTCATGGTGGCCGAAGCTGGTTATCCGGGCTGGAAGGAAATGTACGGTGCTGGTTCGGGCATGGTCGTACAGGCTGGAGAAGTGGAAGGTTCCATTGATGTGGAACAGTTCAAAAAGGCATTATCCGAAAATCCCGAAGCCATGCAGGTTATCGACGTACGCGATCCGGCCGAATTTTCGGACGGGCACCTCCCTGGAGCCGTGAACATGACGGTGGACCAGATCGAAAAAAATCCCGAAGCCATTGCCTCGGACAAACCCGTGGTGTTCGTTTGCTCCACGGGCGCACGGAGCGGCGAAGCGTATTACATGATTCGCGAAATGCGTCCCGAACTTGAGGAAGTATTCTATCTGGAAGCCGAATGCTCGTATAATCCCGATGGATCGTATGACATCAAGCCCAACAAGTAACGGATAGCCCGTGACCGGGTTCTGCTCAGGTGGATCCCGGCCGGGCATGTTCCCGGTAACGGTTTCCGGCAAACGGAATCCGAAACGGAGCAGGGAGGCTGGGTGTGCGCAGAACTGCAGTCGTCTTAGCGGTCATGATTGTCATGGCCGAGGCCACTTTCCTCCTTGCTCTCCGGACATACGCCGGGGACTTTCTCGATGATGCGCGCATCAAGGCAGCCGATCAGGGATATGCCATAGCAGACAGTCAGGAACTGGACGTTCTGCTTGGTCAGCACCCCACACCGCTGATCATCGACGTCCGGCCCGATTATGAATTCAACGCAGGGCATATTCCGAACGCCCGAAATCTGGAATTCGACCTTGGCGACACCCATACCCTGAACAGCGACAAGAAAACCCGCTTCCTTGCCCTGGCTGGGACGGACAAAACCATTCCCCTGATTTTCTACTGTCGAAGCGTCAGCTGCATACGCAGTGAGATTGCGGCCCGATGGGCCGTACGGCTGGGATACTCCAAAGTGATTCGTTATCCTTTTGGTTGGCACGGCTGGAAGGAACACCACCCGGAAACGTCTGTGGCCACATCCACAGTCAGGATTCTGGGCACAGGAGACCGTTTTCCCGAATGCAGGCTGGCCATGCTGGGCAAAGATGCGGACAGAAAATACCTGAGCATGATCCCGGACAACCGCTGGCTTACGCTTCAGGATGTTCCTGCACCCTATGTTCTGGTCGCATTCTACAACAGCCTGTGTGTGGATTGCGTCAGACAAATGGCCGTTACCAACGAAATCTTCAGGGAGGTGGAAAACGATACGCAGCTCAAGGCCCGGCTGCGTATCATCGGCATCGGCGTTTACAACACCAAACTTGAAACCCGGCGTTTTCGCAAACGCCACAAGGTGCTCTTTCCGCTTTTTTCGGACAGGGACGGATTGGTCTTCGAATGTCTGGGGCAGACCAAGCTTCCGCTGGCATATCTGGTACGCCGCGACGCCGCCGGCAATCGGATCATTGCATTGGTCCGCAACGATTTCAGTAGCCCCGGGCAGGATCTTCTCGATCAGATCCGGGCAGTGGTGGACAATGAAACCCCGTAAGGACTCAGTTCGACGCTCCTGCCACAGCTTCCAGCACCATCCCCAGCACAGTGCAGGATTTGTCGTAGAGGCTGTCCGGTTCGGCCCCGGACACGGCCTGAGCGAACACCCGTGTCCACGGAAGCATCACGTCACGAGCAAAAGCCGAGGCATCGGAAAATCTGGCGTTGGAAAACAGATAGTACAGATACTCCAGCTCAATACACAAATGGTCCGGCGGCTCGTTGGAATCCCCCACCGGTTCCAGTCCTTCCCTTTCCAGCCGTTGCCGCATCCGAACCGCGGGTTCGCCCATAACCGCCTCTCCTCCGGCAACGTGGCAGGATTCATACGGCGGAGCGGGAATTCCGTCTTTGGCATTAATGAACAAACGCACATAATGGATTTCCTGCTCGGCACACCATTGTTCGGAAGCTTCGCTTTCAGGAACCATGCAGGCGATGCTCATGAGCGTCTGCTTCAACCCGGAAAGGGAGTCAGGACAACTTTCGGCCAGTTGGCACGCGCCGAGGCTGATCATGTCCGGACACCATTCGGTAACCGGTCCACGAAACACACGTACCAGGAATTCAATACCATCAAGCAGCAACACCTGATTGTTCCTGTCGACTTCAAGCCCCCCCACCATTTTGTCACTCCTCGTGTATCCAGACTCATGTTCAAGGTTGAAGGTTTGCCGAGTCTAGGCTATTTCCCAACATCGAACAACCGCCATACCCATACCCCTCAGGAGCATACAGCATGGTCGACAACACCGAACTGATCAAGGAACAGGAAAAACTGAAGGACAACGTGCTCTCACGCTTGAAAAGGATTGAGGGGCAGGTGCGGGGCATCCAGCGGATGATCAACGAAGGCAAGGAATGCCGGGATATCCTCGTGCAGATGCGGGCTGTGCACTCGGCACTGCAATCCACCAACACGCAAATTCTCAAACGCTACATGATCAAGTGCCACGCAGACGCCATCAGTGAAGATGAGAATGGCCGCTATGAAAAGCTGGAAGAACTCATCAAAGTGCTGGCAAATTTTCTGGATGGATAGCGGCAAGCAATTCCACCCCAAAACCGGAGATAACTATAACACCATTGCGACCAGAGGCAGGGCTCCCCTATTGTGGGGCATGATTAATGGCAGCCTCGCAACTGCGCCCCGGATCGCACTGCAACATTCACCCCTGTTATCTATTGTTATATGGGCGTTTGCGCTGATGCTTGCGCCTGCCCTGCCGGGAGCGCGGCCTGCCGTGGCACAGGAAAAACAGATATTCCGCGTGGCCGTGGAAGACCACTACCCGCCTTTCAGCATGCTCGACGAAAGCAACCAGCCCCACGGGTTCAATGTGGACATGGCCTTTGCCCTGGGCAAAACCATGAACATGCCGTGCACGGTATGTGCCTTGCCATGGCACGAACTCCTGCCGGCCCTGCTTGAAAACCGGGTTGATGCGGTCATCGCAAACATGGCCAAAACCCCGGAACGATGCAATATAGTATCCTTTACCAAGCCCTACCAGCGCTCCAAGACCGGATTTGTGGCCCGGCAGGGACAATCGCTTCAAGTGAATCCGCAAAATGTCGCCGGGAAACGCATTTGTACACAAGCGGATACCATGCAGTACCAATACCTCAAGAGAAAGTACGGCGAAGTTGTTACACTACAGGGCATGGCGACAATGAAAGATGGGTTGATTGCCGTCGCAAACGGCACATGCGACCTGGCATTGACACCGCTGTTGACGGCGTTCGATTTTCTGCAGTCGGAGGAAGGGCGCCAGTGTGAACTGGCAGGAGATGCGCTCAGCCTGAAGGAATTTCCATACAGCACTTCACACATAGCCGTGCGCAAAACCGACACAGATCTCCGAAAAGAGCTGGACGAAGCCATTGATTCGATCTGTGCGTCCGGTGAACACTATACCATCAGCCGCAAATATTTCCCTTTCAGCGCCCTGTAGAAAAGCATCCGCGCATGGGAAATAAAAAAAACGTAAAGCCCTTGCCTTTGTCTGCGCAGAAAGCTATGAGATTTTGAAGAGAAAAATCATGAAGCACTCAATGACGCATACCCACTCCTACGGCGAAAGCCTATCCATTATTTCTGTAGTAGTAGTACGTCATTTACTCCGGGCAGTGCCTTAGGTTTTTCGGTTCATTCGAAAACAAACCCCCGAAGGCACTGCCTCCGGGGGTTTTTCAGTTTCAAGGGACAAAACGGACGAGGAACAGGACATGATCATCATCACCGCAACAGTAGTAGTAACCGTACTAGTAGTAGCTCTCCCGATTATTCGGGCAGCGCCGTAGCGGAGTGGGCAAACAGCAACACGAACTTCCCCCGCCAGGCGCAAGCCCGGCGGGGTTTCTTTTTTTCACCAAATCGAGGAGCAACATCATGAAACGGACCGGAGCACAAATTATCACTACTCTGCTGGAGCGGCAGGGCGTCACCTCCATTGCAGGCATACCTGGGGGAGCCACGTTGCCGCTGTATGACGCACTGATTGAATCCAAAATCAACCATATTCTCACGCGCCATGAGCAGGGAGCAGGATTCATCGCCCAGGGACAGGCCCGAATCACGGGCAAGGCCGGAGTCTGTCTGGCCACATCGGGCCCGGGAGCAACAAACCTGCTCACGGCCATTGCCGATGCGCGGCTGGACTCCATCCCCATGGTAGCCATCACCGGACAGGTGACACTGCCCATGATCGGAACGGACGCTTTTCAGGAAGTGGACACCTACGGCCTGACCTTGCCCATCACCAAGCACAACTTTCTGGTACGCAGTACCGAAGAACTTCTGGAAGTCATTCCCGAAGCTTTTTCCATTGCCGAATCAGGCCGCCCCGGACCGGTATGCGTTGATATTCCCAAGGACGTGCAGACAGCGGAAATCGAGTTCGACGCATGGCCCGAACCGGGGCAGAAAATACCGCCCATGCAACCGGAGCCCTCGGATATCGAAGCGCTGGCCGCCATGCTCAACAAGGCCGAACGCCCCATTCTCTATGTCGGAGGAGGCATCACGGCCGCACATTGCTGTTCGGAATTGCAGCAACTCGCACGGCAAAACAACATCCCCGTGGCCTGTACGCTCATGGGGCTGGGCACCATTCCCGCGGATGATCCGCTTTTTCTGGGCATGCTCGGCATGCACGGCTCACGCAGCACAAACTACGCCCTGCAGGAAGCCGATCTCCTGCTGGCCATCGGTGTTCGCTTCGATGATCGCGCAACAGGCAAACTGGAAGAATTCTGCCCGGACGCCGCCATTGCCCATGTAGACATAGATCGCTCGGAAATCGGTAAACTTCGTGCGACCAATCTCTCGGTAGCTGCGGATGCAGGGCTGGTTGTGCGGCAACTTCTGCCACTTACGAACCGTGCAAACCGTGCGGAATGGCTCCAGCGCATAGCCGAACTCAAGGCCATGGACCCCAAAATGCACAGGCACGAGGACACACATCCCCTTGGCATCATCGAGCGCGTGTCGGAAATCATGGGCGAAGGAAGCGTCATCACCACGGACGTGGGGCAGCACCAGATGTGGGTTGCCCAGCACTATCCGTTCCGCAAGCCGCGCACCCTGCTGACGTCGGGCGGGCTGGGAACCATGGGCTTTGGACTGCCGACAGCCATTGGCGCTGCCATGGCCTCACCGGGCAAACGGGTGGTCTGTTTCAGCGGCGACGGCTCGATCCTCATGAACATTCAGGAACTGGCCACGCTGGCGGACCTGAACCTTCCCGTGACCGTCATCATCATGAACAACCACCATCTCGGGCTGGTGCGGCAGCAACAAGAACTCTTTTATGGCAACAGGATCAATGCATCGCGCTTTGAAACGGTCCCGGACTTTGCGGCACTGGCCCGGACCTTTGGAGTGCGGGGTACCAACCTTGGCAGTGAAACCGACCCGAAATCGGCTCTGGCGGACGCCTTGAGCGGTTCCGGTCCCTGCATTGTGGACATGCCCATCGACCATGTCCGCAACGTCTATCCCATGGTTCCTCCCGGAGCCGCAAACTACCAAACGCTGGAAGGAGCCGCCCATGACTACTAAAAACAATACCGCCAAACAGGATAATCCGGTCATAGAACTGCATGTCAAAAACCACCCCGGCGTCATGTCCCATATAACGGGGCTGTTCGCACGCCGAGCCTTCAATCTGGAAGGCATTCTGTGCGGAGCAATGGGGGACGGACGTACCAGCCGAATGTTCCTCATGGTCAATGAGGACAAACGCCTGAATCAGCTGATTCGAGAACTGGAACGCCTGCATGACACCATTTGTGTAACCATGCGCAATGATGTCCATGTGGACGCCTTCAATCCTCTACACATCTAATTAATTCCTCTTCCTGCCCCGGTAAATCCGGGGCAGGATTTTACTTTTCCAAACCTTCGTCGATTGCCTAATTTTACATTGTATAAAACTTGAATTTAATAATTTTATTAGAGACAAACCGTTTATCAACTACCTTTATTAGAAGAAAATCTTGCAAAAAATGGTCATTCGGTCTACTGACCCAAAGGTTTTGCGGACAATCTTTCCAATCAGAAACAGGGTGGTAACGGTTTTTCAATGGCTACTTCACATTGCACGCGAGACGGTTTTGCGACCCGCCTCGGAGTACTGACGGCAACGCTCGGCTCCGCCGTGGGCCTCGGCAATATCTGGAAATTTCCATACATGACCGGCGAAAACGGCGGCGCGACATTTTTGGTGGTCTACATTCTGGCAACGCTGGTCGTCGGACTGCCGGTCATGATTTCAGAAATCATGCTCGGTCGATACGGCAAGGCCAACATCATCGCCACATGGAAAAAACTGACCCCGAACCGGATCTGGATGCTGGCAGGCGTCGGCGGCGTAATCGCGGCCGTAGCCCTCATGGCCTTTTACTCCGGCGTCGTCGGCTGGGTTTTCGGTTATGTGGTCAAGGCGATTACCGGCCAGTTGAACACCACGGATCCCGTAGTGGCTTCATCCATTTACAACGGCATGGTCTCCGATACGTGGAGCGCGCTTGGTTGGCAGTGGCTGGTGTTGGCAGTGGTGAGCGTCATCATCATTGCCGGAGTGTCCAAGGGGATTGAGAAAGTTACCAAAACCCTCATGCCCATCCTTTTCATCATGCTGCTCATTGTCTGCGCACGCGCGCTCACCTTGCCCAAAGCGGCAGAAGGACTGGCGTTCCTGTTCACACCGGACTTCTCCAAAGTGAATATAGAAGTGGTTTACATGGCTCTCGGCCTGGCCTTCTTCAAACTCTCACTGGGCGTGGGAACCATGATGACATACGGCAGCTATTTCCGCGACGATGCCAACATTCCCCTGACCGCAGTCCGTGTTATGCTTGCGGACCTGACGGTGTCCCTGCTGGCAGGCATCGCAATCTTCCCGGCAGTATTCAACTACGGCTTTGAACCCTCCGCCGGACCGGGCCTTTTGTTCATGACCATCCCGGCAGTGTTCAGTTCCATGCCGGGTGGCCAGTTGTTCATGTCCATTTTCTTTGTACTCACGGCCATCGCCACAATCGGCGCCATGCTTTCCATCATCGAAGTGCCGGTGGCGTTCATGACCGAAACATGGACGCGCTGTTCGCGCAAAACAGCGACCATCGTGACATCATCGGTGCTGGCATTGTTCGGCATACCGGCCACCATGTCATTTGGCGTTCTGGCGAACACGAAATATTACGGCAAAACCATTTTCGAATGTTATGACTTCCTGTCCTCGAATATCCTTATGCCCAGTGTGGGACTGACTCTTTGCGTTTTTGTTGGCTGGTTCTGGGGCAAGGACCGTGTGACCAAAGCGCTCTCGAACAAGGGCCTTCTGGACAACGCAACGATTGCCAACATCTACTTCCCGCTGGTGCGTTTCGTGTCTCCTGTTCTGGTAGCCGTCGTCTTGCTCAAGGGGCTGGACGTGTTTTAATCATTTGCATTTGCCACATGAAAAGAGGGCCGCACCATTTTGGTACGGCCCTCTTCTTTTCGCTGTACAATACAATCAACCAAGCAAGTGCCGTGGAAAATCCTTTGGCGTCCGAAGCACAAAATCAACTTTCGGCAAAGATGCGTCCTGTTCCATGGGCCACGCGCAAACAACACAACCGGCGGCACGAGCTGAAATCAGCCCCACATTGGAATCTTCCACAGCAAGACATTGTGCCGGATCAAAACCCGCTCTTTCGGCCGCGGCCAGATACGGATCGGCATGAGGCTTGCCCTTGTCAACGTCATGACTGCAAATGTAAAAATTCATGCAGTCTTCCAGTTCAACGATACGCAGATTGGCTTCCACCACCTCGGGATCGCCGTTGGACACACAAGCCTGCACGACTCCTCTGGCCGCCAGCTCCCGCACGACCTTGGCCGTATCGTCACGCCGCATGGAAGCATCGAGCCGTTTCAGGTATTCCTGCGCGCACCATTGTTCAAACAGGTGAAACTCAGCCTGCGCATCCAGTTTTGATCGCAATAGACGCCACTTCTCGGTCATCGTTTTGCCGAGAAGCCCTTCATTGGCCTCCTCGGTCAATGCATACCCATGTCCGGCGCACCAATCGCGAGCCACTTCATAATGCAAGAATTCCGTATCGATAAGCGTACCGTCCATATCCCAAAAAACGGCACGTATTGTTTCCTGAGTACGAATCATGCCTGTACTCCAGCAGGTGCTTCGCCCAGCAGGGACTGTGCGGTCAGTTCATCCGTAACCAACACATCCACATAACCGCCCGCCAAAGCGGCCCGAAGCACAGGAACCTTGTGCAAACCGCCCGCAGCAAGGATCTTGGAGGCCAAGTCCGGCAGCCTGTCAAAGGGAGGCCCCATAAACCGGCGATTCAGCGGATGGTCCACCCTGTTGCCGTCCTGATCCAGCAAAACACCGAACACTTCACCCACGGCTCCGGCATCGCGCAACGAGATTCGTTCCTCTTCCGAGATGGCTCCCAAATTGACGTTGGTGGAACGGTTGGTCAGATCGCCCACACCCACCAGAGCGATATCCACCTCGGAAGCCAATTCGAAAATGGAGGCAAACATCGTCTGCTTCATGAGCGTCTTGCGCATCTCTTCGGAGGGTGCGTACATGGGCGCGGCAATGTAATAGCACTCCTTGGCGTTAAGCCGCCGGGAAAAAACCGAGGCCACGTCATAAGGCGTGGTGGTGGAACTGGTAGGCAAGCCGCCGAACAGCGAGACGATGCGGATACCGCCCGGATCGCGCTGAACCAGGGAACGGCCACTGGCACGCAGGGTGGTTCCCCAACCAAGGCCAAGCGTCTGGCCATCACGGATACGCGAGGAAAGATAGGTTCCGGCCGCCCTGCCGATGGCCGTATACAAATGGCTTTCCCGAGCCGGAGACGGTACGACTATAACCTTGGAAAGACCGAATTTCTTTTCCAGACCGTGTTCGGCGTCGGCACATCCCGTCACCTCGGAATTGATGATGATCTGCACCAGTCCGGTCATTCTGCATTCCTGCAAAATGCGGTTGATCCGAGCCCGGGTCATTCCCATGCGCTCCGCTATCTCGGCCTGCGTCAATTCTTCATTGTAGTAGGCCCATGCGACACGCGCATACAGCTCCTCATCCTGATATTCACTCATGAATTTCCCTTCATTGGGGCTTTTATCAATTATTACAAACCATCACACCGTCCACGCGAGCGCCTGTATCAGCATCAAAAAGGTGTACGGCCTCGGGACGAAGGTACAGGTTCACCACCGAACCTTCACAGATATCCTCATCGGGATGCAGCCGCACGACGATATCCTGATTCAATGCGCCATTGACGCGACAATGCACCACGGTATCACCGCCCAACGGTTCAATCAGGTCCACGTGCACGGCCAGGGTACAGTAGGCGACCTCATCCTCTTTGCGCAACGACAAATGCTCGGGCCGGATGCCCAGATTGACCGATTCAGCAGAAAAATCTCCCGACACGGGAATGTGTGTGGCGTCTCCCAGAGCGATTCCGCCATCGGCAACCTGTCCGGAAAGAATATTCATGGCCGGAGCTCCCATGAACGAAGCCACGAATTCCGTGGCTGGGCTATGGTAAATTTCCTCGGGCGTTCCGATCTGTTCCACATAGCCCCCGCGCATAACCATGATGCGCTGGCCCAGCGTCATGGCCTCAACCTGATCGTGCGTTACGTAGATAAACGTATTGTTCAACCGCTGGTGCAACCGTTTGAGTTCCACCCGCATCTGGTTGCGCAACTTGGCGTCGAGGTTGGAAAGCGGCTCGTCCAGCAAAAACACGCTTGGATCGCGCACAATGGCCCGGCCCATGGCCACGCGCTGGCGCTGACCGCCGGAAAGGGCTTTGGGCTTACGCTCCAAAAAAGGCTCAAGGCCGAGAATCTCGGCGGCTTCCCGCACGCGGCGATCAATCTCCGCTGCCGGCGTTTTGCGGACCTTCAGACCATAGGCCATGTTCCGGTAAACACTCATGTGCGGGTACAGGGCGTAATTCTGAAAAACCATGGCGATATCACGCTCCCCGGGTTCCAGATCATTCACCTTTCGCCCGGCAATGTTCAATTCGCCGGAGGTGATGGTTTCCAGCCCGGCGATCATGCGCAGAATGGTCGATTTGCCGCATCCGGACGGCCCCACCAACACGAGAAATTCACCGTCTTCTATCTCCAGATCCACGCCGTGCACGGCACGAACATCGCCGTAATGCTTGGTTATGCCCTTGAGGCTGAGTTCAGCCATGATTCACTCCCTACTTTTCCGTTTCCACAAGGCCCTTGACGAACAGACGTTGCATGCCCACCACCACCGCAACCGGTGGCAACATGGCCAACACGGCCGTGGCCATAATCAAATTCCACTCAGGCTCGGTGTCCACCACCGCCACCAGCCGTTGTCTGCCCATAACCACGGTGTACATATTCTCATCCGTCGTCACGAGCAGCGGCCAGAGATACTGGTTCCAGCCGTAGATAAACAGAATCACGAACAATGCCGCTATATTGGTGCGCGAAAGCGGCAAAACCACGTCGAAGAAGAAACGTACCGGCCCGGCTCCGTCGATCCGGGCGGCATCTGCCAGTTCTTCCGGGATGGTCATGAAGAATTGCCGGAACAGAAATGTGGCCGTGGCCGAAGCGATAAGAGGTATGGTCAGGCCCCAGTAGGAGTCCAGCATGTTCAGATTGGCCACCACTTCATAGGTCGGCACGATACGTACTTCCACCGGCAGCATGAGTGTGAGAAAAATCATCCAGAAACAGAGGTTTCGGAATGGAAACCGAAAAAAGACAATGGCATATGCGGCCATGAGGGAAATGATAATCTTGCCCACCGTAATTCCCATGGCCATGACCAGACTGTTGAACATCTGCCGCCCCACGGAGGCAATACCCATTTCCTGAAGCCGGGTGCCGAGAATGGCACTGTAATTGTCGGAGCCGTGCGAACCGAACCAGAGCGGCAGCCGCCCAAGCAGATCCGAAGCGTCATGCGTTGAAGCGACCAGCGCCACGTAGATGGGCGTGACCACAAGTGCCACCCCGAAAATCAGAACAAGATGCGAAAAAATCTTTCGCAGACCTTTGCGTTCGACCATGTTCCCCCCCTAGTAATTGACCCTGCGTTCCACATAACGGAACTGCAGGACGGTCAAGGTGCAGACGATGATCATCAAAATGACGGACTGTGCCGCACTGCCTCCGAAGTCCAAGCCGATGAACCCGTCATTGAAGACCTTGTAAATAAGGGTCTCCGTGGCCTTGGCCGGTCCGCCCTGTGTCACCGCATGGATGATGCCGAAAGTATCAAAGAAGGCATAAATGACATTGACCACCATGAGAAAAAACGTGGTGGGAGAAAGCAGGGGGAAGATGATCGTCCAAAAACGGCGAGACGGCCCGGCACCGTCAATGGCCGCCGCTTCCACCAATGAATGTGGTATGGCCTGCAACCCGGCCAGGAAGAACAGAAAGTTGTATGAAATCTGTTTCCATGCCGCGGCGATGACCACAAGGGCCATGGCCTGATTGCCGTTGAGCAGATGATTCCACTCGTATCCCATGCCCTGCAAGGCATAGGCGATAACCCCACAGCCCGGATGGAACATGAACAGCCACAATATGCCGGCCAGCGGCGGGGCCACGGCATATGGCCAGATGATGAACGTTTTGTAGATGGTCGAGCCTTTGATCACGGAATCGGCCATAACGGCCATGAGCAGGGATACTCCCATGCTCATGAGCATGGTCAGCAGGCTGAAAACCAGCGTGGTCCTGAGCGAATGGAGATAATAGTCGTCCGCAAACAGGGTTGCAAAATTTTGCAGGCCAATGAACTCGCGCGACAGGCCGAAGGCATCCTCCATGAAAAAGGACATATTCAACGCCTTGTAGGCCGGCCAAATGAAAAAGACCAGCGTGATGACCAATTGCGGCAACACGAAAAGATATGGAAGAAACTTGTTGTTGAAAACCGCTCGCCTTTGCATGGTTCTCCAGTGAATGGGCAGCCGGGGCCACACGCTTCGTGCGGCCCCGGCCCGTTTTTCGGATGGAAGATCTCCGTCTTGTTGCTTTACTTGTTGGCCCTTTCGAACTTGCGCAGCAGCTTGTTGCCCCGCTCAACAGCGGAATCAAGCGCGGCCTTGGCCGTTTTCTCGCCGGTCCAGACTGCTTCCAGTTCCTCGTTGATGATATCCCGGACCTGCACATAGTTGCCGAAGCGAAGGCCCTTGGAGTTGGCCGTGGGCTTGTGCAGGGTCATCTGCCTGATGGCCGTATCCGTGCCCGGATTCTTCCCGTAAAAGCCCTGTTTCTTGCTCAATTCGTAAGCCGCGTAGGTTACGGGCAGATAGCCGGTAAACTGGTGCCAGTCCGCCTGAATCTCGGGAGAGGAAAGGAAATCGAAGAACGTGGCAACGCCCTTGTATTCCGCTTTCTTGTGACCGGTGAGCACCCACAGGGTTGCCCCGCCGATGATGGTGTTCTGGGGAGCGCCCTTCACGCCGGGCCAATACGGCAGCATAGCAATACCCAAATCAAATTTGGCGTTGGCCTTGATGCCGGCATATGAGGCCGAGGAGTCGGTATACATTGCGGTTTCGCCGTTAAAGAACATGGGCTTTGCCAGGGAGCGGCGTCCGCCGTACTTGAACACGCCGTCCTTCTGCCATTCGGCCAGCTGGGCAATGTGCTTCACATGCAGAGGGCTGTTGAATCTGAAAACCGTATCCAGCCCGTCAAAACCATTGCTGCGCGTTCCGATGGGAACATTGTGCCACGCCGAAAAGTTCTCGATCTGTACCCAGGATTGCCATCCTGTCGTAAAACCGTACTTCGCTCCCTTGGCCGCAATAATCTTGTGAGCGGCCTCGGCGAGTTCCGGCCATGTTTTGGGCGGATTTTCAGGATCAAGACCGGCTTTGCGAAAGGCATCCTTGTTGTAATACAGCACGGGAGTGGAGCTGTTGAAAGGAATGGAAAGCATCTTGCCGTCCGAGGTGGTGTAGTATCCGGCAACGGATTCCAGATACTTGCCCGGATCAAACTTGTGGCCCAGGTCGCTCATGAGCTTGTAAACCGGATAGACAGCGCCCTTGGCGGCCATCATGCTGGCTGTTCCAACCTCGAAGACCTGCACGATGTGCGGCTGCTTGCCAGCGCGGAACGCAGCAATGGCATTGGTCATGGTTTCAGGATAACTGCCCTTGTAGGTGGGAATGATCTTGTACTCGGACTGGGAAGCGTTAAACTTCTCGCAAATTTCGTTCACCTTCTCCCCGAGTTTGCCACCCATGGCATGCCACCAGTGGATTTCCGTAGCTGCCATCGCCGAGGTCGCAAAAAACGCAACCATCAGAACCGCTGCAAGCACGCTGCGCAACTTAGCCATTTTCTGCCTCCATGAGATTGTAGAAGTGCCGGACAGACCGTTTCGCAAACCGAACGGCCAGAAAATCAGATTCATTACGACAACAACATTTGTATCATCAAAAAAACTATGACAACCGGCATCAACGATATTTGCATAACCGTAACAAAAGAGACTAATTGCGGGGTAATCACCAAATAAAACACAATAAATCAATACAGTGAGAACAGAATTGGCCTTTACTATACGACATGAATACACATGCGCCACAGCCGTTCATCTGTAATATCAAAACCCACATGCACAAAGTTCCGGTTACTGCCCCGTGACATGATGCGCACGTCCTTCCCTGTCTGGACGCCAAAGGCGCAGGCATGCTATTGTGTACGGCAAACCAGCAACAGTAAGGAAACGCCCATGCCCAGACCGGACAAGCTCGTCATCGACAACATCATGGAAAGTCTGCCTGTAGGTATTCTGGTCATCCAACCGGACGGCATAATCGCTGCGGCCAACCCGATGGCAGCCGAAATTCTGGATCTGCCCGACCAGCTGCTTGTCGGCGTACCGTGGCGCGAACTCTTTCTTGAAAACGAAAAAGCCGAAGAAGCTTCAGGCCTGGTGGATGCCATTCTTGAAGCAGTCCAGCGCGAGGCAATAGGGTTGCGCAAAAGCATCACGCATCAGCATCCGGACGGCAGGACAGCCCATCTGCTGGTAACCACTTCCTACATTAAGGATGGGGATCGTATCGTTGCCGTGGTCCTTCTGCTGGAAGATGAGACCGAACGCCTGGAAATGCTGCAAAGGGAAAACCTGCATCTTCGGGAAATCCACCAACTCCAGGATGAACGCGTCAAGGGATTGAACAAGCTGGCGCTTTCCGTGGCGCACCAAATACGCAATCCGCTCATGACCATCGGCGGATTCAGCACAATGCTGCTTCGTGAACTGGACGACAACTCTCCACACACCTACCACCTGAAAACCATCCTCAAGGAAGCGCATCGACTGGAAAATGTCGTTGATTCCGTTCGTGATTTCGCCAGGTTGCGTCCGGCAAGGCGCTCCCGCGTGCCGTCATGTATTCTGCTGGCCGAACTGGAACAACATGCCAGTCAGAGGGCAGAACAGGAGAATAGAACGGTGGAATGGATAACGGCCTGCCCCATCGTGGACTTTTTCGTGGATCACGAAATGTTCCTCAAGGCCATGCAGGCACTGGTGGACAATGCTTTCGATTTCACGGAATGCCCGACCGTAGAGTTGCGGGTCATGGCCGCCTCGGAAGATGACGCCTGTGTCATAACGGTTTGTGACAACGGCATGGGGGTTTCGCAGGAACACCTGCCCTATGCGTTCGATCCCTTTTATTCCAGCAAGCCGAATGGCACCGGCATGGGGCTTCCCACGGCTCGGCGCATCATTGCCGAGCACGGCGGCACCCTGACCTTGCACAACACGGAAAGCGGCGCTGAAGCCATGGTAACCATGGGACCGGAAGCATTGATCTTTTCGGACTCTACGGAAAAACGGGAAATCTCGGCGGCACCGAAAAATCTCCTGAACGGGCAGGAACACAACACTCTTTAAGCTGGTTGCCGAAACCTGTCCGATCTTCAGAACGCTTATCGGTCAGCTTCCGATGTATCGTCCACAAGCATGCCTTGCCGGACGGCCCGGTCCAACATTTCCAGCACCACGGGCCAAAGCTTTGGCGCTCCTTGCTGAACCTGTCCCATACGCACCAGAACGCGGCTTTTGGGGATGTTGTAGAGAGACCAAGTGCCGCCGCCGGTCTGCATGTTCTGCAAAAGTACCTGAAAGCGGTCCAGCGAATTGGCAAAACGGGCGTCCAGCGTTTCGCAGGCTTCAAACTCGTCCCAAAGCGCCCGCATCCCACGCTCCTGATCTTCGGGCAACAAGCCGAATATGCGGTCCGCGGCTGCCTGCTCCCGTTCAGCCTTATCCTCATATCCCTTGGTATCGTAGCAGAACGTGTCGTCCGCATCGATTTCCACTACGTCGTGGATAAGCATCATCTTCATGACGTGACACTGGTCCACTCCGTCCGGGGCGTATTCCATCAGAAACATGGACATGACACTCATGTGCCATGAATGTTCCGCACTGTTCTCACGGCGGGAGCCGTCCATGATCAGGTTGCGACGCAACACGGTCTTGAGACCATCCAGGGTGTCGGAGAATTCAATCTGGCGCAAAAGCCGTTCATTCAGGTCCATGCTCTTTCCTGCCTGCTGTATGGGGGATGATGAGGATTGCCGGGGCTTATCAAAAACACGGATCAAAGAAAAGGGCCTCCCGGCGTAACAAACGCCAAAGAGGCCCGAAATCATTATACTTATATTTTTTACAACGACACACGGTGGACCGGCAACGTATCTCGCTGTATGCACCGGTGATAGGTCTCGTCCGGCTTGCCGAACAACATCACATAGCCAAGCTCGTGATCATCCGGAATTCCCAGAAGCCCCGGCAGTTCCGGCGCTATCCCCTTCATGACCCAAAAGGCAAAGCCGTCCCATAGCGTACCAAGACCGATACTGTTGGCAAACAACTCGAAATAGGAAAGGCTGATGAGACAGTCTGCCTGAGGCGTCGGGCTGCTCTTTGGTGAAGAGGCCATGATCATATGTGGCGCCCCGCGGAAAATAACGTCTATACCTCGTTCGTCCCAAAGCTTCAGAAAAGCCTCGAACTCGGCGCCCCGCTCCCTGGTGCGCCCCGCGGCAACGGCCTTGCGAATTGCCTCCATGCATGCGTTACGAACCTTGTCCATGACAGCCGGATCATCCACCACGGTAAAATGGGTCTGCATATTGTTTTTGCCGGTGGGAGCGCTTGATATGACGTTCAACAGGCGGTCCAGCACCTCCGGCTCCACGGCCTCCTTCTTGTAACGACGCACAGTCCGGCGGCCCCGTATGAGTTGTTCCATTTGTGCGTCTGTCGGCAGATTGTCCAACGGCAGACTGTCGTCCGGGTTCCTGCCCAGAATGGAAAGTGCAGCAACCGGGCAGATTGCCAGACAGTGCTGGCAACGCAAGCAGAATTTTTCCCGGCCGTTGGCGATTACCGGAAAACCCTCTTCCCCCATGGCGATGACCCGCATGGGACATCCCGTAGCACACTCACCACACTGAACACAGCGATTCTGATCTATGGAAAATTCAAGCATTTTTTACTCCTTTACACGAAAAAAAGCATATCGCAGAACTCCTATCACAAATCAATGTCCGGTTAAGCAACCACTTTCCGGACAGGAGGCATCTCCCTTTACTCGATAGAATGGTCAGTGTAATAGCCATCAACGTCGTCTATAGCTGCCATAGAAAAAACTGAATTCAATCAAGGAGTCCCGATCATGACGCAACAGACCTACAGAAAAATGTGGGAGACCCTCGATCTCGATCTCGACGCCCATGACGGGCTGCTCGAAGTGTTGGGTAAATTCTACGGCGACATTTATCTTTCCCAGCAGGGAAGGCTTGCCGGAGCTGAATACCTTGATTTCGTGCTTTCGGAAATCCACGGATTGCGCATCCTGGAACTGCGTGAAGCACAGGCCGCAGGCCGCAAGATCGTCGGCACCTTCTGCGTATTCGTTCCCGAGGAAATCACCATTGCCGCGGACGCCATTCAGGTTGGCCTCTGTGCCGGCGCCGAGGCGGGCACGGAACAGGCCGAACAGATCATTCCACGCAACACCTGCGCACTCATCAAATCCTTTGTCGGCTTCAAAATGGCCAAAATATGCCCGTTTACCGAATCCTGCGACATCGTCATCGGCGAGACCACCTGCGATGGCAAAAAAAAAGCATACGAAGCCTTCAATGAACTGACGCCCACCTACGTGATGGAAGTTCCCCAGACCAAAAGCAAGGCCGCTCTGGAGCTGTGGAAATCCGAAATCCGCCGCTATATTGCAAAAATCGAGGAAGTCACCGGCAACACCATCACTGCGGAAAAACTCAAGCACGGTATAGAAATCGCCAATGCCAAACGACGCGTCCTGCAACGACTGACCAAATTGCGGGCAGCCAGTCCCGCGCCCATTTCCGGACGCGATGCCCTGCTGATCAACCAGATCAGTTTCTATGACGACCCGGAGCGTTTCACCACAAAAATGAATGAACTCTGTGACGAGTTGGAAACCAGAATCGCCGGGGGACAAGGTGTCGTGGACAAAAACACGCCCCGCCTGTTGCTTTCCGGCTGTCCCATGGCCGTGCCCAACTGGAAGCTGCCCTATGTGACGGAAAGTGCCGGTGCCGTGATCGTGGGCGAGGAATCCTGCATTGGCACCCGCAACTTCCGCGATCTGGTGGACGAGTCCGGCACCACGCTCGACGAAATGATCGACGCATTGGCCGAACGCTACATGCAGATTGACTGTGCCTGCTTCACTCCCAATACGGAACGGCTTGAAAACGTGACCGCACTGGCCAAGGACATGCGCGCGGACGGCGTTATCCACTACAGCCTGCTCTTCTGCCAACCATACTCCCACGAAGCCATGAAGGTGGACAAGGCGTTGCAGGATCAGGGAATCCCCATGATCTCCATAGAAACCGACTATTCCATGGAAGACGTGGAACAACTCAAGACCCGCATTGAAGCCTTTGTGGAGACACTGGAGTGATCGCAGGGATCGACATAGGCTCGCGCTCCATGGAGCTGGTGGTGCTGGAAAACGGCACTCCGGTCCATAGCCGAACCCTGCCCACCACATTCGATCCGCTGTCCCAGTGCGAAGAATTGCTGGACGGCATCAAGCCTTCAGCCGTGGTCGGCACGGGCTACGGCCGGGAATTGGTGAAAAAGATTCTGGAACGATTGCACCCGCAATGTCCGGTATCCACTGTGACCGAAATCAAGGCACACGCTCTGGGAGCGGTCCATTGGTTCCCGGAAGCCCGGGCCGTGCTGGATATCGGCGGACAGGACACCAAGGCCATGTCCATAAAGGACGGACGGGTACTCAAGTTCGAAATGAATGATCGTTGCGCGGCCGGAACCGGAAAGTTCCTGGAATACACGGCCGGAGTCTTCCAGATTCCGGTGGATGAATTCGGCGCCTATGCACTGAAAGGCGACAAGGCCCCGGACATCAGCGCCATGTGTACCGTTTTTGCGGAAACCGAGGCCACCTCACTCATGGCGCAAGGGCACCGCCCGGAGAACATCGCGTTGGGCCTGCACAAGTCCATCGTGAAACGAACCCGGAACATGCTTGGGCGCGTGGGGTTGTCTTCGCCGCTGGTATTCACCGGAGGCGTCGCCAAAAATCCCTGTGTTCTTTCCCTTCTGAAAAAGGAACTCGGAGCAAAAGCCCGATTGCTGGTCCCGGACGAACCGGACATGACCGGCGCGCTGGGAGCCGCCCTGAGCGCACTTGCATAAAAAAGCGGCCCCGGAATATTCCGGGGCCGCGCTACTTGATCAACTTCAACCAACTACATGCCCATACGCCCTGTAATGTCCTTCATCTGGGCCTGAATGATCTTCTCCTCATGCGCATCCTTTTTGTCCTTGGCCTGGCGCACGAGATCGATCAGGGTTTCAATTTCACAGGGTTTGAGCAGATAATCGAACGCCCCATGTTTCATGCCATCGATAGCGGTTTCAATGGTGCCGTGTCCCGTGAGCATGATGACCTCCACCAGTGGATGAGCGGCTCGAATGGAACGCAGTACTTCCAAGCCGTCCATGCCCGGCATTTTCACATCGAGCACCACCACATCCACGTCCGGCGTTTTTTCAAGCACCTCAAGTGCGGCCCTGCCGCCGTCCGCCGTGACAACATCCATATCACGCGCGTTCAAACGCTTTTCCATGATGGCAAGGAAATTCTCTTCATCGTCGACAAGCAATATCTTGGCTATGTTCATTCCAACCTCCCAGATTGATCAGGTTCCGACCCGGATTCGAGTCGATGGAGTCCGGCCCGGTTATCGGGTCAGCCAGCCTCGCATTCGATGGTTGGGGGGACTCCGCCACAGGCCGCCCCTGAACGAACGCACATTCCATTGCAAGCAAGATTCAACCATTTGGTGCAGGGAACAATCCCGCCGAAGACACCTTTTCGGCTACGCCCGAACAGCGCTGCACATACCCTAAAAACAGGGCCGATTACGCGTTAATCCTCAAGCACTTACGGCACCAGCGGCCTGATGATCATTGTTGGACACAAACCCTTGAACTCGCCGCCAATATAGGCCTGCACCGTGTTGTACGACACTTCCTGCGTTTTCTGGGCGTGCCCGGCAGTCTCGGGACTGCCGTCATAGTATGCACCGTTCTCCTCAAGAATATGATCGACCCGATGGGCGAATCCATCAACAAATGCCGCACCATCTCCCGTAAAAGTCAGACGTCCCAGGGACAGGGAGTTGCGTTTGCTGAATTCGTCCATGGCGATGGTATTCTTTTTCAGATCGGCTTGGGTGCGGATATACCCCCACACCAAGGAACCATTGGGAATATCAAGCGGTTCTGTCGCTTCGATAATCGTATGCGGCATGATCACGCAATTGCGCCCGATCTTGACCCTGGCCTGCTCCGAACCGCGCAGGAAGGAGTTGAAACCAATAAAGGTCTTGCGGCCGAGATCGCAATTTACGACCTTGCCGCCATGGGCGGTGACGTTCATGCCTTCATAGTTCGAATTGATGATATAACAGTTCTCCTGCGCGTTGGACCCATCGCCAAGACGGGAATCCTCAATAAAGGCCCGTTGGGCCACCAGCACATTTTCACCCACGGCACAATCGCCCTTGAGCACGGAATAGTGGCTCACAAACGACGTATCGGGAACCTCCAGCCCTATTTCCGGCTGGGTCAGGCTATACACGGGATCAAACTCGGCTTTGTGGCTTTCACAGAAATCCATAAACACGCCTTTGGGATGCTTGTTGGCATCCAGAGAGATGTACTTGTCCAGCACATTGTGGTCATGCTCATAGTTCAATTCAAAAACACCCCGCTGCTTAATCCAGACGCGGCCAGGGACAATACGTTCTCCTGAAAGGTCTCCGGCCTGCACGTAGGAGAATTCTCCAACGATGCAATTACGGCAGGTGGAAAGGTCCACAGTGGCAAAGGGAGCGATGAAACACCCTTCCAGCGATGTTCCATGGATGTTCGCATAATGCATGGACAATGAATTCAGAATACGGAAGATCTCCACGTTCTCCGTATCATGGGAATTGTTGTGCACCAGTGTCTTGATCAGGAAGCTATGCCGGATCGAAATCCGTTCGTCCTGAAAAAGTTGCAGCTCGGTTCCGTTGACCTTGACCACGGTTCCTTTTCTCTTCAGCTCGTCGCCGCGGATGTCGCTTTTGTACACCACGGAGAGTTCCACTTCACACTTGCCCAGAAAATAGGTTCCGGCAAGACTGGAACGGGTGAAGTGGAAGGAGAGCGGGTGCTCGGTGGTCAAGGCATAAAATGCATAGTAAATGGAATGGCTGTCCTGCGGGATCAGTCCGTCTACGTGCGCGCGAACATCCATGTCGGGTTCACGAAGGTTCGCGCTGATGCGGTTGACGATGTCGTCAATGAGGCTCTTCAATCGTTTCACAGTCAGGTCCGCCTTGGTTCGGGTTATGCCCCGGACCAGCCGGATGGCCGGTCCGGATTCACGAGGTTCGTGTTCGGGTCAGCCCCCTGCCGGGAGGGTAACGGGCATTCCCATAATAGGCCAAATGATCAGGGCGGCAACCCCCACAACGACCATAAGCATGATGCTTGCGGGGATACCGTAGGCAAAGAACTCACCAGTACTGAACATGCCGGAATCATATGCGATTGCGTTCGGCGCCGCACCCACCAACAACAGGAAGGGCATACCTGCGGTGACCAGAGCCGCATACAGAATTACGTCCGGGGCCACACCAAGATACGGAGCGATGACCAACGCAACCGGCAACGAAATGGCGATTGCCGCCACGTTCATTATGAAGTTTGTCATAATCATTACAAAGAAAGCAATGCTCATGACGAAGATAAACCAGTTGGCATCCTGAAACATGACCAGCCAGTTCACGGCCATCCACTTGGCCGCACCGGTCTGCCATAGACAGAATCCGATACTCATGGCTCCAGCGAACAGCAGGATGATGTTCCAGGGAATATCTTCGAGATCCTTGAGATCAAGAATCTTGAAGACGAAGAAAAGAACGGAAGACACCAGAATAATGGCCGTCTTGTTAAGCATCTTCAGTTCGGGGACAAAGGCGCGGGCGCTCATGATGGCAATGACACCAAGCACGATGATGGCCGCCATTATTTCCTTGCGGGTAATCGGTCCCATCTTGGCGTTGAGTTCGCGAGCCTTTTCCCGCAGTCCCGGAATAGTGGCCTTCTCCGGCTTGAAAAAGACCATGAAGAATCCCCAAAGCAAAAAGACCATGAGCCAGCCGATGGGGAACATATACCAGCTCAGTTCGAAGAAACCGATATCGCGATGCACGACTTCCTTGAAGAAGCCCAG
This sequence comes from uncultured Desulfovibrio sp., assembly GCA_913060505.1. Lineage (GTDB taxonomy): Bacteria > Desulfobacterota > Desulfovibrionia > Desulfovibrionales > Desulfovibrionaceae > Pseudodesulfovibrio. Next base: position 131,210 of record CAJXRQ010000005.1, read on the forward strand.
CGCCACAGCACCACGGGCCGCACCGAGCAGAGTTACGATGGACCCGGCACCGGCAACATAGGCCATGCCCATGAACAAACCCTTGCCGAATTTGGTAGGTTTCTTGCCCTCGCCATACAAACTGTAAATCGCCAGCAGCAAGGGGTAAATTGTGGCGGCCACAGCCGTGTGCGCCATGATGTGGGTCAAAACCGCGGTGACCACGAACACGCCAAGATAGATGCGGCTGGTCTTCTCGCCCACAACCTCAAGCATCTTGTAGGCCAGCCGTTTGGTAAGGCCGGTCTTGGTGAATACCAGGCCGATCATGATGGACGCAAAAATGAACAGCACGGACGGATCCATGAAGTCGTTGAACGCCACCTTTGCAGGCCGAATGAAAAACATGGCCTGCATGATGCCGATGAGCAGGCTGGTCACGCCGATGGGCACAACCTCGAACACCCACCATGTTCCTGCCAGCAGAAACACGGCGATGGCGCCCTTGCCTTCACGGGTGAGCAGAAAATGTTCACCCATGGGGTCCACGGCATCGGGCCACATGGGACTGTAATATACCAATACGAACAGCGACACGCCGAGAAGCATGAACACCAGTCGCTTCCAATCAAACTTTTCGGCCTGTGTCGAAGCCATCACTGCTTCCTCCATAGTACCCCCCATTACCCGCAGGACAGAATGCGCTTGCGGATTTCTTCAAAAATGTCGCTGAACCGAAGCACCCCGACAACAACGTTGCCCCGCCGGACAAGCAACGGCTGGCGAACGCCCATAATGTAGTTGTGGATGGCCAATTCCAGCGGGTCGTCCTCATCCACCAGTTCATGGTCGTCAGGCCGGTGCATGACTTCGTCCACGGTCAACTCCACAGCCTTGGAACAAAGTTCATTCAACGATTCATGCCACAGTCCGAGTTCCTTGAATACTCCGGCCACATATTCCTTGGTCAGCACGCCGGAGCCTTTCTGTCCATTGGTGAGTTTTTTGTAGTTTGGTTCCATGGAGCGGATGATGTCCACCATGGTGACGGTTCCGGCCACTTCACCTTCAGCGGAAAGCACCAGCACATCCCGATGCGCGTGGGTAGAATCCTTCTTGGCCCGATGGTCTTCCTCCAGTGCCAGAAAAACATCCAGCAATGTGGCCCCTTCGGTCACGGTAACGTACTCGGCTACCGGAATCATCTGTTCCTTCACTTTCATACACAACCTTCCTCTGGTATTAAAAGGCTCCGGGCTTAACGACCGGATCTCCCGCCTTTTTTCCGGATCAACCGCAATCCGTTCTCCAGTTCTTCCATATCCACGGGAGCCGCCAGCTCGGCAAACGCTCCCATCTTCATAGCCTCTATGGAAAGAGGAACATCTCCGGAATGATTAATGAGAATAACCTCCGCACGTGGACAGGCCTTTCTGACGCGGCCAACGTTCGCCACAAGCGAACGGTCATGACAGGATACACCCAACAATACGGCATCCACCTTTTTGCTGCATGCCATAGTTCCGGCTTGATCTCCATCATCCGTTACCGAAACCTGCACGCCGCGCCGGGAAAGCTGGGTGGCAAGATTGGTGCGGAAGGCTTCGTCTGCATCTACGATCAATACTCTCATACCGGGGGTGAATCCTCACTGACTTATGATCGGCTCGGACATGAGCCAGCCACGGACGATTTGGCAATGAACATGCCAACCCGGTTTTATTCCAATAAAACAGCGTATTGTATTTTTTTTCACAATCGGACAAAAAAAATAAGGCGCCATATGAAACAAAATGTTTCATATGGCGCGCGCACCGTTGATACATATAGAAACAAAATGAAACTAAACAGGCTTGCCTCTCCGCAAAATCATGCCGGGCTCCAACTCCCCCGCCAAATAGGCACGCATGACGTCCGCCGTGGAACCGACCACGTCATCAATGACTTCAGCCCCCTTCCATTGCAGGAAATCATAGTATTCTCCTTCAATCCCGCCACAAATGACGCTATTCACCGTATGGACGATAACCAGCCTGCAAATGGCTTCGGGGGAAGGGTGGTCCAAAACCACGACCTTGTCTTCGCGATCTACGATCCTGTCGTCTACCCAGACAAGGGAAATAATCAATACATCGGTAGCAAGATCGAACCGATGGGCAATCTCGTTGTCCAATATGGGAATCAAAATGCGTTGCATGCGTTACTCCATGCCGTAGCGCTTCATCCTGCGCCACAGGGTACTGCGTCCCCACCCAAGAATCTTCGCAGCTCGGCCCCGTCGACCGTGCGCTTTCAACAGTGCGTCCAGAATCATGCGCCGCTCAACGTCTTCCCATGTTTCATGCCCCTGAACCTCGACAGAATCCGTTGGCGGTATCGCTGGTTCGGCTTTTGTTTCGCCCTGTTCCGACTCTGTGGCATCCCCGAACAGCGCAAAAGTATCCTGATGCAGGTACGCCGGAAGGTGGCGCAGGCTGATATGTTTGTCATCACAGAAGTTGACTGCGTATTCGATGATGTTACGCAGTTCACGGACGTTGCCGGGGTAATGATAGGCACTGAGCAGTGCTGTCGCATTCTCGGAAAATCCGACGATTTTCTTGCTGAAACGATGACGGAACTCGCGCAAAAAATGATCCTGCAACAAGCTGATGTCCACGCCGCGTTCCCGCAATGGCGGCAAATGGATACGAATAACGTTGAGCCGGAACAACAGGTCTTCACGAAACAGATTTTCGCGGACCATGGCCCGCAGGTTGCGGTGCGTTGCCACAATGACGCGCACGTCCGCGTGGAACCCTTTGGGACTGCCCAACGGATAGATTGTCTTGTCGTCCAGGAAGGAAAGCAGTTTGACCTGGAGATTGAGCGGCAAGTCTCCGATTTCGGTGAGAAACAGGGAACCGCCATGCGCCAGCCGAAAGCGGCCGGGCTTGTTCTGGTCCGCGCCCGTAAACGCCCCCTTGGTATGTCCGAACAATTCCGACTCCAACAGGGTATCGGGCAGAGCACCGCAGTTGACCTTGACAAAAGGCCCGTCCGCCCGGTCCGAAGCCCTGTGGATCTGTTCAGCCAGCGCGTCCTTGCCCGTGCCGGTTTCTCCGGTGATGAGCACCGAGGAATCAGTCTGGGCCACGCTTGGAACCATGCGGAATACTTTGCCCATTTGCGGGCTTTTCCCCACCAGCTTGCCGAAACTGTATGAACCGGCCTCGGGGTCATCATAGTCGTCCGGGCCGGAAATCGGGGTCACGGTCTCCACAACGCCCACTTGCCCCCCGGCCTCGTCAAACACCGGAGCAACAGTCAGGCGCACCGGAACTTTCTTGCGCTCGCGGTTGATGATGTTTCCCTTGACCTGCTGGATGGGGAAATCTTTCTTGCCGGAAAAGACAGGACAATCGTGCGTACAAAAATCGCAACGCAACGAGTGCAGGCAACGCAATCCCACGACCTTGGCCCGGTCCACGCCGGTCAGGCTTTCGTAGGCCCCGTTGACCAGCAGTATGGAACCGTCCTGTTCCAGCACAGCCACACCGATGGGCAACTCGTCCAGCAGGCCGGAAAGCGTCCCCGGCTGGGTAAAAAACTGAATCAGACGATCTCTGTCGACTTCAGACATGTGCCGGTTGTAGCACGCCCGAATAGGAGCTTCAACATATCAGGCACAATAAGCAACTTTTTGAAACAAACTGAACCGCACAATCACTCCGACAGCTTGCGCCAAGGTTTGCCTAAATCCGGCGAATCTGCCATGACACCCGGAATCATACCACGTTCCGCGGAGGTCAAGCCATGTTTCTCATGCGTCTGTATGAACGCATCAAGCCCAAAAGCATCCAGTCCTACCTCATCCACATGGTGCTGGCACTGGTCATCATCCAAAGCCTGATGAGCTGGCTCACGGTCACCAGCCTGGCAACGGACGTGCTGCATCAGCAGATCGGCAAACGTGCTCTTCAAACAGCCCAAAGCGTGGCACTCATGCCTTCCATTCGAGCGGCACTCATGGCCCATGATCCGACAGGCAGCATTCAATTGATGGCCGAAAAAATCCGTGAAGCCACGGGCTCATCCTACGTGGTTGTGGGCGATACCAACGGCATCCGCTATTCCCACCCCAAGCCGGACAGGAT